>JAUZRQ010000046.1 GCA_030950365.1 Candidatus Zhuqueibacterota bacterium | reverse complement strand
CAAGTGAGAGATTCGCTCGCTATGCCGGGTCCTCTATTATTCGCATAAGCGGCAATTCTTTTAATTTCATATAGTTAAGCAACTGACAACTACTTTAAGTGCATGAGCGTATTTAACAATATGCCATGAACCAAAGTGAGTATTTCAATTGGAATCAATCATTGTTAAAGAGCTCCGCAAAGCGATTCGACTTAGATACATTGAATGGCGAAAACATGCTTTGCAGCGGTTGGCAGAACGCAATATTAAGCAAATGATGTTCTCAATGTATTAATGTTTGGTGAGCTCATAGAAAGTTATCCTGAAGATAGACCTTATCCAAGTACATTATTTTTGGGATATATTGAAAAAAAACACTGCACGTGCTCGCTTCATTTGATAAAATCAATCAAATTGTTTATATTATAGCTGCTTATGAGCCATCTCTGGAAGTTTTCGAGAAAAATTACAAAACCAGAAGAAAACAATGAAAAAAAAATACAACTTCAAGTCTTTGTCCAATCTGTGGTGGGCACAAAGAATTAGGTAAGACGACATATAGCGTAGATTTAGGAACAGGAGTGGTTGTCGTACGAAATGTCAAGGCTAAAATTTGCATTCAATGTGGCGAAACATGGATCAACCATCAGACTGCGCAAGAGCTTGAGAAAATTGTTGATGAGGCACGCGAGAAACGCCATCTTGTGGAAATTCTAGCGCTATGACCAAGAAGAATGTGCAATATGACACCATTTTGCGTAGAAAGCGTGAGCAGAAGCATACTTGAGCCTGAGTATTAAGCGTGTTTATTCAGTAGGCGGATTCAATTTCGAAGTGCAACATCTGACACTTTTTTAACAGGTCAAATTTATTTTCCTCAAAAGACTCCGACACGGGGGGAGAGCCTTTCGAGCAAAAGAAATTAACCAATTTTAAATTTCTGTTATGAAAAAGTGTTACACTGATTACTCGAATGCGCGGCTTTTTTATCGCTTCGCGTGGAAAAATTAGACCGGCGTCAGGCCATGGCCGCACATGGGAGCGGGGTCGGATGGCTGATCTGCCGGAAGGGGATGAATTCAGAATGGTATCGGTAAAAAATCCACTTAAGGTGCTGATCGTTTTTTTTCTGTTGTCCATCCCCCTTGCCCGGGCACAGCCTCAAAAAGGTGGGCCATCCTTCTCGGTTCCAGCGTTTATCCACTCGGTGAATTTCGAACAGGGAGTCGAGAAATGCGCGTACTTGTTTTATCAAGTTTTTCAGCGCGATTATCCCAATGAAGTGGTGAGCGCCGAAGGGGCGATCTATTTTCCGGACGTGATACGACCCAGGCTCTTCGTCATCGGCGGAGGATACTTCCACTCCTTCCACATTTCGAACCGGTTCGCAGCCGTTGCTACATTGAACGTGAATGCCGCCCTCGCCAGGGATGGCGCCGACCTCTCTTATTTTATGTGGACCGGTCTGCGTTATCAAACCCATCATTTCTCACTCGAGCCTGCTGCAAAAATCCTGTTGATGCGATATGTCCGACAAAAAGTCCGTGAATTTCGTATCAGCCTGCGGTACAAGAAAGATTTTCAACAAACGGGGATCACTTCTTCCGTGAGTGTTGGATTTCATCGCCGGGTTCGAGAGGAATTTTCTATTACCAAAGAGGGAATCGAATGCCTCTATTATTTTTCGATTACACGAAGGTTCAAAAAAACTTTTTCGATCGCCCTGTTTCTGCAGGGTCGCCTGCGCTCGGATTACATAATCCGGAGTTCGGAGGAACTGGAATCGAAATCTCCCTCCCTGGCCTATAGAATAGTTTTCGATAATCCGCAGGCGCACTCCATCGGCCTTTCCCTGGTCAAACGCTTTCAGTTTTCCGCGATCGTGGACTATTTGAGCAAAAACAAGGCGCCCGGGTTGCGCGCCATTGCAAATTTTCCAATTTTTTAACCTGCAAGAATGATGGCGAACAGAGCCTGAGTCGAAGCGAGAAAAACTTCACTGCCGCCTGACGCAACCGCCGGGAAATTGTCCCCGGTTCGAGGCGCTTTCTAATGGTCCCCGACGGCCGTTATCCGATTTGGGAAAATCATGACCCGGTTGGCACGTTTCCCCCTCCGTTCCAGATTATTGTACTGATTTCTTGAACGCACAAAATTCCGCTCAACTCTCCTCCCCATCAAACAAATTCGGCATGTCAGAATGCTTCATGCAGCGCTGATATTGTTTGGGTTTGCCCAATGCTTTCCAGATTTCCGCCGCTTCCCGCCATTGGCCCAGTTTTTCGTATAAACGGGCGATCTTCTGCTTGTTCTTTCCGGATTTTTCGTACATGGCAATGGCCTGCTTATATTTGCCGGCCTTTTCCAGGCTTCCGGCCGCTTTGGAATACTCCTCTTCTTTTGCAAATAACCGGGCGGCATCTTCATATGCTCCGGCTTGCAAGTAGATTTCCGCTGCAAAAATCGGACGTATCTGGTGTCGCTCCGCCAATTGCGCCAGAGCCAACCACTTCTCAATACTCGCTTTCACTTCTCTGAAATACTTCTTGATAACCATGATATCCCATGAAGAAACGAAATCGTCGACGTTTTCACAGCGGCCATCCAGCAGGAATAAGAAGTAATTCCGAGCATCAGGAGCCGTGGAATCCAGATAGGCATGGAATCGATCCAGCGATCCGTCAAGGAAATCATGAAAGGCCGTAAGAATGGGATCCGAATTGAACTGCTTTTTTAGCTTTGCCAGAATGTCTTCTGGAGTCTTCTCTCTATAATTGCTGTACGCGCTCTTTCGCAAAACCAGGTCCAGAAAATGATGAAAATAGTGAACATAGGCTTCTGCTTTGACGAAATAGGTTAATTTCTTGAGGTGGAGCATTTCATTCAAGCCGTAGTTCACGAAACAGCGTGCCCAGAGCAGATACTCTTCCTTACTGCGCTCTTTCCGCCGGAAATATTCATCCATCATGGTCAGCAGATTGGGGCAGGCGATCCTATCAGTCCATAAATCGGCTTCGACTACGGCCCGCTCTGCTTTGTCCTGATAATGCAGCACAAAATGCGCACCCTGGTCGATCAAATTAAATTCCATACAAACTCCGGCCAAATATTCATAAAAACCCGGATCATGCAAGGTAGCATTGGCCCAGATTTCGTAGGCTTCCTGCTCATTCCCTAAAAGAATGGTCATGACACCGGCCATCGTGGGATCACCGGTGACTTGAAAATGTTTTTTCGCCCGGGCATAGTCTTTCTTGTCGACTAAATATTCTGTAATAGCGAACAGATCTTCCCGGAGAAGTTTCCAGCGCAATCGTTTTGCGCGGCTGTAGTCTGCCTGGGCCTCCTCTTCGGATGCCAGAAAACAAAGGTACGCCTGTTTAAATTTTTTGGCCTTTTGATACGCCTCCCCTGCCCGGAACGTCTGTCCCGCCTGTTCGAAGTATTTGGCCGCGTCCTCATACATGCGCATTTTCATCAGGCACTCGGCCCGGCCGGGGGCGTGTCCGGCTGCGGTGTACCGCACCAGGGCCGGAAAATATTTTCGCGCCGCGAACAGCCGGTCGCCTTCCGCCACCCAATCCGTTTCACCGCCCATTTTGCGCAGGATTTTCACCGCCGTATCCAGATCGCGCTTTTTCTCATAAATCCTCAAGAGCGCTTCGTAATCCCGCACTTTTTCATACAGCCGCATCAGGCGGTCGGTGCGCTTGAGCTTTTTCCACAATTTGATGGCTTCATCGGTCTCTCCGGCTCTTTCATAAAGCGTGGCGGCCTTTTCCCACTCGCCCAATTTTTTGTACAGCCTGGCCGCCTGCGAATGGTCACCTGCTCTTTCAAACAGAGCAGCGGCCTTTGCAGGGTTTTTGAGAAATTTCGTCGCTACCTCCGCAGCCTTCCGATACTGGCGGTCCCGCTCCAGCATCTCGCACGCCTGCGGGTAGTATTTTTGCCGCAGGTAAATGTTCGCCAGCTCACCGTAGTTTTTGTCTTTCTTCAGCAACTCGATGCGGCAGCGAAGAGCTTCTTCTTTCCGGCCCAGCGTTTGCCATAACTCAAATGCCCGGGCGAAGTTGCCGGTCCGTTCGTAATAGGTCGCCGCCTTTTCCCGCTCACCGATTTCATCAAACATTTGCGCCGCCAGCTTCCAATCCTGTCGTTTTTCCGCGTCAAACGCTTTCGCCCGGCGGTGCGCTTCTTCGTCGCCGGCGTTTTTGTAGCACTCCATGGCCGCGCGGTAATATTCGCGCTCAAAAAAATAGTCGCCCTGCTCGCGCCATTCTTCCGGCGTCGAAACCACATTCCACACTTCATCCACGTAGCCGATATCCTCGGTGAGATACACATGATCGCGGATCGGCTCGCTCTGCCAGATGAGCGACGGCTCCTCGCCATCGTAAACCAGCAAATCTTTCTGCGCCCGGGTAATGGCCACATACAACAGATTGACCTCGTGCCGGATTTTGGCCTGGTGCACATCCAGATCGGCTGCCTGCAAAATGGCCTTCCACACGTCGCGGGTGGCCAGATCGCTGGCGAATTTCCACAACAGCACCGTGTCGAACTCCAGCCCTTTGGCCTCGTTGATGGTGAAAACGAGCTCGGTATCGAGGAGTTTCTGCAGGCGTTCTTTCTCGTGCGGATTGCGCACCAGAATGGTTTTGCGCGCGCCGGTGATTTGCATGCTTTCCAGCATGCGTTCCTCACTCACGCGGTTGACAATGATCGGCGGCCGGCCCTTGTATTTCCACTCCTCCTTTAGCTCCTCGGCCCGCACGCCCAGCCATTTGGCCTTCAGCTCCAGAAGAATGTTGGACAGCTCCACGATGCTGCCGGAGCTGCGGAAATTCAGGCTGAGAAAGGCGATTTCCGGCACCGGCAAATCGCGTTCGTAAAAATGACGCTTCAGCTCCTCCCAGCGAAAACCGCTCGGATTGATGATCTGCTTGGTATCGCCGCTCAGAATCAGGTTGCGCGGATCACGCACGATGTAAAACAGCAGCTCGTGCTGCACATCGGTCAGGTCCTGCACCTCATCGCACACCACGATGTCATAGCGGTACGGCTCGGGATTGCGCTCGCTGAGCAGATTGATCACCTCACGCGTCAAATCCAGCTCATCCCACAGGCCCTCGGCATCCAGCCGATCCTGATACCATTCGAACACCTGGTAAATTGGCTTGCGATCGAGATGGAAATGCGGCGCTTTTTTCCGGCCCAGCGCTTCGTAATCGGCAAACGACAGATATTTTTTCTGCGTCAATTCACGCTGCTTTTCCAGCCAGTTGATGGTTTTATCCAGCACCGAAAGCACCCGATCCCGGTTTTCTTCGATATAATATTGTGGATTTTTGCTGAACGTCTCGATATCGGTATTGAGGAATTTCTGCACAAAGCCGGCCACCCGCTGCATGGATTCCAGCCGGGCGAAGGCCAGAAACTGCTGCTGCAATGCCTGAATTCCGTTGCCGTTGAGCACGCCTTTTTCCAGTTGCTGAAAAAGCGTTTTGAGCAATTTGAGATTGATTTGCGGTAACGCTCCCTTGATGATGGACCGGATTTCCTCCCAGATCAGCGGCAAGTCGAACCGGCGCGCCGGCGCGTGTGATAGCGCCAGCTGATAGAAGCGATCAAAGTTGACCTCTTTTTCCGGCGGAAAAGACCGGTTGAAATGGGCGATGATGTCCAGACAATACCCTTTGAAGGTAAAAAAATCCGGAGCAACGTACTCGTCTTTCAAGGCGCTGCTATTCAGAAGACCGTGGTACAATCGGAAGGCGGCATTGCGCAGGTATTTGTTGTAGGTGATGAATAACTTTTTATGTTTGGCCAGCGGCAATTTCAACAGATAATACACGCTGAGGGTGGTCTTGCCGCTGCCTGCTGTACCCGAGACCAGCACCGGTAGCGGCCGGTTGAGGATGGCCCGCTGCTCCGGCGTCAGGTACAGCTCCATTTCAAACTCGTCCTGCTGGTATTTTTCAATGCGATCCCAGTTGGCTTTATCGAGAAAATGCCATTTTTGCGTGGCCGAATCGTCGGCAATTTTCTGCGTGATGCCTTCCTGAGTCCGGTATTCGTCGCTCAGCTCTTCGATGTTGGCTTCATCCAGGCTTAGTTCTTGCAGAGGCTTGAATTGCAAAAAGGGGACATCGGTAGGAATGCGCCGGCTGCCGGCCGCGATGTCATCATGGCCAACAATTCCCCAGACAAATACCAGAAGAACGGGTTGGTCTCCGTCATATTCGGTGCCCAGGGTAAACAGCAGGCGGTTGGCACGATCCAGCCGCGCCTCGAACACCGCCTTGGTGCTGCTGACCCCCTTGATTTTTTTGACTTTCAGACCT
The DNA here is from genome assembly GCA_030950365.1 of Candidatus Zhuqueibacterota bacterium. Classification (GTDB taxonomy): domain Bacteria; phylum Zhuqueibacterota; class Zhuqueibacteria; order Zhuqueibacterales; family Geothermadaptataceae; genus Hydrothermovivens. The sequence goes on along the minus strand of JAUZRQ010000046.1, from coordinate 33,216 downwards.
CCGTCCCAGTAGCCGATTTCAAGATATTCAAATTTCTGGCGCACCTTGCGGCGGAAAGCAGCCGGCTGGTGGATCAGATATTTTTTGAAAGCCTCATTGATAAGAATTTTGACCACAGCGATTTCCTTGTTCGACCTTTGGTTGGCACATGCTGATGACAAAGACAGGGATAAATCTACCAAAATGGAATCTGATGACTTTCTCGCAAAAATTCAATAGCTATTTCCAGAATTTTTCTCTTTTTGATAATCGCTGCTCAAAACGTTTTGGGATTTTCTGGAATAGAATCCAGCGCTCTCTCTTGGTTGAAAACCCCGATGGCGTTTATATGAACGGCTGAAAAAGAGATCGATGGTCGCATCCTGTGCTGAAGGATAGCCCTGTTCGTGGTAAAAAATCTACAGGAGGCAAAAGACCATTCCTACAACCTCCCTCCCTTCACCTATATCTCGCAGAGCATTCTGCGCTAGATGGGATTCAATGAGCCAGGATACCGATTGTATCAAAAATCCAGGGATAATCAGCGAGCAGGCGAATATGGAGGGCAAAACATCTCTTTAAAATATTGGTTCAAAACAGGTTGTCAGAAATTCTGCTTGACTATTTGTTGCAACTTTTTTTATCTTGTTATAAAATTATTTTGATAGCGCCATTTCCATAGCAGTCCAACCAGCACACCTACGCAAATGAGCGAAACCATTGGTGCTGCAGCAGGGCTGGACCGTTTCTCTGCTATCCAATTCAAGAGCAACTTCCGTTCTGGGGATGTACTCACCGATACCGTCTTTCTCCTGTTGATCGAGTTTGCATACCCCGCAGGGTGGCTATGAAAGCATGGATTCGCCAATATTATGCGAGTCAAATAATCCCCTTTTTCACCACAAAAATAAGGATGATATGATGTCTGTCGAAGGCATGATTGGGCAGGCTATAAAATACAAGCGAATCTTGGAGTTTAGTTATAATGGACACTTTCGAGTTGTAGAACCTCATGTACCAGGTGTTAGCAATGGAAAATTGCAATTCCTAGGTTACCAAATAAGTGGTTCCAGCAGTTCTGGTGGTATCCCCCAGTGGCGTCGTTTTGATCTTGATAGAATCCGCAATCTGGTTATCAGCGACCAAGTGTTTCCTGGTCGCCGCCCTTTTCCATCAGGACGACATAGCCCATGGGATCAAGAATTGGCAATCATTAATCCCTAACAAGGTGCTCCACATGACCGTTATTCCGCTGCGTTCCACAGAGGCAAGCGTTCCTTACCATTAAGTGCATCTGTCTCTGACCTTGGATGTGACTACAATCCTATCGCTAGTTATTTTGTGGAGGTGGTTGCAAAAATCAATAATGGCGCATAGTTCCCTTGATCACCATCCCGACATCGGCCTAATCCATCTACTTATCTTTCGACACTCCGTACATTAGGAGATCATTGATCTAGTAGCCATTGAGAAAAATATCAGCCCTTGCAACCATCGAAACAAACGATGCGATCTGATTCCATTGCAAATCGGTTTAAAAACCATGGCTCATGATATCCATCAATGCAAATACACACAACGAACTTTAAATGCATTTCAGGCTCTCTAAAAATACATATCAGGTAATGACTTAATATTCAAATTAGCAGTGACTATGCAAGCCCAGTACGCTTTTAATAATATCCCATACTTCATCATTTTAAGGAGAAAATCATGAAACTTTGGATAGCTTTCGCAAGCCTAATGTTGTTTTCAGGGGCCCTGCCTGCGCAAATCACTTTCCAGGCACACCCTATCGTGGGCGGTGATTTTCGGGCGGATGGGCCCAGGGACGTGATCGCGGTTGATCTGGATCGGGACGGAGACATGGATCTCGTTTCCGCAGCCAATCAGGGGCACCAGATCTTCTGGCACGAAAATGACGGCGCCGGGCATTTCACCACCCATCTCGTATCCACCGTGACCAGCGTTCAAGGTGCCATAGCTGTTCAGGCTTTCGATTACGGTGGGGATAGTGACATCGATATTGTGGCCGCTTCAAATGTAGAGGATAAAATCTTTCTGTTTGTAAACGATGGCACCAATCAATTTCCTACCGCCTGGGAAATTGCCTCCGGCGTGGATGGGGTGTACGATATTTTTGCGATCGATATGAATGGGGATGGACATAAGGATATCATTTCTGCTTCGGCAAACAACGATCGAATCATCTGGCATGAAGACATCGGCGGCGCCATGCCTACCTTTTTTCCCCACCTCATCCAGGATTCATTGGATGCCCCACGAGCCGTGTATGCCAGGGATCTGGATGGCGATACCGATGTGGATGTCGTTGCCGCATTTTTTAATGGCGATCAAATTGCCTGGTTTGAAAACGACGGCAACAACCAGTTTACCGCTCATATCATCGACGCCGCAGCCAATGGGGCAAATGGCGTATATGTCGCGGATATTCAAAATGATGGCGACATGGATATTCTGGCCACTACAAAATATGGAAGGGAAGTCATTTTGTATCAATATCACAATCAAACCTACGGCAAACTGGTATTGAGCGCCGGCATCAACAGTCCCACCTCGATTGTGGCAGCGGACGTGGATGGAGATGGCCAGAATGACGTGCTGGCAACCTTTTCCAATGAACAAAAAGTGGTCTGGTTTCAGTATCCCCCTGGGGGCGGGTGGCCGTTTATTTACAACGAAATTACCAACAGCGCCAATGGAGCAAATGCTGTTCTGAGTACGGACATCGATGGTGATGGTATCCAGGACATTGTCTCCTCGTCATTTAATGATGATAAAATCGCCTGGTACAAACAGGATGCCACCGGTCAGTTTACCCCCCGAGATGTGTTTGTCATTGCCCAGAACGCCAGGGCAGTACACGCTGTGGATCTGGATGATGATGGGGACCTGGATGTGCTTTCCGCCTCTTCCGGGGACAATAAAATTGCCTGGTACGAAAACCTTGGAAACGGGCAATTCCATAGCTACGTCATTTCCTCCAATGCCAGGCAAGCCTGGGATGTATCGGTAGCAGATATCGATGCCGATGGAGATATGGATGTGGTTTCGGTTTCTTTTGCAGATGATAAAGTTGCCTATTACGAAAATGACGGGAATCAAAATTTTACCGAATTGGATCTCACTTTCTTTATCAAAAATATTGGACCGCGGTCGCTAAAAATTGCCGATGCGGATGCGGATGGCGATCTGGATATCCTCTTTTCCATGTTTAACAGAGACGGTGCTGCGTGGTGCATCAACCAGGGGGCAGGTATTTTCGTCCTCCCTCTTTTGGTGGTCACCAACAATGCGGATGGCGCCAATGCAGTGGATGCTGCCGATATGGATGGGGATGGGGATATGGATGTACTCATAGCTTCAATGAACGATAACAAGTTTGCCTGGTATGAATATACCGGTGCTGGGCCCGCACTCTATACCGAACACCTCATCTCCACAGCCAACAATCCCTGGGACATCCTGGCGGCGGACCTGGATCAAGATGGTGATATAGATGTGGTCACGGCCTCCTCCGGGGACAATACCATCGCCTGGTACGAAAACGATGGGAACCTGCAATTCTCTGAGCATGTGATCTCTACCACAGCGAGCCAAACCCGAAGCATTCATGTAGCGGACGTGGACGGGGATGGGGATCTGGATGTTCTGGGCGTAGATTTCACCAGAGCGCTCTGGTTTGAAAACGATGGAAATATGAATTTTAGCGAAATCGTCATCTCTAACGACGTTTCCTTCGGTTACGATATCTTTACCGCGGATCTCAATGGCGATGGCCGGCTGGACATCCTGACGGCCTCCGAGCTGGATGACCAAATTGCCTGGTTCCAACAGATGGCCCCCACCGGGCTGGAGGAGCAATCCCCTCCGCTGCCCAATACCTTCCTGCTCCAGAATCACCCCAATCCTTTTAATCCGGCTACGCAGATTACTTTTGGTCTTCCTGAAATGACCCGGGTAAGTCTGGTAGTGTACGATCTATTTGGACGATCGGTTAAAACCCTGGTTAACGGGCCCAGGGCGGCCGGCGCCCATACCGTGCAATGGAATAGCACCGACCATAGCGGCAATCCGGTGAGCAGCGGCATTTACTTTTACCGGCTGCAGGCCGGGGAATTTCAGCAAGTGCGAAAAATGATCCTGCTGCGCTGAAGGTAAAAATATGCTGTCAATTGAGGCTATTTAAAAGATCGAAGCTGCAAAACCGGATGGGACGCATCCAGGAAGCAGTTTTTCTGGATGCGTCTTTCCCGGGAACCCGAAGCACATCCCGGTGTTTTCCGATTCCTACCGTTGCCCCCTGGAAAAAATGTTACCGGCCGTTTAATGGAAGGCATAGCGACAGGCATGTGGTGATGGATTCAACACTTCAACCTCTTCACCATTCAAATTCCTTACTGCGGTGTGGACGCCAATTGAACCGTTTTGGGTAGCCCTGGTAGGGTGGGTGCCTATCCTTTGCGTTTCCACCCGCCGTCATCCGCGTCGGATCCGCGTGCATCCGTGGCTTCAAAAAAACAGTGCCAATCCGCGTAATCCGTGGTCGCCCCCGGTCCTCTCACGCCGCCAACACCCGCTCATAAAATTCCATCCACTGCGGCATGATGGCGTCGATGCCGAAGTGCTGCACCGCCCGCTGGCGGGCGTTGCGGCGGAAGGCAGCCAGTTGATCCGGGTTGCGCAGCAATTCGATGACTGCTTCGGCCATCGGGCCGATTTCGCCCACCGGGAACAGATAGCCGGTTTTGTCATGCTCTACCACTTCTGGAATGCCACCGATGTGGGTGCCGACCACCGGCACGCCGCAGTTCATCGCTTCCAGCGCCGCCAGCCCGAAGCTCTCCTGCTCGCTGGGTAGCAAAAACACATCGGCGCATTTCAACAAATCATCGATGAAATCCACCTGGCCGAGAAAATGCACGTGTTCGCGCAGCCCCATCTCCTTCACCACCTGCTGCACCAGAAGCCGGTCCGGTCCCTCGCCAACCAGCAGCAGCTTGGCCGGCACGGCCTGCCGCACGCGGCTGAAAATCCGCACCACATCGGTCACCCGTTTCACCGGCCGGAAGTTGCTGGCATGCATCAAAATAAACTCGTCCTCGGGCGCATACTGCGATTTCTTGCAGACGGTCGAGCTCATGTCGCCGCGGTGAATGTCGATGAAGTTGTGAATCACCTGAATGTCGCAGCCGATCCCAAACTCCTCCATGGTGCGCTTTTTCAGGTAGTGCGACACCGCGGTCACGCCGTCGGACTGCTCGATGCTGAATTTGATCACGCGGTGAAACGAGCTGTCCGCGCCCACCAGGGTGATGTCGGTGCCGTGCAGGGTGGTAATGATTTTAATGGGCTTGGGCTGCAGAATCTGCTTGGCGAGATAGGCGCTGGTAGCGTGCGGCACGGCATAGTGCGCATGGATGATATCCAGATTATGTTCCAAAGTAACCTCGGCCATTTTGGTGGCCAGCCCAAGGGCATAGGGCGGATATTTGAACAGCGGATAAGCCGCCACCTCCACTTCGTGGATGAGAATGTTCGGATGAAATTTGCGCAGCCGAAACGGCGTGGCGTAGGCGATGATGTGCACCTCGTGGCCCATGTTGGCCAGTTGCAGGGCCAGCTCCGAGGCCACCACCCCGGAACCGCCGTGCGTCGGATAACAGGAAATCGCAATTTTCATGGCTGAATGGTCTCTCGATTGTCTTCGTGATGATGAACTGTCCCGGTTGCACGGCATGGTGCAATCCCGGTTTTACCGGCCTCGATGAGTCCGGGCACTTAGCCATCCATGGATTCACTCCGAAATGTATTGGACGCCTGAACCGCCCGGAATGTTCAGCCGGAATATTGCAGCCGGCGGGTCATGGTGGCCACGCGGCGGCGAATCATCCGCTCGACCAACGCAGACACGCCGAACAGTCCGGCATACAGCAGGGCCACGCGCCCGATGGCCTCGTACATGACGCTGGAAATGACCATCAGCAAGGCGATGCCAGCGAACGGCAAGAGGAGAAACAACGCGGTGAATACGCGCGACTGGCTGCCGCGCACTTTGGGCTCCGAAAACGGCAACTTCGGCGAGACCAGGTACGAAATCTGCAAAAACAAAAACGCCAGCGCGCCGATGGTGGCGGTGTGCGCCACGGCATGCAGCGGATTTCGGAAATAGTATACAAATAATATCAACAATAGTAGCAGTGAAGGGCCGGCCACCAGCAGAAACAGGATGTTACGCCCCGCGAGCACCAGCCGGTCGAGCTGGCAGGGCGTGGCGTAAAAAATCCACGAGGCCTCGTACGCGTCGGTGGCCTCGATGCTCTGTTTCAGCACCATGGGCAGTATGAGAATGGCAAAGAAAAACAGCGCGAACTGCCGGATGCTCACGCTGCCGTGCAGAAACGGGTCAAGTAACGCGCCTTCGCGCAAGCCGAGGTAAAAATAGATCAGCAGCAGCGGGAACATGCCCATCACCGCCAGCCGGAATTTGCTGTCGTGGCGGAATTGCCCCCACACCAGCCGCAGCACTACGCGGTCTTCCGCACGCCGCAGCAGCCGTGTGAGCCCTAGCGATCCGACGCCAGCCGGGGAAGCCGTTTTTTCCGGATAGGCCTGTGCTTCCATGTATAGCGCGATGCGCCGCAGGTAATCAAACGACAGGATGCGGGCGATGCGGTAGCCGAGCAAGGCCATCATGCCAATGGCCAGTGCGGCTCCGAGCCATTCTCCGGCCGTTGGGGCGGGATAGCCCAGCTCGACGATCGAGGCGAACCAGGTGGTGGGCAGCGCGTACAGCCAGAGCGATTTGTCCATCTGCGCGCCGACCAGGAACTGCTTCAGAGCGTTGGGCAGAATCAGGTAACCGGTGTACACCAGCAGTGAAATGCCGAATTGCAGGTAAGCGAGAAAATTTTTCAACCGCTGCGGCGAAATCCAGCGCATGAGCTGACCGTACAGCAAAATCACCAGCAGCGCCACGAACACGCCGATGGCCATGAAGGCCACGAAGGCGGCCAGTCCGCGTAGCGGATCCCATCCACCCTGCAATGTGTACACCATCACCGATGGCCCGGCCAGCACCAGATTGAACGCGCCCACGTAGGCCAGCACATTGGTGAACTTGGCAAAAAAATAAGTCTGCGAACTGACCGGCTGATAACCCAGAATGTGGTAATCGTCCGGGGAGATAACGATGGCGCTGTATTCGATGAGCAGAATGCTGCCGAGGAGAAACAGCAGGCCGGCGGCGGTGAACGACGCGCCCACGAACACGCTGGTGGCGGTGTAGTTGATCCACGCCAGGATGCCGCCGAACAGCAGGTAATAAGCAAGGGTGCTCCAGAAAATGGTTTTAGGGTTGCGACCTTCCTGCTGCCAGCCAAAGCCCATTTTGCTGACGCGCATGTCCAGCCGCCAGGCCAGCCTAAGCAGCGCCACATACTGCCGGCGATCGACCTTCAACCAGGCGAACACGCGGTTCATTCTTTCAACCCTTCCAATGCAAGCAGAAATTCCTCGGCGCGCATCTGCGCATCGACGCCGCCGGTGATGGCGTTGAACGCTTCCTCCAGGGTGGCGTGGCCGGTTTGCTTGGCAATGGCCGCCGGGGTGCCGCTGGCCACAATCTCGCCCTCATTGATGATGATGATCCGGGTGCACAGCCGTTCCACGACTTCCAGCACGTGCGAGCAAAACAGGATGGTCTTGCCCTGCTCGCTGAACCGCCGCAGCAATTGCTTGAACACCAGAGCGGTGTTGGCGTCCACGCCGCTGAGCGGCTCATCGAACAGCAGCACCTCCGGGTTATGCAGCAGCGCTGCAGCGATGAGCACCTTCTGGCGCATGCCTTTAGAGAAACCGGCCAGCCGCTGGTTTTTATCCTGTTGCAGATCGAAAAGCTCGAGAAACTCGCCGGCGCGGTGCTCGAACACCTCGCGGTCCAGATGGTGCAGATCGGCCAGCAGCTCGAGATACTCCCAGGCGGTCAGCGATTCGTACAGCGCGCCGGTCTCTGGCACATAGCCGAAACGCTTTTTGACTTCCAGCGGCTGGTCAGAAAGCGAGTAGCCGCAAATGCGCGCTTCGCCGGCGGATGCCGGAATGAGGCCGGTAAGAATCTTCACCGTGGTGCTTTTGCCGGCGCCATTGGGGCCGAGAAAACCCAGGATTTCGCCAGGCTGCACGGTGAAACTGATACCCTTCAGCGCGTGCTTGTCGCCGTAGTATTTTTCCAGTTGGCGCACTTCAATCATGGCCCTGCTCTCCAGATTGGCGCTGTTTTTCGGCCTGAATTTCGGCCGGCCCCTTCAGGTGCAAATCGGCCACACCGCGCCGCACCGCGCGCATAAACCGATCGCCGGGATCGACCTTTTCGGTGCGGTAGTTGGGGTCCTTTTCCATCCACAGCGGGTGGTCCTCGAACAGCAGGTACTCGTGATGGCCAATGAGGTAATCGATGGTGGGATACTTGTTTTTCAAATAGCGCACCAGCGCGATGTTGGCCTGAATCTGCGCATCGGTCAGGTTGTCCACTCCGTTGGCGCCGCCCACATTTTCCACGCCGATGGACACGTAATTGATGCCGATGCAATGGCGCGCCATCCAGGTCTCCGGCATCAGCCGGTACACGCTGCCATCGCGATCCACCAAAAACTGGATGGAAACGTTGACCTGCCCGGCGCCTTGCAGCTCCGGCCGCGCGCCGCCCAGCACCTCGCGGTTGAACACCTCAAAGCAGCGATCGAAATCGTCGATGGCGGTCCAGTGCAGCACGATCACCCGCGGCTCGATGTCGATGGTCTCGACCTCGAGGCCGTAGTGCTGCTTGATATACTCGCGCGTCAGATCGATGCGCTGTTGCGAAAAAGAAATGGGTTTGTCGTGAATGGTCATGGTTCCGCCGCATGATTGTATCAGCATCGCCAGAGCGATGAGGGGGATTGCCGTCCAAACCGGTTTCATGATCGTGTCCCGTTTGCCTGAATTATGGAATGGTGTAATAGCTTCTTTCGTCGAACAGGGCCACCGGATCGTCGATGGTCAGCGCCTCGCGCACGAAAAACGGCTCGGCGTATTTCACGCCGATGTAGATGCCGTACTGCCGCGCCCGCACCTCGATGTGATCCAGAAACGCCGGGTGGCTGATGGCCGTTTGCTCCTCGCCGTACCGCTCCATGTCCTTGCCGTGGAACTGCGAGCGGTAGGCGCGCACGGCCCGCATTTTTTGCTCGAACGTATCGGTGATATCCACCACAAACGAGGGCGTGAATTCGAACCGGTTGGCGAAAAAGATCAGCTTGTACGGCCGCCACGGTTCCTGTCCGGTGTCGATTTTTTTCAGTCCGGCGAAAAACACCGCCTCGCGCACGAGCTGCGAACCGTGCTCGTGATCAGGATGGCGCGCCAGCCAGTGATGCGCCAACACCACGCGTGGGCGCAGCCGCCGGATTTCCCGCACCACTTTTAGGATATTTTCGTGCGTGGCGCGCACCCGGCCATCGGGAATATCCAGCATGCCGTGCTCCTCGGCTCCGAGGATGCGCGCGGCCTCGGCAAATTCCTGCGCGCGGATGTCCGAATCCCCGCGCGTGCCCAGCTCGGCGCGGGTGAGCGTGATCATGGCCACGCGGTAGCCTCGTTTCGCCAGTTTCGCCAGGGTGCCGCCGCAGCAAATTTCCAGATCATCCGGATGCGCGCCGAACGCCACCGCATCGAATTCCGGTTTCCCGAACATGGTCACAACCTCATGAGCTGATGGTGAAAATCGGCGATGTCCATCACTTCATACACGCGCTCAATGAAAAAACGGCCGTATTTGAACAGGTACGGGGTGAAATTGTGCACGCGCTCCTGCAGAGAGCCGCCGGGATACAACGAATTGGCCATTTTGTAGAACTGCTTGCGCACGGTTTCGTTTTTGCGCCGGCCGGCCTGCACCACCTTCTTTTCGAGCTGGTCCAGCGCATGCGCCACACGCCCGGCGGTCGATTCGGTCATTTTTTCCAGCGTGGGATCGACCTGCCGAATGGCCGATTTCAACTCCTGCAGCTTTTCCGGCCATTCGCGGCGGTACTGCGCCAGGGTGTTCAGCAGGCTTTCCGGCAGATGGTGCCGCGTGTATTGGGTAATCAGCGGCTCGATGTTGCCCCAGAGATCGCGCACATGCAGGTGGTATTTGTCCAACAGCCGGTCGATGCCCGGCTCGATGAGGGTCATGAATTTGCGCGGATAGATGAGCGGCATGGGCACGCCGTACAGGTCGTACACGCCTTTCAGTTGCGCGAAATAGGCGATCTCCGACGGGCCGGCCACATAAGCGATAGTGGGGAACAGGCTGTCCTGCAGCACCGGTCGCAGCACCACGTTCGGAGCGAACCGCTCGGGGTGCTCGTGCAGCTCGGTTTCCAGCTCCGCGCGCCGAAACGACAGCCGGCCGTCGGTGGACACGATGCGGCCGTCCTGCAGCGCCAGGGCATGGCGGCGATCGTTGAAATAAAACAGGTTCAGGTAGCCGGGGCGCAGGCGCAGTTGGGGAACGTACTGCATGGCCTGTAGCGATTCGGTGGCTTGCAGCACCGCCTGCGTGGCCGGGCTGCCGTCGTGAATTTCCCGCGCCAGCACCGCCGCCGACAGCTTTTTGATTTCGGGATCGGAGGGATCGACGACGATCAGGCCGAAATCCCGGAGCAGACGCATGAGCCAGGCGCCAAAGGCCTGCCCCAGACTGCGTCCGGGCTGGTAGGCCGAGGCGAGCAGCCCGAGAATCTCTTCAATAAATTCGGTTTCCGGGCTGATCTGCTGCAGGCGCGCAATAAGGTCGGTGATTTCGGTCTGCAGATGCACTTGCGCCATGGGTACGGGCGCCGGCGGCCCGGTGGAGAGACGCAGGGTTTCAATGCTGTAATCGCGAGTCAGCACATGCGCATGGTTGACCTCGGCGAAATCGGTGTCGTCGGTGGCGAGCCAGAACACCGGCACGAAGCAACCTTTGCAGATGCGCTGCAGCCGGTCGGCCAGCTTGATAGCGGTGAGGGCTTTGTACAACACGAACAGCGGCCCGCCGAACAGTCCCACCTGCTGCCCGGTGATGATGACGTTGGCGTTGCCCAGCGCCAGGTCCTCGATGTTTTTCATGGTGGCGTTTTCCGCACCGAACGCGCGATTCTGGCGCTCCAGCACGCGCCCCATTTCGATGCGCGGGTAGCGGCGATCGCGCACTTGTTCTATTTGCGCCAGCACCGCCGCCTCCTGGCGGTAATCGTGGGCGTAAAACTCCCGCAGCCGGTGAAAGTTCTGCACGTAATCGACAAACAACGGATTGGCCCCGGGCAGATCGGCAGCCTGTATTTTCATGAACGGTATCCGGTTAAGAGGTAAAAAAAACAGCGACGATTTTGCGTTACTGCAGCACAAGCTTCCAGCTTGTGAACTCCAGCCTCAAGCTGGTAATAAATTTTGCACAAACAGGGATGTTTGCGCCACTGGAACACAAGCTCCCAGCTTGTGATATTGCTGCGACACACGCCTCAAGCCTGGTAACTTTGCTCCATTTTTGTCATTCCGGCTTTCAGCGGTTTCCTTCCGGTCGCCGATGAAATGCCGGCATCTCATCCCCGGCGCATGCCATGAAAAGAGACTCCGGTATTTTTCGCCGTTCTCCTTTCGCGGGATGGCGAAAAAACCAGAATAACCAATTCAAATGAAAACGGCTCATACCGTTGAATCGCCCAGAATTTTCGGATTTCAATGCACAAGCGTTTAAATTTAAAAACATTCGCAGGAGTTGCAAATGCTTTTTCCTGAATGCATTGGCGGTTCACGATGGATAAACACCATTTGGCGGGAATTTCATCCAGCGGCGATACATCCGGATGGCGCAAACGGGATCAATTTGCCCGCAGCGCCCGAAACCGTTCCCGGCCGCCTTGGGCGAATTGACACACACGCAGCCGACCGGCGTTCAAATATCCACAAACACCTTGGCCAAGGAGGGGCCGGCGACATGGATTTGAAATTCGTTGAAATAGCCGAACGGTGTGATTTGCACCGTGAACCCCACGCTGGCGAGGCGCTCGGCCATGTGATTCAAAATGTCCCGCGCGACGTTGTCATCGGCGCGGGTGGTGGCCAGATGCGCAAACGAGTGCAGCACGATCACGTCGCTGCCCACTTTGCGTGCCAGCCACTTGATGTTCTTGATGGCCTTTTTCACCACATTGAGCGGCATATCTTCATCCACCGCCTCCACGTGGATCAGGGCCACGATGGCATTGCGACAAGAAATGCTGGCGGCGTCGTTTTCCGCACTTTCCAGATTCTTCTCATACGGCTTCAGCCAGTAGTCCAGTGCGTGCAGCATCAGCATCTTCATGGAGCATCGTCCTGAATTTGGTGAGCGTTTTACCATCCAGTTTAAAATAGCGCGATTTTTTCCCGAAAACAAGCCGAGTTTTGTTAAAGACGGTAGAAACGGCATGAAGTCGGGCCAAACACGGTTTTCGACAGGATAAACAAGATTGACCGGATCCGGTCGCTGGAATGGGCTGCACGATTTTATTATGTATGCTTCGAAGGCAGATAGTATGCAAAGGAAGTGCATTCATTCGACTCGCTATAACGGCTCAGGTCAGGCAAATGCCTGTCACTCCGGCTTTCATTGGGTCGCCGCTGGAATGCCGAAATGGCATCCCCGGCTCGTTTCATGACAGCCCGCCTTGTGGCTGAAAGAGTTCCACGGAACCTGCCCGAACCTTCAGGAATTCAAGCATTTGGCGAGTGTTATCGATCTCGCGCAGGCGTACGGGAAACGCATCAAACATACTGTATATAGATATTATTTGCTTTATAAATACTACATATAGTATGTTTTTTGTTAAAAAATTGTTTTAATCCTTGCATTTCAAAAATTATTTTTGTATTGTTGTCGTGGCACGTGTCACCCGTATGTGGTCTGTACAATCTTGAATTTGGTAAAGGCGTCACCTCCTCGGAACATCTTCGCTTCACATCATCGCGCAGGCATGGAGGGCCTTGTCCACTCGCGAGGGGATTGCACAGCATACCTGCTTGTATGAATCGCCGGAACATCGTTTAATCAAGGATGTGCAACAACGAGAGGAGTCTGCCATGAAAATCGAACGCCGCTTCACCCGTGCCGGTGAGGATCCTTTATCTTCCATCCATTTCGACACCCGCTCTTCCGTCATCCGCAACCCGGATGGTTCGGTTATCTTCGAGATGCACAACGTGAAGGTGCCCTCGTTCTGGTCTCAGGTGGCCACGGATATCATTGCCCAGAAATATTTTCGCAAGGCCGGCGTGCCGGTGAAAACGCGCAAGGTGCCGGAAAAGGGCATCCCCAAATGGCTGCAGCGCTCGGTACCGGATGAGGAAGCGCTGGCGCAACTTCCCGCCGAGGAGCGGTACACGCACGAAAACGATGCCCGACAGGTGTTTCACCGCCTCGCCGGAACGTGGACTTACTGGGGCTGGAAATACGGCTATTTCGACAGCATCGACGATGCGCGCGCGTTTTACGACGAAATGATGTATATGCTGGCGCATCAGATGGCCGCGCCCAACTCGCCGCAGTGGTTCAACACCGGGTTGCACTGGGCCTATGGCATCGATGGGCCGCCGCAGGGCCATTATTATGTGGATCCGCGCACCGGTGAAGTGCGCAAAAGCGAGGACGCCTACAGCCACCCGCAACCCCATGCGTGCCAACCCTATCATGCGCTGGTGAACACCCCCCGCGGGCCCATTGCCATCGGCGACATCGTCACGAAAAACATGGTGGGGCTGAAAGTGTATGACAGCGAAGGCCTGACGACGGTCACGGCGGTGAAGCATAACGGTAAAAAGGATGTCTATCGGGTGATTTTGAAGAATAAAAATTACATTGAAGCCACGGCCGACCACCTCGTGCGCGTGGTCAGCGAACGCCGGACCGAGCCCCGCTGGCTGCGGGTGGATGAATTGCGCCCGGGCATGCGGCTGCACCAACGCTGCAATACCCGGTTGCAGGAAGTGGGCACGCTTCAACGCGAAGAATCCGAAGCGGCGTTGGCAGGCTGGCTTCAGGGCGATGGTTTTGTGGGACAGTACAAAGAAGGCACCAACCGCAGCCTGACCGTCGAATTCATGGCCATCAACGAAGATGAAAAGCAGTGGCTGCTGCAGCACATTGAGAACGTGTTCCCCGGCGTGCACCGCCATGAGCGCAAGGTTCCGAGCCAGAATCCGGACCTGGACATCACGCGTATCCGGCTGTATGGCGAAGATCTGCGGGAGTTTGTGGAATCCTACGATCTGTTCGATCGCGGCGTGGACATGAAAGTGCCACGCCCGATTCTGTACGGCGGCCGGGAACGCGCCGTTGCCTACCTGAAATCGCTGTTCCAGTCGGATGGCTCGGTGCGGATTCGTGAACGCGGGAGCATGAACAGCGCCGACATCGTGCTGACCACCGTTTCCGCCCAGCTCGCTCAGGAAGTGCTGTTCCTGCTGGCCAACATGGGCATTTACGCCCGCATCAGCGAAAACAAAGACGCACGCGAAAACCGCTTGCCGTCGTATCACGTGATCATCGGCTACGAAAGCGCCCGCAAGCGATTTGAAGAACTCATCGGGTTTGTCTCCGAAGACAAGCAAATGGCGCTGAAGGCGTCGTTCCACATTGTGTCCGGCAAAAGCCTGCCCGACATCCATGAGGAAGAGATCATCGCCATCGAGTACCTCGGTAAGATGGACGTGTACGACATCGAAACCGAGAGCCACCATTATCTTTCCAACAACATCGTCGTGCACAACTGTTTCATCCAGTCGATCAAAGACGACCTCGTTGGCGAAGGCGGCATCATGGATTTGTGGCTGCGGGAAGCGCGGCTGTTTAAATACGGTTCCGGCACCGGCACCAACTTTTCCGAGATCCGCGCCGAGGGTGAGCGGCTCAGCGGCGGCGGCAAATCCTCTGGCCTGATGAGCTTCCTCAAAATCGGCGACCGGGCGGCCGGGGCCATCAAAAGCGGCGGCACCACTCGCCGCGCGGCCAAAATGGTCACCCTCGACATCGACCACCCGGAAATTCGCGAATACATCAACTGGAAAGTGATCGAAGAGCAGAAAGTGGCCTCGCTGGTGGCCGGCTCGAAAATCATCGAAAAGCACCTGAACCAGATCTTCCGCGCCTGCCATGACCCATCAGTCGTCGATCTGGTGACAACGAACGCATCGGAAAACGGCGCGCAGCCGGAGACCAACGGCAAGGCCGATTCCGAAGATCGGTTCAGTCCCAAAAAGAACCGCGCTCTGACCAAAGCCATCGCCGCGGCGCGCCGCGATCAGGTGCCGATGAACTACATCGAGCGCATCATCCACCTGGCCAAAATGGGCTTCACCAGCATCGAGTTTCCGACCTACAGCACGGACTGGAATTCCGAAGCCTATCTGACCGTGTCCGGGCAAAACTCCAACAACAGCGTGCGTGTCACCAACGCGTTCATGGAAGCGGTCATCGAGGATCGCGAATGGCCGCTGTACGGCCGCGTGGAGAAACGGGAAGCGGCCCAGGAGGGTCGTCCCCCGAAGCCCATGAAAGTGGTGCGCGCCTGCGAGCTGTGGGACGACATCGCCTATGCGGCATGGTCCAGCGCCGATCCGGGATTGCAGTACCACACCACCATCAACGAGTGGCACACCTGCCCGGAAGACGGCGAAATCCGCGCCTCCAACCCGTGCTCCGAATACATGTTCCTCGATAACACCGCCTGCAACCTGGCCTCGCTGAACCTGCTGCGGTTTTATGACATGGATTCGGGCACGTTCCGAATCGATGACTTCCGCTATGGCGTGCGGCTGTGGACAATGGTGCTGGAAATCAGCGTGCTGATGGCGCAATTTCCGAGCAAGGAGATCGCCGAACTGTCGTACCGCTACCGTACTCTGGGCCTCGGCTATGCCAACCTGGGGACTCTGGTGATGGTGATGGGCCTGCCGTACGATTCACCGGAAGCGCGCGCTGTGGCCGGAGCGATCACCTGCATTATGCATATGCACGCATATGCCACCTCGGCGGAGATGGCCAAAGAGCTCGGCCCGTTCCCGGCGTATCAGCGCAACGCCAGGCACATGCTACGTGTAATTCGCAACCACCGCCGGGCAGCCTATAATGCGCCGGACGAGGAGTATGAAGGCCTGACCATCAAGCCCATGGGCATCGATGCGGACATCTGCCCCAAAGACCTGCTCGAGGCGGCACGCGAAGACGCGGACCGGGCGCTGGACATGGGTGAAAAATACGGCTACCGCAACGCGCAGGTCACCGTGATTGCGCCCACGGGTACCATCGGCCTGGTCATGGATTGCGACACTACCGGCATCGAGCCGGATTTCGCGCTGGTGAAGTTCAAGAAACTGGCCGGTGGCGGCTACTTCAAAATCATCAATCAATCGATCCCGCCGGCGCTGAAAAAGCTCGGCTACACCCAGGAGCAGATCGACGACATCATCGCCTATGCCAAAGGCCACGGCACGTTGAAAGGAGCGCCATATATTAATGAGGACACGCTGCGGCTCAAGGGCTTTACGGATGAGGTCATCGACAGGATCAACGAGGTGCTGCCGTCGGCGTTCGACATCCGGTTTGCGTTCAATCAGCACACCATCGGCACCGAGTTCTGCAAGCAGGTGCTCGGGTTCACCGATGAGCAGTTGAATGACCCCGAATTCGACATGCTGCGGGCGCTGGGCTTCACGCGCGAACAGATTCAGGAAGCGAACGATTACATTTGCGGCACCATGACCACCGAAGGCGCGCCGCACCTGAAACTCGAGCACTACCCGGTGTTCGATACGGCCAACAAATGCGGCCGCAAGGGCACGCGCTACATTTCGGTGGACGGCCACCTCAAAATGATGGCGGCGGCGCAACCGTTCATTTCTGGCGCCATTTCCAAAACCATCAACCTGCCGCACGAGGCCACCATCGAGGATTTCAAGGAAGCTTACATGAAATCCTGGAAGCTCTGCCTCAAAGCCAACGCGCTGTACCGCGACGGCTCCAAGCTGAGCCAGCCGCTCAACACCGTGGCCGGCGAGGACTGGGATGAGCTGCTGAAAGAGTACGACGAAATGCCAGCGGCGGAAAAGACCGTGCGGGTGGCCGAGCGCGTGATCACCCGCTACATTGCCAAACGGCGGCGGCTGCCCAACCGGCGCTATGGCTACACGCAAAAGGCCAAAATCGCCGGCCACAGCGTATACCTGCGCACCGGCGAGTATGAGAACGGCCAGCTCGGCGAGATTTTCATCGACATGCACCGCGAGGGCGCGGCCTTCCGCAGCCTGATGAACTGCTTCGCCATAGCCGTCTCGCTGGGCCTGCAGCACGGCGTGCCGCTAGAAGAATTCGTCGATGCGTTCGTGTTCACCCGTTTCGAGCCTAACGGCATCGTGGTGGGCAACGACCACATCAAAATGACCACGTCGGTTATCGACTACATCTTCCGCGAGCTGGCCATCACGTACCTCGGCCGCACCGACCTGGCGCATATAGACGAGGCGACCGACCTACGCAGCACCGAGCTGCACCAGCCAGAACAGC
Organism: Candidatus Zhuqueibacterota bacterium; assembly: GCA_030950365.1. Taxonomy (GTDB): domain Bacteria; phylum Zhuqueibacterota; class Zhuqueibacteria; order Zhuqueibacterales; family Geothermadaptataceae; genus Hydrothermovivens. The sequence goes on along the minus strand of JAUZRQ010000046.1, from coordinate 15,614 downwards.
CACCGCAAGCGGAATCGGCGGCCGAAGCTCCCGAAACGCCGGAGGCCGCCGCGGAAGAAAAACCGCTGGCCAAAGTGGCGCCGGTGGTGGCCAACGGCACCAGCCAGTACAAAGACAAGCTGCAAACCAGACCGTCCTTGCAGACGCAGGTCGCCACAGCCAAACTGCAGGGCTACACCGGCGACATCTGCGACTCGTGCGGCAGCCTGACCATGGTGCGCAACGGTACCTGTCTCAAGTGTGTCACCTGCGGCGCTACCAGCGGCTGCAGCTAATTTCGATCTTCTTCACTGCCCCAAAGGCCATTTCCGGATGATCTGGAAATGGCTTTTTTTTATCTGAATATTCACCCTGTCTTATTTCTTTTTTTATAAGAATGAATAATTATTCTTACTACCAGTGCCGATAGCTAAGAATGTAACATCCTAAACAGTGAGCTCACTAATTGGATGATTAGTATTGAAGACTCTCGTTTTATAAAGTGTTTATTTCATGCATTTTCAGCTCATACATCCACCGTCTGAATTTGCCATCTGCTTTGGGCACGAAAAAGTTTAAAAAATAGGAGCGTAGATAAGGAACCTGAATGAAGAAACCAGCCGCATAACTTATAACAGCGATTAAAAATGCATTTCCATACCAGCACTTTTCAATCACGCTTTTGGGTACAAGCATAGGGGAAATGTATGATATGGAATAATAGTGGCACCCTGGAATATTTTCATCGTTGTGCCATTTTCTTTGTCATATTGCAAATCGGGATTGGGGGTTGGCTTTCAAATACGTATGCGCAACAATACTACTTCCACAACTATACTGGAGATGATGGCCTTTCGCAATTGGTAGCCCAGACGTTGTTTCAAGATCGCGACGGCTATATTTGGATTGGCACTCAAGCCGGGCTTAATTTATTCGATGGTCAGCAATTTCAAGTTTTCAGCATCCGGCACGGTCTTCCCAACGATTGGATCAATATTGTCACCCAGGACCTCTCTGGCAATATATGGATTGGCACCAACGGCGGCATTAGTCGGTGGGATGGGCAGCAGTTTTCAACCCCCATCAAGCCCGAAGCACTTGATGATAAACGCGTGACAGCTCTGGCATTTGATGATCGCGGCAAGCTGTGGATTGGCACATGGTCGGGATTGTATGTTTGGGACCAAAACAAGATCAAACCTGTCGGCCGTGAAAGTGGGATGCCACGTCTTAGGATCAACCAAATTTATCAAGATAGCAATCGAACCCTCTACATTGCGACGGAGCGAGGCCTGTACACAGTACGGAGTCATGGCATCCAAAAGTTTGAAGATGAGCAAATCGCAGGCAAATGGATTACCTCGGTGACTCGTGATCCTTACCAGCGACTTTGGGTAGCCCTCGAAGACAGAGTCATTGCATATAAAAATGATAGACGACTTCAGGAATATCCATCCAAAAAATTTTTTAACAATCAGCGAATCACGCGCCTTTGTAGCGACCGCCACGGGACTTTATGGATTGGCACTATGAACGGCATCGCCCGCATAGAAAATCAACGAACCGAAATGATCACAACCTCTCAGGGGGTCCCCTTTCAATCGGTGGCAGCCATTCTTGAAGATAGAGACGGGATCATCTGGTTCGGAGGATTTGGTGGCATTGCAAAATTCCTCGGCCGCCCATTTACGAATTATACAGAAAAAGATGGATTGCCCAGCAAGAATGTTCGCCCCATCCTTCGAGACCGTCGCGGCTATCTATGGGTGGGAACGTATGCCGGCCTTGCTCGTTTTGATGGCAAGCGCTGGCAGAATTTTACGACAAAAAATGGGTTGTTGGACAACGCCATCTTGACGCTATTGCTGGATCACAACGGCAATCTGTGGATCGGCTCCTACGGTGGGCTCAATATTTACGATGGTCAGTCGTTTCAGGCGCCGCAGGTGTTCCAGAATCTCGGTCGGGTGAATCACCTGGCCCAGGACAGTAGCCACCAAATCTGGATTGCCACCAATCGCAAGGGCCTGTTCAAATGGGACGGCCGGGCTCTGACTCACATCAAGGTTCCGGGGCAGACCTTCTCCAACGCCCGGCTTCTCGTTGATCGTGAAGGCAGAGTCTGGGCTTCCGGAGATCACGGCCTGTCGGTGTGGAATGGCACCCGCTGGCAAACCTTCACGGTGCAGGATGGCCTGGCCGACAACGAGCCATACTATCTGATCGAGGACCAAAAAGGACGCATCTGGTTTGGCTATCATTCTTCGCGTGGCGTTACTTGTTTCAATGGCCGCACGTTCCGCACATTTACTACAGAAGACGGGCTTTACAATGATGCCGTGTACTCTCTTGGCGTCGATCATCACAACAACCTCTGGATCGGCACGGCCCGCGGCGTGGACCGCTTTAATGGCAAGACGTTCATCAATTACGGTAAAAAAGACGGCTTCGTGGGCTATGAAACCAATGCCGGCGGCTTTTATGCCGATGCCGACGGCACTCTCTGGTTCGGCACTGCTGAAGGGCTGAGCCATTACAATCCTAAATACGATTTTGCGCATGGCCAGCCGCCGATCGTCAAAATCCGGCAATTGACCCTTGGCGGCCAGAAGGTGTTTCCCGAGGAATTTCACAAACTGGATTATGCCCAAAACCGTCTTCTGGCCCATTTTTCAGTGCTTTCATACGTCAATCCAAACCATATTTCCATTCGCTACCGTCTGAAAGGCTTGGATCGGAATTGGCGAAATCTCGAAGGTTACGAAATTATTTACACACACCTGCCCCCAGGGAACTACATCCTGGAGGTGCAGGCGCGAAAGTACGATTCTCCCTGGTCGGCATCGGCCACGGCAAGCTTTAACGTTCTGCCCCCCTTCTGGATGACCTGGTGGTTCGGACTTCTAAGCGGCTTGTTGATTCTATCGGTGATTTTCGGTTCGTATCGCTATCGGGTGCGAAAAATTCGCAAACAAAACCAAATGCTGGAAAGCCTGGTAGCGAAACGAACTTCGGAAATTGAACTACAAAAACGGGAACTGGAACGGGCGCTGCAAGAACGCAACCGCATCCGCGAAGACCAGGAAAAGCTGGCGTTACTGGTGGAAAACAGCAACGAATTCGTCGCCATAGGCTCACTGGAAGGAGAGGTACAATACATCAACAAAGCCGGCAAACGCCTGATTGGCTTAAGGGAAGATGATCCCATTCATTACCACATTTACGACCTGCATCCGGAGCCTTTCCGACAAACCATAGAAAAAGAAATTTTACCGCAAGTATTAAAGACCGGCTTATGGACGGGCGAAGGGCAACTACGCCAACTTAAGAGCGGGAAACTTTTGGATGTCCAGATAACGGCCTTCCTGGTGCGCAATCCCAACACCTCTGAACCGATGTGTCTTGCCGCGATTCAACGCGATATCACTTTGCAGAAGCAAGCCGAGCGCACTTTGCACAACATCGCCGTGGGCGTCTCTGCGGCCACCGGCGAGGCGTTTTTCAAATCACTGGCGATATACCTGGCGGAAATGCTGCAGGTGGACTACGTGCTCATCGGTGAGCTGGTGGAAGGCACGGAATCACAAATTCAAACCCGGGCCATTGCGGCGCACGGCAAAATCCAGGACAATATCCTTTACAATTTGAAGGGTACGCCTTGCGAAAAAGTGGTTGGCCGGGAGCCTTGCTATTTTCCTGAGAACATTTGTCAACATTTTCCTGAAGATAAAATGCTTTCCCAAATGGGGGTAGAGAGTTATCTGGGCACTCCTCTGTTTGATTCAAAGATGAATCCTCTGGGACTAATCGCCATTTTGCACCGTGAGCCGCTATCCAATGAAGACATGGCCAAATCCATGCTGCAGATTTTTGCCATTCGAGCTTCGGCCGAGCTGGAACGATTGCAGGCGGAGAAAGCATTGCACCAGGCCAAGGAAGCGGCTGAGGCGGCAAACCGGGCCAAAAGCCAGTTTCTTGCCAACATGAGCCATGAAATCCGTACGCCTATGAACGGCGTAATTGGCATGGCGAAGCTCCTGTTGGAAACCGATTTGACCCCGGAACAGCGGGAATATGCCAACATCATTGCCAGCTCCGGTGAAGCGCTGTTATCCATCATCAATGAAATTCTGGATTTTTCCAAAATCGAGGCCGGGAAATTCGAGCTGGAAGCAACCCCGTTCCACTTGCGAGATATGGTCGCCGACACCTTGAAAATGCTGGCCGTCCGAGCCCAGGAAAAAGACCTTGAACTCAACTTTTTTATTGCCTCAGAGGTTCCAGATTCTCTAATTGGAGATCGCGATCGATTGAAGCAAATTATCATTAATTTGGTAGGCAATGCCATTAAATTTACACAACAGGGTGAAGTCACCATCGAATGCTATTTGTGGCAGAGCCAGCGTCCACACAAAAGTGTCCGAATGAAAGGTCTCCCCGAATACTTGCCGGCGGACATGGAAAGCTATGCCCGGTTGTATTTCAAAGTCAGGGATACGGGAATCGGTATCCCGAAAAGCAAGCAACGTAAAATCTTCGACGCCTTCACTCAGGCGGATGGCTCCACCACCCGGCGCTTTGGCGGTACGGGGCTCGGGCTGGCCATCAGCAAAAAACTCATCGAATTGATGGGCGGCGAGATCTGGTTGGAAAGCAAGGTTGGAAAAGGCAGCGTGTTTCAATTCTGGTTGCCATTTGCCGTTCAGGAAAAACAACCGGATGAAGACATTCGCATCCCGTCGAAATTGACGGATTTGAACATTCTTATTATCGAATCCAGCGCCACCTGCCGGGATATCCTTGCCGATATGTTGGAAAACTGGGGATTTAACCCGGATCTCGCACCGAACACCAAAGGGGAAAACCTCCGCGATCTCATCAAACGGCAATACGATCTGGTCATTCTGGATTCCACTCTGGGACAGAATACCGGCCTGCAGGATCTGCTGATGCAACTGGCTGAATACGAACGGCAGCGGTGGGGGAAGCCTTCGCATAAGCTGCTTTTAATTCCTGCTGGGAAACGACTGGACATAGTGTCATTAGAAGACGGTTATGTGTGCGGATTCATCATGAAACCCATCAAGCAATCGGAGCTCCTGAACCAGATTATCAACACTTTTTCGGATGCCGAGGTGGTCGAAGCCGATGCCGTGGCCGACGAGGCGGATATCGTTCCTCAAAGCGACCGTCCACGTGCGCTTGAAATTTTACTGGTTGAAGACAACCTGGTCAATCAAAAGCTCGCCATGCGTTTGCTGGAAAAGGCCGGGCATCAGGTTCAGATCGCCAACAACGGCAAGGAAGCCTTAGACATGCTCGCGAGCCACCGCTTCGATCTGGTCTTCATGGATGTGCAGATGCCGGTCATGAACGGATTTGAAGCCACGCAAAAAATTCGTGAGCGCGAGCAGAAAACCGGCGAGCACATCCCCATCATCGCCATGACCGCTCACGCCATGAAGGGCGATCGCGAAAAATGTTTGCAGGCCGGCATGGATGGATATATTTCAAAGCCCATTCAGACAGAAGAGCTATACAAGCTGTTGCAGGCGATTGCCAGCGATATCCACATCACGGAAGTGGAAATAAAGAAATCCAATTCGATGCCTATATTAAAGAAAAAGGTTTTGAAAAACCGTTGACCGAAATGAAAAAATTCGCCTTTATACAACTTTTGGCTGTTTTAATCACGCTCGGCTATAGCGCGAACGCCCAGAAACTGCAAATCAAGAACTACACGGTGGCTGACGGTCTGCCGCAATCGCAGGTGCACGCCATTTTGCAGGACCGGAAAGGCTTCATCTGGTTCGGCACGGCGGGCGGCGCGGCCCGCTATGATGGCGTCTATTTCCAGATTTTTGACCGCACCTCTGGCCTGAAAGGCAGCCATATCGTGTATAGCCTTTTCGAAGATAGCCATGGTCGGGTCTGGCTGGGCACGCTGGGTGGCGGAATCGCCTACTTTGAATACGAGTACCCGGGCTCCGGCCAATTGAAGCAATTTAACCCCGCCGTGAACTTCGACGTGCGCCGCGTTTTTTGCATTTTCGAAGACAAACGGGGCCGATTGCTGTTTGGCAGCGACAGCGCGCGCGTGATCATCTACGATGGTCAATCCTTTTCCGTATTGCGGCTGGTGGACCGACCGGAAGACACGTTTGTGCGTACCATCATCGAGGATCAAGCAAGTAATTTGTGGATCGGCGTGACCGGAGCCGGGCTGTTCAAATTTCAGGATGATACTCTCATGCACATTTCTGCTGAGGACGGGCTGGTTAGCGACATTGTCTTTGATATGGCACTGGATTCCGATAAAAACCTCTGGGTCTCAACCGATGAAGGCCTTTCCCGGCTGACCCCGATTTCGGGTGGGCGCTATCAAATCGACAACTTTTCCGAAGAGCAGGGGCTTCCGAAAACCGAAGCCTATTCGCTGATTTTCTCAATGGATGGCACATTGTGGATCGCCACCAATGGCCACGGGGTCTATCGCTACCGCAATCATCGTTTTTCCCCCATTCGGTTAGAAAACGGGTTGATAAATAACCGGGTGTTTTCGCTGCTGCAGGATCGGGAAGGCAACATGTGGTTTGGCACCGCCGGCGGCGTCAGCAAGCTGGCGCAGGAGGCGTTCGAATCGTACACCACCGACCTCGGTCTGCCGGACAACTACATCACGGCCATTTACGAAGACCGGGGCGACACGATGTGGATCGGCACCAATAGCGGCGGCCTGGTGCGGTGGCATGATGGTCAGTTTCGTATTTTTAACGATGACGACGGTCTGAAAACCAGTACTATTCGCGCCATCCTCCGTGATTCTTACGGCACGCTCTGGATCGGCTCGTTTTCCGGCCTGATTCGCTTCAGTAACCATGGCTTCGAGACCTTTGACATGAAAGACGGCATGATCGGCAACTATGTCCGCGCCATGGCCCAGGATTCCAGTGGCATGATCTGGCTAGCCACGGAAAAAGGCGTGTCGATTTTCGATCCACGCGATCGCATCCCGATTTTTCATAACATCGGCACGAATGATGGGTTGAAAGCGCCATCCATCTGGGATGTTCTCATCGCTGAAAATGGTGTCGTTTGGCTGGCCACCAACGGCGCCGGACTGTGTCGCATTCAGAACGGCGAAATCCGCCATTTCACCAAAGAAGACGGGCTGGCTAGCAATAAAGTTTACGATTTAATGCAGGATCACCACGGTAATCTCTGGCTGGCCACCGCCCGGGGCGCAGCCAAATTCGACGGCCGGCACTTTTCTGTGTACGATGAAAACGATGGCCTATCTCATCATGTGGTTTGGGCGATCACCGAAGATGCCCTCGGGCATCTCTGGTTTGGTACCAATCGCGGTATCGACCGATTTGACGGTCAAACCTGGAAAAACTACAATTCGCGCAGCGGCCTCGCCGGTGACGAGGTCAACATCCACTGCATGGTAACTGACCGTTCTGGCAATCTCTGGATCGGCACCGTCATGGGCCTGACCCGCTATGCTCCCGACCGCGACCGCCCGATACTTATTCCACCCGTCCCGTATCTTTTGAGAATTAAAACCGACCGCTACAACGGGCCGCCGCAACCAGAATTGACGTTTTCGCACAAAGAGAAAACCATCAAATTCGAATACATTGGCCTTTCCTTCAAAAATGAAGATGCGGTACGTTATCAGGTTTACCTGGAGGGTTTTGAGAACAAATGGAGCGATCCGACACCGCTGCGGGTGAGGCGGTACACCAATTTGGACGATGGTAAATACACCTTCCACGTACGCGCTATCAATAGTGATGGGGTGGTGAGCCAGCAAGAAGCCACCGTCACCTTCCGGGTGCTGCCACCGATCTGGGAGCGGGCCTGGTTCATTGGGTTCTCGTTGATGGCACTCGGTGCCGCCATATTCGGGGCCGTGCGGCTGCGCATCAAACAAATCCGGCGCATTAATCGCATGCTGTCGCAAAAAGTTAAAGAACGCACACTGGAACTCGAAGAGGCCCGCCAGATGGCAGAGGCGGCCAACCGCGCCAAAAGCGAATTTCTGGCTAACATGAGCCACGAAATCCGCACCCCCATGAACGGCGTGATTGGCATGGCGCGTCTGCTGCTGGAAACCAATCTCAACCCCGAACAACGCGAATATGCCAACATCATCGTCAGTTCCGGCGAAACCCTGCTCTCGATCATCAATGAAATTCTTGATTTTTCAAAAATTGAAGCCGGCAAATTCGAGCTCGATGCCATCGGATTCAATCTGCGCGACATGATCGCGGACACGCTGAAAGTCCTTGCCATCCGCGCCCAGGAAAAGGGCCTGGTGCTGAATTACTACATTGCCAATGACGTGCCCGACCATCTAGTTGGCGATCGGGATCGCCTCAAACAGGTCATCATCAATCTGGTCGGCAATGCGATCAAATTCACGCAGACGGGCGAAGTCTCAGTCGAATGTTACCTGTGGGAGAAGCAATCCCAAAAGTCGAAGCCAAAAAATGAGGGCGACAGCCTATCGCTGCCAACCTATTTACCGTCCAATCTGGACGCCTATACCGAACTCTATTTCAAGGTGCGCGATACGGGCATTGGCATTCCCAAAGACAAGCAGGCGAAAATTTTCGAAGCATTCACCCAGGCGGACGGCTCTACCACGCGCAAGTACGGCGGCACCGGCCTGGGGTTGGCCATTAGCAAGAAACTCATTGAACTGATGGGCGGCGACATCTGGCTCGAAAGCGAAGTGGGCAAAGGCAGCGTGTTTCAATTCCACCTACCGTTTGGCGTGCTGGAAGAGAAAAACCGGGAAAATATTTTGATTCCGCAAAAATTGAGCGATTTACAAATTTTCATTTTGGAGCGAAACGACACCTGCCGAAAAATATTGCAGGACATGTTGAAAAACTGGGGGTTCCATCCGAAATTTTCACTTGCCAGTGGTTTGAAGCAAGTTTGTGATAGCATTGATCAGCACTATGATCTGATACTTTTGGATTCATCGCTGCGGGACGGCCTTAGCGTGCAAGAACTAATCGAAAGCATCAACCAGCACGAAAAAAAACGATGGGGAGACCTATCGAAGAAAATCATTTTGATTCCGGCGGGCCAACGTCTGGAAGTAGCCAGGCTGGGGGACAGCGTCACCGGCTTCATCATGAAGCCAATTAAGCAGTCGGAATTGCTCAACCAAATCATCAACAGCTTTTCGGAATCGGAAGAACTTTTACACGAGCACACCGCCGCTCCGCTAAGCGAGACATACCTGGAATACACCTTACGGTCATTAAACATTTTGCTCGTGGAAGACAATCTGGTCAATCAGAAGCTGGCCATGCGCTTGCTTGAAAAAGCAGGCCACCAGGTAACGATCGCCAACAACGGGCAGGAAGCTCTGGATAAGCTTGAGAATCAGTCCTTTGACCTGATTTTTATGGACGTACAGATGCCGGTCATGAACGGCTTCGAGGCCACCCAGCGCATCCGCGACCGCGAGAAATCGACCGGCGAGCACATTCCGATCATCGCGATGACGGCTCATGCCATGAAGGGAGATCGCGAAAAATGTCTACGGGCCGGCATGGACGGATATATCTCCAAGCCCATTCAGGCCGAGGAGCTTTACAAGACGCTGGAAGAAATCAGTTCAGCACGCCCAGTTAAAGACATCATGGAGAAAGGCACCCATCAGCAGCAAGAGAAGCCAGTTAAAAATGATAAATGAGCCGGTGACGGCAACCGGATTTTCCAATCGAGGGATGGCACAGACTTGAGGCAGCATCGTTTTTGTGATATTTAAATTGGAATGACCCAGTGTGGCAAAACGAAAAAAGACCATGATATCTGAACTAAGCGCACATAATAAACGCGTCCTACTGCGCCGCTATCTCTATCACAGCCTCAAGCCCCTATCAGGAGTGCTGGGAATTTTCTATTTTTTCTATTTTCTGGGGCATGCGTTGCTAATTCCGAATGCGAACCAGCCACTGATTTGGGGAATAACCGCTTTGATGGGTCTGTATTTTCTGTATGTCTTCATGGCGGTGCACCGCGGCAAAATGTCATCGCGCCGGGCGGGATTCCATGCTTTCCTGCTGTTTCAAATCTTGCTAATCAACAGCTTCATTCTGGTGTTTTTTTATCGCGATATCGATTATGCTACCAATTTCATTCTAATTCAGGTATGCATCGGTGCGTTTTTGCTGCCGCCGGTCCTGTTCTGGCTGAGCTCCTTCACCACACTACTGCTGGCGGCGCTGTTTCTGCTGAAGGCCGCTCCGCCGAATGCCGTTCATTTCTCCTTCAGTATTCTTGTGGGGACCGGGCTTGGCTACATTCTGCACCGCATTCGATTGTACTCCATTTTCAAAATGGAGAAGGTATCGCAAGACAATCAGGTCAAGAGGAGACTTTTGCAACAGGCGTTAAAGTCGGCTAACGAGGCTCAGGCCCTGGCACAGCAGCGCAATCGTGATCTGCAGCAGACTATGCAGGCGCTGCGTGAAAACGAAGAAAAATTTCGAAGCCTGGTTGAACTCAGCCCAGACCTCATCGGAATTCACCAAAACGGCAAAATCATTTTTATCAATCCGGCAGGAGTGCGCATGCTGGAAGCGGAGTCGGCTGAGCAGGTGATCGGCATGAAAATGCTGGATTTGCTACATCCCGATTCCCGTGATCTGGCGCATAAGAGAATAAAGCAGGCAATGGAAACGGGTAAGCCCGTCTTCTTTGAAGAAGAAAAACTGATCACTCTGAAAGGCAATTTACTGGATGTAGAGGTTGCGTCCATCCCGTTTACACTTAACGGTGAAACGGCCATTCAGATGGTCGCCCGAGATATCAGTGCCCACAAAGAATTTGAGCAAAAACTGCAGGCAGCCCGTGAAACTGCGGTGGAAAATTCGAATTTGAAAAGCCAATTTTTGGCCAACATCAGTCACGAGCTCCGAACGCCGCTGAATGGCATTATCGGGATGGCCAGCCTGATGCATAGCAACGTGAAAGGCACAGAACAGGAAGAATTTCTTCAGGAAATAAAACGCTCAGCGGAAATTCTACAATCATTAATCGATGAGATTCTTGACTTTTCCCATGTTGAAACCGGAACAGTGAAACTGGAGGAGCATGAATTCAATTTATACGAACTCGTTAAATCGATCGCGCATCTCTATTCGTTCAATGCCTATAACAAAAATTTGGAAATTTCCTGTTTCATCAGCCCGGAAGTTCCGGTTCATATCGTCACCGATGCCCGAAAATTGCGAAAGATTCTTTCGATCCTGGTAGAAAATGGCATCAAATTTACGCAAAAAGGCGAAATCTTTATCCAGGTAAAAACGGCATCCAAACCAGACGGGCCCGACAACACCGGGGGTAATAAAATCCTGGTCTTTTCCATTCAGGATACGGGTATCGGCATTCCTCAAGACCAATGGAACACCATTTTCGAGCCATTTCGGCAGCTTGATGGCTCACACACCCGTAAAGCCGATGGGATGGGCCTCGGCCTGGCTCTGTGTCGGCAGTTGGTTCCACTGTTGGGAGGTGAAATCTGGTTGGATAGCCGCCCGGGACGTGGTAGTACTTTTTATTTTTCTATCGCGTTCAAGAACGGTAAAACCAAACCGTCTGTAGCGCTATCGCAAATCTCCCAATCATACCTCCCCCAAACACTATTCATAGTAGATAAAAACCGTTTGCGAAGCAAAACGTTAAAAGGTGCATTCAAAAACGTCGGCATTCAATGTGTTTGTCTGAATAGCTTAGTTGCACTGAAAAACCGTTTACAGGATGATCCTGCAATTCGGGGAAATCGTTTTTTTGTCCTCATCAATTCATTTAAATTTAACAGCCGGCAGACGCGCACCTTGAAGAACATTGTCCAAATAATGAATCAACGCGATATACCGGTTTTTTTGGCGCTTCCTCCCTGGGAAAAAGTCAAACTGATGCCCCAACTGCATGGCACTACTCTGCATTATCTGAGCAAGCCTTTGCTTATCCACAATCTTTTACAACAGCTAATAAGCATGACGTACCACGAGGCTAATTTGAGTTGTAGGACTGATTCATCGCTGGCTTCGGCCGATGAAAAATCTTGGGCCGCAACTCAAGCTGGGCAGCCAGATGGTGGGCTCCCGCGCTCGTTGCGCATTCTCTTGGCCGAGGACAATCCGGTTAATGAAAAAATCGCCGTCAAATTACTGGAAAAACAGGGGTTCCAGGTCACGGTTGCCCGCAATGGTGAGGAAGCAGTTCAAAAGTACCTCAAATCAGACTTCGATCTCATCTTGATGGATATTCAGATGCCGAAGATGAGCGGTATCGAAGCTACAGACGTTATCCGACAACACGAAAAGAAATCCGGACGTAAGACCCCCATTATTGCAGTCACAGCGCATGCCATGAAGGGCGACCGCGAGCAACTTCTCGCTTCCGGGCTGGATGGATATGTGTCCAAACCCATCCAGTTGAAGGCGTTAATGGATGAAATGGTACGGGTATGGAAATCACATTCGCAAGCGCCAGAACAACCGGAAGAGGTGCTATCACAAATTGAGCATTTGAATTTGCAGCGCATGCTGGAAATGCTCGACTACGACCATACCATGTTTTTGAAGATGCTGGATCAATTTTATCAGCAATGTGTGAAATTTCCGGCGCGACTATCGCTGGCCATTAACGAGAACGACCCTGAGGCGCTAAACCAATATGCGCATGAGATGAAGGACGTGGCACTGTATTTTGGCGCTGAAGAGTTGATCGATCAGGCTAAAGCGCTGCAACATTGCGCAGACCAAAAGCATTTCAAGAGAGCCCGTCAAATCCTGCTGCGGGTTCAGGAAATTCTCGGCCAGATCCAGAAAGAACTTGAATTATTACAGCAACATCCGTTTCGGACTACGCAATCAGAGAATAGTCTGCTCGACAAGATACCGTCCGGTGATCTGAGCGGAGGAAATGGCTCACCCTCGATGGCATGGCATGTGAATATGCATCCTCAGCCATTACGGCACGATGGGACGACGGCCTCCAGTTAGCTGGATTATTAGATTGTGAAGGGCCACCTTCCACACCAACGGTCTGCCAGGTAAATCCTCACGTCGCAGCTGCAAAATTTCATCGATATCGTCTTCGCCATGCGTGCGGCGCAAGCCGAACACCGACTCCAGAAACGATCCGGGTTTGGCATGAAATCCTTCGGCACCGGCGCGCAGAATTTTACCGGTGGTGTCCATCAGTGCGCCGGTAAAATGTAGCACCTCGATGGGATCATCCAGCGAGGTCAACCATTTCAACCGCATGGCATGCCCTGTTCCCAGATAGATCGCCTTGTTCCCCTTCCAGTCGATTTGCGTTGGGAAATATTCACTGATCCCAAGGGTGATAAACACGACATACTGAAGTCCATATTCATCGCCGAGCTGCCGCAACCGTTGTTTCCAGCCAAAGGCCGGTGCCAGAGCGTAAACCAGGGTCACATGCTCACCCGGTGCGAAGCCGTAATTTTTAATTTCCTCTTCGAATTCGGTCGTATCCGGCGAATCGTCGCCCAGAGGGTTGCCCACATACACATCCGGCGCATCTTCAATGGGGCGCTCGATGGCCGGCAGCACCATCAAATCGGCATCGGCTTTGGCGGCCAAATAACGATTGACCCTATCCACAAACTCCTGGAGTCGCCTGGCAACATCGTCTCGCATCATGTCCCTTTGCAATCGACGGTCGAGCTCCACCGGGAACACGCCGATGGGTGGCACAACCCTCCGCTGCTTGCCCATGTAATATGGCGGTGTGCGCAGCAGCACGTTTTTCGACGAACGGAAGTGTTTGGTCAATGAACATCCAACGAAATTCACAACCAGAACCAGCGTCAGTCCCAAAAGCGCAAACGGCAGGGGTGGTCGAATCCGCTTCATTCTCGTAAGCTCCTTTTGCATGAAGGTGATGTTTCGCAACCGGGAATCGTTTTCAAAATACCCGCAGTGATGGCGTCCTTCGGAAGTGATTCATCCGACGCGAGCGGTTCGAAATAGCGCCGCTGCTCATTTGTATTTGACTGAACAGCCATAGGGCTTCGTGGTTTTGATCGGAGCCGGTTTGCCGGCCAGAACGGCATCCAGCACCGTGGCCACATAGTTGTGCGCCGTTTTGATATCCTTCAATCGGGTCGTCGGCTTATCATCAATGCCTCCGGCGTAGATCAAAACGCCTTCGGGATCGATGATGAACATATGCGGCGTGGTTTTGGCGCCGTACCGTTTGCCCACCTTGCCATCGGCGTCAATCAAATAGGCCGTTGGGTGGGCCTGCTTTTTCCGCAGCAGCTCATTGATTTTCTTCGGCCTGAAATGGCCCTGTTTGCCCGGCGCCGAGGAGCAGATGGACAGCCACACCACGCCTTTCTGCGTATATGTCTTCTGCAGCTTCTGCATGTTGCCGCTGTTGTAGTGTTTCCTCACGAACGGACAACCAAAATTCACCCACTCCAGCACCACGAACTTTCCTTTGTAACCGGAAAGCGTGTGCTTTTTGCCATTGGAATCCACCAGGGTAAAATCCGGGGCCGGTTTACCCACTTTCGCATCCGCCGCCGCGGCCATGCTGCTGGCCACAACCATGCACGCCCCGATAAAACCTAATATAACCGACCTCATGATGCTTCCTCCATTCTTCGCAGATATTTGATCCTGTCACCGCAACAGAGTCCATTGCTAGCGGCGACCAGTCCTATTCTTTGAATACACGTCAAAAAGCCGCTCTCACCGCAACTGCAGTCACCGCCTGCCTTTTTGTATCGTAAAGCACCAACACCCCGCGCAAGCTATCCGGTGCTTCTTTGAAATAATCCGACAGCCGCGCGTGCACCTGCCACTCTTCGCCCAGCCGGATCAGCCTTTGCGGCGCGGCATGCTGAATGAGCGTTTCCTGCTCCGGGAAAAAGAAGGCCGATTGCACGCGATCGGCCACTGCGGTGGGTTTACGCAGAGTGAGACGCAGGGAATCGTTGTCAATTCCGGCCCTGAACCGCCAGGAATCGCTGTTCAGCGGGAGCCGCGCGCGCATCCGCTCGAAAAGTGAAGACCAGCGGGTATTCAACCGCGGCGGTTCCTTCCGAACCGGCAAAGTCAGTTTGAGGCTGGCGTTTCCCGGCAGGCACATTTCCCTGCACACCAGCCAGTCCACTTCGGCTTTCAAGGTTATGCGGCCGAGCGGCGTACGATCCGGTGGCGTAATGCGAACCAGCAGCACGACTTCACCTTCATAACCAAAATTGGCCAGTGGTGGCAGGTCGATTTTTTCAGGGTACGGCCAGAAAATGTCGCTAACCGCAAAGCCGCGCGGCAGGTGCCACTCCACCGATGGCGCCATGCCGGAATCTCCCGGGTTCTTCCAGTACACATGCCAGTACGGCTCCATTTTCAGCCGGATCCCGGCCCAGAACGGCTGCCCCGGCCGGATGATGGTCACTTCCGCAATGAGCTCCGCTTCCACATGATCGGTCTGCACCGGCTGGGTTTTCACCGCTGTCGCCGTCAGAGCCATCCAGATGAGAATGAGTCTGAAAAAGAATCGCATGGGTTCCCCGAATTGTGAAAGACTGTTTGCAACAAAGACCAACTCCTCAGGTCCCC
>JAUZRQ010000045.1 GCA_030950365.1 Candidatus Zhuqueibacterota bacterium | reverse complement strand
GGCGTTGTTGCGCGTGTTTTCCTGGCTATTGGAAATCTCCTTACGCATGCCCCCCGAAGCGTTTCTCTCCCTGATTGCCCTGGGCCTGACCTACGGCTTTCTCGGCGCGATGTTGACAGTGCAGCGGCGGTTGTGAGAGATTTATTCGACCTTATATGAACTATTTCTTGTGATTGACTGGATTCATAATTATTTTACCGTACAGAAGTTTTTAAAAATAAGGGTTTTTTATAATGGCTATCGAATTTAAGCCAGCAAAGAATGTAGATGAGGCCTACCAGGCCTGCCATCCGGAAATTCCCCTTGAAGCCGGGGATCCCCGATATGTGGATTTAACGCCGGTCCGCGGCCATCACAATTTCGTCGAAACGATTGCGCGCCGCATTCGAAGATCACCTGCACCACAATACCACAAGCAACTGATCACCGGGCATCGCGGATGTGGCAAATCCACAGAATTGAAGCAGCTCGCCGCTCGTCTGCGTGAGCAGAAATTTTTTGTGGTGTATGTGGATATTGAAAGCACCCTGGATCTCGGCGATTTGAATTATCTTGATGTGCTTGTGGCTTTGGCAAAAGGCATTTCCGAGGAAATGAATAATCACAGCATCCCGATTGCCAAGGCCCTGCTGGAGAGTCTTGATGCCTGGTTTGCCGAAAAAATTTTAAAGGAAGAAGAAAAAGAGGATATCAAAACCGTTCTGCAGGCAGAATTCTCGGTAAAACCGGAAATTCCACTCCTTACCTGAATGCTGGCGGCATTTTCGGGACAAATACGCAGCGGCAGCACGCGAAAAATCGAAATTCGCCGAGAGCTGGAAAAAGAACTCACGGTATTTATTAGTCGGCTAAACGAATTAATTGATGACGTCCAGATTCAGTTGAAGAAAAAGGGATGGCAGGGATTGGTGGCCATTGTCGATGGCCTTGAGAAAATGCATTACCGCATTCAGCCGGACGGGCAGAGCACGCACTCCGAATTGTTCGTGCAGCATGCCGAACAACTAAAATCCCCTCATTGCCATATTCTTTACACCGTTCCTATTTCGTTGCTCTTTAATGTGAATCTGGGCGATTCTTTTGCGGAAACCGACGTCATCCCGATGGTTAAAATACAGGAGCACGGCACGAAAAAATCATACCGACCTGGAGTGGATGCGCTTTATGAAATCGTGGTGAAACGTGTGGAAATGGAGGCCATTTTTGACCAACACGGTGATGTGAAACGGCTGATCCAGGCCAGTGGCGGCTCCGTTCGCGACTTGATGCGACTCCTGCGCTTTGCCTGCGACGAGACCGATACGAAAATCAACCGTGCGCATGTGGAACATGCGATCCAACGGTTGGTTCGGGAGTACGACCGGCTGGTTCGCGATGAAGACCTTGAAGGATTGAAACAGATTGCTGCCACACAACAGATACCCGGAGATGAGACCTCAGGCCGTCTTCTTCATCACCGGCTGGTACTGGAATACGTGAATGACGATCGATGGGCCGACTTGCATCCTGCCGTGCGCGAGTGCCCACGCGTCAAAAAGGCCTTGAAAAGCCCAAAAGATACTCACTCCAAATGAAGAAAAAGACCTTAAAAAAGAAGATTGCAGATATTTCCGTCCCTGCAAAAGAGTATTCAAAAGCTAAACAGCCACAACCAAAGGCAATTTCATCTACTGAATTCCCTTTTCTTGCCGCACCTGATTTACCGCGCCTGATGCGGGCATTACGTCGTGCGCAAGGGTTCTCTCTGTATTTTGTCCGCTGCAACCTGCCACAAATGCGCCAGGAACTTTCTAACTGGATCAAGCAGAATCTTGCGAAGCCTGTTATCGAGATCAATCTTCACAACACTCCACCGGCAGATCCCATTCTGGCCATTAAGGCTGCGGCTGAAGGTGCTCCTGAAAAGGCCGTGCTTTTTGTGATGGGACTCGAGTACTGGCTGACTGAATTAAACGCCGAACGGCAGCGGGAAACCATCCGGGCGCTGAACTGGCGCCGCAATGAATTGGCTCGCATCAACCGCCCTCTTGTGTTTATTGTTCCGGAATTTACCATCCCTCTTCTCGCCGAAGGCGCTCCCGACTTCTGGGATTGGCATAGCGGCCTTTACGAATTTGCCATTCCGAAACAGGAAAAATTCACGATGATGGTGCAGGATGGTATTCAGGATACTTCTATCAACAATCTAACCGAGGAGCAAAAAAGGGAACGCATCCTTCTATTAAATCAGATTTTAGATGAATATGCAGGGCCAACAGAATTAGAAAAGCGAAAAAGTGCCGAAATCCGTTACCAACTTGGCCAGTTGTATTCAAGCCTGGGGCATTACGACAAAGCCCTGAAAGCCTTTCAGGAGGCTCTGAAAATTCAGGAAAAGAAGAATAAAAAGGGGATTGCTGCCTGCTTAAATGAAATTGGAGAAATTTACCTTGCCAGGGCCAATTACGATATGGCGCTGAAATATCTCAAAGAAAGTTTGCAGATAAGAAGGGAGATCGGGGATCGGGCTGGCGAGGGCGCCACCTTGAACAATATGGCCACGGCGGCTTATGCCCGTGGCGACTATGATACGGCGCTTCGTTATCTGGAAGAGAGTTTAGCGATTCAAAGGGAGATCGGGGATCGGGCTGGCATGATTCCCACCCTGCACAACATGGCTCATATTTTTTGGCAAAATCAACAGATCGAAGAAGCGGTCAAGTCTTTTTCCGAAGCTCTGCAGTTGGCACTGGAAACCCAAAACGCTCTCGGTATGTACAACGTATCCCGCGACCTGGGCCTTCTCCTCTGCCAGCTCGGCGACACAGAGCACGGCCTGCCGTTGCTGCGGCAGGCGGTACAAATCGGCCGCGCCATGGGCGCCCCGGACGTGGAAGAGGTGGAAGCGCTGCTGCGCCGCTTCGCGGGAAAATGAGGTTCACCACAGAGACACAAAGGACACAAAGCGGTTTTTCTCTGCGTTCTTAGCGCCCTCCGCGGTTTTCTTGCAATGCAAAATAGCCAATCGCTGCCCAGGCTGACCACCAGCTTTTCCATTTACCAGCGGATAGCAAAAGCCGTAAACCAGAATCTTGAGGCTGAAGCAAATATTTAGACACGTTTCCCCGGTTATTCGCAACTCCACCAACCCATCCTCTACGAGCCCCGCGCCCCTGCGAGAATTTTGATGTTCTGCCTCAATTGGCCCTGATTTGTTACGTTTTTGACGCGAGCGGTTGCCCCCGAATTTTTGCTTGACTGCGGGTACAAAATTGGTTATCTTAATTCACTTTGATGGATGCGATAAATTTTAGCATATTTTAAAGTTATTGAACATTTTTTGGAACGATTCGGCTATTTCGTTTGATAAAATTTTGCTTGTCATCGCGAGCAACCGCCGCGAGGCGGGTGCGCGGCGATCTCTTTGCAGATAGGCTAATGAGATCACTTCGTCTCCGCCGGCTGGCGGATCCTCGTGATGACGGGGAAGAGGCGGAACAGTTATCCTTACTCTCCTTCCCAAGTTAAACTTGGGAAGGAGAGTAAAAAGACCGTTGAATCGCAAGCGAAGGTCGGATGTGTACGAATAGGACAGCGCATTTGCCTATGATCGGATCATTCGTGAACATAGAGCCTTAAAGGTGTGTTGATCATGCAATCCGGAACGGAATTGACTGAACGCGAAAAATTTGTGCTGGGAACCATCGTTGAGAATTTTGTTGCCAAAGCGTCCCCCATCGGCTCGACATACATTGCCAAAAAGTACAACCTGCCCTTCAGTCCGGCCACGTTGCGCAACGTGATGATGGACCTGGAGGCGAAGGGCTACGTTCGTCAGCCGCATACCTCGGCCGGACGCATGCCCACCGACAAAGGCTACCGTTTTTACGTCGATTCGATCATGACCGTGGAGAATGTTTCTCCGCTGGAGAAAAACCGCATTTACGAAGGCCTGCGCCGGGTTTCGCAGGACATCGAATACATCCTCGAAGCGGCTTCACATACCCTGGCGCAGATTTCCAATCAGCTCGGCGTGGTGCTGGCGCCGCGGTTTTATCAGGGCCGGTTCGATCGCATGGAGCTGGTGCCGATTTCCGACAATCGCATTCTGGTGATCATCACCATCCAATCCGGGCTGGTGAAAACGATCACCATGGAACTGGAGCGCGGCATTTCGCGTGATACATTGCAGGAAACCTGCCGCATCCTCAACGAGCGGTTGCACGGATTGACGTTGAAAGAAATCAAGCGCACCATCGATGACCGGCTGCGGGATATTCATCTGGAAGACGCCCGGTTCATCGATCTGGTGCTGAAATCATCGCAAAGTCTGTTTACATTTCCGTCCCCGTCCGATTTGCACATTGGGGGTACATCGAATATCATGACCCAGCCGGAGTTCGCCGATCAGGCCAAGCTGAAAAATATCATGAACCTGCTGGATGATAAAGAAATTCTGATTCAAGTATTCAATCGGAGGACGGAAGTCGAGGAAGAAGGCGGGCAGCCGGCACCGGCTTCGCCCCATCGGATCAAGATCACCATCGGCGAGGAAAACAAAGAAAATTTGATGCGCTATTGCAGCCTCATCACGGCGACGTATCATCTCGGCGGGGTATCCGGAACCATCGGGCTTCTGGGCCCGACGCGCATGCCCTATTCCAAGCTGGTGGCGGTAATCGATTACATGGCCGAGGTGCTTTCCAGTCTGTTCAATTCGGACACGGTGCCGGAAACCGAATAGCCCCCAGGCGCTGCACGGATGCGGATGCCGGCGTTGGCGTTGGTGATAAAAGCGAAAATCCGATTCAAAAGCCAACGGGCCAACTTGAGGATTCATTAAGGTGAGGTGATGTTTTATGAGCAATCGTGACGAAAAAATGCGGGTTGAAGATACAGTCAACGAAAACGGTGGCAATCATCGCGAAATCGAGATTCAGGACATGGATGAAAAGGACACGCAGACCGTAGCTGCGAAAAAAGACGAGAAAAAGGCGGAAAAGAAAAAGACCGCCAGCGCCAAAGACAAAGAAATCCAGAAGCTCAGGAAAGAGGTTGATGAGCTGAAAGACAAATATCTGCGCCAGATCGCCGAATTTGAGAATTTCCGCAAGCGCAAGGAGCGCGAGGTGGAGGAGTTCTGGCGCAAGGCCAACGCCGATTTGATCCGCAAGCTGCTGCCGATTCTGGATGACATCGAGCGGTCGCTGGAGTCGGCACGGCGTGATCAAAATTTCGAGGCGCTGGTCGAAGGCATTGAGATGATCTACAAGACCTTTTTGAAGGTGCTCGAGGCCGAAGGCGTGACGCAGATTTCCGCCGTCGGTCAGGAGTTCAATCCTGAATACCATGAAGCGTTGATGCAGGTGGAAAAGGAGGATGTGCCACCCAACACGGTGGTGGAAGAGCACCAGAAAGGCTATTTGCTGGGCGATAAAATCCTGCGTCCGGCGAAGGTCATCGTCAGCAAGGAATAGTATTTTTAACCATTTAATAACGCATGGCCAAACGAGATTATTACGAAATACTCGGGGTGAGTCGGGACGCGTCGGAAGAGGAGATAAAAAAGGCCTATCGCCGATTGGCTATGGAATATCATCCGGATCGCAATCCCGGGGACAAGACCGCCGAAGAGAAATTTAAGGAAGTCTCCGAGGCGTATGAGGTTTTGAAAGATCCGGAGAAGCGCCGACGTTACGACGCCTTCGGGCATCAGGGCGTAAAAGGTGGTTTCAGCGATTTCGCCGATTTTGAATTCGATCTTGCAGACGCCCTGCGCACGTTCATGTCCGAAGGCTTTGGTTTTGCGGATATCTTCGGCATGGGCCGGGGACGCTCCCGCTCGGGCCGCAAGCCGCGTGGTTCGGATTTGCAGATTCGGCTATCGCTGACCCTGGAAGAAATCGCCACGGGTGTAACCAAAAAGCTCAAAATCAAGCGGCTGGTGCGCTGCGAGGATTGCAACGGCACCGGCCTGAAAAAGGGCAGCAAGCCGGTGACCTGTCCGCAGTGCAATGGCACCGGCGAAATCCGCAGCGTATCCCGTTCGATCTTTGGACAGTTTATCAACGTCAGCACGTGTTCGTACTGTCGGGGCGAAGGGCAGATCATCAAGGACTTTTGTCCGAGCTGCGGTGGCGAAGGCCGCGTGCAGGGTGAAAGCATGCTGACAGTGGAAATTCCGCCCGGGGTGTCGTCCGGCAATTACATCACCCTGCGCGGCGAGGGCGATGTTGGCCCGAATGGCGGTCCCGCCGGCGATGTGCTGGTGTTCATCGAGGAAAAAGAGCACGAGTATTTCGAGCGCCACGGCGATGATATTCTATTCGATCTTTATCTGAGCTTTCCTCAGGCTGCGCTGGGCACCACGGTGGAAATTCCCACTCTGAATGGCAAGGCCGAGCTGGAAATCGCGCCAGGGACGCAATCGGGCAAAATCCTGCGAATGCGCGGCAAAGGAATCCCGCATTTGCGGGGCCATGGCCGCGGCGATCAGCTCGTCCGCATTCATGTGTGGACGCCGACGAAGCTGAACAAACAGGAGAAGGACATTATGAAACAATTGCTGAAGTCCGAAAACCTGGCGCCGCCGAAAAACGAAAAAGGATTCTTCAAGAAAATCCGTGAAGTGTTTCAATAATTGAGCAGATAGGGAATGCAGGGGGGATTTCATAGATTGCAGTTGACGGCAACGATGGTTCTGGCCGTCACGCTAATGATTGGCCTTGGTGTTCGGTGGTATCAAATCCGCCAACCCCTGCCGCAGGTTGATCCGTCTTTGTCCCAGCGGTTTCAGGCCATTGCCGATAGCCTGAATGACCTGTCGGGGCAATCCAGTAGGCTTACCCGGAGGGAGCGGCAACTCTGGAACGAAAACCAGCGCATCAACATTAACGAGGCCGGCAAAGAGGAGTTGATGCGCTTGCCGGGCATCGGCGAGACCCTTGCGGAACGCATTATCAAACGCCGCCAGAATCGGGGGCCATTCAGGAGGGAAAGCGATTTATTGTATGTTTCTGGCATTGGCCCTAAAACGTTGTCCAAAATTCGGCCTTATATTACGGTAAAGGATTAACCAGCAAACGGGACTTTTCGGTTTATTATGCTTGCAATTTTTATAAGCTCCTTTTATATTCACGCGATCTATAAATTTTCGATCGTTGAACCTCAAAAGCAAGATGACCCAAGAAGAGAGAGGGAGGAAAGATGTCTGATTATTACGGAAAGGGATCGATCGTCTACAAAATCCTTATTGTTCTGCTGACGGCGGCGCTGATCGGTTCTATATACTACCCCAAAAAGCTCTGGGATCAGGAAGCTCGAAACACGCAGATTTGCCGATACAACATCGAAAATCTTCACAACGCCGAGCTGCAATATTTGCGGTTTCATGAATCGTATACGGACAGCCTGGAAGAACTGATCGAGTTTGTGAAAACCGATTCCGCGTATCATGCGTATGTGGATTCCGTTTTTGCCGTGCCAATTGCTCGTTTCGTGGCGCTTTTCGATTCGCTGAATCAGGAGCAGTCAAATTTAGATCAATTCATTCCGCAGATTTCCCCGGATGACAGCGTTATGCTGGACTCGCTGCAGCGCCGGATCGAGTCCATTACCGGAGAAGTTCGCATTCTGCGGGATCGTCTGGAATCGTTGCGCGAATTTTTAAAGACCCATCCCTGCGCACCGCTGAGCATGTTTGATGGCGCGTTGGAGGTAGTGGAGCGCAAGGATTTCTTTTTGCAATATCGCATTATTGAAAACGACATTCGTCAGGGCAAGCCGGACATGGCTCTGGAAGCCAGTCAGAATGTTCACAACAATTACCAGAAGATTATCGCAAGCCTGAATAGCACCATTGATAATCTGGATCAGATTTACACGCTGGTGGATTCACTGCGCTACTGTCCAACCGTCCGCAAACAATATGTTTTGGCAGTAATAGATACTTCTGTAATTAAGTATGCCGATGTGTATTGCCCCATCGACTCTCTGGATATTGCCCGCGTGGAAAACGATTTTCTGTTGTCCACCATCGGCGCGTTGAAAATCGAGAACCATGGTAAAATCCAGGGAGGCGAAAAAAGCTGGGAAACAGGACCGAAGCGTTAAAGGAAGAACGAAACAGGGAGTGTTTGGATGAACTTACATCAGGCCGAGGAGAGTCTGGTTGGTATTAGCCTCCGAGAACAATCCATTCGTATGAGCGAGGCCGTCGGGCATTCGGGAAAGTTTAAAATCAAAAAGGTAGCAGCGGGGACGTCCCGAATCCCGTTTTCGTTTGATGCCATTAAAGATCGGCTTAATATCCAGACCTTCGCTCAAGACCTTAATAAAGTCTATGAAACGGCTGGATTTGAGACCAACCAGGCCTCTCTCGCTGTGGATTCCGACCTGGTGATCATCAAAAAAATCCCTGTTGATGCGACTCTGGATGGCGACGAATTGAAAGAGCAGATCCGGTGGGAAGTGAGCCAGTTTATGATCAACCCGCTGGATCATTTTGTTATCGCGCACGAAGTGCTGCCGGAAGACGGGCAGGAAAGTTCCGAGAAGATAGTCGTCGTCGTGGTCATTCGTAAAGCGGTGGTGGATTTTCTCAAGGAGATTTTTGCATCCACGGACCTGCATCTGCGGGCCATTGATGTGGATGTGTTTGCGGCTCAGCGATTGTTAGAAAAGGCGTATCGGGTGCCGCAGGATCACAAAATTGCATTGGTGGATTTGCGAAAACGCAATTTGCAGCTTTCTGTGTTGTATCACAATTTTTATCTGGTTCAGGAAGTCGAGTTTCCGGAAGAAGAAGCCTTGCCGGACGAAATCGATCGAGATGAGCACATTTCTCGGGTCGTTTCTAAAGAGCTGCGCCGGATTATTCTGGATAACAAGCTTGGAAAAAGTGTCGAGGATATGAATGAAGTGTTTTTATATGGCGACGGGGTGAATGATCGCATGATTGACATTCTGTCCAAATCGCATAATGTGTCCTTTCGCCGAATCAATCCATTTGAGACAATTCCTCTGACCGAATCGCCTTCTGAATCCGAGATCAAAGAGCATCCTGAATCCTTTGTCACGGCAGTGGGCGCCGCAATAAAAGGATTTTGATTTTTTGGGCAAAACGATCACAGCTCATGGAGGACTGCTATGGTTGACATCAATTTGATCGGGGAAGAAGAGAAGCGCGAGCCCGTTACCCAGCAAGAGCCCGTGCGTCAAGGGATTGACCTGGATTCTTCGACTTTTTCCACCGAGGAGCAGAGCGGTTCCTATATCAGCAGCTATCCCCCTTTCGATGACAATAAGGGCGGCTCGGCTCGCAAAATCATAATCGCCGGCGTGTTGGTGATCGTGGCGGCTGCCGCAGGATATTTCCTATTTAAAGGGGGCGAACCGGCCGATGAGGTGCTTGAAACTCTGAGCGAACCGGAACAGGCTGAAATGATGGCGGAAGGCGGTCAAGCGCGTGAAGAATTAACGTTCCCCGAAGAAACAACTGAGCAGCAAACTCCGATGGAGATGCCCCAGGCAGAGCAAACCCAACCGGAGGTGCTAACTTCGACCCCGAGCCGCAGGACAACCCCGGCGCGGCGTATGCTATCACCCGTTGAACAGAATATGGTGGCGTCGTTGCAGGCCAGCTATGCCGCCATCGATAACATCAGTTCGGCGATTTCAGGCCAGGCCACCCTGAGCCTGATGCGCATCTCCGGTGATTCGTTCATTCTCGAGCTGGTCGCCAATTCGGACAGCGAGCTTGCGGGACTGTTATCACGGGTTCAGAATGTGCTACAAACTGATAATGCGCGTATCGTGCATCAAGAAAATTACACGATTCATGGTCCAACCTCGGTGAAAGCCACTATTGCGGGAGTGCTGGACCGAGAGACGCTTTCGGCAGGCGGTGCGAGTTCCCTGCAATATTTCGGGCTGAACGAATTTCTGGGTTGGCTGCGGAATGTGGCACAGCGCACCGGCATGTCCGTTCGAGTCATTAAACAAAGTACCACGACCAATCAGGATGGCTACGCGCTCACACCTCTTCAAATTAGCCTTGATGGCAGTCTGCAAAAATCGCTGACCTTTCTGCAGAATTTTGCTGGTGCATCGCCAAATTTGCGTATTGAAAAGATTTCCTTGATTAATAAGGATCCGCGCGTAAATAGCAACGATGCCATGAGCCTGGTGATGGTTGCGCACCACTTTGCCCGTTGACGTATGCGAGTGATTGCGGGTGCCGCCAGAGGAACGCGGCTGCTGGTTCCGAAGCATAAAAGTGTCCGGCCATCCTCGGACCGCACCCGCCAGATTCTCTTCGATACGCTGCGGGGATGGGTGCCAGCCTGTGAGGCCGTCCTCGACCTGTTTGCGGGCAGCGGTGCCATTGGCATCGAGGCTCTGAGCCGCGGTGCGCAGCTTGCCTATTTTGTGGAGAAGTCCAGGGCCGTAGTACAAGCGCTATTGAAAAACCTGGAAAAAACGCATCTAAAAGCCCGGGCGCGGGTGGTGATTGCAGATGCGTTTTCTTTTTTGTCGAAAAGCCCGCCACAGGAGTTTGATTGTATTTTTATCGATCCTCCCTACGCAAAATCTTACAGTCAGAAGGCGATTGCAATGTTGGCTAAGGAAGGCTGGCTGGCAAAACATGGAGTGTGTGTTGTCGAAGAATCCAGGCGAAGCGACTTTGAACCCCCGGAGCGTTTCACCGTCCTTACAGAGAAGCATGCGGGCGATACAACGCTGTGGTTTTTGATGCAAAAGGAGTGAGGGCCATTGCCAAGAATAGCCATATATCCGGGAACATTTGATCCGATCACCAATGGCCACATCGATGTGATTCACCGCGCCGGACGTCTATTTGATCGTGTGATCGTGGCCGTGTCCACCAATCCGGCCAAAAAACCGTTGTTCACGGTGGAGGAACGGGTGGAGCTGATTCGCGAAGCGCTTTGCGATCAGAAAAATGTGGAAGTGGAGGATTTCCAGGGCCTGCTGGTGGAATACGCGCATTCGCGCAATGCCGTGGCCATTGTGCGCGGCCTGCGGGCGATTTCCGATTTCGAATACGAGTTCCAGATGGCGCTGGTGAATCGCAAAATCAGCAACGGCCTGGTGACGGTGTTTTTGATGCCACACGAAAAATACACCTATCTGAATTCGACGATCGTGAAAGAGGTGGCAAGCCTCGGCGGCAATGTGGAAAAATTTGTCCCTGAAAACGTATTGAAAGCGCTGAAAGCAAAATTCAATCTGGCATGACCTTTCTGGAGAGCGTTCGTCGCAGGGCGGCAGAACGCAACAAAACCATCGTACTGCCCGAGACGCAGGATGAGCGCGTTATTGCCGCTGCGCGGCAGCTTGTGGAACGGCGGCTGGCGCGAGTGGTGCTCGTCGAAAGTCCCGCTCGCCCGCTGGAGCCGCTGCTGAAGCTGCAGGAACTGTCGCAATCGGATGTGCGCATTGTGCGACCGGAGGATGATCCGCGGCTGGATACGTTTGCGCAGCAGTTCTTCGAGGCACGCCGGGATAAAGGCATTTCGCTAGAGGAGGCCTGGGAAAAAGTGCGGCAGCCCCTGTATTTTGCCAATTTTTTGGTCAGGGTCGGCGATGCCGATGGTTCGGTGGCCGGCTCGGTGGCCACCACCGGCGAGGTCATCCGCGCTGCCATTCATGTGCTCGGTTTGCGACCGCAAATCTCGCTCGTGTCCAGTATATTTTTGATGGTATCCGATACCCGACAGCAGGTGCTGACCTACGCCGATTGTGCTGTGGTTCCCGATCCCACACCCGAACAGCTCGCCGATATTGCCATCATCTCTGCCGAATCACACCGGAAACTCGTGGGCGAGGAACCCAAGGTAGCGTTACTTTCGTTTTCGACCCGCGGCAGTGCCAAGCATCCTCGTGTGGAAAAAGTCCAGAAAGCCGTCGCCATGGCCCGGCAGAAAGCGCCGCAACTGAAACTCGATGGTGAATTTCAGGTGGACGCGGCGCTGGTGGAACAAGTGGCCCGGCGCAAGGCTCCGGACAGCGAGGTTGCTGGCCGCGCCAACGTGCTGATTTTTCCCGATCTCGATGCCGGAAACATTGCCTACAAATTAACCGAGCGGCTGGCTGGTTTCGACGCCATTGGCCCGATTTTGCAGGGTTTGCGCATGCCGGCCAACGATCTGTCGCGTGGCTGCAGCGTGGAGGACATCCTCAATGTGGCCTGCATCACCGCGCTGATGAGTGAAGTACCGCCTGAATCCTGAACAGTTCCGACGGTTAATTGATATTTAAAAATAAACAAGCAATCAACGGAGTTGTACCGGTGGATACGCAAAACTTGACGTTCCAGCGCAAAACGTGGCAGCCATCGCACTACTCGCAAAATATCGAAGGTTCGAAGACTCTGGCTGTGACCGCCAGAGTGGCCGAATTGCGGCGCCAGGGTGTCGAGGTGATATCCCTTGGCGCCGGTGAGCCCGATTTTAACACCCCGGCGCCGATTTGTGAAGCCGCAGTACAGGCCATCCGCAGCGGGCACACCAAATACACGCCCAATGCCGGCATTTTTGATCTGCGCCAGGCCATCGCCGAATTTTTGAATCGCATGGGCGGGGATTATGCGCCGGAAGACATCTTGGTGTCCAACGGCGCCAAGCAGTCCATCGTCAATGCGCTGTTTGCGACTTTGGATGTGGGTGATGAAGTGCTGGTGCCGGTACCGTACTGGACGAGCTATCCCGAGCAGGTGAAAATGGCCGGCGGCAACTGCGTGTTTCTGCAAACGACCGCGGAGCACAACTATAAAATTTATCCCGAGCAACTGGAAGAGGCGGTAACTGCCAAAACCAGGCTGCTGATTCTCAACAGCCCATCCAATCCCACCGGCATGGTGTACACCCGCGATGAACTAGAAGCGATTTGCCATTTCTGCCTGGATCACGATATTTTGATTTTAAGTGACGAAATCTATATTCAATTGATTTACGATGCCATCGATACGACAACGCTGGCGGCATTTGAGGAAATCCGGGAACAATTGATGCTGGTCAATGGATTTTCCAAGAGCCACGCCATGACCGGATGGCGTCTCGGCTACCTGGCTGCCAAACCGCCATTCATCCAGGCGGCCATGAAAATTCAGAGCCACACCACATCCAATGCATGCTCGATTTCGCAGTATGCGGCACTGGCTGCCCTGCAAATGCCCGAGACCGATCTCGACTCCATGAAACAGGAGTTCCGGCGCCGCCGGGATTATACAACAGAACGGTTGATGAACATGCCGGGCATCTCGCTGGTGAAGCCGCAGGGCGCATTTTATCTGTTTCCATCGGTGGCACAATATTTTGGCCGCCAGGCCAATGGCACGGTTATTCGCAGCGCCATGGACCTGTCGCAATATTTGCTGGATGAGGCACGCATTGCCGTGGTTCCAGGCGAAGCCTTCGGCGCGCCGGAAAACATTCGCATTTCCTACGCCACGTCCTTGGAAAATCTGCAAAAGGCCATGGATAGCATGGAAGAGGCGCTGAGCCGACTGCAATAACCACCAGCAGCGGCAATGGCGGGCAACCGGGCTGACGCCGAATGGCGGAAAAACAAAAAGCTGCACCGGCTGAATAGTTACCGTAAATTGCTGATAGATATACAATTCGTGAAGGGTTTTTTGATTGTGACGATAAACCAGAAGAGCATGCTCTTCTGAATCCGTGGAGGTTACGGGATGCCGACGTACGAGTATGTGTGCCGGGAATGTGGATATCAGTTCGAGGAGTTTCACGGGATTGCCGAAGACCCGATTTCGCATTGCCCGAAGTGTGATGGTAAAGTAGAGCGACTGATCAACGGAGGCATTGGCCTCATTTTCAAGGGAAATGGCTTTTATCTCACCGATTATAAAAACAAATCCTCGGCCGGAAGCTCGAAAAACAGCGACAAAAAGAAATAAAGGGACTTGAAATTTATTGCAGGAGCAAACCATGAATCAGCAGCATGGGATGAACAGCAATATTCATGTTGGTCAAAGGGAGTTGCACGTTCAGACGGCATTTTCGCGCACCACCTCGAAAATCGTCTCCAACATTTTTGAAGACGGCCGGGTGATCGAAACCCGGGAAGAGCGTGTGCGCGGCAATGTGGACGATGCCACCCTGCAAAAGCGCATCGAGCAATTTCACCAGAACACATTGAAGGATATCGAACTGATTTTTTTCATTGCCGATAAAGTGCGACAGGTGAAGCACACCGTCTCCTGTAATAAACTGGGGCTTGTTTTTTTGAAGCGCGGCTTTTTAAAGGAAGCCATTGAGTTTTTCACCCTGGCCTTGCAAACGGATCCGAAGTTCGTCGAAGCCTACAACAATATTGGTCTGGCACTGTTACAGGAAGGCCAGCTTGATCGGGCCGAGGAGTTTTTTAAAAAGGGCCTCGCCATCGAGAAAGGCTATGCCGATTTGCACCTGAACCTGGCAGTGCTCTATTATCAGCGCAAGGATTATCCCACTGCGGTTCAGGCCGCCCAGGCTGCGCTAAACATCAATCCCACCTATTACGATGCGCATTTTTACAAGGGGCTGGCGCTGCTGAAATCCCTGGCTGAGAAGGTCACACATGAGGAATTACCGCCGCTACCGTCCCGTGGTAAAGAGGCTATAGATCATTTAGAACGGGCAGCGCAATTGTTCAAGCCTTTGAACAATGAGGCCTTTCTTCAGGGCAAAAGGGCTTACAGCGCCGAAGATTACGAGAGCGCGGTCAAGTATTTTGAAAAGGCCTTCGAAGAGGCCAACCATAGAATGGACATGACGTTTGATCATGAATTCTATTTGAAATTCATGTATGGAGGCAAAGGCAAGGACAATCAGTTCATTGGCGGATATGTGGAACAGTTGAAAGACGCAATTCAAAACTACCCAGAATACGCCGATTTGCATAATAATCTCGGTATTGCTTATTTGATCATGTGCCGCAATTTATTCTTAAAGGCGCTCGACGAGTTTCGACAGGCGCTGAAAATCAATCCGAAGTTCAAAAAGGCGGAGAAAAATCTGAAACTGGCCGAAAACGATGGCAAAGGATTTTTGATTTTGTTGCGTGCTCTTTTGAAATAGGGCACGCGCTTTTAGCACAAAGTGTTTGAAAATCGAACACTTCGAAATCAAAACGAAACACTTTTTTATCCATCGCCCCATTCTTTCAATTCGCTGAGCGATCAGAATCCTTACCTGTATCTCCCTTAACTTCAACGAGTTAAATTAAAATCAGCTATTTTTAAAAATTGGCGATATTGGTATATTATTTGCTCAAATTGGACGAGGGTTATTTTGACATGATTTGTCTCGCACAAAAGCCCGTATTGATCGGAATGCTTTTACAACTAAGAAATGGGTGAAATTACATGTTCGTAATTCGGAGAATTTTGATCGGAATGCTTTTCATTTTGCCCGGAATAACGGCAGCGCAAACGCTGCAACTCCGGCCTTTGAAAAAAGCTCCATCCAAACCGGTGCTGTATGAACTGAATATGCGAGTGAACCGAGATATT
Source organism: Candidatus Zhuqueibacterota bacterium (assembly GCA_030950365.1). Lineage (GTDB taxonomy): Bacteria > Zhuqueibacterota > Zhuqueibacteria > Zhuqueibacterales > Geothermadaptataceae > Hydrothermovivens. The sequence continues at coordinate 102,517 of JAUZRQ010000045.1, read as the reverse complement.
TCCTCTGTGGCGACCATTGAAATTCAATTTCCCGCGCATTTTGATCTTTCCGCCGTCAAAATCGCCGGTTCGAACGCCATCAAAGGGGGGATTCGGTTTTCGGTGGATTCCACCACCGTGGTTTTGCAGCGGACTGGCCTCGGGCCCACGGTGCCTGCCGGCCAGAGCGTGTCGCTCATTTTCGGGCCCGTCGTCCAAAAATCATCCCCAACCAATGTGGATAGCGTATGGGTACGCATCTTTTTTGAAGGCGTGCAAAAAAGATCAAATTATCAAGCCTTTAAGATCGGAATACGATAAATAGACTATGAATAAAACAGCATTCGACATGGCATCGAAACGAATTCTGGCCTTTTTGATGGGAATTGCGGGCCTCCTGCTGCAATGGCCCGCACCGGCCTTTGGGCAAATTTCTTCCATAATAGTGACTCCCAGCAACAGCGCCGCCGGCGAGGAAACCATCTATGAGGTACAATTTACCACCTCAGTGGACATTTTGAACAACGATCAACTGGTGTTCGATTTTCCATCGGGCTTCGATGCCTCAAGTGTTATCGTTGCCAGCGCTATTTCCGGGATGGATGGCGGCCTTACTGTGACCAGTACCACAACCACCCAGGTGGTGCTGACCCGGGATGGCACCGGCACTACGGTGATCGCCGGCAATCCGGTCACCGTGCGCTTCGGCAATGTGAAAAACCACACCGTGGCCGCAACCATCTACACGCTCAACGTTACCTTAAAAGACAATGGCGGCACGACCACCAAAGACTCGGGAACGTCTTCTGCTTTTACCATTACACCCAATCAACTCCATCATTTCAGTGTCACCAACTCCTCTGGCGGCCTCATCGGCACGCAAACCGCTGGCGTGTCGTTCGATATTCGCGTGATCGCGCAGGATGCATACAACAACACGGTTACCTCATTCACCGGCACCGTGGCCATCGATGACGTGACCGGCACGATATCGCCAACCACCAGCGGTAATTTCGTGGCCGGGGTGCTGGCCACCCAAACCGTGACCATCACCGAATCCAATGCCAACAATAAAATCACCGTGTCTTCAGGATCGGTCACCGGGGTATCCAATACGTTTACTGTGGACCCAGCATCGCTGGATCATTTTACGCTTTCGAGCATTGCTAGCCCCCAAACTGCTGGCACCGCTTTTTCAGTAACTATTACCGCCGAAGACGCCTACGGCAACAAAGTCACCAGCTTCAACGGAACGGTCGGTATTAGCGTGAGTTCCGGCACGGTAACCCCGACCACCAGCGGCAGTTTTGTCAACGGCGTACGCACCGAATCCATCAATGTGCTGACGGCCGGTACGGGGCTGACCATCACCGTGGATGACGGGGCTTCACACATCGGCACTTCGAACGCCTTTGATGTCAATCCCGGTGCGCTGGATCATTTCCGTGTGACGGCACAGGGCGGCGGCAACATCGGCACGCAAACCGCGGGTACGGCCTTCAGTATCGCAATCACGGCGCAGGATGCATATAACAATACGGTCACCAGCTTCACCGGATCGGTGACCCTCTCCGACGCCACGGGTACGATTTCGCCGACCACCAGCGCCAATTTCACCAACGGGGTGTTGGCTTCGCAGTCGGTGACCATTACTAAAGCGTCTAGCAACGTTACCATCACCGCCACGGCGAGCGGCAAATCGGGAACCTCGAATGGTTTCACTGTGAGTCCGGCAGCGCTGGATCATTTTACCATCTCTGCCATTTCGAGCCCGCAAACGGCTGGCACGGCGTTTCCGATTACTATTACGGCACAAGATGTGTACAATAATACGGTGACGAATTTTGTGGGCACGGTCAATATTAGTATTAGTAGCGGTACCGTCACCCCAACGACTTCCGGTACATTCAGCAGCGGCGTGCGCACTGAATCCATCAATGTATTGACCGCAGGTACGGCCTTAACCCTGTCTGTGGATGATGGTGCAGGTATTACCGGAACCTCGAATAATTTCGATGTTAATCCCGGAGCCCTGGATCATTTTGAAATCACGGCCCCCGACGGCAGCAACATCGCGGTGCAGCAGGTTGGCGTGCCATTTGATATCCGCATCGAAGCACACGACAGCAATCATAATATTGTCACCGGATTCGTTGATCTGGTGACATTATCCGATCTGACTGGCACGATTTCCCCAACCACCAGCGCGACATTCAATTCCGGCGTGCTGAACACGCAGAGCGTGACCATTAGCAGTACGCAGACGTCCAATAAAATCACCGCCACGGGTTCGGGGAAATCCGGCACCTCCAATGCATTTGATGTGAACCCCGGCCCGCTTCATCACATCATTCTGCGCACGGCGGCCAACAACGGCGGCGTCGAGTTTGTGGATTACCAGATGACCGCCGATGATTCGGTGACGATTTATGCCGCCGGGTACGACATCGGCAATACCTACCTAGGCGATGTCAGCGTGACCTGGTCCAGCACGGGCGCCCTGGCGCCGGCTGTTTCGGGGACGGGATCGTCATTCACGTTCAAACCAACCACGGCGAGTGTCAATGGAACCACCGGCACCATCGTCGGAACGCACGCCACGGCCGGCAGCGACGCCACTGGCACGATTACCGTGACGCCAGGTGTACCTTCAGGCACGCTGACGTTGACGGCGACGCCCCAGGCCATTCCGGCGGATGGCGCTAGCACATCGACCATCACTTCCTCCATCGTGACCGATGCCGACGGCAATGCGGTAGGCGCGGGACGCCAGTTTACCATCATCCAGCCGCTGGTGGGCACCGTTCCGGATACGCAGGACGTGAATCCCACCCTGGACGGCATTCAGGTGCAGACCAACTCCAGCAGTCAATTGTCTTTTCTGTTTAAAGCCGACACGGTGGGAGGGGAGGCAATCATTTCCGTGGCCAGCGTTAACGGCTCGGCCACCGGGAACACGAAAGTGACCGTAGGCAACCTGCAAATCGCATCGATCAATGCGCCGCAGTTTGTGACGCGCGGCCAGCTTGATGCGCAGGTGACCATGGCCGTGCGTAACATTGGCACAGCATCCATTTCACTCAACTCAGCCAGTTTGACATTCACCGGCAGTGGGGGCTTCGACCGTGCAGCGGATTATCCGATCATCACGCGCGGCGATACGATTTCGGTGATTCCCGGCGGCACCACGGCCAACCTGGTGTTTTTGGTTGATGTCAGTAACACGGCCACCATTGATACGATCACTATCGATGGCGCAGTGAGTGGAACCATTGGCGGCACCACCGTGTCCGATAACGGCGCGGACAGCACGGCGCAATGGGTGGTGCAGAAGCCGGCGGATATTGTGGTTCAGTCAATCACCGGGCCGGATTCCGTGGCTCAGGGGCAGCAGAATATTGACATTGCGGTCTGGCTGGCGAACAGCGTGGGCGATGGGCAGGCGGCGACCGCCGAAATCGACAGCATCATTATTTTGTTCCGTAAAGGGGCGGCCGACGTAACCAGCCAGTATATTGTAGCGGAAAGCGGTAGCAATCCGACCACCCTGGCCGGGGGCAGTCGGGCGGCGCTTCATTTTACCGTGAATGTGGGCGCTGCCGCCGATACCGGCCAGGTCATCATTGATGCCAGGGCTTATGGCAAAGACCAAAATGCACGCACCGCGATTTCCGACGCCAATGGTGCCGATACGACGCATACATGGAATGTCTCCACGGCTGCGGCGTTGCAAATCGTATCCATCACGCCCAGCCAGGCATCGGTGACCTCGGGCATGACCAAGCAGTGGATCGTCAAGATGGCGGTAGCGAACAACAGTTCGTCCACCATTCAGTTGGATTTAAGCGCCACGGCCACCTACATCCGGTTTTTCAGCGGTACCAACAACGTGACATCGGAGTACAGCATCACCCAGCCGACGCAACTCAAGAATGGTGGTATCGTGCTCGGCCCGAGCATTACCGACACGCTGGAATTCGTGATCACGCAAACGGGCACCACCACCGGCACCATCATCATTTCCGGCCGGGTGGCCGGCACCGATCTTGGACCAAGCTTGCCGGTCAGCGATGACACCAATGATGGCGGCAAAGGGCAGGTTTCGGTGCAATCACCAGCCAATTTGCAGATCACCAGTGTTGAACCATCACAGGCAACCGCCACAGTCAATCAGACTCGGCCATGGACCATCGCCGTCAACGTGAAGAATGCAGGCGGCGCTGACATTCGCCTGACCTTTCAAACCGATTCGACCACGATCTCTCTGGCTGATACGAATGGCTACCGGCTGACGTATCCGGCGCAGCTTTCCGGAGGCGGCGCCATTTTATCCGGCAATAGCTCTGGCACCCTGGTGTTTACGGTGGATACCACCGGCTCGAATCTGGGCGTGAACACGGTCAATGCCATCGTTTCTGGCTTCGAGATCAATACGGGAACGTTTTTGAGCGATACCACCACCACGGCCAACGATACCAGTTTCGTGGTGCAAACTCCGGCGGTGATCCGCATCGACAGCACATTCATCGACACCACCACCGCACCGAATCCGCCGTTTGTGAACAACAAACAGGCGTACAACATCAAGGTTTTGGTGAGCAATTCCGGCCAGGAGACCGTGGACAGTCTGCAAATTCAACTCACGAGCAACGGCGTGTCCGCCATCGGCGCGCAAACGCCCACATATGCAACGGTGCCCGGCAATGGCAGCACCACGGTGAGCATTGCCGTCACGGCTCCCGATTTCGAGACACTGGAAACGTTTACCGCGCAAATTTCCAGGGCTGTTACGCGCAACACCAAAACCGTGCCGACGGTTCTGCAGCCTTTGGACAGCACCGAGGCGGTGCAGTCGCAGATTCCGGCCGGATTGCAGGTACTGAAGGTGGTCGCTTCGGACACGGCGGTTTCCGCCAACCAGATCAGCCCGTGGAAAATTTATGTGGTGGTGAAAGACACCGGCTCATCCGGGATCCTATTTCAACCGCAGGCCAGTGACATCACTTTCAAGATGAACGGCGTGGTGCGCACTGATTTCGAAGTGGCGCCGCCGACCAAATTGAATGGCCGGGCCAATCTGTTCCTGCCGGGCGGCGAAATCGATACCCTGGCGTATACCGTGAACCGCACCGGAAAGCAGGGCGGCCGAGCCACCATCATCGCCCAGGTGAGTGGCTATGACATCAACGATCGCAATGGGCTGACGGCGACGGATAGCACCGAGATTGCCATCGAGACCAGCGCGTTTGTGCGCATCATCGATACTTCGCCGATTGTGAACAATCTCATTTCGCAGGACATCGGCCGGGTCAACATCGGGCAGGTATTTCAGATCAAGGTCACAGTGGAAAATGCCGGCCTCGAGCCGGTCAAAGATGTGGTGCTGCAATTGCAAACCGCCGGGCCATCGCAAATTCTGGCGCCGATCGATACCATCGCCAGTCTGGCCGCGCAAAGTACGGCATCGGTGTTTTTCACGGTTCGCGCGGACAGCTCGGTGAATGCAACCGGCGAGGATTTTCAATCGCAGATTCTCGCGGCCACAGCGGTGCAAAGCGGCAAGCCGGCGCCGATCCGCGCACCGTCGGACGATTTCACCCGTATTTTGATTGAACGAGCGGCATTGCTAGATATTCGGGCCAGCACCATCCCCAGTGGCGGCAAATTGGCCGTTGGACAGACCTTTACTTTCTCCGCGCTGGTTAAAAATCTTGGCGACGCCGGGCTGGCAGCTGGCGGCAAGGTTTTCCTGAAGGTGCCGCAAAACTATGCCACCAGCGATGCACTGATTCGGGATTTCACAGCCAACACACCGGTGAACTGGAGCGTTACGGCGCCCAGCGTGCCAAGCGGCCCGGACACCTTTGTGGTGAGCATTTTCACCATTCCCAACGACATCAACATCGACGCGCCGGCGGCGGTGGCTCGCCAGATCGACACGCTCATTGTCGAAACCGATACCACACGGATCAAAATTGATTCGCTGTATGTCAGTGCGCCGAACGGGGCCAAAGACGATACCCTGTCCACCGATCAGCTTTTTACCCTGGCCCTGCGTATCGACCGGACGCCGAATTTACCCAACATCAACGCCACGCTGCGGCTGCCACCGGGATACAGCTTCCGTTTCGGCCCGGCCGATTCCAGCAAAAATCTGCCACTGGGCACAACCACGACCTTCTGGGATGTGCGCACACCGAGCCTGCCCTCGGCCGGACTGGATCCGCTGGTGGTGCGCGTGTTCGGCGTGGATGCAAAAAACAACCTCATCGAAGCCTATGACACGCTGCGCGTGATGACGGTGCTGCGGGCGCAGCTCAAAGTTTCCACCCGCATCATCAGTCCGCCGGGTGCCGAAACCGGCAGTCTGGCCCGCGGGCAAACCTTCGTGTTGCGAGCGTTCATTGAAAACCAGGGCACGGCCCGGACCGTGGGCACGGCCGAGCTACGGCTCGATCCCGGCACCACCGGCGTGACCACCAGCGATACGCTGGTCAAGCAGGTGGATGTGGGCGGATTTGTGGACTGGGAGCTGACGGCGCCGGATACGGTTTCGAGCCAGAAACCGATCACCGTGCGTATTCACCGTACTCCGAAGGACGAAAACACCGATCAGATCGCGGCGTGGGTGCAAAACGGCCGCGCGACCCTGCTGGTGGAAACGCGCGAGGTTGGCAAAATCACGGCAAATGCGTTGCAAATTACCAGCCCTATAGGGGCCACCGACCGGGTACTGAGCACGGAGCAGAAGTTTACCATCGGCACCACCCTGAACTGGACCGATGTGTCCGATATTCAGGCCGAAGTGGTGTTGCCAGCGGGATTTACGGCCACGGACAAAATCGTCCAGCCAAACAACAAAAACACCACCGGCACCGAATTTCTGAACTGGGAAATCAAGGCGCCGAAATCGCGGCTGGATCAGGCTTCTATTTATGTGCGCATTTCCGGACGGGATGCGGCCGACACGACGCGGTTGAGCGCCACCAGCGACACGCTGACTCTGCAGGTCGTTAATAAAGCGATGCTGACCCTGCGTGCGGAAATTGTGGATCCGCCCACGGCCACCGATGGCGTGGTGACCACCGACCTCGAATTCACTGTGCGCGCCATTGTGCAAAACCAGCCGAATGCGGCCGGGGTGGTGGGTAGCGACAGCATTCGTATGACCCTGCCCGCTGGCTACACAACCAACGATCCGGCGGTGAAATCAACGCAGGATGGCGTGGCCGAGTGGCGCATCAAAGCGCCGTCGGCGCCGCACAACGAGCCCCGTTCCATCAAGTTTGCGGTGCTGGCGCATCCGCGCGATGAAAACAGCGAGGAAATTGTGTTCATCACTCCATCGGAAGTGCAGATTTCTATTCTGACCGAGCGCAGCAAACTGGTGGTGCAGGAGGTGCCGTTCAATTTGGAACCGACGATTTCCGCCGGCCAGACCGACGTGCCGTTGATCAAGCTGCAGTTCGAAAACACTGGATCGCCGGGGTCCAGTAATATTCTGGTGAAGCAAATCACGGTGGATGTGTTTGACCGCGAAGGGCAGCCGCTGCAGGCGTCGGATGTGTTCGCGGCGCTAAAAATCACCCGGGAAGCCGACAATACCCTGTTCGCGCAAAAAGCGGCGGTTCCGGGTAACACCACGGTGGAGCTGAATTTTCTGCAAGACGCGGTACTCGAGCCACAATATCCGATTGTGTTTGTAATTTCGGCGGATATTTCGCAGAATGCCAAATTGAACGCGTTTAACTTGCGGCTTTCAAGTCAGAACCAGATTGGGGCCGTGGATCAGGACAGCGATCAGCCGGTGTCCGTGGAGCTGTTAAACCAGGAGGGACAGAAGGGTGCGATAGAGACCGGCAAAATGGTGCTGATCGACCGCAAATTCTCCAATAGCTTTTTCAACCGGCCCAATCCGTTTGGCTCGGCCGATCGCCCTATTACCAAGTTTATCTATCATCTGGAAAAGGATTCCAATGTTACGCTGCGGATTTACACGCTGTTCGGAGAGCTGGTGTGGGAGAAAACCTTCACGGCCAGCGATCCGCAGGGTCGTGCGGATGGCGGTCCGAAAATTATTACCTGGAATGGCACCAACGGCCGGGGTATTCGGGTGCTCAATGGCGTGTATCTGGCCGTATTGACCACTAACGCTGGAACTGTCACCACGAAAGTCGCGGTGATCCGATGAACAGGCAACGAAACAGCATCGAAATGAAAAACACCATGGTTGCATTGATGAATATCAGACGTCGCATGAGCACAAAATTGGGTAAATATGTCGGCATCGGAGGGGTGGCGCTGCTTCTGGCTATGGCCGCGCCGGCGCGGGGGCAGCAGGCCGATGGCGGTTTTGAGGGCATTTTCTCCTACGGCGTGGGCGCGCGAGCGCTGGGCCTGGGCGGCGCGTATATCGCCGCGGCCCTGGATGCTTCGGTGGTGTATTGGAACCCTGGCGGCCTCGATCTTCTGACGCGCAAATCGATGACCCTGTTTTACTCCTCGCTGCCGCTGGATGGACAGTTCAATTTTGTCAGTTATGTGCATCCCACTGTGTCGACAGGAACATTCGGTGTGGCGGTGTTGCGCGTGGGCACCGATGGCATTCCGGAGCGGGACGAGCTGGGCGATTTTCTGGGGCAGTCCAATTTCGCGCAAATTCAATTGCTGCTTTCCTATGGAAAGCAGTTGCCGTACAATATTTCCATTGGCACCACGCTGAAGATCGAGCAGCAGGATTTCCAGTTCTCGCACAGCCAGGTGAGCGGGCGCGGTATCGGCGCGGATGTCGGATTGATTTACCGTCCCGAATGGCTGCCAGAATTTCTGCAAAACCTGTCGTTGGGGTTTATTATACAAAATGCTATACCTCCGATTATGAAAATTGCAGAAGCGCAGGTTCGCGTTCCACGCAATTATAAATTCGGTATAGCCAAGCTATTTCGATTGTCTTCGAAAAACGACGCCCTGAGCTTTTATGGCGATGTGGAAAAAGGCGAGCAGAAAGACCTGAAAATGCATTTCGGTGTGGAATATGCCTATCAGGGGGGCGCGATGTTGCGACTGGGGTTCACCGAAAGGCAACTGGTCTTCGGCGCCGGCATCGCCATCAATCGTTTGCAAATCGATTACTCGTACGGCAGCTACGATTTTAGTCCCGAATTCCCGCAAAACCATCGTGTGTCCATTAGCTTAACATTTGGCAAATCCAAACAGGAAATCATCGAGCTGGCCAAGCGAGAGCGCGAAGAGGCCATTGCCCGCGAGGCGGCGCAACGGGCCGAATTTCAGCGCAAGCTGGAGATCAAAACCAATATTGAAGCCGGACTGAGTTTCTTTCAAAAGCAAAAGTATTTCGATGCGCTCATTAAGTTCAATGCGGCGCTCAATCTGGATCCGGACAACGAAGAAGCGGCCATGTGGGCCCGACGCGCCGAAGAAAAGCTGAAAGAAGAGGAAGAACGTGAGCGGGAACGGCTGCGCAGATTGGCTGCCGAAAAGGCACAGGAGCAGCAGCGCGTCAAGTTCGTTGAAAATCAGTTACAAAAAGGAATCAGCTATTTCAATGCTGGAAAATACAACGAGGCGCTGACGGAATGGCGAATCGGCCTTGACCGAGATCCGGACAACCCGAGCCTGAAGAAATGGATTGCTCGAACCAAGGAGCAGATACAGCGGAAGATCCGCGAGCTGCGGCGCCAGTCCGAATTGCTGGCTGCGCGCGGCCGCTATCTGGAAGCCATTGATAAGCTGAGCGAACTGAAACGCTTCGGCGTGAAGGATGAAAAACTGCTGGCCAAAGTCAACTCGGATATCGCTCAGTTTCGTCGCAGAATGAATTATGAAGAGGCGTACCGCCGCGGCGTGACCGAGTACTTCAATAAAAATTACAAAGCGGCCATGCAGTTTTTCGAGCAGGCGCTGCGTCTGGATCCGAACAATCCAAATGTCAAAGAATACTATAAAAAAGCCGAGGCGCGCGCCAATGCCCGGGAAGAACCGTTCAAGACGCCAGAGATTGAGCGGAAATATAAAAAGGCGGTTCTGTTCTATGCGCAGCGAAAATACGAGGCGGCTCTGAAGCTCTTGCAAGAAATTGAAAAAGAACAACCGTATAGCAAACAGATCTTAAAATTGATTGACGACGCCGAAGAGGCGTTGCGGAATAAATAGTCCGATCGGTTGCTGGACGCGGTAATTTTGGAAACCTTTTGACCTATTATATTTAATAGAGAGACGTATCCCCCTTGTTTAAAAGTGTAATAAAAGAGCAGCTCAAGGTTCCTGCACACATCGATTATCTGGGTGAGTTGCGCGACTTTGTGGTGCGAGTCGGGCGCAAGTATGGTGTGTCCGAAAAAATCATCAATTCGTTCAAGCTCGCCATCGACGAGGCCGGAACCAATATCATTCGGCACGCCTACCGCGATCACGATGAGCCTGGCTTCATTCTGCTACGCGTCATTGTTCGCAAGGCCAGCATCACGGTCAGCCTCATCGATCAGGGGAAGTATTTCGATCCTCGCAACGTCGGGAGCCCGGACCTCAAGCGGTATGTTGATATCGGCAAAAAAGGCGGATTGGGTATCTTTATTATCCGCAAGCTGATGGATGAGATCGATTACCGGCGCACCGAGGAAGGCAACGAACTCCGGCTGACCAAATACCGCACCGATGAAATAAAAAAAGGGGTCAAGGCGCTGCCAGAAAAAGTCAAGGGGATTCCGCTTTCTCTCAAGGCCAAATATTTCATTCGCACTGCCCTTGCCGTCACCCTGGTGGTGGCTGGTGTATATTCCCTGTTTTACTACCGGGTTGCGGATCAGGTCCAGAACAGCTATCTCCAGAAACTCACGGGAATCGGTCATCAGGTCACCAGGGAGTTGATTCAGGAGCCACACTATTTCCGATTGGAGAATTTACACCATCTTTATACGAATGTGTTGAACCTATATCAAAAGTACGAAGAAGACATTTATGAGCTGTATGTCATTGATAAAGACGGCCTTATAGAAGTTTCCAGCGATACGGCCAAGCTTATTTCTGGCCATGAAAAGGTGCTTACGGAACGACAACCTGTGGCAAACAATATCTATTTGTACACGGTTGAAAAAAGCGTGGAGAATGGTGCCGTATCGCGATTTGATCTGTATGATTTCGTTGAGCCAATCGCATTTCCAGACCAGGTCGAGCCGTGGGGAGAGCTGCATGTTCGTCTACTAAAATCGCGCGTGGATGAGGAGATTTTTCGGCGGCGGTGGGAATATGGGCGGCTGGCGCTGAGTATTTTGCTGATAAGCTATGTCGGCACTCTACTGCTCATTTATCTGCTGCTTAATCCGTTTAAGAAGCTGGCGGACTGGGTTCGTGCATTGGATCACGGCGAAGTGCAGGACGAGATGGATATCGATTCGTCCACGGAAATCGGCGAGATTGCCAAGGCGTTCAGCGAGATCACCACAAAATTCCGGGAATCGCAAAAGCATCTGGCTGAACAGGAGCAACTGCAAAAGGAAATGCAGGTGGCGCAGGAAATTCAGCAGACGTTGTTGCCGACCGATTTCCCGGAGATTGAAGGCTATGAAATAGCCTCATATTACGAAGCGGCCAAGGAGGTAGGGGGTGATTACTTCGATTTTGTGGAAGTGGACAAAGACACCATCGGTATTGTGGTGGCCGATGTGTCCGGCAAAGGCGTGCCCGGTTCCCTGGTGATGACCATGATCCGCACAGCGCTACGTACCGAGGCGCGTGGTGTGAAGGATGCCGCGGAGGTGCTAGCGCGCGTGAATGATTTTGTGGTTTCTGATATGAAAAAAGGCATGTTTGTCACCATTTTTTACGTGATTATCGATTCCAAGCGTCGCCGGCTGAATTACGCTAGTGCTGGCCATAATCCAATGATTCTGTACCGGCCATCTACGGGGAAAACCTATTATCTTAACCCTAAAGGATTTCCCATTGGCATTCAGCTTTCGGAAAAGGACCTGTTCCGCAAGTCTATTGAATCGGATACGATTCAACTGGCCGAGGACGATATCCTGCTCCTCTATACGGATGGCATCACCGAGGCCATGAACGCGCGCCGGGATCTCTTCGGTGAGGAACGGCTGCTGAAAGTAATCCGCGAATATGGCCACCTGCGAGTAAAACCGTTCATTGAGAAAATGAAAATGGAGCTGACCTCGTTCACCGAAGGCCAGCCCCAGTACGACGACATCACTCTGGTGGCGATCAAAGAAAAGACGACGCCGGAAAAAGAAGAGCTGCGGAGGGCCAAACTGGCCCATCAGTACATCGCCGAAGGCATGAGCATCCGCGAAGCATGCGAAAAGGCGGGAATTACGACCTACGCTTATTACAATAAATACAAAAAGCAGTTCGAACAGGTTGGCGTCGAAAATTACGAAGTCGATGAGACGATCGCTGTCGAGGCCAAGCACATCAGCATCGAAGACAAGGTCAAGATCTTTGATATCATCAAGAACCATCCGGAATACGGCGCCAAGCGCATCAGCGAGGAGCTGAATACCGAAAAATACGGCTTCACGGTAATTCCGGAGAGTAAGATTTACGATGAACTGGTGCGCAGCCGATTGAATACGCGCCAGCTCCGCGAGGCCTGGGTGGCGCGCGGCGGCCGCAACAAGCGGCGCCTGAAACCGCCGGGCACGCCGCTGCTGACCCTTGACGGCCGTATCATCATGGATCAGAAGATTCTCGAAGACAGGCCGGCGGAGGAACGGACGAAACCGACGGAAGAGGCTCCGGACACCGCGGCGCCCGAATCATTGGCGGGCACTACCGAACCCGCAGCCGGGGCAAAGGTCGAAATGGATTCGGACAAAGAGGTGGATGCGGACATCAATATCGATGTGATTGCCCGGCCACTGGAGGATGTGCTAGACAAAACTAAATCCGACGTAGGAGCGGAAGCCGAAACACCCGCGGCCACACGGGAGCCGGTTAGCGAAGCGGTGCCTGAAAGCGAGACCGCCGATAAGTCCGAAAACGATTCCCTCGTTCCAGACGCTGCCGAAGAGGACGAGACCATTTTGTTCGAAAAGCTGTTCGAAGGCGGCGCGCTGTTCGATGAAGAACTGAAGAAGACCGAGCCATCGGTGGACAGCAGCGAGGAGCCACCGGCCACGGCTAAGCAGGATGAACCAACGGCGGAACTTTATTCCAGCCCGGCGGCCAATGTCCGGCAGAGTCTGGCCGTGTCGGATGAGCCGGAATCGCAGACCGGCCCTCCGGCAACCGACGAGGTTTCCTCGGATAGTACCGAGCAAGACCTGACCTTGAGCGCTATTGAAGACCTGTTGCAAAAAGAGATTTTCAGTAGTTTCGAAGAGATCGCCTCAAGCATTGTGGTCGAAGAAGGCGATAAAGGGGAAGAATCGCCGGCCGACGTTCCGGACGAGCCGGCATTGGAAGTAAAGCCGACGAGCGAAGCGCAAACGCAACCTGAGCCGGAATCCGGACCGGCCATTGAAGAGGAAATCGAGAAATCCGAGCGGTCCCGGGCCGAATCCGAGCCGATGGCTTCGCAGCCGGAACCGACCGCGGAAGCAGAGGCTGTAGCGCCACAAGACGAGCCAACGAAAAAGGTTGAGATTACCGATTCGGCGGATGATTCGGCGATGATCGTTGCTGGAGAGTTCACTACGGAAGACGGCGCTGAATCCGAGTTAGTGCCCGAGGTTTCAGCATCTTCCGAAGCGGAAATCTCGGAATCAATGGCAGACACGCCTGAAACAGCTGCAGCATTATCGCCGGAGTCCGAGCCTGATATCGGAGAAGGGAAGCCGCCAGTGCACGAAGATGCGTCATCGTCGTTGGCGCCTGCGGATGAAATCGAATTGATCCAGCCGCTGGAAGAAGCGATTCGAAAAGAAGCGCCGGAAGAAGGGGGGGCGTTCACTAACGATTTGCTGGGCAATGGACGCGCAAAAACCGTGGAACCGGCTCAGGAACCGACCGAAGAAGCGACCGCTGAGCCAGAACCGGTGACCGCCGAAGAAGAGCCGAAAAAAGACGATACGCACGTGTTTCTGGAGCTTTTCTCGGAGGAGGAACCGCCGGAGGAGAGCACCGACACTACTGGAACACGTTTACGGCAAATCGCTTCGACCGAATTGGATTCCAGAATGTCGCCCGCGCGGCCGATCCCTAAAGAGAGGCCGATTTCCGAGACCACGCTTTCTGGCAGCCGTTTATCGCGTCCGGCCACCCATCCGCCGCGGTGGTTGGAACGCGAAAAACTGCTGGTGCTTGGGCTACGGTATTATAAAAATCGGGACTTTGATCGTGCGATCGAGATGTTTCAGCAGGCCATTCGCAAGTTTCCTGATTTCAAAGAGGCGCACAGTATTCTTGGGAACGCCTATTTCCGCAAAGGTGCCTATGCGCAGGCCTTCCGGGCTTATTTGCGTGTGCTGGAAATCGATCCGCGCGACATGACGGCGCTGGAAAACATCGGTGTGATTTATGCCAATCAGGGCGCGCTAGACAAGGCCATCCGCCAGTGGCAGAAAATTTTGAAAATCGATCCGGGCCGACACGACATTCAGAAAAAAATTCAAAAAGCGTTGCAATTGCTTGAAGAAAAAGAAATTGGTTAAATAGTTTCCATTTGACTTTCATGTATGGGTCTATTATATTAAAACTTATGATGATCAAAGAACCTACAGCTAGGAGTTAGCCATGGAAGGTATCCAGGTGTCGGTGGAAAGAGCAGGAATGAATAATAACATTGCCGTCATCAAAGTAGGTGGATACATCGACACAACCACCTCGGCAGAATTGGAGCATGCTCTTGATTCCCTTCTTAAAGCGGGAATGAACCGCATCATTATCGACCTGGGTAATGTGGATTACATCAGCAGCGCTGGTTGGGGCATATTTATCAGCGAAATCAAAGGCATTCGCGAACGAGGCGGGGATCTGAAGCTGGTGCGCATGATCCCGGATGTGTACGAAGTGTTCGAGCTTCTGGAATTCCATTACATTCTCAAGGCCTTTGACACACTGGAAGAAGCAGTCCGGGATTTCGACCGGGGCACGTCGTTTGAGGAAAAGCCGCAGGCCAAAGACGTTGAACCTTCTGGCGATGCTGCAACGATGAGTGCAGGTGCCGAGCCAATGGTCGCAGAACAAAAGACCACGGTGAGCTCCGCCGATCAGCGTCCCAGGAGTATTGATGACAAAATCCGCGAAGTCGTCATCAACAACCCGGATGCCGGGACGCTGAAGATCAAAAAGCTGCTGGCCTCACCGCAATATGGCAATGTGAAAATCGGCTTTTTCGAGCTGCGTCGAAGGCTGAAGGAACTGAATCTCGATTCGAAATCCAAGCGAGTGGAATTTTTCAAGCAGCGGGCGATGAGCTCTTGATGTCTCTTCGCCCTTTTCTCCTGCCTCTTTTCCCCACCGAAAAAAATGGATGCCCTGTGGCGAAGCTCCGCCTGCGTTGACGCAATTCTCTGCATATCCGTAGAAAAGTCCATGCTCATGGAGATGTTGGTGTGAAGCGTGTGAAAATATAAGTGTGAAGATCAAGATGTTGATCGGATGAACTGATGAAACTATAGGAGGCAACTGGATGGAATTCGCAAAACTCATTGTACCGGATCGGGGTGAAAAAATACGCATTGAAAATGGCCGTCTTGTCGTGCCGGATCAGCCAATCATACCATTTATTGAGGGCGATGGAATTGGACCGGATATCTGGCGAGCCACGCAACGCGTGCTGGATGCCGCGGTGGAAAAGGCCTATGAAGACCAGCGCAAAATCGTCTGGTTTGAGATTTTTGCCGGCGAAAAAGCCAAGGCCAAATACGACCAGTGGCTGCCGGAGGATACGTTCAACGCCATCCGGGAATTCACCGTGGCCATAAAGGGACCGTTGACTACCCCGGTGGGTGGCGGTTTTCGCAGCCTGAACGTGACCCTGCGTCAGGTGCTCGATCTTTACGCCTGTGTGCGGCCGGTGAAATATTACCCGGGCGTGCCGGCGCCGGTGCGTGCCCCGGAAAAGATGAACGTGGTCATCTTTCGCGAGAATACCGAAGACGTGTATGCCGGTATCGAATGGAAGGAGGGCTCGGAAGAGGCCGCGAAAATCATTCGCTACATTGAAGAGCAGTTTAACATCAAAATCCGGCCGGATTCGGGCATTGGCATCAAGCCGGTGAGCATCACCGGATCGAAGCGGCTGGTGAAAAAAGCGATTCAGTACGCCATCGATCATGGCCGCAGCAGCGTGACCCTGGTGCATAAGGGTAACATCATGAAATTTACCGAAGGCGCTTTCAAAGAATGGGGTTATGAGGTGGCGCGTGAGGAGTTCGGCGACTTTACTATCACCGAAGAGCAGCTCTGGTCCAAATTTGATGGCAAGGTGCCGGGCAATAAAATCGTCATCAAAGACCGCATTGCCGATAACATGTTCCAGCAGATTTTGACGCGGACGGACGAATACGATGTGATCGCCACCACCAACCTCAATGGCGATTACCTGTCTGATGCCTGCGCGGCACAGGTGGGCGGCCTGGGCATGGCACCAGGGGCCAATATTGGTGATTATATCGGTCTGTTTGAAGCCACGCACGGCACCGCACCGAAATATGCCGGTCTCGACAAGGTCAATCCGAGCTCGCTGATCCTCTCTGGTGTGATGATGCTGGAATACCTGGGTTGGAAGGAAGCGGCTGAGCGCATCGAAAACGGCCTGGCCAAAACCATTCAGCAGAAACGCGTTACGTACGACCTCGAGCGGCAAATGGAAGGCGCCACGCTTCTGAAGTGCTCGGAATTTGCCGAGGCCATTGTTGAAAATTTATAGTTGTTGGGTTTGACTTTGGAACAAGGGGTTATCCTGAAGGTAAAAATTTAGGATAACCCCTTTGTTGTTTACGTCTCAGAAAGGGAGGCCTGCCGAACGAACAGCCGCGGATTGGTGTGGATCATATTGAAAAAAGCTCCACGATTTCTGCGCCTCGGCGAGAATTTTTATTTTTTGAGTTTCATGCAAACAGATATTCATGGCAAATGTACTGATAAATCTGAACACATCATGTTTGTTGATCGAGCCAAAATTTTCGTGGCATCGGGGCATGGCGGTAGCGGCTGTGTGAGCTTCCGCAGGGAGAAGTATCTGCCCAAAGGCGGCCCGGATGGCGGCGACGGCGGCGACGGCGGCAGCGTCATCATCGCCGGCGATCCGCACATGCGCAGTCTGCTCGATTTCAAGGGCGGCAAGCATTTCCGCGCCCAGCGCGGCGAGCATGGCAAGGGCGCCAACCGACACGGCCGCAAGGGCAGGGACGTGATCATCCGCGTGCCGCCCGGCACCATGGTGTATGACGCCGATACCGGCGAACTGCTGGCTGACATCTGCTCGCCGGACGACCGCGTAGTGGTAGCGCGTGGAGGCAGGGGCGGCAAGGGCAATGCCCGCTACGTGACTCCGACGCATCAGGCGCCACGGGAATGGGAGCCCGGCGAGCCCGGCGAAGAGCGTACCCTGATCCTGGAGCTGAAGCTCATCGCCGATGTGGGGTTGGTCGGCCTGCCCAACGCCGGCAAATCCACCCTGCTGTCGCGGCTGTCCAAGGCGCGGCCCAAAATCGCAGATTACCCCTTTACCACCCTGCATCCGAATCTGGGCGTGGTGAAGTATGGTAACTACACGTCGTTTGTGATCGCGGATATTCCCGGTCTCATCGAGGGTGCACACGAAGGCAGGGGGCTGGGCCACGAATTTTTGCGCCATATTGAGCGCACCAAGGTGCTGGTCATTCTGATCGATGTGCAATCGGAAGAGCCGCTGCAGGATTACCGGACCCTGTTTCACGAACTGGAGAGCTACAACCCCGTCTTGCTGCAAAAACCGCGCATCGTGGCCTTCTCCAAAGTGGATACCCTGCCTCCCGAGAAGCGCAAGCATCCGGCAGAAAAACAATTTCGGGAGCCAGTGCTGTATATCTCATCTGTTACGGGTGAGGGCCTTGAGACGCTCGTGGAGAGGTTGAATTTCATGCTAAACGAAAATCATTGAGGTCGCAATTGGGGGATTCCGTTCTTGATGGAACACTGGACCGACTCGGCGGACGAACTAAAAATTTTGCTCAATTTGAGCCAGGTCCCGGGCATCGGGGGCGCACGCCTGCGCAGTTTGATGCAGCGCTTCAAGACTCCTTCCGGTATTCTCGCCGCTCCGGTTGCTGAACTGACGACCATCGCCGGCATCGATGATGAAAAAGCGCAGCAGATTCTGGCTGCGGAAAAGCACACTTTCGGCGAAACCCAACTGCAAAAGCTGTTCGAGCAGGATTATCGGCTGATCACGTTCTGGAATCGGGAGTATCCCGGCCTGCTCAAGCACATTGACGATCCGCCAGTGATTTTATATGTATGGGGCAAGTTCGCACCGCGGGACGGCTTTGCGGTAGCGGTGGTGGGCACGCGCATGCCGTCGTCCTATGGCCGTCAGGTCACGCAAAAAATCGTCGCTGATTTGATGGCGACAGGGTTGACCGTGGTCAGCGGCCTGGCGCGTGGCATCGATACCCTTGCACATGCCGAGGTGGTGAAGCGCGGCGGTCGCACCATTGCCGTGCTGGGCTCCGGCCTGGACATGCTGTATCCGGCGGAGAATGCCGCACTGGCGCGGGCCATCGCCGAGAACGGAGCGGTGATCACCGAGTGTCCGTTTGGCAGCAAGCCGGACGCGGTGAATTTTCCGCGCCGCAACCGTATTATCAGCGGATTGTCGCTGGGAACGCTTGTTGTGGAAGCGCGTGAAAGAAGTGGTGCGCTGATTACGGCCAACACGGCTCTGGAGCAAAATCGCGAGGTGTTTGCGATTCCAGGCAGCATCTTCTCGCCGCAGAGCCGTGGCTGCCACGAGCTAATCAAAGCCGGCGCTAAAATTGTCAGCACGGTGGACGATATTCTGGAAGAATTGCCGCAGCAAGGTGAGCTGTTCGCACGGCACGAATTTGCGCAAACTCTGCCGCCGGACTTGAGCGAGCCCGAAAAACGCATCCTGGAACAGGTGGGCCGCGAGCCGGTGCATGCCGATGTGCTCGCCCGCGCCACGCAGATGGCGCCGGCCGAACTGGCGACCCTGCTGTTGCAACTGGAGTTCCAGGGGTTCGTGCGGCAGCTCCCCGGAAAGCTGTATGTCCGCGCCTGAAAATTTGCGATTTTTTAACCGCCAAAGCGGACGTAAGGGCCTAAAAAGCTATTGACTTGATGGCTTCAAATTTTTATATTGCATGGCTGAATGGAGGGCTAGACCTAATTGGTAAGGCAGCGGTCTTGAAAACCGCCGGGCGTAAGCCCTTGGGGGTTCGAGTCCCTCGCCCTCCGCTACGCATTTATGGAGAGGTGCCTGAGTGGCTGAAAGGAGCCGCCTGCTAAGCGGTTGAGGGACTAAAATCCCTCCGAGGGTTCGAATCCCTCCCTCTCCGCTTTTTTTATGAATCAAACCTGTTCAGGCGAGACGTGATCAAAGTTCGATTCGCACCCAGTCCGACCGGCTATTTGCACATTGGAGGTGCTCGCACGGCGATTTTTAACTGGCTCTTTGCCCGGCAGCAAAGTGGCCAGTTTCTTCTGCGCATTGAGGATACCGATCGCGAGCGCTCCGGTCAGGAAATGATTGGTGCGATCTTTCAGGGGCTGCAATGGCTGGGACTGGACTGGGACGGCGAGCCGGTGTTGCAATCTCAGCGGCTGGATATCTACCGCGATTACGCGAATCGGCTGGTCCGGGAAGGCAGGGCATTCCGTTGCTTTTGTCCGCCGGAAAAAATCATGCGGCAGCGCGAGCAGGCCATCCAGCAAAAGATCACGTTTCGCTATGATGGCACCTGCCGGAACTTGAGCCCGGACGAGGTCCAGCAACGGCTGGATGCGGGAGAAGCGTTCACCATTCGGTTTCGGCTGCCGGAAGGGCCGGTGCAGTTCCAAGATCTTTTGCATGGCGCTATCACGGTGGAACACGAAGTGCTGGATGATTTCATTGTGCTGCGCTCGGATGGCACGCCGACCTATCATCTGGCCGTGGTGGTGGACGATTACGAGATGGGCATCACGCACGTGATTCGCGGCGATGACCACCTCTCCAACACGCCGAAGCAGGTGCTGCTGTATGAAGCGTTTGGTTGGCAGATGCCGCAATTTTTGCACGTTCCGCTGATTCACGGCCCGGATCGCCGGCGGTTGAGCAAACGCCACGGTGCCACCTCGGTGCAGGAATACCGCGACCGGGGATATCTCCCCGAAGCGATGTTCAACTACCTCACTCTGCTGGGATGGTCGCCGGGCACGGATGAAGAAATCTTCACGCGCGAGGAGCTCATCGATCGGTTCAGCCTGGATGGGCTTTCCAGAAGCAGCGCGATTTTTGATGAACAAAAACTGCTGTGGATGAACGCGCAGCATTTGTACCGCCTGAGTGGCGAAGAGCTCTTTGACCGGGTAGCCCCGTTGCTGGAAGAAGCCGGGCTGGCCACGATGGATGAACTGCAACAGCGCCACGATTATGTGGAGAAAATTCTCGAGCTGCTGAAACCGCGGGCCAAACTGCTGACCGATTTCGCCGAACAGATGCACTATTTTTTCTACGAGCCCGAGACTTACGACGAAAAAGGCGTGAAAAAGCACTGGAAAGGGCTCGAAACCGCCGAGCGGCTGGAAGCGCTGCGGTCTCGGCTGGCAGGCCTGGAAAGCTGGACGGAAGCGGAAATCGAGGCGGTGGTTCGCGGCCTGGCCGAGGAGATGCAGATCAGCGCGGCCAAGCTGATCCATCCGACGCGGCTGGCCATTTCCGGACGCACGGCCACGCCGGGGCTGTTTGAGGTGATGGCGCTTCTGGGGCCGGATGTGGTGTTGCGTAGAATGAAAAAAGCGGTTGAAATCATCAAAAATTATCTTTAAATTAGGCTTGATTCTGGGGTGTCGTCTAGTGGCAGGACACACGGCTCTGGACCGTGGAACCGGGGTTCGAATCCCTGCACCCCAGCTACAATATGGCGCATTCGTCTAGTGGCCTAGGACGCCGGCCTCTCACGTCGGTAACACGGGTTCGAGTCCCGTATGCGCCACTCGCACAAGCGATTCGATTGACGAGTTTGGTTGCGCCCGTAGCTCAACTGGATAGAGCGCTTGGCTACGGACCAAGAGGTTGGGGGTTCAAGTCCTCCCGGGCGTACTCAGAATAGACACAAGGAATCAGTATTGATTCCTTGTTTTGTTATGGGACACGATTTCGATGCATCAAAAATGGATGGCCCTGGCGCTGCAAGAAGCGCAGAAGGCGTTTGAGCGGGGCGAAGTTCCGGTGGGGGCGGTGGTTGTGGTGGATGGTGAAGCCGTCGGAAGCGGGCACAATCTGGTGGAAACGCTGCAGGATCCCACCGCTCATGCGGAAATTTTAGCCATCCAATCGGCGGCCGCCCGGCTGGGAACCTGGCGGCTGAACGATGCGCGCATTTATGTGACATTGGAACCGTGCCCGATGTGTTACAGCGCCATTCATCTGGCGCGCATTCCGGAGATCATCTTTGGCGCTCATGACCCGCGGCTGGGCGCCTGCGGCTCCGCGTTGGATTTGCGCGGGCTGGATGCCATGGCCGCCCCGGCGAAAATCGAATCCGGGGTAATGGCCGATGCGTCGCGGGAGTTGATGCAGCGGTTCTTTCAAATGCTGCGCAGAAAATAAGATGGGGCAGTAGCTCAGTTGGGAGAGCGGTACGTTCGCAACGTACAGGTCGGCGGTTCGAATCCGCTCTGCTCCACTCAAGCCTGTTTTACGGAGAGGTGCCGGAGCCTGGTTGAACGGGGCGGTCTCGAAAACCGTTGAGGTCTCTGACCTCCGGGGGTTCGAATCCCTCCCTCTCCGCTCGATTGCGCGAACGTGTTATTTGACAGTGGATGTTTCGATCGAAAGTTGGAGAGGTGTCCGAGTGGCTGAAGGAGCACGCTTGGAAAGCGTGTATAGGGTAACCCCCTATCGAGGGTTCGAATCCCTCCCTCTCCGCTTTTTTTTCGCGCAAAAAAACAGGCTGTGCTAGGCGGGGAGTTAGCGGTGCCCTGAACCTGCAATCCGCTATAGCAGGGCCGAATTCCCACCCGAGGCCTGTGCGGTCTCAGGCTGGCCGTAGCAGGCAGCGTTGAAGGTCCAAGCCCCGCGCAATAGGAACGTGCCCAACCCCGTCAGGACCGGAAGGTAGCAGCGGTAAGCATAGTTTCTATGTGCCGCGGGATTCCTTGGCCGGAGCTGAATGCGAAAGCCAGTTGAGATGCGGCCGGGTCGACGGTGGGTGCACAGCTTTTTTTATATTATCCTGGTGACGGTGTATGGCCTATCTCGTTATTGCCCGCAAATGGCGCCCCAAAACCTTTTCCGAGGTGGTTGGACAACAGCACGTAACCATCACCCTGGAAAATGCGATTAAAAACAATCGTATCGCTTCCGCTTATCTGTTCAGCGGTCCCCGCGGCGTCGGCAAAACCACCACCGCGCGCATTCTGGCCAAAGCGTTGAATTGTGAAACCGGTCCGACCGTCACGCCCTGCAATACCTGTGTTCCTTGCAAAGAAATCTCCGAAGGCCGCAGCATGGATGTGCTGGAAATCGACGGTGCGTCCAACCGCGGTATCGATGAAATCCGCAGCCTGCGCGAAAGCACGCGCTACACGCCCTCCAGCCTGCGTTTCAAAATTTACATCATCGACGAAGTGCACATGCTGACCACCGAGGCCTTCAATGCGTTGCTGAAAACCCTGGAAGAGCCGCCGCCGCATGTGAAGTTCATTTTCGCCACCACCGAAGTTAACAAAGTACCGGCCACCATCCTGTCGCGGTGCCAGCGTTTCGATTTCCGCCGCATTCCGGTGGAAAAAATCGTTGAGCAATTGCAGACCATCTGCGAAGCGGAAAACATCAAAATCGACCGCGAGGCGCTGTATCTGATCGCCAAAAAATCCGAAGGCTGCATGCGCGACAGCCAGAGTCTGCTCGATCAGGTGATCTCGTTTTCCGGCAACGAAATCAAAGAGGCCGATGTCATTTCGCTTCTGGGCATGATCGATCACGATCTGTATTTTGAAATTTCGCAGGCGATTGCCGATAAAAACTTGGCGGAACTGGCGCAGATTGCGCAGCGCATTTACGATCAGGGCTACGATACCAATGACCTCATCACCGGCCTCATCGAGCATTTCCACAACCTGTTGATTATGAAAAGCACCGGCGCTACCGACCATCTGGTGGCGGCACAGGGGCAACTCAAACAGTACGAGCAGGAGACTGCCCGCTTCGGTGAGACCGATCTGATTCGAATCGTTCAGCTCCTTACCGAAACCGCCGCTGCCATCAAACGCAGCGTGAATCCGCACATCCAATTCGAAACCCTCCTGTTCCGGCTGGCCAGGTTGCCCAGATCTACCGAACTGCAACAGCTTCTGGATGATCTTCAGGAATTAAAAAAAAAAGCACAACCGCGCACCATAGTCACTGAACGACCGGGTTTTAAATTCATTCCGGAAATTGCCGCCGATCGACTGACCGGCAGTTTATTCTCCAAAATCAATGACCTGTCTCAGAAGGGATACGCCGGCATCGCCTCCGAGCGTGAGGAAGTTCCGACATCGGGGCAGTATCCGCCGGTGGAGCTGCGCGACATTCAGGAAAAATGGCCGGCGATTCTTGCAGCGGTCAAAAAGCGCAAGATTCATTTTGGTGCGCTGCTTGAAGAGGGCAAGCCGGCGCGCATTCAGGACAACAACAAACTGGATATCGTATTCGAAGATGGCAACGGCTATCACATCCATACGCTCAATGAAAATAAAAAGCTGATCGAAAGCGCCATTCATGAAGTGGTTGGCAAAAAAGTGTTCGTATATTGCTACCAGAGTTCGCAGATTCCGGTCGCAGCGGAGCCTCAGCCCGAACCGGCTATGGTGGCCGAAGCTCCTGCGCCGGAGCCGGCAGCGCAACAGGCCGCGCCGGCTCCGGATCCCGTTGCGGCCACTCCCGAACCGGAACCCGCGCCCCGGGAAGCCCCGGCGACGGCTCCCGCTTCTCAGGGGCATCGCTGGCTGGAAGACAATCCGCTGGCGCAGAAAATCATCGAGAGTCTTGGTGGTGAACCCATTGAACGGTAAAATCCAACGATTGCAGCATAAAAGGAGTCCATTATGGCAAAATTCAACATGGGCAACCTGCTGAAGCAGGCGCAACAGATTCAGGAACAGATTCAGAAAATACAGGAACAGCTCGCGGAAAAACGCGTGGAAGGCACGGCCGGCGGTGGGATGGTCACGGCTGTGGCCAACGGTAAAAATGAAATCGTGCAGATCAAAATCGATCCTGAGGTGGTGGATCCGAAAGACATCGAGATGCTCGAAGACCTGGTCGTGGCGGCGGTCAATCAGGCGCTGACCAGAGCCCAGGAAATGGTCAGCGAGGAGATGTCCAAAGTGGCCGGCGGGCTGCTGCCCAATATGCCGTCGGGATTCAATCTGCCCGGCCTGTAATTTCCGAACACGACGCTTTGCCGAATCATGGAATACATTGCCGACGCCATAAAAATTGCCATTGAGGAGTTCGCCAAGTTGCCCGGAATCGGTCGGAAAACGGCCCAGAGGCTGGTGTTTTTTTTGATCAAGCGCAAACCTGAGGAACTGGACGCGCTGGCCCATGCCATTGCCAGTTTGAAAGACCGCGTACGCTATTGCTCGATCTGTTACAACCTCACTGAGGCCGATCCATGCGGCATTTGCTCGCATCCCGGCCGTGATCCCAGAATCATTTGCGTCGTTGAGGAGCCCAACGATGTGGTGGCGATCGAGAAAACGCACGAGTTCAAGGGCGTCTATCACGTGCTCGGTGGCGCGCTGTCGCCGCTGGAGGGCATCGGCCCGAATGATCTGCGCATCAAGGAACTGTTGCAGCGGCTGCAGGGCGATGTGGAGGAGGTGATCATCGCCACTAATGCCAACGCCGAAGGTGAGGCCACGGCGGTGTATCTGAGCAAGCTCATTAAGCCGATGGGCATTCGCATCACGCGCATCGCCCACGGCGTGCCGGTGGGCGGGGATCTGGAATTCACTGATGAGGTCACCCTGGCCCGCGCGCTGACCGGCCGAACGGAGATGTGAACCCGGCGTCCGGAGACGGGCCGGGTTTGTTGCATGGTTGCACGGCGACTTTGCAAAATCTTGCTTTTGGGGTTTTGGATCAGAAAAATAATTCGGGGAAGCAATTCCGGCATGTCTTTAATAGCTGCCGGAGTCCAGAAAGACAAAATCACACTGCGGTGTAAGCGTTTTCAACCATCACATCACCAGGGGGATGTTCACACAAACGGTACGCCGGCCGGAAAAATTTTCATAGGATTAAGGATGAAATTATATTAAATTTAAGCATGCAGTCATGTAACTATTCAGCCTTCTACCCGTCGTCATCGCGAGGAGCGCAGCGACGAAGCGATCTTATTTGCCTATCCGCAGAGAGATAGCCGCGCATCCGCGTTGCGGCGGCTGCTCGCGATGACGGAACCATTTATTTTCTGTTTCATAAGGCTGAATAGGTATGGTTTTTTAAATTTACCGAAGTAGTAATAGTTACGCAGTCATTGCAAAGTCGACGAATGTGAACGCCTAACCGTAGATGATCGCATGACGTTTCCGAATCAATTGACGCTTTTGCGAATTTTTCTGACGCCCATTTTTATTGCAACTCTGTTTGTCGAATCGCTGACGTACCGATACATTTCATTTTTCCTTTTTCTCATCGCCTCACTTACCGACTGGTATGATGGCTACATTGCGCGCAAATTCAACTCGGTTAGCCAGTGGGGCAAGTTTCTGGATCCGTTGGCGGATAAAATCCTGGTACTGTCAACCTTTTTTGCGTTGTTCATGATCGGGCAGGTGCAGTTGTGGATGGTGCTCGTCATTGCGGCCCGCGATCTGGCGATTACCGCGCTGCGCATCTATGCCATGAACAAGCAGCGGCCGCTGATCACCAGCACCTTTGCCAAATGGAAGACCGCCAGCCAGATGACGGCTATCTACGTCATTTTGATTTATCTGATCATCAAACAGAAAATGGTGGATGCACCCGAGCAGTACACATGGGTGCAGCGTTTGGAAGCACTGGAACTGATTGATAAATTGATGTACATGGTCACGCTGATCACGGCGACCACCGGCGTGCATTACCTGATCGAAAATCGTCATCACGTCAAAGGCTTTGCCATTGCGTTTTGCCGGCTCTTTTTACCAACAACCTTTTTCTCATGAGAAAGACCGCGATTTTTCTTGCCACTGGCGCTTTCACCGGGCTTGCGCCATTTGCTCCCGGAACCGCAGGCAGTTTGCTGGCATCCATCATCCTGCTTTTTCTTTCAAGCTTTTCACACCCGGGCTATGCCATGGCGGTTTTCATCGTGTTGCTGATCGGTATCTGGGCCTCGGGGGAAGCGGAACGGCATTACAAGGTGGAAGATGCGCCGCAGGTCGTCATCGATGAGATTGCGGGCATGATGATCAGCGTGGCGCTGTTGCCTGCCGGCTGGATGACCGTGGCTATCGCGTTCGTGTTTTTCCGGATTTTCGATATTGCCAAACCATTTCCGGTGCGGCAGGCAGAGCGCGCCGGCGACGTGATCGGCAAATTGGGCTACAATTCGCAGCGGTTGTTTCAGCTTGCCGGCGGCGTGGGCGTGATGATGGATGACGTGGTGGCCGGCCTTTATGCCAACATCGCGACGCGGGTGCTGTTGATCTGGATGCAATAGGAATACGAGGATACCAATGCAGGCCTGTATCATTTCCATCGGCAATGAGCTGCTGATCGGGCAGACGGTCAACACCAATGCCGCCTGGATGGGACAAAAGCTGGGCGAGGTCGGGGTGTCGGTGCAAAAGGTGGTCACCATCCCGGATCAGGAGGAGGCCATTCGTGCGGCGCTGGACGACGCCCTGGCGCGCGCCGACATCACCTTGATGACCGGCGGCCTCGGCCCCACGCACGACGACATCACCAAAAAGGTGGTGACGGACTATTTCGGTGGTACGCTGGTGTTTCATCCGGATATTCTCGAACGGCTGCGCCGTGCGTTTAAAAAGCGCGGCTTCGAGATGCCGGCGGTCAATGAAAATCAGGCCTGGCTGCCCGACAAGGCCGAGATTTTGCCGAACCGCGTGGGCAGTGCGCAGGGCATGCTGTTTGTAAAAAATGGTAAAAAATGCGTGGTGATGCCTGGCGTGCCGCGCGAAATGAAGTATATTATGGAAAACAGCGTCCTGCCAATGTTGAAGCGCGAGCTCACCGGACAGGTCATCCGCCACCACACCTGGCGCACGTCAGGCATTCCGGAATCCATGCTTTTCGAAATGATCGGTGATGTGGCCGAACTGGAGCGCTTCGGCAAGCTGGCGTTTTTGCCCAAATACTGTGGTGTGGATGTGCGGATCACCATTTCGGCACCGGACCCGGATGAGGCCGAAAAGCGGCTGCAACAGGCGGAAAAAATTGTTTTTGAGAAAATAGGCCATTATATTTATGCAACAGGTGATACGCCGCTGGAAAAGGTGTTGGGCGAGCTGTTAACCGTGCAAAAACAGACCCTTGCCGTGGCCGAAAGCTGCACCGGCGGCATGATTTGCGACCGTATTACCGACATCCCGGGCAGTTCCAACTATTTCTTGGGCGGGGTGATCGCATACAGCAACGACGAAAAAATCGCCCGGCTGCGCGTATCGCCGGAGACATTGAAACAGTTCGGGGCCGTTTCGGAGCAGACAGCGCGGGAAATGGCCGCCGGCGTGCGCGAAACCACCGGCACCGATTTCGGGTTGAGCACCACGGGCATTGCCGGGCCCACCGGCGCTACCCCGGAGAAACCGGTCGGGCTGGTATATGTAGGGCTGGCCACGAAGGAGTCCGTGGTGGCCAAACGATTTGTATTCGGCGAAGACCGGCTGATCAACAAAGAGCGCGCCACGTATGCGGCCCTGCAGATGTTGTATAAAGTATTGAAAGGGATTCAGTGAGTCGGGACACCATACGCGCGTTTATTTGCTTTGAAATTTCCGACGCGCTGCGACAGTATCTGGAAACGATTATCGAAGACGGCCGCCGCTTCAAAGAAGCGATTTCGTGGACCCGACCCGGGAACATCCACCTCACTTTGAAATTTTTGGGCAACATTGACGCGCAGCAGCGTGAGGCGGTCTCGGGCGTGTTGCAGAAGCTGACCGGCGCCTTCCGCGCGTTCGCGGTCAACATCGATCGCCTTGGCGCGTTTCCCAATTTCCGGCGGCCGCGTGTGTTCTGGGCGGGCAGCCATGCGGATAATCCGGCCTTGCAGCGGCTCGTGGCGCAACTGGAAGACGAACTGGGCACGTATGGTTTCGAAAAGGAAAACCGGAGATTTACGCCGCATTTGACCATCGGCCGGGTGAAGCGGATGCCGTTCGTCAAAACGGCGGATTTTTTGAAGCAATTTGAATTTGAACCCCATACCATCGAATGTCGTGAAATGATATTTATGAAAAGCGAATTAAACCCGGGCGGCGCCATTTACACGCCGCTGGCAACGTTTCCTTTGCAACCTTAACACGGTGGGAGTTATGGCAGACGTCAACGAAGACAAACTGAAAGCGCTTGATCTGGCGATATCGCAAATTGATCGGCAGTACGGCAAGGGCTCGGTCATGCGGCTGGGCGACAACCGAGCCAAAATCGCGGTGGAGGTGATCCCCACGGGCAGCCTGTCGCTGGACGCGGCGCTCGGTGTGGGCGGCGTGCCCCGTGGCCGAATCGTGGAAATTTACGGCCCGGAGTCCAGCGGAAAGACCACCCTGGCTTTGCATATCATCGCGGAAGCGCAAAAGCGCGGCGGCCTGGCCGCTTTCGTGGATGCCGAGCACGCGCTGGATGCGGTATATGCGCAGAACCTCGGCGTCGATACCGACAACCTGCTCA
This sequence comes from Candidatus Zhuqueibacterota bacterium, assembly GCA_030950365.1. Taxonomy (GTDB): domain Bacteria; phylum Zhuqueibacterota; class Zhuqueibacteria; order Zhuqueibacterales; family Geothermadaptataceae; genus Hydrothermovivens. The sequence continues at coordinate 73,527 of JAUZRQ010000045.1, read as the reverse complement.
TCAGCCAGCCGGATACCGGCGAGCAGGCGCTGGAAATCACCGAAACGCTGGTGCGCAGCGGCGCGCTGGATGTGGTGGTGGTAGATTCGGTGGCGGCGCTGGTGCCCAAGGCCGAAATCGAAGGCGAAATGGGCGATGCGCAAATGGGTCTGCAGGCCAGGCTAATGAGCCAGGCCATGCGCAAACTGGCCGGCGCCATCAGCAAATCGAACACCTGCGTGATTTTCATCAACCAGATTCGTGAGAAAATCGGCGTGCTGTTCGGCAATCCGGAAACCACCACCGGCGGTCGCGCGTTGAAATTTTACGCCTCGGTGCGTATCGATATCCGCCGCATTGCCAGCATCAAGCAGGGCGATCAGGTGGTGGGGAACCGCACAAAATGCAAAGTGGTGAAAAACAAGGTCGCGCCGCCGTTCCGCGAGGCCGAGTTTGACATCATGTACGGCACCGGCATATCGGCGGTCGGTGATCTGATCGACCAGGCCGTGAAGCAGGACATCATCCAGAAAAGCGGCACCTGGTTCTCCTACGGCGAAGAGCGACTGGGGCAGGGCCGCGAAAATGTTAAAAAATATTTGTTGGAAAATCCGGATTTAATGCAAGAAATTGAGCTCAAGGTTCGTCAGGCGCTGGGGCTGATGAAGACCGAGGCCGAGCCGGCAGCCGAAGCTTCCGACAAAAACGAGAAATAAGCCCGGATCATGGCGCAGTTTCCCGCGGGCGGCACGGTCACGGCGGTGGAGCCGCAAAAGCGGCGCAAAAACCGCGTCAATGTGCATATTGATGGCGAGTTTGCCTTCGGGCTCGATCGCGAGGTGGCCGAAAAGTACGGCATCGAGCAAGACCGTGTGCTCTCCCGCGAGGAGATCCGGCAGATTCTGGAAGAGGAAGAATACAAACGCGGCCTGAACCGGGCCTTTCGCATTCTGGCCGCACGGTCGCGCAGCGAAAAAGAAGTGCGCGACCGGCTTCTGGAAGCAGGGTATCCTGAGGTGATCACGGAGAAAATCATCGCCCGCTGCCGGGAGCTGGGCTTTTTGAACGACGCCGAATTTGCCTATCGCTTCGCCGAGGACCGGTTGCGCAACCGGCCCATGGGCCGCGAGATGCTGAAGCGCGAACTGCTGTCGCGCGGCATCGGCGAGGAGCTGGCCGCCAGCGCGGTGGACAACGCTTATGCGCAGACCGATGAACTCGAGCTGGCGCGCGACCTGATCGCCCGCAAAATCAGCCGCTGGCAGGATGAGCCAAAACCGAAAGTCCGGGAAAAAATGGCCCGGTTTCTCATTTCCCGTGGTTTCGGCTGGGAGATTGTACAAACATTGTATCACGAAATCGAATCGAATTTGCGCGATTCGTTAACCGACGACCGTTGAGGACGAGGCATCATAGAGGAGTGTAGCGCGACATGATGAAAGCATCTGAAATCCGCGAATCGTTTCTGGAATTTTTCCGTCAAAAGGATCACCTGATTGTGCCGAGTGCTCCGGTAATTCCGCAAAACGATCCGACCCTGCTGTTCACCAACGCGGGGATGAATCAATTCAAAAATATTTTTCTCGGCCTCGAAAAGCCGCCGCATCCGCGCGTGGCCGACACCCAGAAGTGCATCCGCGTGAGCGGCAAACATAACGACCTGGAGGATGTGGGATTCGACACCTATCACCATACCTTTTTTGAAATGCTGGGCAACTGGTCATTCGGCGATTACTATAAAAAAGAAGCCGTCGAGTTTGCCTGGGAGCTGTTGACTGAGGTCTGGAAGCTGCCCAAGGATAAATTGTATGCAACCGTGTTCCGTGAAGACGACGAGGCCGAGGAGCTGTGGAAACAGGTCACCGATATTCAGCCGGAGCACGTGCTGCGTTTCGATGAAAAGGACAATTTCTGGGAAATGGGCGATACAGGGCCCTGCGGTCCGTGTTCCGAGATCCATATCGATCTAGGCGAAGAGCGCTGCGATAAAAAAGACGTGACCGGGCACGTCTGCGCGGTGAACGGCGGCTGCGCCCGCTTCATCGAGCTGTGGAACCTGGTGTTCATTCAGTACAACCGCGAGAAAGACGGCAGCCTGGTGCCGCTGAAGCAGCGCCACGTGGATACGGGCATGGGTTTCGAGCGGCTGGTGGCCGTGCTGCAGGGAAAGGCGTCCAACTACGATACCGACATTTTCTCTCCACTCATCAACCGCATCTCCGAGCTGACCAAGGTGGATTATCCCGGCCCGGATGGCGGCGTGGCGCACCGGGTGATTGCCGATCACATCCGCACGCTGAGCTTCGCCATCGCCGATGGCGCCATTCCGTCCAATGAAGGCCGTGGCTACGTGCTGCGCCGGATTCTGCGCCGGGCTGCGCGATTTGGCCGCACGCTCAACATACATGAGCCGTTTATCTATCAGCTTGTGTCCGTTCTGGCAGAAACCATGGGCGACGCGTTCCCCGAGCTGCGCGAGAAAGAGGAGTACATCGCGTTGGTGATCCGCTCCGAAGAGGAAAGCTTCAGCCAGACCCTAGATCGCGGGTTGGAGATTTTCGATAAAATCGTGCATGTATTGAAATCGAAACAGGCCACGGAAATTCCCGGCGAAGACGCCTTCCGGCTGTACGACACCTACGGTTTTCCGCTGGATTTGACCGAGCTGATGGCGCGCGAACAGGGCTTCACCGTGGATAAGGCTGGCTTTGAAAAAGCCATGGAAGAGCAGCGCAAACGAGCGCGCGAAGCCGGCAAATGGGAGCTGGACCTCGGCTATCAGCCCGAAGAGTGGCCACAACTGACCAAAGGCGAGGTCGAATCGCGATTCATCGGCTACACCGATCTTGAAGCCGAGACCGAAATCCGGCATTTGCTGCAGGAAGACGGCCGGGTGTACTTCACCCTTGCCGACACGCCGTTTTACGCCGAGTCCGGTGGACAGGTCGGCGACAAGGGTCTCATCGAAGGCGACGGCTTTGCCATCGAGGTAGTGGATACGCAGAGGGTAGGCTCGCATATTGTGCATATCGGGCAGTTGAAAGAAGGCGAAATCGAGAATCCGAGGGTGCTGGCGCGGGTGAATCGCGAGCTGCGCATCGCGGCGGCGCGCAACCACACGGCCACACATCTTTTGCACAAGGCCCTGCGCGACACCCTGGGCACGCACGTGACCCAGGCCGGCAGCCTGGTGGCGCCGGACCGGTTGCGCTTCGATGTGACGCATTTTCAAAAGATCGATCTGTCCGCGCTCGAAGATATCGAAGGGCAGGTCAATGAAAAGATTCGTGAGGACCTCGAAGTCGAAGATTTCACCACCACGTTCGTCGAGGCGCGCAAAATGGGCGCTATGGCGATTTTTGAAGAAAAATACGGCGAAGTGGTGCGTGTGGTGAAAATCGGCGATTACAGCCTGGAGCTATGCGGCGGCACACACCTGCACCACACCGGCGAGGCCGGCTTCTTTCGCATTTTGAGCGAGGGCAGTGCGGCGGCCGGCATCCGGCGTCTAGAGGCGATTACCGGCAAAGGCGCCGAGGATGTGGTGCGAACGGAGCGGCGCATCGAAGAAGAATTGCGGCAGCTCCTGCAGTGCCAGCGCGAAGACCTTCCCGCTAAAGTGCGCGAGCTTCTGGAGCAGCGCCGGCAACTGGAGCGCGAGCTGCAACAGTTGCGGCTGCAACTGGCCCAGAAAGAAATTGCGGCGCTGGCGGAAAAAGCGCAATCCGTCAACGGCATCCGATATGTCGCGGCCAAAGTGGACGCCACCGAAGTGAACGACCTGCGCGCCATGAGCGACACGCTGCGGCAAAAACTGCGCTCCGGCGTGGGCGTGCTGGCCGCGGAAATCCAGGGTAAAATTTCGTTTGCCTGCACAGTGACCGATGATCTGATCCAGTCCAAAGGGCTGCGCGCAGGCGATATCGTGAAGCGCATTGCGGCGATTGCGGGCGGTTCCGGCGGCGGGCGGCCGCATCTGGCGCTGGCCGGTGGTCGGGATCCGCAAAAACTGGACGAAGCGCTGCGCAAAGTGCCGGAGATTTTGCAGGAGATGGTGGGGCAGCCGTAGCAGTGTGGCTTAAAGTTGACATTCAATTATGAAGTTAATACGAGTCTATTTGGATACATGTACATTTAATCGTCCTTTCGATGATCAAAATCAGCTTGTAGTGAAATTTGAAGCGGAAGCGAAAATTCATATTCAAGAAAAAATACAAAACGGCGAATTGGAGCTGGTATGGTCATATATCCTTGAATATGAAAACGCCAATAATCCATTCATCTATAGGAAAATTGCCATTTCCAAATGGAGAAAAATTGCAAAAATATTGATTACCGAAACGCCAGAAATTTTAAAACGCGCAAAAATTTATATAAAAATGGGATTGAAATCGAAGGATGCATTGCATGTTTCCTGTGCGGTTGAAGCTAAAGCCAAATATTTTATAACGACTGATCAAGATATTTTGCGAAAATTAAAAAACCACAAAACCATTATCGCATTATCGCTGCTAATCCTGTTAGTTTCCTGATGCTGCTACCGGGAGAGAAAAATGATAACTGATAGTGAAATTAAAAAAAAGGGGATGGAGATATTAATAAAAGAATTGGGTGAAGTAGGAGCTGAGCGTTTTATTGCCTTAATTCTGCGAGACTCCTTTGACTATACTGAATGGCAAAAGGATTTATGGAAAAATGATTCTGTAGAAGAATTAAGCCGTAAAGCAAACGAGTATCTCCTAAAGCAGAAAAAGGTCCCGGAATAGTATTCAATGGATGGTGAGAACATGTATATTGGCTTGTAACCGGGATGCGTTTATTGGCGAAAGGTAGCAGCCTATATTTAAAAGCAGCACTCGTGAGAAGATAAATTGATGGCCTGGGACAAATTGCATTGATTCTTTCTGACATTATTTCTCTTCGTCATTCCGTCCCTCAGATGCCGTATGGAAAAAAGTTCGCCCCTTTTTTTATCAGAATGGGCCGGGGATGAGAGTTCGACATTTCAGCGTTTGCTATTTACTCGGTGCGGAAAGCTGGAATGCCTCAAAGCGGCTCAGACGAAATCGTTACAAAAAAGATGCTAAACGGAATAACTTGGCAGAGCTGGAATAGGTTGTGGCGGTTTACAATTACTTAATGGATGTCGTTCGACGCCGAGGTGCCGGATACATTGTTCTCATCGACCCGGACAGGCACACCCGGAAACAGATTGGTGAACTGGTAGAATCGGCCTGCGAAGGCGACGCGGACGCGATCTTTGTCGGCAGTAGCATCGTGTTGAATTCGGGTTTTGACAGCCTGGTCCGCCTCATCAAGCGCATCGCCAGCGTTCCTGTGATCCTCTTCCCCGGCAGCACCATGCAAATTTCTCGTCACGCGGACGCCATCCTATTCCTGTCGCTTGTGAGCGGCCGCGATCCAAATTACCTCATCGGCGAGCAGGTCAAAGCTGCGCCGGTGATCCGGCATCTGGGCGTGGAGCCGATCAGTACAGGGTATATGCTCATCGAGTCTGGCAAAATGACCAGCGCGGAATTCATGAGCAACACGCGCCCCATTCCGCGCGACAAGTTCGACATCGCTAAAGCCACAGCACTGGCCGCGGAATTCCTCGGCATGAAGCTGATCTACCTTGAGGCGGGCAGCGGCGCGACCTATCCGGTGAAGACCGAAATGGTGCAGGAAGTGTGCAGGTATATTCAGACGCCGCTGATCGTCGGTGGGGGCATCCGCAAACCGGAAGAGGCGCGCGCTCGTGTGGAAGCCGGCGCATCGTTCATCGTCACCGGCAACATCCTGGAAAACAGGAAAAATCGAAGTTTGATCAGCGAGTTTGCTCAGGCCGTGCATGTAAAAGTGTGAGAGTAGGCATTCTGGATAAAGTGATCGATCCTTTTGCAAAGGCGTGGACACGCAGGTTGTGAAAACAACATGCTTTCCCATTCAGGGCGAACGATGGTTGTCCGAAGATTAATAAATGATGGGATATCTATTGGGTCACTCGATGCCGAAGTATTACAAAATTCGCAATTGATTTTATGAATCGTTTCTCAATTATCTAACCAACTTGAAATGGCCATGCAGATTTTTGATATTCACTCACACGTCCTGCCCGGAATCGACGACGGATCGCAATCCTGGGATGAAACCATGCAGATGGTGTTCCAGGCTTATGAAACCGGAACCACCGACCTGGCGATCACGCACCATATTTTGCATAACTCCGATTATGAACGGGAAAATGAAATTCTCGAAAAATTCGAAGAATTGAAGTCCCGGCTGGTGCAGGCAAAGATACCGCTACGGTTGCACCTGGGCTCGGAGATATATTATCAGCACGATATGGATTTGAATCACCGGATCACCACATTCAATCAAAATGGTAAATATTTTTTGGTGGAGTTCCCGATGCAAGGGATTCCCAAATTTGTCGATGAAAAGTTTTTCGAAATCATCGTGGAGGGCAAAATCCCGATTCTGGCGCATCCGGAGCGCAATCTTGGGATTTTGCAGAATCCTGTGCGCGCGTACGAATTCGTGCAGCGCGGCGTGCTGATGCAGGTGAACGCTGGCAGTTTCATCGGCCGCTACGGCGAACCGGCGCGGCAATTGGCCATTGCCCTTATGAATGCCCGGCTGGTGCATTTCATTGGCAGCGACGGCCACAACACTACCCGCCGTCCGGTAATAGTACATGATGCGTTCGAATTCATCATGGAACGCTGGGGCGAGCGCACAGCCAGCATGCTGTTTGAGGTGAATCCCAAGAAAGCCATGAACGGTGAGGAGATTAAAGTTCCCGAACCCCTTCCGATTGACCCTCCAAGAAAGCGGTCCAGGTTCAAGCTGTTTCGCCGCTTTGGATTTTAGCCGGTCAGTGAATGGGCATGTTGATGCAGCAACCAAAATTGCCCGAATACCGCTCCCGAGACGGCCGGAAACTCTCACGACTTGCGGTCAGTCTAATGAAACGAGTTCAACAGGGAAAACAAGCCATCGATGTTTACGTTTCTGAATAGCATTTTTGCCTGGGCCTTCGCCGCGGCGGCCATTCCGATCCTGATCCATCTTTTCACGCGCAAAAAGCTGAAGGTGCTGCCGTTCAGTACCCTGCGGTTTCTGCAGCAGATGCAACGGGAGAAAATCCGTCAGGTGCGGCTACGCCAGTGGCTGTTGCTCATACTGCGCACGTTGATCATCGCGCTGCTGGTGATGGCGTTCATGCGGCCGGCCATCCAGAATGACAGCGGCCTGCCGGGGCAAAAAGCCCGCACCGCTGCGGTGCTGGTCATCGACAACAGCCTGGCCATGGGACAGATGCTGCGCGGCAAGAGCTTTTTGACTCTGGCGCGCCAGAAAGGCCTCGAAGTGCTGAACGCGCTCGAGCCCGGCGATGAAATCACGTTGATCGCGGCCGCGCGGCCCGCGCAAATCGTGGGCGAACCGGCGATTTACGACCCGCAACGCGCCGCCGAATGGTTGAATCAAATCGAGCAGACCGCCGCCGATTTTGACGGCGAAGGGGTGCTGCAGCTCGTGTTGCAGACCTTGCAGGAAACGCGCCAGTTGAATCGCGAGGTGTATATACTGGCCAATCTGACCGGGAGAAGCCTGGGTTTGCCCGCCGATAGCATTGCCCGCGACGACGGCAAGCCGCTACGGGTGTTCGCCTTCGAGTGGCCTGCGGAGAAGCGCCGCAATTTGCAGATCACGGACGTGCGTGTGAACAACCAGATTTTCGATTTGAACAAGGTGGTCGAGGTGCGCGTCACCGTTACCAATAATGGCGATTTCGAAGAAAACGGCCGGCTGGTGCATCTATTTTTGAATGGCAAACGCGCGGCGCAAAAGCAGGTGGATGTGCCCGCCGGTGAAAAACGCACGCTGCTATTCCGGATTGTGCCGGAGACGGCTGGCTATCAGAAAGTCGAGGCGCGGCTGGAAAACGACCAGAATCCTCTCGACAACCGCCGGTTTGCGATCTTCTCGATTCCGGAGACCATCAAGCTGGCATTGATCGGTGGCAGCGCGGAAGATCGCCTGTATGTCAGGCTGGCGCTGCAGCCGCAAAACGAGGTTCGCCATTTTCAAATCGATGAAAAAGAGGCCCGCGTGGCCGAAACCATCGATCTTGAAAAGTACGACGGCGTGATTCTATGCAACCTGCCGGCCCTGAGCGCCGAGTTCAGCCGCCGACTGCAAAAATTTGTCGAAGGCGGCGGCGGTGTGGTGGTATTCCTGGGAGATGACGTGGATCTGCGCAATTACAATGAGTGGCTGTTTGCGCGCTTCGGCCTTGGCCGGGTGGCGGGCACAGTGGGCGACATGGCGGCCGATAAGCCCGTGCTGCGGTTTGGCAAAATCAGCGATAGCCATCCGATCTTTCGCGATATTTTCGAAAAAAGCGCCGGCAACGGCAAATTGCATATTGACACGCCGGCGTTCAAATTTGCGGTTTCGGTGCTACCGGACGCCGCCACGGATGTGATCATCGAGTACAGCAATCAGCGGCCATTTTTGCTGGAAAAACCGCTCGGCGAAGGGCGGATGCTGGTGTTCATGGCTTCGGCTGGCACGGACTGGTCGGATTTCCCGTACAAGGGCATTTTCGCACCGCTGGTGCACCGCGCTGCGCGTTATGTGGCCGGACGTGGTGAACTTCAGGCTGGTTTCGTGATAGCCGGCCAACCGGCGAGTATCCGGCTGCGCGGTGGCCCGTGGAAACAATTCAGCATTCGCACCCCGGATCAGCGCCTCTTCCGGGTGGCGCCGCGGGTGAAAGAAGGCGGATATTTGCTGACCTGGGAGCGAACCCGGCAGACCGGTTTTTACGACGTACTGGCCGACAGCGCGCTGAAATATGTGCTCGGGGTGAACTTTCAACCGCAGCCGGTGGCCTCCGACACCGATGCCATTGCCGAGTTGCGCCATCATTTCGGCGAAAAAAATGTGGTGGTTTTGCCAGCCCGGCAGGACCTGCTGACCGCTTTGAAGCGTTTGCGGTATGGGCGGGAAATCTGGAAATTCTTTGCCATTCTGGCATTACTGACGTTAATTTTAGAAACCGTATTGATTCATGAATCCAAAAACGAGAAAGGAGAAAAACAGCACGTTGTTGCAAACGCATAAGCGAGAACGAGCGATTTTGGTGGGATTGGCCAGCGTGCAGGCCAATCGCTGGTTGGTGAACGATTATCTCGATGAGCTCTCGCTGCTGGCGGATACCGCCGGTGCGGATGTGATTTTCCGCATGGTGCAGGAACGCAGCGAGATCGATGCCGCCTATTTTATTGGCCGGGGCAAGGCCGAGCAACTGGCGCGCATTGCCGGCGAACTGGACGCCGACGTGATTATTTTCGACGATGATCTTTCTCCGGCACAGGCGCGAAATCTGGAGAAACTGTGCGGGAAAAAGGTGATCGATCGGAGTGGGCTGATTCTGGATATTTTCGCCCGCCGCGCCAAAACCCGCGAGGCCAAAACCCAGGTGGAGCTGGCGCAATTGCGCTATCTGCTGCCGCGGCTCACCCGCCAGTGGACGCACCTGTCGCGGCAGGTGGGCGGTATCGGCACCCGCGGTCCGGGCGAAACCCAGCTCGAAGTGGACCGCCGGCTCATCCGCAAGCGCATCACCAACCTGGTGGGCGAATTGAAGAAAATCGAAAAACAGCGGCAAATGCGGCGCAAGCACCGCGAGGGGATTTTCAAGGCGGCGCTGGTGGGCTACACCAACGTGGGTAAATCCACCCTCATGAACGTGCTGACCGATTCTCAGGTGTATATCGAGAACCGGCTATTCGCCACCCTCGACGCCACCGTGCGCGCCATGCCCATCGCCGACCATGAGTTCGTGTTGCTGATCGATACGGTCGGCTTCATCCGCAAGCTGCCGCATCATCTCGTAGCCAGCTTCAAAAGCACCCTGGAGGAAGTGCATGAGGCCGATTTGCTGATTCACGTGATCGATATTGCCAATCCGTATTTTGAGGACCAGATGCGCACCGTGCAGCAGGTTCTGGATGAAATGAACGTCAATGGCAAGCAGAGCCTGTACGTGTTCAACAAAATCGACCGGCTTGAAAACCGCGCCCTCATCGACACAATGAAGGAAAAATATCAGCCGTCGGTGTTCGTATCGGCGGCCCGAGGTCTTTTCCTGGACGATTTGCGGCGCGCCATTCTGGAAATCGTGCATCTGCGCACCTGCAACGTCACCGCGCGCGTCCCGGCCAGCGATGGTGCGGCTCTGGCGAAAATGTACGAGCTGGCCGAGGTCACCAGCCGGGACATCGAGAACGATACCATCATCCTGCGATTCCGTACCACACCGGAAAAACTGGCCCGGCTCAAAGCGCGGCTGAATTCGCGCATTGAGTTTGTGGAGGAGCCGACCGCTCATTCCGCGGATGAAGGACATTGATCCATGCGGCGGGGTATGCGACAATCGGTGCCGTGGCTGTTGCTTTGCCTGATACTGGCGCAGACCATTGGCTCCGCGCTGGATGCCGCCTATAGCCAGTCGCGGCGGCCGCGCATTCGCGGCACCAATCCGCGCTACCGTCAGGGCGATTGGATCAGCTACACGGTGAACCGTTATGTGACCTCGGTGGCCGTGGGCAACGAGTTTGTGTATTTCGGTACCACCGGCGGCATCACCCGCTACAACGTGTTTTCCAACCGATGGGATTATCCTTTCACCACCAGCAACGGTCTCGCCGACAATTACATCACCGCCGTTGCCTTTGATCAGAACACAGGCATTTTGTGGTGCGCCACCACCCTCGGCATTTCCTACTACCACCCCACCGCCGAAAAGTGGACCAATGAGTTCAAAGATGAAATTGGCATTCCAAAATATGATGACGTGGTGTCCATTGGCATCGGTGAGAATCGCGTGTATTTTGAAACCCGCGGTGGCCGGTTGTATGAGGGCAACGTGACGGGCGGTAACGTCAGCCTGAGCAGCGATGGAATACGCGCGGAGGCGCCCGGCCTGCGCTGGTTTGGCGAGCGCGTCACACGGCATCAGAAGCTTCCGCTGTTTTACATGAACAACGGCTTTTTCTTCATGCCCGAGGGCTATGTGCAGGACGCTCGGCTGCGGCGCGCCGAGATTTCCGCAGCCGTGCGCGACGGCTGGGGATTTATGTGGCTGGGCACGTGGGGCTTTGGCGCCATGAAAGGCGAACTGCGGACCGAAGAGCTGGTGATGCTGCCGTTCGGACTGTACAGCCGGCACGTCAATGCTCTGGCGCTGGACAGCAACGGGCTGTGGATCGGCGGGCTCAATCGCGGAATCGACCGGTCCGGCATCACCTACTGGGATCAGGTGCGGCAACGCTGGCGTTACTTCGAATCGCGCTTCATCGGCCAACTCCTCACCGATGAGATAAACCGGATGGTGGTGGCGGGCGATTCGCTGTTTTGTGCCACCCGGTTCGGACTGAGCATCTACGACATGACCAACGACCGCTGGAGCAAATTTACCCTGTTCGACGGCCTGGTGAAAGACAACGTCAACGATGTTCTGGTGGAGGATGGATTTGCCTGGGTGGCCACCGATGGCGGGCTGAATCTGATCAAGCTGCAGCCCGCCCACAAGGATAGCGAGCGCGTGGTGGAGGTGGCCGCAGACGATTTGCATCTGCGACGCGTATTCGATATCGAGCGCGCCGGGCGGTTTCTCTGGGCGGCCACCGAATTCGGCGTCTACCGGTTTGATGTGGAAAATCAGATCGGCGGCTTTGTGGATGAGGTGAACAGCCCGGGTGGCCGTATGGTGACCTGCATCGCGCGCTACAAAAATGAGCTGTGGTTCGGCAGCACGCGCAGCATCAATGTGTATGATTTGAAGACCGGGCAGTGGCTCGGCGCACCGGAAAAAAATATTTTTTTGCCCGGGCCCGTGCGCGCCATCGCCGCGGACGGCGCGGCCGTGTGGGCCGGTACCGACGCCGGTGTGCTGAAATACAACCGCAAGACCCGCGACTGGCGGCGGTTCACGGTGGAAGACGGCCTCATCGACAATCAGGTCAATGTTATCCTCATCGACGGCGATTATGTGTGGCTCGGCACGTCGCAGGGTCTCACACTATTTTTTTGGAACGATCCGAACCGGATTGATTAAACGGGTGTTGGCCTGTGCAGGGCCTTTGGTTGAGCCATGAATAGTTGCGGATTGAACGCGGATGGGGCTCTGGCGTTGAGTCGCCGCACGGATTGCCTGAGCAGACCGTTCGCATGGAATGGGGCTTTAAAAAGCAATGACATGTTGAAGCGAGATAGACGGCCCAATATCATCATTTTGAAATACGTGTAGCAAACCTCTGCGCGCTCGGCGGTTCTGCGAGCGTCTTGCATGGCCCATTTGGGCTTTTTTATTGTCACTATTCAGCAATTTTCGATTGATGATATCTTGCCTGTCATCGCGAGCAGCCGCCGCGCGGCGGCTGCGCCCGTCCGGCTGCTGGCGGACGGCGATCTTTTTGCAGATAAGCGTATGAGATTGCGTCGTCTCCGCCGGCTGGCGGATCCCTCGCAATGACGGGTAGGTTTCTGAACAATTAATTATCGGCCTCAATCCACATAAAGATGGAAATCCCATGGACCTGTTCGATCATGTTGCAGAAGAGAGCCGCTTTCGAGATAGTCCCCTGGCGAACCTGCTGCGGCCGAAAACGCTGGACGAGTTCATCGGCCAATCGCATCTGGTGGGTGAGGGGCGACCGCTGCGGCTATTGATGCAAAACCAGCGGCCAATTTCCATGATTCTGTGGGGCCCGCCCGGCGTGGGCAAAACCACCCTGGCGCGGCTGTTCGCACAGGCCTGCGACGCCGACTTCCTGGAAATGAGCGCGGTAGCCAGCGGCGTGGCCGATGTGAAAAAAGTCATCGAAAAGGCCACCAAAAACCGGCAGGTGGGACGGCGCACCATTCTGTTCATTGATGAGATTCACCGCTTCAACAAGGCGCAACAGGATGCCCTGTTGCACGCGGTCGAGGACGGCACCCTGTTTCTGATCGGCGCTACTACGGAAAATCCGTCTTTTGAGGTCATCCGTCCCTTGCTTTCGCGCTGTCGGGTCTATATTTTAAATCCATTATCCAAAGATGAATTGGCGCAATTGTTCGACCGCGCCCTGCCGATGCTGGAGCGCAAAATCGAAGGCACGATTCGCATCGATCAGGAGGCGCGTGATCTGCTGCTCGAACTCGCCGCCGGTGATGCCCGTGAGCTGCTGAACGGCCTGGAACTGGCCGTTCTTCTGGTTCAACCCGATGATCAGCAGGAGCGGCACATCACCGCGGAAACCGTGACTCTGGCCTCTCAGCGCAAAACCCCGCACTACGATCGCGCCGGCGAAATGCATTACGACACCATTTCGGCGTTCATCAAAAGTCTGCGCGGCTCGGATCCGGATGCAGCGATGCACTACCTGGCGCGCATGCTGGATGCCGGCGAGGAGCCGCGTTTCATCGCCCGACGGCTTCTGATTTTCGCCAGCGAGGATGTGGGCAACGCCGAGCCCATGGCGCTGGTGCTGGCCAATGCCGCGTTTCAGGCCGCGCATGTGATCGGCATGCCGGAGGCGCAAATCATTTTGGCGCAGGCCACCACCTACCTGGCCTCGGCGCCCAAAAGCAACGCCAGTTATGTGGCCATCAAACAGGCCATGAATGACGTGCGCAACCGGCCACTCGAGGCGATTCCGCTGCATCTGCGCAATGCGGCCACTGGATTGCTTAAAGACCTGGAGTATGGCAAGGATTACCAGTATCCACACGATTTTCCGGGCGGCTTCGTCCGGGAAAATTATTTTCCGGAGGGCTGGCAGGATCGGGTGTATTACCGGCCGAAGGCGGCCGGTGCTGAGGAGGCGATCCGGAAACGGCTTAAGACCTGGTGGCCGGATCGATACGAAGAGAAAAAGGAGTAGAGGTCGCTAAACCGGGTTGACCCATTCCGTGCCAGGATTGCAAGTCCCGGCTGTGACGAAAAGCAAACACCTGTCAAAACCGAAATCAGCATAAACGTGACGTGTATTTTTCCGAAAATTTCGATCTGGCTTTGTGGACGGAACCGCGGGCGCTTTCTTGGCCTGGTGCTGCTTGTTCTACTTTTGGGCCCTGCTCACCTGATGGCGCAGCAACCTCAGGCACCGCCGGCTGCCGATGACACCCTGACCACCGTGCCAGCCTCGGACACCGGCCTCGCCGGTCCGATCAAATACGACGCGCGCATCATCGATAACGATGTGGTCAACCGCATTACGTACCTTATCGGCGATGCGGTGGTGAAGTATCAGGACATGACCATCGAGGCCGGCAAGATTACTGTCGATCTGAACAAGCGCATCCTCATTGCCGAAGCTTTGCCCGAAACCCTGCATGTGGCTGCGGACAGTCTCGCCGGCAACGGCCACGCCGACAGCGTGCGCGTGCACATGGTTGGCTATCCCGTGTTTTCTGATGGCAACGATCAGATGCGCGGCGAACGCATGGAGTACAATTTTAGCACCGGAAAGGGGCTGGTGGTGCGCGGCCGCACTGACTTCGAAGGCGGCAAGTATTTCGGCCAGCAGATCAAGCGCGCCAGCCCGAAGGTGCTATATGTGTCGCGCGGCATTTACACCACCTGCGAGTATGAGGATAAACCACATTATCATTTTTGGGCCCGACGAATGAAAATCATCGTCGGAGAGCGAGTAATTGCCAGGCCGATTGTCATGTTTTTTGGCAAGATCCCGGTTGCGTTTTTGCCGTTCGGCATGTTTCCCACACAAAAGGGCCGCCGTAGCGGACTCATCGTGCCGCGCTATGGCGTCAGCGCGCGCGAGGGGCGGTATCTGCGCGAGTTGGGATACTACTGGGCTGCCAGCGATTATTTCGATGCGCGCGCCACGGTGGATTTCTATGAAAAATCCGGATGGCTGTTCAAAGCGGGCATAAACTACGCGCTTCGCTACAATTTCACCGGCGGCATCAGCGGCTCGCTCACGCGAAAAAATTTTGCCAGCGGTCAGACCGAGCGCCGCTGGGATCTGTCCATCCGCCACAACCAGACCCTCGGCAAAACCGCCTCGATTCGCGTCAACGGCACGTTCGTTTCCGACAACAGCTATTACAAGGATTTCAGCTTCAATACCAACCAGCGCCTCACCCGCCGGCTGATTTCCCGCGGCACGTTTTCCAAACGCTGGCCCAAGAAGCGGGCCAGCCTCAGTTTGTCCTTGTCTGAGGAAAAAGACCTCGAAGATGGCAGCGTCACACGGCTGCTGCCGAGCATTCAGCTTTATTTGAATGAACGCAAGCTGTTTGGGGGCGGTCAGGAATCGCGAGGCCGCCGTGGCAGCGGCTCCACCCGCAGCGAAAAGTGGTACGAGAATATTTATTTCCGCTACAACGTGACCATGCAGAGCCGCTACAGCAAAACCGCGGTGGAGCCGGATTCCGGCATTTTCATCACCGACCGCAAGTCCTTTGCCAATCACGATATCAGCCTGCGCATGAGCGGGCCGACCCGGCTGTTCGGTTGGTTGCGGTTGAGCCAGAGCCTGACCATCGATGAGGACTGGTTCGATCGCGCCAGGGTGTATGAAGATTCGACCCTGGAAATGAACGAGGAAAAAGGCTTTTTTCGGCGGCACACGTTTAGCTACAACGCCTCGGCGAACACGACCATTTACGGCCTGTTCAATACGCGCATTGGTCCCATTCAGGCCTTCCGGCATGTGGTTACGCCGAGTCTGTCGTTCAGCTACCGCCCCGATTTTTCCGATCCGCGCTGGGGATACTACGTCAGGGTGCTAGACGCGGATAGCAATGTTGTGATCCGAGATCGCTTTGGCGGCACGCCGCGCGGCAAGCTGGCCAGCATGAATTTGTCGATAGGCAACCTGTTTCAGATGAAATTGCTGCGCGGCCAAGAAGAGAAAAAGATCGATCTGTTTCGCATGACCATCTCCACCGGATACAATTTTGCCGCCCGCGAGAAAAAGCTCCGCAACATCAGCACGTCCATCAATGCACAGCCGACGCGGCAGATCAATTTCAGCCTCAGCATGTCGCACAGTCCATACGTGTTCGAACAGACCTCCGAAACCAGCGGGCAGGAAACCAGCCGATATTTATGGAAAGAACATGGCCTTTTCAGCGGCAAATGGTTGCGGTTGACCAGCCTGAGCATTTCATCCAACTTTCGCTTTCAGGGCAAACACGAAAGCGCGGCAGGCGAGTCGTCGGAAAGGGCCGGGACAGCAGTGGAAAACCGCTTCGAAGAAGCGCCGATGATGAATTATGGCATTCCATGGCGCATCCAGTTCACCTTTCGATATTCGATCAGCAAATTCAATCCGCTCAAACCCACCAGGCGGGCCTACATCGATATATCGCAGGCCGAATTCAAGATCAGCAAAAACTGGCGGGTGCAGTTTCGCGGTCAGTTCGATTTGATCAAAAAGCAGCTCACCGGTCAGAACTGGAGCATCTACCGCGATCTGCACTGCTGGGAAGCTTCCTTCCATTGGACGCCCATCGGCATCGGCAAGGGTTTTTATTTCCGCATCAACATCAAAGCGCCGCAATTGCAGGATATTAAATTTGAGAAGCATGGCGGTCGCCGCAGCATCTTTGGTGGTAGTTATTTCTATTGATATATCCGCCGATTCCTGTCCACCGGGGCCATGGCATGCCTGTCTGAGTCTAGCCTATGGACGGCCAATTTGGGCCAGAAACAGCCCGCCATCGGCGCTGATTTTTGAAGGAGTTGCGTCGGCATGAAAAATTGATAAAATTGAAACCAAAGTTAAATTTTCAGTAAATCGGGCGGTAAAATCGCTTGATTTTGACCAATATGTGATTTATCTTTCGGCACTGAACCGTACAGGAGGAATGAATTTTCGATGGCGAAGATTATAGCGATAGCCAACCAGAAAGGAGGGGTAGGCAAAACCACCACAGCGGTAAATCTTTCTGCGAGCATCGCGGTAGCCGAACACCCGGTGCTGTTAGTGGATTTTGACCCACAGGCCAACTCAACCAGCGGGCTTGGCCTAAACCCCAAAGAGATCGACAAAAGCATATACGAAGTGCTCATTGATGAATTGAACATCAATGACGCCATCATTCCCACCGATTTAACGTACTTGGATTTGCTCCCCTCCACCGTGCGACTTGTAGGCGCCGAGGTTGAGCTGGTCGGTGCCATTTCCCGGGAGAAAATCCTGGATCGTGAACTGAAGAAGATTCGCAAAGATTATAAGTTTATTTTCATCGATTGCCCGCCTTCGCTCGGGCTTTTGACCTTGAATGCATTGAGCGCCGCGCATTCGGTCCTGATTCCGATCCAGTGCGAATACTATGCGTTGGAAGGGCTTAGCCAGCTGTTGAACACCATTCGCCTGGTGCAAAAACACCTGAACCCCTCGCTGGAGATCGAAGGCGTGCTGCTGACGATGTACGATAGCCGCCTGAATTTGAGCCGGCAGGTTGCCGAGGACGTCCGGAAATATTTTGGCGATAAGGTTTACAATACCGTCATTTTGCGAAACGTCAGGTTGAGCGAGGCCCCAAGTCATGGCAAGCCCATTATTCTGTACGATGCCGTATCCACCGGGTGCGAAAATTACATGAGCTTAGCAGAAGAGGTGTTGAAAAATGGCTACCCAGAGGCTGGGGAAAGGATTATCGGCTCTCATTCCTGACCTGTCCGAAGAGGACGTGGATCGCAAGGACAAGCTCACTGAAATTCTTGTTTCACAAATCAGCCCCAATCCTTTTCAGCCCCGCCTGGAATTCGATGCGGACGCACTGAAAGAACTCAAACAGTCCATCTCCGAAAACGGCGTCATCACTCCCATTACGGTAAGGCCGCACAACAACGGTTATCAGTTGATCGCCGGGGAACGGCGTTTGCGTGCCGTGCAGGAGCTGGGTCTGCGCACCATTCCTGCCTTTGTGCTGGACGTGAAGACCGATGCGCAGATGCTGGAGATGTCGCTGGTTGAAAATATCCAGCGGGAAAACCTGAATCCGATTGAAGAGGCGCTGGGCTATCAGCGGCTGATCGATGAGTGCCAGCTAACTCAGGAGCAGGTGGCGCAAAAGGTCGGCAAGGACCGCGCGACGGTGGCCAATTTTTTGCGCCTGTTGAAACTGCCGGACCAGATTCAGGAAAGCTTGCGCAAGGGCGAAATTTCCGCCGGACACGCGCGGGCGCTGCTTGGCGCAAGCAACCGTGAAAAACAAATCCAGCTCTGGAAGGATATTCTGAAGAAGGGGCTGAACGTCCGGCAGGTGGAACGGCTGGCCTCGCAGGAAGGCAAACACAAGAAGAAAAAGAAAAGCCGCGAAGCGGAATTGCCGTACGAGGTGCGCGAAGCCGAGGACAAATTGCGCCAGATTTTCGGCACGCAGGTGCGAATTCACCTGCAGGGAAAAG
The DNA here is from genome assembly GCA_030950365.1 of Candidatus Zhuqueibacterota bacterium. Lineage (GTDB taxonomy): Bacteria > Zhuqueibacterota > Zhuqueibacteria > Zhuqueibacterales > Geothermadaptataceae > Hydrothermovivens. The sequence continues at coordinate 55,106 of JAUZRQ010000045.1, read as the reverse complement.
GCAAAGGCGGGCGTATAGAATTGGAATTTTATTCCGAAAATGATTTGGAGCGCCTGGTCGATATGATGATGAAATTGTGGTAGCGGCGTGGCGGGATGCAAATTGCATATTTACAATGAGTTTTGCAATAATATAACAGAAAAATCAGTTGACTTTTAATCTTTTTATCAATAATTTTCGGTCTGTTTTTAGGCCGCGTTCAAAACCCATTTGGGAAGCGGTATGAGCAAGCGACGAGCACGACGAATTTCTGTTCTTTTGATTCCCGACGATAATGTCGAACCGTATAGTTTTCAGATCAATCTGAGAACGGTGCGGTTGCTGGTATTCGTGGGCATTATCCTTACCATTCATATGATTGTTGGGGGCGTCGCTTATTGGCGATGGTACCGAGTTCACAGCGAAAACTTGCAATTGCTGGAGGATAACCAGCGGTTGCTGGAAGATAACAAGCGTATCTATCTATTAGCTTCGCGGTTTGAAGATTTGGTGTACCAGCACCGCAAGGTGCTGCGTGCTTTGGGAGTGGAAGGTTTAAACGCGTCCCCGAGTTCTTTGAAAGAGCTGAGTGTTGATGGGGTGAAATCCATCCCTGCGTTGAGGCGCGATCTCGAGCGCAAAGGGTTGTCGCAATCGAATGCCAGGTTAATTTCTGGCAAATCGAGTTTTATCGCTCGGCGCAAAACCCGGGTGCACAATTACATGCCCTATCTACCCACGTATCTGCCGGTGGAAGGCTATTTGACGGCAGATTTCGAGCCTTATAGTTGGCTTTCCGGGCGACGGCATCCAGGTATTGATATTGCGGCGCGGCGCGGCAAGGTGATTTATGCGGCAGGCGGTGGGATGGTGGTGTTTGCCGGTTGGACATCCAGGTATGGCAATATGGTGATCATCAGTCACGGGGACAATATTTTTTCCTATTATGCACACAACAGTAAGTTGCTGGTGCAAGACAAGGTGTTTGTGAAAAAAGGCGATCCAATTGCCCTTTTGGGCGATACGGGCTCATCGTCCACGGGACCGCATCTGCATTTTGAGATTTGGAAAGATGGAGTACCGGTGAATCCCCGTGATTTTATTTTGGCTTTTCAAAGTGAACTCGAAGAATAGGCAGCTTTGAAACCGCAAGTAGAGGAATTATGAGCAAATGTTAGGGAAAAAAGAAATGGCCGATTTTGATCGCCCCGGAGATCTGAACACCATCATTGGAAAAGGCACGTTTTTTGAGGGTAATATCAAAGTGCAGAGCAGCCTGCGTGTCGATGGCCGCGTCAAGGGCAGTGTTTCTACTAGCGATAGTCTGATTGTGGGTAAGGAAGGAGAGATTGAAGGTGAAGTGCATGTGAAAAACGCGGTCATTGGGGGGAGGATTCGCGGTAAAGTGCACGCAACCGGCAAGGTGGTTCTGGAGGCGAATTCGCGTTTCAATGGTGAATTGAAGACGGCGAAGCTGGTCATCGATGAGGGTGCCATTTTTGAAGGTGTTTGCTCTATGGGGCAGGAAGATGGTAAGGCTTCGGTGGGTGGACGGTTGGCGGAAGGTGCCAAATCCCTGATCGGTGCGCCAAAAGAAGAAACGCCAGTAACCCAGAAGAAATGACTCCTGTCCGAGAGCCTGCTTCCACTAACAAAAAAAAGGCTACGATCTATTATTTGGATCTTGGTTTGCGATTTGCCCTGTCGATTTTTCTGGGCGTGTATTTTGGTCACTGGCTGGACCAGCGGTATTCCACAACCCCATTATTTCTATTTCTGGGGTTGATCCTGGGCGGAGTGAGTGGTTTTTGGACCATCTATAAAACAGTGTTCCCACCAAAACCGCCTGAGAAAAACAAAAACCAAGAATGAATGACTGGCTGTACCGTGGTATAGAGCAGACGCAGAGTCATGTGAATCTATGGGACAAATATTAGGATTCGTTGTCAGGTTGGCAATAGGAGCGAGCTTATTCATTTTGATTGTAAGCTTTCCTGTTTATAAACTCCTTGGCCTGAATAAACTACTCGCCTTTCTTTGGGGCGCATTTTTCAGTTTGTTTATTACTATTTTTGCCTTTACGGTCAATTCCTGGGCCTTTCGGTTTAGCGGCAAAAGTTTTTATCGCCTGGTCCTTGGGGGGATGTTTCTGCGTTTCATGGTGGTGGGGATCGTTTTATTTGGCGTGTGGCGGTACACCAGTTTGCACCTGATCACTTTTTTAATCTCGTTGATGGCATTCTACGTTCTCTTTCAGGCCATCGAAATTCGCTATTTTCAAAAGAATTTGCTAAAAAACAAGAACTGAGACTGGCAATATGGTGCTGAATTTTGTCTTTACACTGATTCAACAACACCAAACGGCGCATGGCGAAGAGGCGGCGGCTGCGGCCGGTCATGGTGCCGAGCAGGGAACCGGTGAGTTTATTCTCCATCATATTTCGGATCAGCCATTGGTTCATTTACCGACGGTGTTCGGCATTGATTTGAGCATCACCAAACATGTACTGATGATGTGGATTTCGGCGGTGCTGATGCTAGCGCTGTTCTCGGTGCTGTTTGGACGCGCCAAGCTGGTGCCGCGCGGACTGGCCAACATGTTCGAGGCCATCATCGTGTTTTTGCGTGAGGATGTGGTCAAGCCCTATCTCGGCAACGATGGCCATCGTTTCGAGCCGTATTTATACACGGTGTTCTTTTTCATTCTGTTCAATAATCTTATGGGGCTGATTCCGGGTGGTGCATCGGCTACTGGTAACATTAGTGTGACGGCGGCGCTGGCCATTTTGACATTTTTGATCGGTCTACTGGCCGGTATGAAGGCTCATGGTGCATTTGGCTTTTTCAAGGGGCTGGTTCCGCCGGGGTTGCCCAAAGTACTGGTGCCGCTGTTGTTTGTTGTTGAGATTATGGGGCTAATCACCAAGCACTTTGCGTTGGCCATCCGACTTTTTGCCAATATGACGGCCGGCCACGTGGTGATTCTTGCGCTGATCAGCCTGATCTTCCTGTTCAAGAGCTATCTGATTGCGTTACTGCCGCTAGTCGGCGCGGTGGGCATCGGCCTGCTGGAAGTTTTAGTGGCGATGATTCAGGCGTATATTTTCACTATGTTATCGGCTGTTTTTATAGGCGCAGCCATCCATCAGGAGCACTGATTCGAGAAAAAACCGACACGACAAAAGGGCTTCTTAAACAATGACGATCCCTTTTGTCTGTCGCACGAATTAATACACCTTTAGAAAATCCGTTTTTAGTGAACTTCAAAAGGTAATGAGGAGGATGCATGACTGACATAGCAATGGCCTTTCTGGCAGCAGGTATCGGAGCCGCGGGCTCGACGATTGGTGGGGCTTTGGGTATCGGCAAACTGGCAAGCGCAGCTATGGAAAGCATTGCGCGGCAACCGGAAGCCGCTGGTGATATTCGGGGTCTGATGATCCTGACCGCTGCAATGATCGAGGGTGTGGCGCTGTTCGCACTGGTGATTTGCTTTTTGTTGGCCATTAAATAATCTAACACGGGTTGAAAAATGGATCTTCTCAGTCCAGAAACGGGCACCATGTTTTGGACCGCCCTCACGTTTCTGTTGCTGCTTCTGGTCCTGGGAAAGCTTGCCTGGAAGCCGCTGGTTTCGGCCCTGAATGAGCGCGAACAACGCATCCGGGAATCATTGGAGAAAGCGGAGGAAGCGCAGCGTCAGGCCGAAAAAAACATTGCGGAATATCAGGCAATGCTGGAAAAGGCACGAGCCGAATCCCAGGAAATCATCGAGCGGAGCCGGAAAACCGCAGAAACCATGCGGGAAGAAATCGTCGAAAACGCCAAGAAGGAAGCAGAGCGTCTGCTGGAGCGAGCCAAAAAAGAAATCGCTCTGGAACGTGAGAAGGCGGTGGATGAGATCAGAAAGCTGGCCGTTGATCTTTCGCTGATTGCGACCAGAAAGGCGATTGGCAAGACCCTGACTCCGAAGGATCATGAGGCCTTGATTCAGGAAGCCTTAAAAGAAATCGGAGATTCGAATTGAAAACGCATGTCTTAGCCAGGCGCTATGCCAGGGCGTTGTTCGAACTGGCGCTGGAAAAAGGCATTCTGGAGACCGTGACGAACGAAGTTCAGGCTTTCGAGAAGCTGATCGCGGAAAGCGATGAACTTCGGCATTTTCTCCTTTCGCCGGAAGTGGGCCGGGAAGGCAAGGTCAAATTCCTGACCGAAAGGATGCAGGACCAGTTTTCGGCCCTCTTCGTGAATTTCTGGATTGTGCTGTTGCGGAAAGGGCGCCAGGACCTGTATCCGGAGATCGTTCAGGAGTTCGGTCGGCAGTATGATCGACATCAGAATCGGGTGCGCGCCAGTGCCATCACTGCGGTGCCGATGCAGGAAAAGGAGCTGAGCCGCCTAAAAAAGACCCTTTCCGACCACTACAAGGCGAATTTTGAAATCGAGAATTTCATCGATCCGGAAGTGCTGGGGGGATTGATTTTGAAGATCGATGGAAAGGTAATTGATGCAAGTTTACGCAATCAACTGGCAAAGCTGCGCGAGATTTTGTTGGTTGAGCGAAACTAAAAGACTCAAGGAGGTCTTTTAACAACATGGAAATTCGTCCGGAAGAAATTACCTCGATCATCAAGAAGCAGATCGAGGGATTTGAAAAATCCATTGACGTGAGCGAAGTCGGCGAGGTCATCCAGGTGGGCGATGGCATTGCTCGCGTGTTTGGCTTAGAAAACGTCATGGCCAGCGAGCTTGTCGAATTCCCCGGTGGGGTGTTTGGTATGGCCCTGAACCTGGAAGAAGACAACGTGGGCTGCGTCCTTTTCGGCTCGGATCGCGGCATCAAAGAAGGCGATGTGGCCAAACGCACCGGCCGGGTTATGCAGGTGCCCGTCGGGGACGAGCTGCTTGGCCGCGTGGTGAATCCTTTGGGCCAGCCCCTGGACGGCAAAGGGCCGGTGAATGCCACCAAATTCGGTTTGCTGGAGCGCAAAGCGCTCGGCGTGATTCAGCGCCAGCCGGTGAAAGAGCCGCTGCAAACCGGGTTGAAGGCCATTGACGCCATGATCCCCATTGGTCGCGGCCAGCGCGAGCTGATCATCGGCGACCGCCAGACGGGCAAAACCGCGGTGGCCATCGACACGATCATCAATCAGAAAAATTCCGATGTGTTCTGCATTTACGTGGCCATCGGCCAGAAGAACTCCAGCGTGGCGCAGGTGGTGAAGACCCTGGAAGAAAACGGTGCGATGGATTACACCATCGTGGTGAATGCGCCAGCCGCGTCTCCGGCACCGCTGCAGTTCATCGCTCCGTATGCCGGTGCGGCCATGGGCGAATACTTCCGCGACAACGGCAAGCACTGTCTGGTCGTGTACGACGATCTGTCCAAGCACGCCTGGGCCTACCGCCAGGTATCGCTGCTGCTGCGGCGTCCACCGGGCCGCGAGGCGTACCCGGGTGACGTGTTCTACCTGCACTCGCGCTTGCTGGAGCGCGCCGCCAAGCTGAGCGATGAGCTGGGCGGCGGTTCGCTGACGGCTCTGCCGATCATCGAAACCCAGGCCGGCGACGTATCCGCGTACATCCCGACCAATGTGATTTCGATTACCGACGGTCAGATTTATCTCGAGAGCGATTTGTTCTACGCCGGTGTGCGACCGGCCATCAACGTCGGTATCTCGGTGTCGCGAGTCGGTGGTAACGCGCAGATCAAGGCCATGAAACAGGTGGCCGGCCGTTTGCGCCTGGATCTGGCGCAGTACCGCGAGCTGGAAGCGTTCGCCAAATTTGGATCGGACCTGGATAAGGCCACGCAGCAGCAGTTACGGCGTGGCGCGCGGATGATCGAAATCCTGAAACAGCCGCAGTACCAGCCGATCGAGGTGGAAAAGCAGATCGTGCTGATCTATCTCGGCGTCAATGGCTATCTCGATGAGCTTCCGCTGGAACGGGTGGCTGTGGTGCAGGATGAGTTCTTCGCCTTTGTGGAGTCGAACTATCCCGATGTGCTGAAAGAAATTCGCGAGAAGAAGGCGTTCGACGATCCGCTGCGCCAAAAAATGGACAAAGTGTGCAAAGAGTTCATCGATATTTTCAAGGCAGAGAAATAAACCGTGGCGACATTAAGGGATATTCGCAGGCGAATCAATTCGGTCAAGAGCACGCAGCAAATCACCAAGGCCATGAAGATGGTGGCCGCGGCGAAATTGCGTCGGGCTCAGGAACAACTGGAGCAACTACGCCCCTATGCCGTTGGCCTCGACAAGATGTTGCGGCACGTGACCGCCAGAGTTAATCACCAATTGAATCCCTATCTGCAGGCCCGCGAGGTAAAAACGATCGGATACATAGTGGTGACGGCCGACCGCGGGCTATGTGGCAGTTTCAATGCCAATATCCTCCGGCGGGCCAAAAATGAAATCGATGCGCAGATTGAGCAGGGATTCGATGTGCGCATTGCCGCTGTTGGTAAAAAAGCGTTCGATTTCTTTTCCCGCAGAGGGTATCAGATCGATTACAAGCTGATCAATATTTTCAATAATCTGCAATTCGGGCATGCCACCGACATCGCCGGATCGCTCGGCAAGCGGTTTCTGGAAAAGGAACTTGATTTGATCTACATCGTGCGGGCGGAGGCGATGAGTCCGGTCAAACAGAAGGTGGTAGTGGAGCAGTTTCTGCCCATCGTGCCGGATGAGCCGGAAGAGGAGACCGGGGCCGTTTATCATTTCGAGTACATTTTCGAGCCGGATCCGGAAACGTTGTTGCAATGGCTATGCCCGAAGAGTTTGAACATCAAAATCTGGCGTGCGCTGCTGGAATCGTACTTTGCGGAACAGGGAGCGCGAATGGTGGCGATGGAATCGGCGACGGACAACGCGCAGGAAATGATTTACAACTTGACGCTGTATTACAACAAAGTGCGCCAGGCAACCATTACCAAGGAAATTACCGAAATTGTTGGTGGTGCAGAAGCATTGAAATAAACATTAAGGTGAGGAAGGTCTTCTTCGATGAATACCGGTAAAATCGTACAAATTATTGGCGCCGTGGTCGATGTGGCTTTTGAAGACGGCAATTTGCCGCCGATTTTGAACGCGCTGGAAGTCGATCGTGGCGAGGCTGGTCGATTGGTCCTTGAGGTTCAGCAGCATCTCGGCGAGCGCGTGGCCCGCTGCGTGGCCATGGATAGCACCGACGGTTTGCAGCGTGGGCAGACTGTGGTGGATACCGGCGACCCGATCAGCGTACCGGTCGGTCCGGAATCACTCGGTCGGCTGATCAACGTAATTGGCGATCCCATTGACGGCCTCGGGCCGATCAAAGCCAAAGAAAAATATCCGATCCACCGCGAGCCGCCAAAGTTCGAAAACCTCGGCACTACAACGGAAATCCTCGAGACCGGCATTAAGGTGATCGACCTGCTAGAGCCGTATTCCAAGGGCGGTAAGACCGGTCTGTTCGGCGGCGCCGGCGTGGGCAAAACGGTGCTCATCATGGAGCTGATCCGCAACATCGCGACCGAGCACGGTGGTTACTCGGTGTTTGGCGGTGTGGGTGAGCGCACGCGCGAAGGCAACGACCTGTGGCTGGAAATGAAAGCCTCGGGCGTTCTCGATAAAACCAGTCTGGTGTTCGGGCAGATGAACGAGCCACCCGGTGCCCGTCTGCGCGTCGGATTGACGGCGCTGACCATGGCAGAGTATTTCCGCGATGAAGAGGGCAAGGACGTGCTGTTGTTCATCGACAACATCTTCCGTTTCACCCAGGCCGGTTCCGAGGTGTCGGCGCTGCTCGGCCGCATGCCGTCGGCGGTGGGCTACCAGCCGAACCTGGCCACGGAAATGGGCGCACTGCAGGAGCGCATTACTTCGACCAAAAAGGGCTCCATCACCTCGGTGCAGGCCATTTACGTGCCGGCGGACGACTTGACCGACCCGGCCCCGGCCACCACATTTGCGCACCTTGACGCCACGACGGTGCTGTCGCGCCAGATCGCCGAGCTGGGCATCTACCCGGCCGTGGATCCGCTCGACTCCACTTCGCGTATTCTGGATCCGCGTATCGTCGGCGAGGAGCACTATCAGGTGGCGCGCCAGGTGCAGCAAATCCTGCAGAAATACAAAGACCTGCAGGACATCATCGCCATTCTGGGTATGGAAGAATTGTCCGAAGAAGACAAGATCATCGTGAACCGCGCCCGCCGTATCCAGCGATTCCTATCCCAGCCATTCCACGTGGCCGAAGAATTCACCGGCACACCGGGGAAATATGTACGCCTCGAAGATACCATTCGCGGCTTCAAAGGAATCGTTGAGGGCGAGTACGATGACATTCCCGAGCAGGCGTTCTACATGGTGGGGACCATCGAAGAAGTGCTCGAAAAAGCCGAGCAGTTGAAAGCGGTTGCATAAGAAACGAAAGATAGAAGACCAGACCCATGGCTGAAAACCGATTTCTGTTTGAAATTACCACGCCGTTCCGAAAGGTGTATTCGGGCGAGGCCAGAGGCGTGGTGGCGCCGGGCTTTGAGGGCTACTTTGGTGTGTTGGCCCGCCACGCTCCGATGGTCGCCGCCATCCGTATCGGTGAAATCAAGGTGAAGACGGATTCCGAGGAACTTTATTTTGCCACCTCGGGCGGTTTCGTCGAAGTGCTGCCGGATCGGGTGACTATCCTGGCCGAAAGCGCCGAAGCGGCCAACGAGATCGATATCCAGCGGGCCGAAGCGGCCCGAGAGCGGGCCATGCAGCGGCTCGCCGAAGGCAAAAAGGTCTGGGATGTCGATCGTGCGCAGGCGGCTCTGGCGCGCGCGCTCAACCGCCTGAAAGTCGCTAAAAGGATCGGCATTTGATGATCATGATGGTTTAATCTGAAGATCAACCTTTTAAAAGCCACAGCCATTGCGGTTGTGGCTTTTTGTTTTATGGTGTCAGGTGTCTGATAAAAGAGCGTAACAATGAGCGATCGGTTTTCTTTGGCAGTAGGTCCTCTATTAAGGTAACAATAATTTAATTTTGCCTTCATCTTTGCTGTGGCTATATTAACCGAAAATGGTTTGCCGTGGTGTGCACTCTTAGGCCTGGCAGCAGGACCGGGTGGCTGTGGTTGCGAAACATCCCGGGCAACCTACCGGCATCATGCTGGAAAACCTCTGACTGGGTTTGTGGGCTGTCCGGCGTTATGATTTACTCAAGATTCCCTACAAAACCAATGGCAAAAAATCAACACATGGTATCGCCGTAACACCCGGACGGTGGCAAAAAGGATTTTGTCCCGACCACCAGCGTTACCCTGAATTATCCATAATTTCTTTCTGTGTTCGATTCGGCTGCGCGTATATATATAATGTCGGTTTCTGTAAATTGGCCGAAATTCTGCCATCAATTTCGATTCGGCTGCATCCACCGCATGCGAAAAAATCATTGAAACCCATGGTAACGTATTGAGAAATCAGGACCGTGAGCAAACGAGCAGGCGTTCGAGGGCTCTAAACTTTTTCTTCTTATTGACGATTTAATGTTGGAGTTTAAGGGCTATCGCAGTGTTGGACTGGTTCAGGGTAACGCGGAAGCGGGTCTTTCCGGAATTGCCTACCTCTAATCAACGAGGGCTATAATGCGCAAGGAACTAGGGAGAGTTCAGCATAGCCTTCCGCCTTTATTCCTTTTTGTTTTGATCTTGCTTGTACTCCTGGCGGGAAGTGCATCTCCAGTGCTGGCTCAAAATCCCCGTGAAATCGAAGAAGCCGTCAAAGTCGATTTTGAGGAGCGTCTTCGCTTCTACCTTGATGAGCAGAGTAAAGCTTTTCTGCAGGAAATGGTCGTCAAGGAGAGGATGCTCCTGCAATTGATTCAGAATATTTCGGCCGAGATTAAAAGCCGCGGGGCCAAAACCATTCTCGAAGACCAGCCAGGCTTTGGCCGTCTATACGGCGATATCGAGGGCATGGTAAAATCTTATAATGAAGAAATCGAGCGAATCAAAACGCTGATCGCCGAAATTACCGAGTTGGAAGACCTGATGGTGCGCGAACAGCGGTATGGCATGGCCGATCTCTTCGCGGCTCTGAAGGATTCGCTGGAAGCCGTTATCGATAACCGTGACCTGTACAAAAAGTTGCCCGTCACCTACGGCTATGTGAGTTCGCTGCTCAAAGAATATGATTTCGAGCTGGATTATTTCAAGCAATTTTACAATCGCCTGACGCAAATGGAAAAAGCCGCACGCCGGCTGAATGATTACGATTTGCTGGATCGGATCGGCCGACAGAAGAGGCGAATCCTGGAAATCATTGCGCTGGGCGACAGCACGCAGAGTGACAGTTTGAAGCAAAAACTGGCCGACGAATACTTCAGCGAAGTGCAGAAAACCATCCGTGTGCTCAAGGAGTTGGAATCCATCCAGAAAAAGGCCAGCCAGAGCGATCCCGAAACGCTCACCGAAGTGGAGATTCTGCGCCGCGAACTGCTGTCTAAAATGGATCGGCGGCTGTTGAAGATGTTTGGCTATGACGACTATCTGCCGCTACAGGGGCCCACGGTCAGCCAGATGTTTGACGAGTGGCGCAAGGCGCGGCTCAGCCAATGGGAGGCCAAGTTCACCGAATACAAGGTGATGAAAGTCTTCCTGATCAAAAATGGCGATTCGCGCGAGCGATCGCGCATGCTGGAACGGGATTTGAACGATGCGCTGCTCAATTATGCCGATGGCCAATTTCGGCTGGCCGAATTGCAGTTCGATCAGATCATTGAAGATTACCGCCGCTATTTTCCGAAAATGGAAGCGGTGTATTTTTACCGTGCTGAGGCACAGTATGCACAGCTGTTTTACGAGCAGGCCTACGACGGTTACAAAGAATTGCTGGCCGATTACCCCAACACGCGTTTTCGGGATGAAGTGTATCTACGCATGCTGACCATAGCACAAACCCTCAGTCGCAAAAATGATTTTTATCAGCTATTCGAAAGATTCAAAACATTTGCCGAGCAGGTGCATCCGAAAATCCGCAACCGGATCTATTATCTGGCCGGCTACTATTTTCTGCAAAACCGCGACACGCGCTCGGCGGAAGAGGCGCTGACCAAAATCGAAAAGGGTTCCAAATATTACTTCCCCGGGCTGTACCTCACCGGACTGGCGCTAGCCAATCGCGGTGCCTACGAGGGCGCCACGCGCATTTTTTCGCTGCTGGTGGATTCCAATTTGCTGCCCTGGTCCGATCCGTTGTTGGCCGAGCTGAAAAACAATGCGCTGCTGAAGTTGGGCTACATCTATTACGATCGCGGCGAATATGAGAAGGCTCTGGAATATCTGAACCGGATCAGCCGGGGTGTGGAAGGCCGCGACAAGGTGCTAGTTGGGCTGGCCTGGGCTCACATGAAAAATGGAGAATACGAAGAAGCCATCCGCGTGGTGAACGAGCTGTTTGGCAATTATCTGGGCAGCAATTACACCTACGAAGCGCTTGTACTGGCAGCGCATTGCAAGCGGCTGCTGAACCAGCCCGATGATGCGCTCAAAGACTTGCGTTATGTGGCCAATGCCCGCGGCGTGCTGGATATCGCCGATCGCTACAACGAAGAGCGCCACAGGCTGCTGGAACAACTGGATGAACTAGAGGAAATGGAGAAAAAGGTACTCGACCGCCAGGACCGGCAGCTATATGAAGTGATTTCGCAGATCAAGTTTGAATTGCAGAAGCAGATTTTAAATCTCGGCTATGCAGGCGGCATCGGCAGCACCCTGATCCAGGAGTTTGATTCCGAACGCCAGGCGATTTACCGCCAGATTCAGGAACTGGAGCAAATTATTGCCGAGGCGCGAAAGGCCGGACGGAATGATGTGCTGAAGACGGCCATGGCGCAGCGACAGCGACTTATCAAAGCGCTAACAACCTATCAGGCCGATCGACAAATCGACCATGTCAATTACTTCATCGACTATCCGCTGGCAACGCGTGAGAGCAGCAGCAAGTACCGCAAACGCGTGCTGCAAGAGATGTTGCGCGACATGGAGTTGGAGAAAGCCCGCATTGAAAAAGCGATGCAAAAAGCGCGCGAGCTGGTAAAGAAACACCCCGAGCAAGCCACTCAGATCGATCTGGTAGCGTTGCAGGAAGACCTGGAGTATCTACAGGATCGCATGGACCGATTCCAGACCTGGCTGAGCGAACATGAAGTGGAAGAGATTTCCACGGATTTCGATCATTGGGCGGATTTTTCCGGCTTCGGCCTGAGCGATATTACCATGCAGGAAATCCAGAAACGCGACGAGAAGATTTCGCAATACACGCAAAACATGATGTTCATCGAGGAGCTCATGCGCCGTCGCCGTAAGGTGCTTGAAGAGCGTCTTGCTCGCTTCGATGCCGAGATGGAGAAAATTCGCGAGGAACTGGAAGCCGAACAGTTGCGCTTGAGAAAGTTGGAACACGAGAAGATTTTCGAAAAACTGTACTTCGATACCACGACAACGGAACTGCCGGTTGAGCAACGGAGCAGTAAGGGGTCGAGTGAAATTCTGTAAATGATGGTAATTCAATGAAAAAAAATCCATTTATGATGATTTTGGCTTTTGCAGTTGCGGTTGCGGCTGCTGGACAGGCGCAGAACAAGCAGACGATCGCTTCAATTGCGGCGGTCGATGCGCTGGGGGATTCTCTGCTGCGCGTCTATTCGCTGGACGAATTGCTATCGTACAAGGAATTTTATCAAGCCGAACGCGATCGTCTTGAAGCCGAGCGCATCAAGCTGCGCGAAAAAGGCATCCGCGATCTCGAGGCGTTCATCCGCAACCATCCCGATAGTCGGGTGCTCGATAAAGTCGTGTTCCGGCTGGCCGAGCTGTATCTGGAAAAGGCCGAGGAAAATTACCAGTTCGCTCAAGAAAAATACGGCGAAATGCTCGACCTCTATGACGAGGGAAAAATCGCTGAGTTGCCCAAAGAACCTAAGAAAGATTATTCGCGGTCCATTGCGCTGTACCAGTACATCGTTGATCATTTCCCCAATAGCCAGTTGCTGGATGACGCGATGTATAACATCGCCTATCTGACCGAAGAAGTTGGCCAGCGCGAGGATGCCATTGCGCTGTATGAAAAGTTTACTCAGATGTTCCCGGATAGCCGCTACATGCCCGAAGTGCTGATGCGGCAGGCCGAGTATTATTTCAATCCGCCGGTCAATCAGATCGAAAGGGCCATCGAAATTTATAAGCAAATACTGGCCTACACCGATAGCCCGCGTTACGATGAAGCGCTGTACCGTCTCGGCTGGAGCTATTATCGCCTGAACGACTATCCGAAGGCCATCTCCTATTTCACCATGCTGGCCGACGATATCGAGGAGGCGCGCAAATACGATCCGAACAATCGTATTACCAACCCGGCCCTGAAGGAAGAATCGGTCGAATACATCGGCATCAGTTTTCTTGATTTCAGCGGCGTGGATGGCGTGGCCAAATACCTCGAGGAGATCGGCGGCCGCGAGTATGGATTCGATATTCTCAAAAAAATGGGCGACGCCTATCTGGAAGTGAAAGAAGAATACGAGATGGCTGTTCAAGCCTATGACACCATTTTGCGCATGTATCCGTTTGCCAAGGACGCACCGCTGATTCAGGCGAAAATTGCGGAGGCCTACCGCAAGATGGGCAATGACCAAAAGACCTATCTCGCCCGGAAGGAATTGTTTCAAAACTACCGCGAGGGCTCGGACTGGTGGCAGAACGTCGATGATGAAGATGCCCGGAAGCGGGCCTACGAGCTGGCCGAACTGGCCATGCGCGCCAACATCAACCTGCTGGTGCAAACCGCCAACGAAACGGGCGATGAAAACCTGTATTACCAGGCAGTGGAAGACAGCCGGGAATACCTGAAATCCTTTCCGAAAGATAGCAACGCCGTGAAAATCCACTGGAACATGGCGTTGATTCTCGACACGAAATTGAACATGCCCAAATCGGCCTTCAAAGAATTTATCAAAATCAGCAACGAATACTGGGATACCCAATTTCAGAAGGATGCCGCGAAGAACGCCGTGGCCATTGCTCAGGACCTTGCCGCCGCAGATACGGTGGAACGCGAGGAAGTGATGCCGCTAGCGCTGAGCGAGATGCGCGAAAAGGCGTTGCAGGATAGCAGTCAATTGCGCAAATCGCTGCAGCTCGAGCCCATCCCGCTCTCCGAAGGCGAGATCATGCTTACGCAGGCTATCGATAATTTTATAAAATTGTTTCCATTTGATGATGATACGCCGGAGCGTCTGAGTCAGGCGGGATCGATTTATTACAACAAAAATCACTTCGTGGATGCGCTGAAATATTTCAAAACACTACTGAAGCATTTCCCTGAGCATCCCTTAGCCGAATATTCTGAATATCTGGTGATGGAGAGCTATTTCGGTAAGCTAGATTATAAGAGTGTAGAAATCGTGGCCAAGAGGCTGCGGCGCAAGGCGCATAACCCGGAATATGTGGCAAAAGCTAATCAGCGGCTGGCCGAGGCGATTTTTCTGCAGGCCGAAAACCTCGCCGATCTGGAGAAGCACTTCCGGGCGGCGGAAGAATACCGCCGCGTGGCCGAAGAGGTGCCGGATGCTGAATTCGCCGATCTGGCAATGTTCAACGCCGGCCTCGAATACGATCGCGCTCGCGAATATAGTCTGGCGGTGGAAGTATACACCAATCTCACCCAGCGGTTTCCGCAGTCGCAGTACTACATTTCAGCGCTCAATAACATGGCTCTGGATTACGGCGAACTTAAAGACTACACTAATGCGGCACTGACCTTCGAGCGGCTGGCTGAGGAAGACCCCGATTCTGTGAAGGCGGAAACGCATTTGTACAACGCATCGGTGTTCTATGTGAAGGCAGAAGACTGGAATCGCGCTATCCGAGTCAACAAAAAGTTCGTCGATCGCTATCCCAATTCCAAAGACGCCGATGACCTGTTTTACGATATCGCCACCTATTACTTGAAGCTTGGCGATTTCGATAAAGCCAATGAAATTTATGGCGATTATGCTCAACGCTTTCCGGATTCGCCGCGCGTGGTAGAGACATATTATCGTCGAGGCGAATATTTCGAGAGCCATGGGCAGCTCGATCAGGCGAAAAAAGAATATCAGCAGGCCATTCAGAAGAGTGAGGCCTTTGCAAAAGCTGGAAAAGATGCCAATGAGTTTTTTGCCGCCGAGGCGTTGTTCCGGCTGACGGATCTGAAATTTGGTGAATACATACAAATCGAATTCAAGTTGCCGCCGGAGCGCATGGCCCAGGCCAAAAAGCGCAAGAAAAAGATGCTGCTAGAAATTGTGGATAACTATGCGCGTGTGGCGGCTTATGGTACAATTCGCCTGTATGAAGCCACGTTCAAGATTGGAATGGCTTATGAGAATTTTGCCGAAACCTGGGCCAATCAGGACATCCCGGAAGCGCAGATCGAAAAGCGTATTGTGGCCAAAAAGGAGATTAACGAAACGGCGGCTGAGCTGTACGAACGCGCTCTTGAAGCTTACAAAAATAGCCGCGAGGTACTTACGCGGATTTCTGAACAGTACCGGGACTCCATGAGCAATGGTGATAGTCTGGAATCGCCGAAAGCTGGTGAGAAAGTGAGCTTCGCTGATTCTACCCTGCGGATCGCCAAACGATGGATCGAGCGTTCAAATGAAAAGATTTCCGAGGTCATTTACGATATCGCCGAAATTAATTTTTCATCGGTGCAACAGTTGCTTAATGCCCCTCTGCCGCCCGGGCTGGATAAGATTACTGCTCTAGAATTCCGGAATCAGTTGATTGGCAAGTTCGTGAGGCCACTGGTGGATAAGATCGTACGGGCGCATGCTCGCAACCTGGCGGAGGCCGAAGAGCTTGGCCTGGACAACCAGTGGGTTGAGTCGTCGCGCAGCAAAATCATCTCGACCAACGCCATCATCGCGGCGGAGTACAGTAAGCTGGCCTGGGATGCGCTGCATGGTTATGAAGAACGCATGCCGGCGTACCTGTCCACGCTGCCCGAAGACAATGTGCTGGCTTTGGGTATTGCCGATGAAATGGCCAATTTCATCGACTTCGGCAACGCGTTTGCCAAAGCAACCGTGCACGCCTATGAAAACACGATTGAAACCGCTCTCAAGCAGGACATTCAGAACTATGAGTTGCTGAACACTGAAGAAGACATGTTCCGGTTTGTGAACCGGTTCTCGCTGAAGGTGGATTCGCTGGCGCAGATGACCAATCATCACCGCAAAGCGTTTGAAGCCAAATTGCGCCAGTCCAGCGAGACTTATCTCGAAGACGGTCTGTTCACGTTCGAGGACAATTATTTCAGCCTGCTGGACACGAAAAAAGAGGTTCTGGAACAGGGCTTTGCCGCCGTGCAGAAATATCAGTTGCAGAACGAAGATACGGAAAACATTGTGCTTGCGCTGGTGCGGACGAACCCGGAGGAATATGCCGGTATTCTCGGGTTGGATATCCATGATTTCACCATCGGTTCCGATGAGACCTGGAAGGCCACCCCCGAGCCCGGTGACCGCTGGATGGAGGCCGATTTCGATGATTCGGCCTGGCCTGCCGCCACCGTCGTGGATTCGCCCCATGCCTTTCCCGGCTATGCCGTGAAACGCATCTGGTTTCGCTGGCCGTCCGGACCGGCTGTGGTCGACACCGGAATGACGGCCATGGCTGCGGATACCGCTGCGGTGGACACCCTGGCGCTGGCACCGCAGGCCACGGTTACCGACAGCAGCGATTCGCTGCAGGTGGCCATGACCGATTCGGCGGAGACCGCTGTGGCTGTGCAAGAAAAGGAGCCGGTGCACCAGGTCTATTTCAGCAAGAATTTTGACGTGCCGGGATTGCCGGTCATGGCGCAGATTCAAATCGTGGCTGATGATGGCTATCAGCTTTTCGTGAACGGCGAATTCATCAGCGAGGCGAAATTCGACAGTGTGCAGGCCGCGCCGCAGGTGCACGATTTCAGCGATTTCCTGGCCTCCGGCAAGAACCGTATTGCGTTGTTTGTTCACGATGATGACCGTAGTGGGGGCAGTCTGGAAGCCCTGGTATTCCTGAAGAGCCTGCCGGGCTGGGCCAAACGCGAAGCCGAAATTCGCGTGCAGAAAAAACGCGAGCAGGAAAATCTGCTGTTCGATAAAGGCATTTTGCCGAAAGCAAATTAAAGGTGGTTGAGATGCGCAAATGGAGTTTGGTTTTCGCGCTGATGCTGGGGCTAGTGCCCGCGATGGCTCTGGGGCAGCAGCCTCAAAAGGCCAGGTCGCAGGCAAAACCGCCAGCGCAAAAGCCGGCCGATAAAGACAAGAAAAAGAAGCCGGCGGAAAAAGTCGTCGTGCCGGAGTTTGAACTGGGAGAGATCATCATCGAGGCGGTGGTGGAAAAGCCCAATGTGGATATTTTCCCCAAACGTATCAAGGCGGATATGGAAGAGATCGCCTTTATCGATCGCACGTTTGAACACGAAATCAAAGAAATCCCCAAAAATCTACTGCTGTATGATGAGGAGTTGGATTCGGCCAAACGATTGACACGCCTTAGAGCCATTCTGAAAAAGCGGCAGAAGAAACTGAAAAAGTAGTGACGAGGACGTCGTTCAAGCGCCTTCGCAAATTTCCAAAACCAAATTCGAAAATACCTGAAATCACCTGAGTGGATAGGTGTTCCCACCAAATAGAGTTGTGGGGTGCCTATGAAAAAAGGACTTTAAACTCAAAATGGAGGTTTATTCGATGAGTGAAATTATTGCTGGATTTTCCCCTGATTCCGGTGGTTTCTATTTCATGGTAGCTCTGGCGATTGTGGCGGCGGTGGCCATCGCCATTGCCATTGAACGGACGTATTACATTATCGTGCGCTCGAACATCGATGCGCCGAAGTTCATGGCGGAAATTCGCAAACTGGTACGTGCGGGCGAATACAAGCGCGCTCTGGCCCTGTGTGAAGCAGCCCCCAACAAGGCCCTGCCGAAAGTCGTCGGCGCTGGCCTGCGTAAAGTTGCCGAAAGTGAAAGCATCGATTTCCGAACCATTCAGAACTCGGTTGACGAGGGTACACTGGAAGTGATTCCGAAGTTGCAGGAACGCACCGGTTTTCTGGCCATGCTGGCGAACGTCGCCACCCTGATCGGTCTTATGGGCACCATCTGGGGGTTGATCCTGGCGTTCCGTTCAGTGTCGGTCGCCGGTATCGATGCGGCCGAGAAATCGCGCATGCTGGCCGCCGGTATCAGTACCGCCATGAACACCACACTGCTCGGTCTGGCCATCGCCATCCCATCGATCCTGGTTTATACCTTTTTGCACAACAAAACCATCAAAATCATCGACGAGATCGATGAGCACACGGTGAAGTTGATCAACCTGATCACCGGCAATCAGTAAGGCCGAAGGATTGGGTGCATTCTTCATTCACAATTCATAACAACGCATAAACAGGATGCGATAAACCGGGTATAGTGAACTATGGCGTACAGACCATCTTTTCGCAGGACCATCGAAGGGGAAGAGGTTGAACCCAACCTGACCCCTGTTATGAACCTGATGGTGGTGTTGATTCCGCTTCTGCTGACATCGGCGGAGTTTATCAAGATTGGCAGCATTGAGCTGAATTTGCCGCCGGCTGCCGGGCCGGTGAAAACGGTGAGCGAAAAACCGCAGGAAAAGGTGAAAAACCTGGACCTGACAGTGTCCATTACGGATGAGGGGTTTTACATTTCCAGCGCTCTGGCGGTGCTGCGGCCCAAGAGCGGAGCCGGCCCCTCCATCCCCAAAAAGCCTGATGGCTCATTCGATTTTCAGGCCCTGTCGGAAAAGTTGTACGAAATCAAGCAGAAGGCGCAGGGTAAATTCCCCGACCTGGAGAATATCATCATCCAGGCAGAGCCCGGCATCGATTACCAGACCCTGGTCAGCACCATGGATGCGTCCAGAACTATTAGTATCAATCATCGACAGGTGGTGCTGTTCCCCCAGGTATCGTTGAGTGCCGGGATCATCGAACAGTAATGCTGCATGAGCGAATTCGGGAACCGATAACGTCGAAACAATCGAGGATGAGCGATGGCGTTTATACCATCCAGAATTAAAAAGCATAAAACCGATCCGGGGCAGGCGAAGCTGAATCTAACTTCGATGATGGACATGTTTACCATCATCTTGCTTTTCCTGTTAAAGACCTATTCGACCGAGGGCCAACTCATTTCGCCCTCCCAGCATTTGACCCTGCCTAAATCCACCATTGAGAATCCACCGGAAGTGGCGCTGGATTTGGTGGTGTCGAAGCAGATCATCATGGTGAACGACGAACCGGTGGTGAAGCTGCAGGATGTGATCCAGAACAAGCCCGGTGTGGTGGAGAACGGGGTTATTAAACCGCTGCAAGACAAGCTTCTGTATTTTGCTAAGCATGCTAAAAAGATGGAAGAAGATTACGGAGTAAAATTTTCGGGCAAGGTGACGATTCAGGGCGACAAGGATTTACAGTACGCGCAACTGGTCAAAGTGATGCGAACGTGCGGCTTATCCGAGTATCCCAATATGCGCCTGGTCGTCTATAGAAAAGAAGAATAGTGCCGATGTCAAACTGAGGGCATTTTGTATTCAGCCCAGAAAAGGACAAAGAAAAGGTGTCCATATGGCGATGCAATCCAACCATTCAATTGCCAGGGAGGGCCGATCTCAAGACATGGAACAGGTAGGCGCAGGCGTATTTCCAAAAGAATTCGAACGGCGATTCATTGATAGTCTGGACAAACGATATACCGCGATTCTGATTGTTTCGCTGCTGATCCATCTGACAATGGTAAGTTATTTTGCAACGCATCCGCCCACTACGGAAGTAACGGACAAGGAAATAGCACAAATCCAGAAGCGCTTTGCCAGTCTGGTTCTGGACCGACCAAAGATCGAGGAAACCGTCAAATTCGCTGAGACTACCGATATTGGCAAAGCCAAGGCGGCCAGAGAAGAGAAAAAGGCCGAACCCAAGCCTGGCAAAAAAAGCCAGCCGAAGCGGAGTGGGAAAGGACGACGCGCAGCCACGGTGGAAGGCCGCAAGGCTGAGCGGGCCACCGCCGCAGCCGGCCGGCGCCGCTCGCGGGAACAGATTCAAAAAGCGGTGAGCAATCAGGGGATCCTCGGGTTGCTTACCAGCACAAGTAAAACGGCCTCTGGCTCGGAAGTGGAGGACGTTCTCACTAGCGGCAAGGTGGGACAGAATCTGGACAGGGCGCTTGAAAACATATCCGGCCTGAAGCGCGGCGAAGCCGGCGCCGGCGGCCCCCGAAAAGGCCGAAACATTCGCGCCGCACGCGAGACCGGTGGCGGAGGCATTGATGAGCTGGTCGAAGGATTGGGGAAATCGGAAGTATCCGGGGTATCGCGCAGCAACAATCTGGTTACCGACGCTTCAGGTTCATTGTTGGAGGAAGCCGACGAAACCGTCAATCGGGGGGGACGCGATATCGATGCTGTGGCGGCGATTGTCAAATCCCACAATGCTGCGATCCAGTATTGTTATCAGCGCGAGCTGAAGCGCAACCCGAACCTGCGTGGCAAAGTGGTGGTGCGTTTCATCATCGATGCTTCAGGTAAAGTGGTTGAAGTGAGCATCGTATCATCCACGCTACGCAATCGTCGTGTTGAGCGATGCATCGTCAACCGCATTAAACGTTGGAATTTCGGCGCTATCGAGAAATCCAAAGGGAATACCGCTTTCAAACAGGTGTACACCTTTGGGTATTAATTTAGAGTTCAAAACCTGGCTTAAGTAAGAGCCACCCACGATCCGTGGGTGGCTCTTTTATTGTTGGAAGAATTGTAAACATCGTATTGATTTTTGGCGATTTCATATTATATTAGAAGAATTTCAATTAGCGTTCAAGGAACTATTCAACCATAAGCTGTTTTTGTCATTTCGGTATCTGGCGTTACCGTAAGGTTGGCGTTAAAACTGGAATGACACAATGGCTATCAAAATTGAAACGCATGGTTGAAATAGTTGCGCTTTCCGTTGAATAAAAAACAAGCTAATCGCAATTGGGTTTTAACGAGCAGTTCCATGCAAAGAAAAAGAACACACACCTGCGGAGAATTACGCAAAGAGCATGAGGGGCAGTCCGTCACCCTGATGGGCTGGGTGGATCGCCGTCGCGACCATGGTGGCGTGATTTTTATCGACTTGCGCGATCGGTATGGCAAAACCCAGATCGTATTTAATCCAGAAAACAAGGCCGTTTATCAAATTGGCAAAACCCTGCGCGGAGAGTTTGTGATTGCAGTGTCCGGACGCGTTGCCATCCGGCCGGCAGGTATGGCCAATGAAACCCTCGCTACCGGTGAGATTGAAGTCATTGCCGACGATTGCGAAGTTCTCAATGCGGCTAAAACCCCGCCGTTCGAAATCATCGATAACATCGAAGTTTCGGAGGAGCTGCGGCTGAAATACCGCTATCTGGATTTGCGTCGGCCCACGATGCAGAACAATCTGCTTTTGCGACACCGGCTGTATCAGGTGGTACGCCGCTACTTCGATGAAAATCAATTCGTCGAAATCGAAACGCCCATGCTAATGAAGAGCACGCCAGAAGGTGCCCGTGATTACCTGGTGCCGAGCCGCATTCACAAGGGCAAATTCTACGCGCTGCCGCAGTCGCCGCAGACGTATAAACAAATCCTCATGGTTGCCGGCTTCGACCGCTATTTTCAGATCGTTAAATGTTTCCGAGATGAGGATCTGCGTGCTGATCGCCAACCCGAATTCACCCAGATTGACGTCGAAATGAGCTTCGTTGATGCCGATGACGTGCTGGGCATGGTCGAAGGCCTGATGCAACGCGTCATGAAAGAAATCAAAGGCGTGGAAATTGAAACGCCATTCCCGCGGCTGTCGTATGCGGAAGCGATGGAAAAATACGGCAGTGACAAGCCGGATTTGCGCTTCGGCCTGCCCCTGGTGGATATTTCCGAAATCGCCAAAGGCGCTGAATTTCGAGTGTTTCGGGAGGTGCTGGAGAACAACGGGACCGTGAAAGGCATTCGGGTACCGGGAGGCAGCGCCTATTCGCGAAAGCGCATCGATGAGCTCACGGAATTCGTAAAAGAGTTCGGCGCCAGGGGGCTGGTGGCGATCAAAATCGGCGAGTCGGACTGGGATAGCGGCCTGGCCAAATTCTTCGATGAGAGCACGCGCCGGAACATCACGCAGACCTTCGGGGCCGAAAGCGGCGATTTGTTGCTGATCGTGGCGGATGAGCGTGAACGAACCAACACCGTGCTCGGTAATTTGCGCAACCGATTGGCCCGCGATGAAAACCTGATTCCGGACGGTGAATACAACCTGCTCTGGGTGGTGGATTTCCCGCTATTGGAATATGATGAGGAAGAGCATCGCTACGTGGCGCGCCATCATCCGTTCACCTCGCCGATGGAAGAGGATTTGCACCTGATGGACACGGCTCCGGAAAAGGTGCGAGCGAAAGCGTACGATCTGGTGCTCAACGGCTACGAAATCGCCGGCGGTAGCATCCGAATTCACAAGCGGGATTTACAAAATAAAATGTTCTCGTTGCTCAAAATTTCTCCGGAAGAGGCCGAAAAGAAGTTTGGTTTTCTTTTGGAAGCGTTTGAGTACGGAGCGCCTCCGCACGGCGGCATCGCATTCGGTTTCGACCGGTTGGCGATGATTCTGGCCGGCCGGCAATCCATCCGCGATGTGATTGCTTTCCCGAAAACCAACAGCGCCCTGTCGCTGATGGACGGCGCTCCCAGCGAAGTCGATGCACGGCAGCTCCGGGAGCTGGGAATCAAAATCATTGGCACCTGAGACTTTTTTGCTTGACAAAGTATGATTTAATTCTTATAATATTTCGACCAAAACTGTTATTAATCCTTAAAAAACAAAAATCTTTGTAGGATTTTGGCAAATTTCCCTAAAAAGACATACACAGTAATTGGGAAGGAAAACCGGAAGGAGGTGTAACGTTTATGAAAATCGCCAGAACGATGGTACACTGGGGGTTGCTCATGGGATTTTCGGCTTCCCTGGCACTCGTAGGCTGCACGAAACATCCGAATGAGGAGCAACTCCAGGTACTGGAGGAAACGAAGCAGGCGGCCCTGTCTGCTGAGCAGACGGTGGAGCAGAAGCGCCGCGAAAAGGCCGATTTAGAACGGCAACTTGAGCAAAAGAAGCGCGAATTGCAAAAAGCCAAGGACGAGAAAGAGGCGGTTAAACAGCGTTTGGGACTTTAGAGAGGGAGAACCTAACTAAACAATAATTTGAGGAGTGAAAGATGAAGATGTTCGCTAAATTTACCCTGGCGATCGCGTGCGGGGCTTTTGCTTTTTCGCTTGCCACGGCTTCCTTCGCTCAAGAAGAAAAAATGACCATGGAAGAATACCAGGCGCAATTGCAGGAGTGGCAGAAGCGGGAAGACGATGCAAAAGCCGAGATCGCCAGACTGGATCAAGAGATTGCCAATTTGAAGCAGCAGATCCAGGATACCGAACAGCAAACGGCCTCCGTCTGGAATGAAATCTACGCCCTGCTGGGGACAGATGCAGCCGGCGTTGAGGCGTATCGCAATCAGCTCAATGCCCTGAACAACCAGGTTGATGGCCTGATGGCTCTTAGTCCAGAGGAACTTTTTAAACGACGCAAAGAGCTTGACGATCTTGAAGCCCAACTCAATGAGTTGAAACAAAGCAAGATTTATGCGTTGACCGAGATGCAGAATCTAGTCGCCTCCATTGAAGGCAAAATTACACAATTGCGTAGCCGAATGCCCAAGGCCATTTATGATGAGTACACCGTGATGCGGGGCGACTATCTGTGGAAAATTGCCGGTAAAAGCGATATTTACGGTGATCCTTATCAGTGGGTGAGGATTTATTCGTACAATCGCGACCAGATCAAAGACCCGGATTTGATTTATCCGGATCAGATTTTCAAGATTCAGCGTGAAGTTGGGCCGGATGAATACCTGGTAGAAAAAGGTGACTTTCTATACAAGATCGCAGGCAAAACCGATGTCCTGGGCGATCCCACTCTGTGGACCAAACTGTATGAGGCCAACAAGGACATCGTCGGGAGCGATCCGAGCTTGATTTATCCGTTCCAGGTTTTGCGGATTCCCCGTTAAGTTCTGAAGATGGTTATCCAATTTTCAGGCTATGGGTGTGCTTACCCATAGCCTGATTTTTTATTCGGGCCTTTTTAAATGGTGCGTTCGAACCAACGGTTCTTATGAATATTGCGTTTGCACGATTGCTTCTGGCACGAAAATGGCTTAAATTAGCTCTTATTGAGAATGCCGCGCGCATTCCATAAGGGCTTTTTTTATTTGGGAGTTTCAAGGATTGGCAAAACGAAGCGTGGAGAAAAAGATTGATATTGGCGGGGTTGATCAGACCATTCTGCTGGGATTTGGCGATCAGCTCCTAAAAAAGATATCTTCAGAATTTTCGGCGAATGTGGTGGCCCGGGGCACGCAAATTATTTTGAAAGGCGATCCCGATGAAGTGGCCAAACTCGAACGCATTTTCACCGAACTGCTGATGCTGTACCATCGCAACCAACACGTGCGTGAAAGTGATGTGGAGACCATCATGGCGGTGGTGCTTGGTCACAGAAATCACAAGCACAAAATCGCCGAAGAGCCCAATAGATTTGACGCGATCTTATTCACAAAGGATGCGGCGGTCAAGCCCAAGACCGTCGGCCAAGCAAAATATTTTGAAACCGTCAAAAACAACGATCTGACTTTTATCATCGGGCCGGCGGGAACGGGAAAGACCTATCTCGCCGTGGCCATGGCGGTAGCGCATCTTCGTGATCGTCAGGTCTCGCGCATTGTACTGGCACGACCGGCAGTTGAAGCTGGAGAAAGCCTTGGATATCTCCCCGGCGACTTGCTGGAGAAAGTGGATCCCTATCTTCGGCCGCTATACGATGCCCTGGGTGACATGCTACCGCCCGAGAAGCTGCAACGCTATCTCGAAACCCGCGTCATCGAGGTGGTGCCGCTGGCGTATATGCGCGGCCGCACGCTCAACAACGCCTTCGTGATCCTGGACGAGGCGCAAAACACCACCCCCAGCCAGATGAAAATGTTTCTGACTCGGCTGGGACTGTATTCCAAAGCCATCGTGACCGGCGACATCACCCAGATCGATTTGCCGCCGGAGGCCGAATCCGGGCTGATTCAGGCACGGCGGATTCTGTCAGATATTCCCGGCATCGCCTTCGTGTATCTCGATGAGGCGGATGTCGTGCGCCACCGGCTGGTGCGCGAGATTATCAAGGCGTATAGCAACTACGAGCAATCCTCAAAACCATCAAATCAGGATGAGTATGAAGAGGAATAATTTGAAATTCGTGCAGCTCTGGCAGGAATTTTCCAAAACGTGGCTTGGAAAAATTTCGAAAGTGCGGCGCGGTTATGCATTTCACTGGGTCGTCTTCGCGCTGACAGTATTGCTCATCGTTCTCATCTATCCGAGTGAAAAGTCGTATGAATTCGCCGACCTGAAAGAAGGCGAAATTTATATTGGTGAGCAGGTGGTGGCGCCATTTACTTTTTCTATAAACAAGACGCCCGATGAATATAACCGGGACGTGGACGCCGCGAAAAAAAGCGTGGCGCCCGTGTTTATCCGCATCGATACGGTGGCACAACACAAAATTGTCACCCTAAAGCGGTTTTTTGCCGGGGTGGACACGGTTCTCAAAAAAGAATTGCCGGATAGCGTCAAGGCCACGATGCTCAGCGAAAATTTGAAAACGCTCAAAATCAATCCAACTGAGGATTTGCTCAGGTTTTTCCTTGGTCATTTGCGCGTGCAAAAGGCACCGGCAAAAGCACAGAAGAAAGTCGTGGGAAAGGCGAAATTACGGATGCAGTCGGTGCCTGCGGATACCGATACCACCACCTTAGCATTGGTTGATTTCCAGCGAATGCTATCCAAAATTGCGCGCGATACGTACAGCATCGGTATTCTCAACATCGCGCCGCAGGATTTGCCGAATCAACCGGAAAAGCTGGCGCTCACCACTGGTGATGAGGAGACCATCGAGGATATCAATATCTTCCATCACGTGGGTAATCTGAATGCCACGATTCTGCAGAAGCTGCGCGAAGCTTTTTCCTACGAGCCAGCCGTGAAGGCGGGCTACGAGATTCTGGGGCAGATCGTCCGACCGAATATTTTTTACGACGAAAACGAAACCCAAAAGCGCATTCAGGAAGCCGTTGCGCGGGTGCCGCTAGCCAAAGGCACCGTGCTGGAAAAAGAAAAAATCATCGACAGCCACGAAAAAATCACCAAAGAGCACATCCAGAAGCTGCGCTCGCTAGCCCAGGCCAAGGCCGAGCGTGAGAAGGCCACGCGCGGATGGGCTGCCATCCTTCCCCTATGGGGGCGTGTCATGATGGCCTGCGTCGGGCTCGGTTTCATCATGCTGTTTCTGTACTATCTGCGTCGTGAGGTGTTCGACGACCTGTCCAAGGTGCTGATGATCCTTATCACGTTGCTATTGATTTTGTTTGTCGGCAATTTTATTAGTCGCTTTTCGCTGTCGGAATATCTAATCCCGGTGGCCATCGCCGCCATGCTGCTGACTATTTTTTTTGATCCACAGGTGGCATTCATGGGCACGGTGAGCCTGGCGATTTTGCTCGCCGGATTGCGGGGCAACGAATTCTCCATTACGCTTATCACTCTGGTGGTGGGCATCACCAGCATCCTTTCGGTGCGGCGCGTGCGTTCGCGCTCGTGGCTGTTCAAATCGTTTTTATGGGTGACCTCGGGCTACATCATCAGTATTGGCACCCTTGAGCTTCTACGCTATTCGGCTTTCGATGAAATTATGAATAACATCGGCTTCGGCCTGATTAACGGCTTTCTCAGCCCGATTTTGACCTACGGCCTGATGGTGATTTTCGAATATACCTTTGATATGACTACGGATGCGACTTTACTGGAGCTGTCGGATTTGAACAAGCCGCTGCTGCAGCAACTCGCGATTCGGGCCCCGGGTACCTACCATCATAGCCTGTTGGTAGGCTCGCTGGCCGAAGCCGCCGCTGAAGCGATTGGAGCCAATTCACTGCTGGCGCGCGTGGGTGCGTATTATCACGACATCGGCAAGATGGAAAAGCCGGAATATTTCGTCGAAAACCAGGTGGATGGCAAAAATCCGCATGAAAAGCTCTCGCCCACCATGAGCTGCCTGATTCTGGTCAGCCATGTGAAGCGCGGGCTGGAAATTGCTCAGGAATATGGCCTTCCGAAGGAGATCCGGGCGTTTATTTCTGAACATCACGGCACCACCCTGATATCGTATTTCTACAACAAAGCTAAAGAGGTGAGTGAGGGCAAGGAAGTCAACGAGGACGATTTCCGCTATCCCGGACCGAAACCGCAATCCAAAGAAACAGGCATCGTGATGCTGGCCGACGCGGTGGAGGCCACCTGCCGGTCGCTCAAGGATCCCTCGGTTAGCCGCATTCGGTCGGTGGTGAACGCCATCATCGATGACCGGTTCAAGAACTGCGAGCTGGATGAATCGCCGCTGACCCTGCGCGATTTGAATCAAATTCAGGAAGCGTTCGTAAAAATATTGACGGGCATTTTCCACGGCCGGGTCGAATATCCGGATCAAGACAGGAAGCTGAGTGAAGCCGAGCCCGCGGCAGCAACGGGAACGGCAGGCGCCGCAAAATCGGAAACCGATGCTCATGGTGAGAATATACAATCAGAGCCCGTTCAAAAAACTTAAAAAGCAGCCATTTCGGCGTCTGGCCTCGGCCGTGTGGCAAGCGCATCAAAAAGACGGCTGCGATCTCACCATCACGTTCGTGACGACCGATGCCATTGTGGATTTGAATCAGCGCTATTTGCAGCGCAGCTACCAGACCGATGTGATTTCTTTCAATCTCGGCGCCGATCCGGAGGGCAAGACGATCGGCGACATTTACATCTGCCCCGAGGTTGCGCGGGAAAATGCCGAATATTACGGGTGTTCCTTTGAAGAAGAGCTGGCGCGTTTGGTGATTCACGGTGTGCTGCATGTGATCGGCTATGACGATGCCACCGATACTGAGCGTGAAGCGATGCGACGGCTGGAAAACAAATTTCTTGAAAAATACTGGCAGTATTAAATATATTTGGATCGGTGTACCATACAGGAAAAGCGAACTGTTAAGCAGCAAACTATAAAGAGGATTAGCGAACCTATTTCAGGAGATACTGGCAAATTTGGAATCCGAACTAAGCATTTTTGAAATTCTCGCATTCATTTTCTTCGTGGGCCTGTCGGCGTTTTTCTCAGCCGCAGAAACGGCCTTCATGACCCTTTTTCAGAACGGCCAGATCGAAGCTAACGAAAAGGCCGCTCGATATCCCCGATCGGTTCACGTCCTCCAATCCCGGGTCCAGGAACTTCTCATCGCGATTCTGATCGGAAACACGCTCGCGAACATCTCGGCAGCGACGATCGCGGCGCTTCTTGCCACCCGCATCGCGGCCATGCTGCAGGTGAGTTCCGACCTGGCCCTGATGGTCGAAGTCTTCGCTGTTACCCTGATTCTGCTGCTGCTGAGCGAAATAACGCCCAAAACCCTCGCCCTCCGACACGCAGGTCGGTTCGCGCGCACTTTCGGCGGCCTGATGGTGGTCTTTTTCTATATTTTCAAGCCGCTAACGGCGGTGCTGAATGCCCTGACCACGGGCCTTGCCGACCGGCTGGAAATTGCCAAACGTGGCTATTTTTTTAAAGAAGAAGAGTTGCGCACATTGATCGAGGTCGGACAGGAGCAGGGCGCGCTACAGGAAGAAGAGCGCGAAATGATCCATTCTATCTTTGAGTTCCGCAAGACCCAGGTTAAAGAGGTCATGGTACCACGGATCGATATGGTTTGCATTGAAAAAGACGCCACGCTGGAAGAGCTGATTACGTTGATCCATCAAAAGGGACACAGCCGGATACCGCTTTACGAAGGCAGCGTCGATAAAATTCTCGGCATCATCCACGCCAAAGACCTGTTGCCCTATTTGAATGACAAGGGCAAAAAGATCGATCTGGCCAATCTGGCGCGTAAGACTCTGTATGTGCCCGAGTACAAACGCATCGATGAATTACTACGCGAGTTCCAGCGCGAGAAAATTCACATGGCTATCGTGGTGGACGAGTATGGCGGCACGGCCGGTCTGGTGACCCTGGAGGATATCCTCGAAGAAATAGTCGGCGAAATTCAAGACGAATACGATCAGGAAACGCCGCTATTCCGACGCATCAAGGATGATACTTACGTAGTCAACGCCAAGATCGATTTGCACGATCTGAACGATGAGCTGGACATGGACCTGCCCACAGAAGAAGATTACGAGAGTCTCGGTGGTTTTATTTTCAGCCTGACCGGTAAAGTGCCCGAAGAAAAACAAACGATTTTCTATAAAAACTATGAATTTGTGATCGAAAAAGTCGAACGCAATCGCATTTTACAAGTTAAAATTCGAAAACGGTCTGATGCATCGGAGAAGCAATCCATCGAAGTGGAGAATGAGTAGCGATGCACAAGAATGAACTGCGCCGCGATCCGGTATCCGGAAATTGGACCATCATCTTGAAAAATCAGAACCATATCGACAAGATCATTCATAAAGTGCAGCAGCGTCCGGAGGTGAGCAGCGACGCGTGTGCCTACTGTGAAAACCATGAACATGAAACCACGCCCGAGATTTATGCAATAGCTGACGTGCCGCGTCAGGCCAACGAGCCGGGCTGGCAGGTACGGGTCATTCCCGAAAAATATCCGGTGCTGCAGATTCATGGCAATTTGAACAGCCGCGGCGTCGGTATCTACGACGTCCTCGATGGCATCGGCGCGCACGAGCTGGTTGTGGAAACACCGCAGCACGGCATCGATCTCTCCGAATTCGAAGCCCCCCAACTGGAGAAAGTGCTGGCCGTTTACAAAGAGCGCTTTCTCGATTTGAAACGCGACAATCGGTTTCGATACGTACTGATGCACAAGGCCACTTCGGATGGCGACCCCGGATTCCTGGATCATTCCCACTCGCATATCATTGCCACCCCCATCACCCCGCTGTTGGTGAAAGAGGAGCTGGCCAACGCCCGCGCCCATTACGAGTATAAAGAGCGCTGCCTGTTTTGCGATATCATTCGACAGGAGCAGGAAGCGCGCGTTCGGGTTGTGCTCGAACATAAGGGGTTCATCGTCATCGCGCCCTTTGCCGCCAGGGCGGCCTTTCAGCTCATGATCTTGCCCAAACGCCACGAGACCTTCTTCGAATGGAACAGCGAATTGTACGATCTGGCCATTTGCCTGCAGGAGATTTTTCAAAAAATGCGTGCCGTTTTGCAAAATTTTGATTACATTATGGTGATCCATTCCGGACCGAATATCGTTGCCGGCAAGCAGCGCGGCTACTGGAAAACCCTGGAAAAAGATTTCCACTGGCACATCGAACTGACGCCGAAAGTGTTGGCCTTCCACAGCTTTGAAGCCAGTTCCGGGTTTCAGGTCAATCCAGTGCCTCCCGAGGTGGCGGCGGCCATTCTGCGCAGCGGCAAATTGCACAACGAGCTGGATCCCATCGCTTAAACGCAAGCAGGCAAAGGGCTTGATCATTGGACTTTTCAACTCCATTGCTCCCTGGCACTCTCATTCAACGCTATAAACGTTTTCTGGCCGATATCCGACTTGACAGCGGCGAGGTTATCACCGCGCACTGCCCGAACTCCGGCAGCATGCTCGGATGCAACATCCCGGGGGCTCCGGTGCGAGTATCG
This sequence comes from Candidatus Zhuqueibacterota bacterium, assembly GCA_030950365.1. GTDB lineage: Bacteria > Zhuqueibacterota > Zhuqueibacteria > Zhuqueibacterales > Geothermadaptataceae > Hydrothermovivens. Next base: position 24,293 of record JAUZRQ010000045.1, on the reverse strand, counting down.
CGGGCCAGCAATCCCAAACGCAAATTGCCGTTCACCTGGGAGCTGATCCGGGTGGGCAGCACCTGGGTGGGAGTGAATACGATGCGCACCAACCGCATCGTCGAAGAGGCCCTGCGGGAGCGCCGGATTGCGCCGTTGAGCCAGTATGATGTTCTGAAGCGCGAGTTTCGCTATGGAGCCAATAGCCGCGCCGATTTTCTATTGGAAGACGACGGCCATAAAGTTTTCATCGAAGTGAAAAATGTCACCCTGGTGGAGCAGGGCATCGCCCTGTTTCCGGACGCCGTGACGGAGCGTGGAACGAAACACCTGCGCGAGCTGATGCAAATGGTTCAGCAAGGCCATCGCGGGGTGATCTTTTTTCTGGTGCACCGCGAGGATGCGCACAGCTTCGCTCCTGCGCACCACATCGATGTCACTTACGGCCGGACGCTGATCGAGGCGGTGGAAAAGGGCGTCGAGCTTCTGGTGTATGATACCACGGTCAACGAGACGGGTGTGCGATTGCGTCGCGAGTTGCCCTGGCGGCTGGACCAGGAGCGCATTTCGCAATCCGCCGCGGGCTGAGGGCGGATTGCCACCGACTCGAACCGGCTGCTACGATAAATGAGTAAATGACACGGGTGCAATTGGCCTCAACATAGAGCATTTTGTAAATGGATGCGAATTAGCAAAGGAGAGAGGGTATGAAGGTGCAACGTGTATGGATTGGGCTGCTGGTGTCGCTGATGTGGATGGGATGCCAGAAAAAAGAGCAAAACGGCGATACAACCGGCGCCGATGCGAACCTGATTTTTCCGGGGGAAACGCATTTCAAGAGCGTGCGACAATTGACCTTTGAAGGTGAAAACTCGGCCGAGGGCTATTTCAGTTTTGACGAAACCAGGATCATATTTCAGGCCACGCGCGACACGTTCGAGTGTGATCAAATTTATATCATGGATGTGGATGGCCAAAACAAACGGCTGGTGAGCACCGGCAAAGGACGCACCACCTGTGCCTATTTCTTACCCGGTGATCAGCAGATACTATACGCTTCCACGCATCACTACGATGAAAAATGCCCGCCCCCGCCTGACTGGAGCAAGGGCTACGTCTGGGCCCTGTATCCCAGTTACGATATTTTTGTGGCCAATGCCGATGGCAGCAACATGCGGCAGCTGACCGACACCCCGGGGTACGATGCTGAGGCAACGGTTTCACCCGACGGCAAAAAAATCGTGTTTACCTCCGTCCGCAACGGCGATCTTGATATCTACGTGATGGACATCGACGGCAAAAACGTCAAACAATTGACGCACGAACTTGGCTACGACGGCGGCCCGTTTTTTTCGCGCGATAGCAAAAAAATCGTGTATCGGGCCTATCATCCCAAAACTCCTGAGGAGATTGAAGACTACAAGTCGCTGCTGGCGCAGAACCTGATCCGGCCGAACCGGCTGGAAATCTGGGTGATGGATGCCGACGGTAGCAACAAACGGCAGATCACCAACAACGGAGCGGCCAACTTTGCGCCGTTCTTCCATCCGGATGGCAAACGCATCATTTTTTCGTCCAATTACGGCAGTGAGACTGGACGCAACTTTGAGCTATGGATGATCAATATTGATGGCACCGGGCTGGAAAAAATCACCAATTACGAAAGCTTTGACGGCTTTCCGATGTTTTCGAAAGACGGCAAAAAGTTGATCTTCGCCTCGAACCGTAACGGCAAGACGCCGCGGCAGACCAACCTGTTCATTGCCGAGTGGCAGGATTAACAGCGGCAAACAACCGGGTTTCGTTTGTCCGTCACGGACCGGCAAACGAAACCCGGTTATGAATTTGCTTTCGGAAAGAGGTGTACGATTTCAGATAGAACTGCGCATGCAATTCAAAAAGACGAGCCAAAAGGACGGCAGACATGCGAATGCAGAAAAAGCGCATTGTGAATCACTTTGTTGAACCGCCTTAATCATTAGAAGGAGGTCGGAGCATGGAAACCGTGGCCAAATTTCTTTGCGCCTTCTGTAGTGAGGAAAATGTGATCGAGGTGGACATTTCGGCCGGCATGTACCAGGAATACATCGAAGATTGCCAGGTTTGCTGTCGGCCCAACCGCATCAAAGTCTATTTTGATGAAGAAACTCTGACGCCTCACCTCGAAGCGGAATATGAAGAATGATCGGTGGCGCAGGGGACGAATCCGGAATCATCCTTCGTAAAATTCGATTTCCAGGATTTTGTAGGTTTTGGTGCCCCTGGGGAGCTGCACCTCGACTTCGTCGCCGACCGAATGCTTCATCAGCGCGCGAGCCAGCGGCGACTGGTAGCTGATAATACCGTTGTCGATATCGGTCTCGCCGTCGCCAAGGATGGTATATTGTACCGTATCACCGGTGGATACATCCTGAATTTTCACCGTCTTCCCCAGCGTAACGATATCAGGCGGTAGGTCCTCTTTGCGAATAACCTGCGCGTTCATCAGTTTTTCTTTGAGGGCATTGAGTTTGGCCATATAGTTGGCCTGTTTCATCTTGGCCGATTCGTATTCGGCGTTTTCCCGCAGGTCTCCGTGGTCCCGGGCTGTGGCAATTTCGGAAGCGATGTCATTTTTTAAATACCTTTCCAATTCTTCAATTTCCTTGCGCAATTTCTCATAACCCTTTTCCGTGAAGTAATACGTTTGCATTATAGGCCTCCCTTCGGATCATTCTATTTCTATTTTGACATGGGTGTCGAGATTCAAATTAGCTGAAATAAAAAATGCGCGTTGTCGCAAGATAACGCGCGTGCCTGGTACTAAAATTTCTGACCATGTTCTGGCATGAAAGAACAACAATAGCTGTTTTGAATATAAAAAAGCTATATTAAGAATTCAATATTTTTTCTCATTATGTTCATTTTCGTACCGATGATGAACAGGCGTCATGGGTATCGATCTTCCGGATGAAAACGATTGAAAGTTTAAAAATCTTTTTTATATTTCATGGCGCATTCGTGCGATGTCGAGGGAACGATAGATAAAAACGAGGCAAGGTGAGACGGAACGACGAAAAATCGCTGGCTGAATTCCGCGAACGGTTACTGCAATGGTATGATGGCGAGCAGCGCGATCTGCCATGGCGAAAGACCTCCGACCCTTATGCAATCTGGATATCCGAAGTGATGCTGCAGCAGACGCAAGTCAAAACGGTGCTGGGTTATTTCTCTCGTTTCATGGAGGCGTTTCCCGATATTCCCGCGTTGGCGCGCGCGTCGCAGCAGGAAGTGCTCAAAATCTGGGAAGGGCTGGGCTATTATGCGCGGGCGCGCAATTTGCACAAAGCGGCGCAATATCTGGTTGAACATCACGAAGGCCGCATGCCCGAATCCTACGAAGCGTTGCAGCAGATTCCGGGCATTGGCGAGTACACAGCCGCTGCCATCGCCAGCATTGCTTTTGGGGAACGCCGTGCGGTGATGGACGGCAATGTGCGGCGTGTGATATGCCGGCTCTTTCGCTTTGAAGAAGAAGTCCACTCCCAAAGCGCGCTCAAAACGCTGCAGGATTTCGCTGACAGGCTGCTAGCGCCCGAACATCCCGGCGATTTCAACCAGGCGATGATGGAGTTGGGGGCGACCATCTGCACACCGCGCAAACCCAAATGCCTGCTCTGCCCGGTTGTGGCCTATTGCCGCGCCCATCATGAGCTCGAAGACCCGGCGATGCTGCCGGTGCAGCGGCGAAAGAAAGCCGTACCGCACTATCAAGTCGCGGTGGGCATCATCTGGGATGAGGGCTACATTTTCATCGATCGGCGTCAAGAGAATGGGATGCTGGGCGGGCTATGGGAATTCCCGGGTGGCAAAATTGAAGACGGCGAATCCGCCCAGGAAGCGGTCAAACGCGAGATCAAAGAAGAATTGAACCTGAATATCGAGGTTGGCGATTTTTATATGGAGGTCAGGCATGCCTACAGTCACTTCAAAATCACCATGCACGTTTACCACTGTCTTTACAAAGGCGGTGAGCCCCGGCTCACCGCGGCTGTGGACTGGCGATGGGTCAAGCCTGATGAGTTGCGGTTCTATCCTTTTGCCGCCGCCACCCAGAAGGTTATCCGCCGGCTGGAGGCCGAATTTTGCAATCAGCCTGAGCGCCGACGATCGGCCGGACGCGGATGAAGAAGTCGTCGTGGATGAGACCACGGATATCAAAATCAACGAACCGTGGAAGGTGATTTTATACAACGACGATATCCATACCTTCGATGAGGTCATTTTGCAGTTGCGCAAGGCCACCGGCTGCAGCGATGCCGAAGCCGAACGCATTGCGCTGGAAGCGCACACCAAAGGCAAGGCCGTGGCCTATTCCGGCCCGTTTGAAAAGTGCTTCAAGGTGATGGGCATCTTGCGGGAAATCCAGTTGATTGTGGAAATCGAAGGGTGATTGTATGTAAGCTGGGGGAAGGCTGCAATCGTATGGTTCTTATTTGGGGGTCTTTATCAATATCATCAATCCGGCTGCTGCAAAAACGATGTTTCCTAACCAGGCGGCGAACAGCGGTGGCAAAAGACCGATCTGGCCGAATGTCTGCCCGATTTTTACCATACCAAAATACAAAAACGCCGCCATGATACTTACAGCTACCCCAAACGCACCGGTGGATCGAACCCGTCCGGCGGCAAGGGGTGCCCCAAACAGAATAATAATAAAGTTCGCAAATGGAAAACTGATTTTGAGATACAAATCCACCAGCCAGCGGTCCGGATCGCCACCGTTACGCTTCACTTCTTCAATAAAGTGCTGCAGTTCCAGAAACGACATCTCCTCGGGCGCCTTTTGAACCGCACTTAGCTCCTCTGGCTGCAACTGGATGTCCGAAATATCCATTTTAGCAAAGGCTCTGGCCACCTCTTCCCCATTTTTAAAAAACCGTTCAAAACCGTTGGTGAGCACCCAGCCTTTGGAGCCTCTATGCATCATTTCGGCGTCGATGCGGTGGCGGATGAAGATGCCGTCGAATTCCAGAATGTTGACCTTGCGGGCGACTTTTTCGTAGGGATTGTAATAGCCGATGAACATGCGCCGGCGGTCATCGATCTGGAAATACAGATTGGCAATTTGCGATGGCACGCTGCGCGGCATACGATCGATGTAACGGCGTTTGATGATCGCCTTTTCCGTGTTGGCGCGCGGCATGATGACCTCGGCAAAGAAAATCATGAACACGCTGATGAGCACGCCGAGAACGAATAGCGGCGAAAGAAGGCGGTATAACGATAGCCCGGATGCCTTCATGGCCAGAATCTCGTTGTATTTCGATAACTGGCCGACGCTGAACATGGACGCCAGCAGCGTTGAAATGGGCATGATCAGGATGAGAATGAACGGAATATAGTAGATATAATACATCACGATCACTTTGGTGGGCGCGCCTTTGTCGATGTAATCGGACAGGCGTTCGACGGCATCGATAATGATGTAGATGCTCACGAACGCGATTACCGCGAACAGCAGGTTGCTCAAAAATTTGCGAGCGATATAACGATCCAGAATGGTCATTCGTCTGTGGTGGCTAATTTGCGTTTAATGAAAAAGCCGAAGAGCAACAATTTCTGCCAGTTTTCCTGCAAGTACGGGCCGATTCGGTGAAACTGAATAAAACGGGTTTCGCGCACCGATTGGATCAGCAAATAGACGCCGAAGATGCCGACGATGATGTTGGCCGACCACATGGCCAGGAACGGCGAAATGATGCCGCGGTCGGCGAGGTCCTCACCGCCGATGAGCGATGCCCAGTAGATGAGAAAAAAGCCAAGGCTGATACCGCCGCCCACGCCCAGGCCGCCGGAGCGCGCCATGACGCCCAGCGGCGCGCCGATGAGCACAAACACCAGGCATGCCACCGGGATGGAGTATTTTTTGTGAATTTCCACCGACAGGCTATTGATGCGGCGCTTGTAGGAGCGAATCATACCGATTTGCGCACGCACTTGAGCTTTCAGAGTGCGGTGACGCTGCAGGGCACGGAGCTGCAGCATGCGCTGTGCGGCGCGGTCGCGCTCTTTCAAATCGGCGGAATGGTTGGTGGTGGCCACCCTGCCGCGTGTAGCAATGCCGGGCGATCCCGGCGCCAGATTCAGGAATTTTCGCAGCACGCTGCTGGAATCGGCGGAATCCGGCATGGGTAAGCCGAACGAGCTGCCCAGGTAATGATTGAAATACCATCCCATTAGCGCATCGATGATGGCGCGTTTTTGGGCCAGCTCGGTTCGCGCCTCGGCCACCTCTTTGCGCATCATGGCTGCGCTTTTTTCACGGTCGCCGCGCGCCGAAGATTCGCTGCGCTTGAGAAAGCGATCCGTGATGTCGATACGCACGATGTGACGGGGAAATCTCAACCGCCGAAATTCCTCCGGCTTTTTGATGTTGATCTCCTGCATCTCGCCGTCGAACAGCAGGAATTCCAGCAGCCCCTCTTTTTCATTCACCTGGATGTAGCCCCGCCTCGCCGTAATCGTGGTGGTGACGTCGTACCGGCTGTAGTCGTTGATCAGAACATTTCTCACCATCGAAACGCGGCCGCTGTCCTCGATCTCGCTCACCAGCAGGCCGTAGTTGGAAAGGTCGTCGTACCACACGCCGGGTTCGATGTTGATGGTCGGCTTTTTGCGCGAAATATCGCGGATGAGCAGCGCGAGCCGGTGGTTGCTCTCGGGCAGGACGGCGTTGTTGTACCAGATCAGGAATATGGTCAGCACGGCGGCGGCGGCCGATACCGGCAGAATCAGCCGGTACATGCTGATGCCGCAGGCTTTGATGGCGGTGATTTCGTTATCCGCGCTCAGGCGGCCGAAAGCCATGAGGCTGGCGGTGAGCATAGCCATGGGCACCGCCAGCGCCACGATCCAGCCCATGTTGAGCAGGAAAAATTCACCCACCACCTGCAGCGGCAGGCCCTTGCTCAAAATGCGGTTCAGCTCGCGGAACAGCAGATTTAAAATAAATATTAGCGCGATGATCGAGAAGCCGAAAAAAAACGGGCCCACATGCTGACGAAGAACGTATCGGGTTAATATGGACATATATTTTGAAGAAGTTGCGAAAATGATACCAAGTCACAAGGTAAATATTGAAGAAGCAAGTATTTACAGACTCAGTGCAGCCAGTACTCCCGGTGCAATTGGGAAGCTGCCATCCTTTAACATTGGAGCAAAACGTTCCAATTATAAATATACGAATTTGGGGATTCGCTTACAATAAAAGAATATGTTTCGGCATTTGGGATCACAAATACAGAAACCATTCAATTCATAGATTAAAAGACGAAAAGCCCTTTTCTTGCCGGAGTGTCAATCCCGAGGAGGTCATTATTAAGCAAAAGCAATGCAATTTCAGTAGGCTTTTAAGAGGGGGCTTTTGTTAAAAATCCTGCAACAGTCCTTGCTCCTCTTTTGAATCTGAAGAGGGACCTGTTGACGTCCCACTGAGAGTCAATCAAGCGCACGGGATTTTGCGACGATTATAAAAATAGCAGAAATAGCCTGCGGCGTATGCGGTGTATGATTACAAGGACTGGTGGAGTGCAATTTCATCCTGCTGACTTAGGCAAAACATGACCCGATTCCATTGACCATGATGGCAAATTTTCTCTTGCCTTTTTAAGGATTAATTGCTAATATTAGAGTCCTTCTAAACTGCTACAAAACAAGTAGCAAACCGCAAAAAAATCTGGAGAACCATATCGAGACGTTTGTTACGGAACCGAGATTAGCCTTGCGCAAAATCCTTCGGGGCGGAGTTTCCCTGTCCGTCTAGGACGATGACGGAAAGGGGATTTTGCACTCGATTGTTGGGATGTAAGACAAAAGCGGTAGTTAATGGTCTCCAGATTTTATCCAAAATTCACCGACCGTTCGATTTCCCGTTGGCTTTTTACTGTCACTCTTCTTCTTAGCCTGACTCAATCGGCACTTTCACAGGGAAATCATGAACTGACTTCGGACTCGGGCATCGGGTTGCGGCTACCTGAACCGGCAGCCCCCCTTGCCAATCTCTACCAGGATCAGCAATGGCCCGGTCTGTCTATGGAAGGGCTGCCGCCGCATTACGCCTTTGTCCGTCCGCGATCCTATCGCCATACCGTTAAGCTGGATTCCACCTCTCGGTTTATTGTGGCTAACGAAACGCTTTTGGGCCATCATCTGCGCCTGCCACGCTTTGTACCATTTTCTCGCTATAAATTGGTTCAGGCCGAGCATACACGGGAACGCGTTTGGCGCGAAAGCATGGTCAAGCATCTTTTTGCTTCGCTTAGCCAGAACCGGCGCGGTCCGGGCGGTGTGAATATCGATATCCCGGTACCGATCAAAAGCCAGACGTTCCAGAAAATTTTCGGCGGCAGCAGTGTCGGATTGAATGTGCAGGGCGATATCCGTATCGAGGGAGGATTCCGTCACGAAAAGCGCAGCGAGGTACGAACTTCCATCGCTCAGGGCTCGAATACCAATTTCAAAATGAACCAGACGCAGCGCTTTACCGTGACCGGTCGCATTGGTGAAAAGGTCACGGTCAATGTGGATCAGGATTCCGAGCGAGCTTTCGACTTTGATAACAACATTAAATTGAATTACCGGGGTTTTGAGGATGAGGTGATCCAGAGTATCGAAGCTGGAAACATTTCGCTGTCTCTGCCCGCAACGCGTTTTGTGACCTTCAGCGGCAAAAACACCGGCCTGTTCGGCGTGAAAATGAAAATGCAGCTCGGCGATCTGCATGTGACCACCATCGCCAGTCAGGAAAAAGGCGAAAGCCAGCGGTTGAAGATCGGCGGCGGCGCCACCGAAGGCAAGCAGCGCATCGAGGACTATCGCTACAAGCGGTTCACCTATTTCTTCCTCGATGAGTTTTTTCGCCGTCAGTATCGCAACTACAGCGAAAAATGGGTGCACATGTACGATCCGGCGCGTGCCATCAAGCGCATCGAGGTGTACAAATCAAAGGCCGGCCTCGAGTACGATCCCAATTCCATCCGCGGGTGGGCTATCCTCGATCCGAACAGCCCACAAGACACGCTAAACATCAGCGATAAAGAAGTGTATCTCGGCCATTTCGTCCGCCTGGAGCCGGAGCAGGATTATGTAGTCGAGAACAGTCTGGGCTACATCATCATGAACCAGCCGCTGGGGCCGGAGGATGTACTGGCTGTGGCCTTTGAGGACAGCTCCGGTAACAAATTCGGCGATATCGACTTCGATGCCCAGGCCGACAGCACCATTATTTTGAAACTGATAAAGGCGCAGAGTCCAACGCCCAGTTTTAAAACCTGGAATCTGGAATGGAAAAATGTGTACTCCCTCGGCGCCCGCAATATTGAAGTGGATGAAGAAAGTTTCAAGGTCAAGATATTTTATCAGCCGCCATCGGGGTCCGACGAGGAGAGCCAGGGGGAGGATTCGTATTTGCACATTTTCGGTCTGGATGTGCGCGACAAGGATGGCAACCTCAATCCGGACTACAACATCGACATCGACGACAATCTGATCAACCGGGCGCGCGGCGAGCTGATTTTCCCCAACCTCCGGCCGTTCGATCCGGACACGGTGTTCATCGATTTCAATAAAAACGGCATTATCGAACCAAATGAATATGAGATTACCAAGCTCGATCCGGCAAAACGCGAACCCGCGATTTACGATACCACCAGTCAGAGTTTCATTACCCAGAACAGCCGGTTTTATATCGAAGTGCGCTCGAAAAACCGCAGCGCCAATTACTCGCTGGGCTTCAATGTGATTGAAAATTCTGAAGAAGTCATCCTGAACGGCCAGCGATTGCAGCGCGGTCGCGATTACACCATCGATTATCTTTCCGGCACGCTGACGATCCTGGACGAGCGCGCCACCGACCCCAACGCGCAGATCGACATCACTTATGAGCGCAATCAGCTTTTCCAGCTCGAAAAGAAAACCATCCTCGGCACGCGCGCCGAATACCGCTTTGGCGAGAATAACTTCCTGGGCGGCACCATTTTGTACCTCAATGAGCGCACCCTCGACACCAAAGTGCGGGTCGGACAGGGGCCCATGCGCAACGTGGTCTGGGATTTGAATACGTCTCTGAACTTCAAACCGAATTTTCTCACCAAAGCCCTGGATGCGCTGCCGCTGATTTCGGCGCAGCAGCCATCGAGTCTGAAGTTCGAGGGCGAAATCGCGCAGGTGATCCCCAATCCGAACACGCTGAACAACACGGCCACCAAAGACGATGAAGGCGTGGCCTACATCGATGATTTCGAGAGCGCCAAGCGCGTGACTCCGCTCGGCGTGCAGCGCCGTGGATGGACCCTTTCTTCCGCGCCCATGGAATACATCGAGGGCAACACCATTGAGGCGTATATGCGCAGCTCGGAAAAGCGCGGCCGGCTCATCTGGTACAATCCGTTCGGCGGCTGGCCCATCAAAGACATCTGGCCCAAGCGTGAGGTGAACGTGCAGACCGGCCAGACAACCGATATTTTGACGCTGGTCTTTTTTCCGCATGATAGCGGCAGCTTTCCGGTGCAGGAATCCTGGGGCGGTATCATGCGCGCACTGTCGCCTGGATTCTACGATCAGACCGAAAGCAAATTCCTGGAAATCATGGTGCGCGGCGATAAAGGCATTCTTCATATTGATCTCGGTCAGATTTCCGAGGATGTGATTCCGAACCGGCGGCTGGATACCGAAGACAAGCTGCGCGGGGGCATCCGCAACAACACCCTCGAAGATGATGAAGACGTCGGGCTCGATGGCATGCCGGGCAAAGACCCCGAAGACTGGTGGGACATCAACGGCAACGGTGTGCGCGAGCCGTGGGAGCCGATCAGTTGGGACGACTGGTCGTATTCGGAAGGCAGCAATTTTTATGACTTCATCAACGGAACTGAAAACAACAAGAACGATGGCACACGCATTCCGAACACCGAAGACCTCAACGGCAATGGTTCGGTGGATCGTGCCAATAACTATTTTTCATACACCATCAACCTCGACAAGCTCAGCCCGGATACCGTGTTCATCGCCAGCGATGACAAACAGGGCGGGGGTTGGACCCTGTACCGGATTCCTCTGCGCATTCCGCCGGGGTTCGAAGACCGCAACCGCAAGCGAGTGGGGAATCCGGATTTGTCGCTCATCCAATACGCCCGCATCTGGATCAACGGCGTGAGCGAGGAAACGGTGATCCGCATCGCCGAGATCAATCTGGTGGGGAACGAGTGGAAGGAGCTGGGCGTCTCGGATACGGAAGATCCGAATAGCTACAATGCCGAAAACGATACCACGGTGGCCGTGACCGTAGTAAATACCCATGACAATCCAAAATATCAGCCGCCCCCCGGCGTTGAAGGCAAGTTTGACCGGTTGTACCGTATTCGGGAAAAAGAGCAAGCCCTGGTGCTGGATGTTAATGGCTTGAAACCGGGCCAAAATGGCATCGCACAGAAAACCTTTTTTCAGCCGCAGAATTACATTTATTATAATAAGTTACGCATGTTTATTTATGCTAAAGATGAAGGCGGTTTGCATATCACACCCGATAGCAGCACCATTGAAATCTTTTTCCGGTTTGGCTCCGATATTAATAATTATTATGAAGTAAGGGAGCGAGTTTATGCAGGGCCCAGTCCTATGCTGGGCGCCTGGGATGAGCGCAATCACATCGATATTGAATTTATCAAACTCACCAGCATGAAACTGGATTCGTCCTTGTTTAATGCAGACCTTGGCGTGTTTGAAAAAGAAATCAATGGCAAGCTCTATCGTATTAAAGGCAATCCATCCATTACCAACGTGCGCACGTTAATCGTGGGCGTTAGAAATCTGTCCAACCTGAATGCCCCGTTTTATGGTCAAATCTGGCTCAATGAATTGCGTCTGTCCGAGGTTCAAAAAAATCGCGGCATTGCCATGCGTGCACGCATGGATCTAAAATTATCGGATTTTATGACAGTGAATGCTGAGATCAATCGGCAGGATGCTGATTTCCACAACGTGGCAACCCGTTTCGGTTCCGGGGATAATCGTCTGTCAACACGCCTGAACGGCAATGTAAAGCTGGATAAATTTTTACCCCAGAGCTGGGGTATTTCGCTGCCGTTGAATATTACCTATAACGAGAGTCGGGCCACACCGAAATACTTTCCGGGTAAGGACATTGAGGTGGTGCCGGGCGAGGTGCCGAAGGACAAACTGGCGGAAATCCAATCATTCAATCGTCAGCAGGGCTTGAGCCTGTCGTTTCGAAAGAGCAAACGCTCCAAAAATTTCCTGTTGCGCTACACCATCGACAAGCTGTCTGGAAATTTCAGCCACACACGCACGAACATGTCCAGTGCGACGATTCGTTTTCAGAAACGCATGGTGTGGAAAGGCGCGCTGGATTATAGTCTCCAATTCGGCCAGAATACGTTTATTCGGCCGTTTAATTGGGCCCAAAAATTGCCCCTGTTGAGCAAACTGGCCGAGACCAAATTATACTATCTGCCGCGCAGCTTCAGCGCCAAAATCAGCGGCAATAATTCACGGTCCAGCTCCGAAACCCGTTCCGGTGTCAAAAGCGATGTGAATACATACGATATCACGCGGAGTTACAACACCACCATCAAGATTTTTGACAATCTCTCCACCACGTTTGCGCGCACCATGCAGGGCGATTTTCGCAAACGCGGATGGCAGGGCCTGTTCTCCGGGGAATTCGAGGATTTGAGCAAATCGCAAAATTTCCGCGTGGACTATTCGCCGAACATTTTTTCGTGGCTCAATCAGCGCTTTTCATACAATTCGACATACCGGTATGTCAACAATATTCAGCAGAAAACCACCGGCAAGAGCGCCAATGTGTCGGCCAACGTGAGCGCACAGCTCACCTTGCGGTTGTCGCAATTGTTTCGCAAATCGTCCCGTGCCGGCACCTATGGCCGTCGTCGGCGCACGCCGCCGGGCGCACGCCGCCGACCGCCGGGTGCACGCGGCAAGGAGGAAGGCGAAAAGAAAAAAGAAAAGGAAAAAGAAGAAGAGAAGAAAAAACGAAGCCCGGTGTCTGTGCTCAAAGGCATGCTCAGCGTGTTACGCACGCTGGACGATATCAATGTGAGCTATTCCAAGCGGCGCAATTACCGCAACGTGGGCCTGAAACCGGGCGATCCGAATTTCAAATACACCCTTGGTTTTTCCACAGACCCCGGTCTGGGGACGGTGCCGGAGATCACCACGGTTACCTTCACCAATAACGAAAGCGAAAGCTTCGATGTCAGCACCGGTCTGCGCCTCGGCCGCAGCCTGAGCCTGAAATTGCGATTCAATCACTCCAGTCAGGCCAATTACGGCAATCAGGTAACCGGCAGTTACAGCAATAGCTGGATCCAGGTGGGTGATTTCAACATCCCATTTCCGGAATGGACGTTCACCTGGTCGAATATCGAACGTTTCAAACTCTTCCGGAAATTTGCCAATAGCATCAACATTAGCCACAACGTTTCGGGCAAGCGCTCGGTCTTCTGGAAAGATGAAAAAGCGCGCAAAACCAAGGAAGATTTTTCGTTCAATTTCACGCCGTTGTTCAAGCTGTCCATCAACTGGAAAAACGGCATGGTCACTAATCTGGACATCACGCGCACACGCAGCATCAACGAATCGTTCAACATCAACACGGTCACTGATCAATTGCAGAAAGTGGGCGGGCAGCGCAACACCCGGCTGGAACTTCGCTTCACCACGACCTACAGCAAACGCTCCGGTTTCCGGATTCCGTTTTTAAGCAAGAAGGAGTTGAAAAATAGTGTCGATTTTTCGTTGAGTTTCACAAAATCGTTGAACAAGACCGAACAGATACGCGGCAACAGCAACGAATGGGTGTTGTCCAACGAGCGTTCGAGCTGGACATTTGAGCCACGAGTCACCTACGAATTTAGCTCCCGGGTGCGCGGGGCGGCCAAATTTATCGTTGGAAAAACCAAAAGCACCCGCGCTGGCGAAACGTTTATTCGAGAATTCGGTATCGATGTGAATATATCCATTCGAGGAAATTGATTTGCAAACGTTACGGATTGTATTTGGACAGTGGCGGGGCATCCTTCCCATATGGTGTGCGATTTTTGGGTTGACGGCCTGCCAGGATCGACCCGGAGATCGAAAGCTGTTCGTGCCGGAATTCGATGCACAGCGTGCATATGCGTTGCTGGAAAAACAGGTGGATTTCGGACCTCGGGTGCCTGGCACACCCGCTCATGCGCAATGCTTGCAGTTTTTGGAAGATTCTCTCAAAGCCTATGCTGACGGCGTGCAGCGGCAGTCGTTCGATTACACCATCCACAAAACCGGCGAAACGGTGCGCCTCACCAATTTGATCAGCAGTTTTGGCACGGCTACGGGCCCGCGCATTTTACTGGCCGCCCATTGGGACTCCCGTCCCTGGGCCGATCAAGACCCGGATTCGGCAAACCATAATAAACCCGTTCCTGGTGCCAATGATGGAGCATCCGGAGTGGCGGTTTTGCTGGAGATCGCCCGGGTTCTTAAACAAAATCCGCCGCCAGTGGGCGTCGATATTGTGTTGTTTGACGGCGAAGACCTGGGCTCCGAAGGCTATCCGGATACCTATGCAGCGGGTGCACAGTACTTTGCTCAGAAGAAGAGTGTGCATTACGCACCTTATCTAGGCATACTACTAGACATGATCGGCGACCGGGAGCTGCAGATCTACCGCGAAGCCAATTCGGTGCGCTATGCACCGGCGGTGGTCGATCTGGTGTGGAATTATGCCGCTCGGTTGGGGATATCCAACTTTTATAACCCTGTGCGCCATGAAGTGTTCGATGATCATGTCCCGCTGCTTAATGTCGGGATTCCCTGCATCGATCTGATTGATTTTGACTATCCATACTGGCATACGGTACACGACACCCCGGATAAATGTAGCCCAGAGAGCCTGGAAAAGGTGGGGCGTGTCGTGTTAGCGGTGATTTACAATCCTCCAGCATCGTGATATGCCCGGAAGCCAACCAAAACGGCATTTTCTCGCTCTATCGGTGGAGTGCCTACCTGAAAGCCGGGAGGCGGTGAGCTATTTGCTGTTCTCGCTGGGCGCGCTGGGCTGCGAAGAATTTGAAAACCGGCTCACGGCCTATTTCGAAGACCGCGATGCCGATACATTGCGGCATGGGGTTGAGGAAGGGCTTAAACGCATCGCCGAAAGCGACCTGCCGGTCAAAATGGGACCGGTAAACCTACGGCGATTTCTGGAAGAAAACTGGATGGAAAACTGGAAGCAATATTTTCAGCCCATCCATATCGGCGATGTGTTGTATGTTCGGCCGCCGTGGAAGCCGGCCGCCGGCGATCCGTGGCTGGATATCGTCATCGAGCCAAAGCAGGCGTTTGGCACCGGCACGCATGCGACGACGCAGCTCATGTTGCAAGCCATGGCGGAGCGCCATGATCGGCTGCCCAAGGAAGCGCTGGACGTGGGCACCGGCAGCGGCATTCTTGCCATCGCGCATACCAAACTGCGCCGAGGCAGCCAGGTGTGGGGGTGCGATATCGATCGGGCGGCCATTGACAATGCGAACGAGAATGCAGAAATCAATGGGGTCGCGGCGCAGTGCCATTTTCTGGTCGGCAGCGTCGAATCCTTTCGGGGCCGGACCTTCTCGTTGATTTATGCCAATCTTGAGAAAGCCATCATTCGGGCCATTCTGCCCGATCTCCAGCCGCTACTGCAGCCGGACGGCGAAATTCTGTTCAGCGGCATTTTGGCATCGGAGCGCGATGAGGTGATATCCCTGCTCGGGCAGCACGGCTTGCGGATAATGGATATCCGGCAAAAAGAAGAATGGCTGCTCATGGTCACGGAGAAAACGCATGGTTGATTCAAATCGACTGGCCACCATCGATCTCGGCACGAATACCTTTCTGCTTCTGATTTCCGAATGGCGCGACGGGGAGCTGTGTCCCGTCTTTCAGACCGCCAAAATCGTTCGTATCGGCGAAGACGTGGATCGCACCGGCCGGTTCGGTGAGACGCCCATGCAGCGCGCGCTGGACTGCCTGCGCCGGTTTGCGGACCTGGCGCAGGAGCACGGCGCCCGGCCCATCCTTGCCTGTGGCACCAGCGCCTTCCGCGATGCCAGCAACCGCGATGCGTTTATTCAGCGCGTGCGCCATGAAATCGGCATCAATATTCGCGTGATTTCCGGAGAAAAAGAGGCGGAGTATTCCTACCTTGGCGCCCTGTCCAATAAGCGCAACCTTCCGGATCCGTATCTCATGCTGGATATTGGCGGCGGTAGCACCGAGCTGTGCTGGGGCGACCGCGACCGCATGACTGGCCGGCTGAGCCTGGACATGGGCTCGGTGCGGCTCACTGAACGCCTCCTGCGCCATGATCCGGTATTGCCTGAGGAACTCGAGCAGGCGCGCGCCAGCATCGAAAAAGTGCTGCGAGAACAGGTGCGGCTTCCCGAACCATTTGCTATGCGAGACCATCAAACAGGCACGTTTTTGGGCGTGGCCGGCACGGTCACCACCCTCGCGGCCATGCTTCACAAGGTGGAGCCGTACGTTGCAAACCGCATCGATGGCAGCCGGTTGCCACTCGCCGCGGTACAGGCGCTTATTTCGGAGATCGCGAAGCGGAGCATCCAGGAACGCAAGCGGATGATCGGGCTTTCGCCAAAACGCGCGGATGTGATTTTAGCTGGCGCCCTGATTCTGGAAGCGGTCATGCAATTCGTACAGCGCGATTCGATCATTGTCAGCGATCGCGGGTTGCGTTACGGCATGGCATTGGAATTTTTTCAAAACAAACCAACCGTGTGAACGCCACAAAATGGGATAAGCAACCATGAAACGACAGGTTGGCGCCCTTTGTCTTGCATTATGGATAATGTGCCCCATTGCCGGTATTGCTCAGGATAGCGAAAAAGACGATGTTGTTAAAAGTCAGACTTACGGACAGGTAAAAATTATGGGCGGTGTCGGAATCGCCCAGGATTTCAAAATGAGTCAACACAGTTATTGGCATTTATCGGCCGGTTGGCTGGGATTAATTTTTGATTTTTCTCTTGGGCCAGGCGTTGATTTTAATAAATACGTGGGTATGTATATTCGTGCGCATGGGATATACCTGATCGGGCCCCTGGGCGGTAGCGCGTTGGTGCCAGGCATGGAAACCGGCATCCGGCTAAAGCTGGCGGATAAGCTTGTTGTAGAACTGGGGATGGTATTTGTACCTGGCGTGGAGGGGGATGTGGTCTCGCTGCCCGGATTGCCTAATGTGGGCATTTTGGTGCCGCTGGACTGGCTGGACTTGTTCGATTAGCGGCCATGATCAAAAAGCAACTGTTCTTCAGGATTTACTTTTGAACGCGGATAGCCTTTTTGTCACTCCGGTTTTTTCGTCAATGGGCAACGCTGTTTGACCTAAAATACCTGCTTCTCATAAATTAAAGAACAATCAGGAAAATGAGATTCTGCCAGAAGCCGGAAGAACAAAAATCGTAACTATTCAACTATTTTCGTTTGATGAAATATTGTTTGTCATCGCGAGCAGCCGCCATGAGGCGAGTGCGCGGCGCTCTCTCTGCAGATAGGCAAATAAGATCGCTTCGTCGATCCGCTCCTCGCGATGACGACGGGTAGGAGGATGAATAGTTGCCAAAAATCAATTATGATGGAATGGTTGAATCGAGAAGCCGTACCTCCTGAAAACCAGCGTCAATCATCTGCCTGTCGGTCGGCCATGTGATGTTTGATAGTCTTCGCCTCAACGATGAATACCACCTCTTCAGCGATGTTGGTGGAGTAATCCGCCACCCGCTCCAGATTTTTTGCCACCATGATCAAATTCAGCGCGCGCTTGATGGTATGCGGATCGCTGGCCATGTAAGTGATCAACTCCCGAATCACCTGATCTTCCAGCGAATCCACTTCGTCATCGCGCTTGCAGACATTGAGCGCCAGGTCGGTATCCCGGTGGATGAAAGCATCCAGCGCGTCTTTGAGCATACCTAGCGCCAGGTCGGCCATGCGTGGAATGTCGATCAGCGGTTTGAGCTGGGGCTCTCTGAGTAGATCGAGGGCTTTCTCCGCGATGTTCACGGCATGGTCGCCGATGCGTTCCAGGTCATTGTTGATTTTCATGGCCGAGGCGATGAAGCGCAGATCTTTAGCCACTACCTGATGCCGCGCAAATAGTTGGATACAAGAATCGTGGATTTTGAGCTCCATTTCGTTGATCACCTGGTCTTGCTTCAGCACCTGCCGGGCCAGGTCCTCATCGCGGGTTTTTAGTGCCTCAATGGCATTGGCGATGGCCTTTTCGGCGAGCGAGGCCATATACAGCAGGTCGTCCCGCAAAGCCTCTAATTCCAGTTCAAAATGTCGATGCATGCGTGCTCCTGTATGCTTGCTTTTTAGGCGCCCTGGTAGTTGATGAACGGTTCAGATTAGCCAAACCGTCCGGTAATATACTCTTCGGTCAATTTTTCTTTAGGATTGGTGAAGATCACCGAGGTGTCGTCGTATTCGATCAGTTTGCCCATCCACAAAAACGCCGTCCGGTCGGACACACGCGCGGCCTGCTGCATGTTGTGCGTTACGATGATGATCGTGTACTGTTTTTTCAGCTCCAACATCAGCTCTTCGATTTTGGCCGTCGCGATGGGATCCAACGCAGAGCACGGTTCGTCCATCAAAATGATTTCCGGCTCCACCGCAATCGCCCGCGCAATGCACAGCCTCTGTTGCTGGCCGCCGGAAAGGCCCAGGGCGCTTTCGTTCAGCCGGTCCTTCACTTCATCCCACAGCGCGGCACCGCGCAGACTCTTTTCCACAATCTCATCGAGCTTTTTTTTGTTTTTCATACCGGCGATGCGCAGGCCGTAGGCCACGTTATCATAAATCGATTTCGGAAACGGCGTCGATTTTTGAAACACCATGCCGGTGTTTTTGCGCAATTGTGTGATGTCGATATCCGAATCGTAGATGTCCCGGCCGTCGATCAAAATGTCTCCCTCGAGCCGTGCCCCTTCGATCAGATCGTTTAGCCGGTTCAAACAGCGCAGCAGCGTGGATTTGCCGCAGCCGGACGGACCGATGAACGCGGTGATTTGATTGCGTGGGATGTCGAGGGTGATGTCGAACAGCGCCTGTTTGTCGCCGTAATAAAAATTCAGGTTGCGAATCGACACCACCGCATCGGGATCGATCTCCTGGAGGGGGGAGCCCGCGGCGGCTTCCACCGTGTCGGCTTGTGAGTCGGCCCTGAACGAGCGTGCAAGATTCTGGGACGTCAGCGAAATCATATTGCCAGCTCCTATAGTTTACTGATGGAAAAACGTTCGCGCAAACGATTTCTCATAAAAATGGCGGTCAGGTTAAGCACCAACACGATCAGCACCAGGAGCAGAGTGGTGGTGTACACCATGGGTAGCGCCGCTTCCACGTTGGGCGATTGAAAACCCACATCGTAAATATGGAAGCCCAGATGCATGAACTTGCGGTCCAGATGCAGGTAGGGGAAATGGCCATCGATGGGCAGCGACGGCGCCAGTTTGACCACGCCAGTTACCATGAGTGGAGCGACCTCGCCCGCGGCTCGCGCCACAGCCAAAATCATGCCGGTAAAAATCGACGGCGAAGCGCTCGGCAGGATGACCCGCCACAGAGTTTCAAATTTGGTGGCGCCCAGCGCCAGCGACGCCTCGCGCACCGAACGCGGGATGGCGGCTAGCCCTTCTTCGGTCGTCACGATCACCACCGGCAGGGTAAGCAGCGCCAGAGTCAGCGAAGCCCACAGGATGCCGCCAGTGCCGAAGGTCGGCGTGGGCAGCGCTTCCGGGAAAAACAGCCGGTCGATGGTGCCGCCGATGGTGTAGATAAACAGGCCGAGCCCGAAAATGCCGAACACGATGGACGGAACGCCGGCGAGATTGTTCACCGCAATGCGCACCGCGTTCAGAATCGGGCCGGGTTTGGCGTATTCGCGCATGTAAATGGCGGCCACCACGCCCAGTGGCACCACAGCGATGCTCATTAAAATGACCATGAGCACGGTGCCGAAAATCGCCGGCAGCACCCCGCCCTCGGTGTTGGATTCGCGTGGCTCGTCCGACAGAAATTCCCATAGCCGTGAGATGTAAATCTTTGCTTTGCTCATCGATGATAGCTGGTTGGGCTGATACGCGCGTACAATTTGCATCAAACCTAACGTTTTGGTTTGCCCGTCCACTGTGCGAAGGTTGGCCAGATAACTCTGCCCACGTTCTTCAAGGCGAACCAACTCTTCTTCCAACTCCTGGTAACGTGCTTTTAAACGGTCCAGCCGCTCCTGCAATTCGGCCAATCTGGTCTCGCGCTTTTCGGGGTCGCGCTCCCGCAATTCGACCCGCCGCATGGTGCGCCGCGTTTTTTCAATCTCATAATTCAGGTCGCCGATGCGATTTTTTTGCACATCGCGAATCTGCTCGTACAACTGCTGCGCTTCTCTGAGATACTGAGGCAAAACCTGCCGGACCTCATTCGGCCCTTCCGCAATGACGTGATCACGCACTGTGATTTTATCGATGAAACCGAAGAAGTTGCCCCAGGACCGCCGTTCGATGGTGAACGCATCCAGCGGTCGCTGCTGGCTTTCGATATCGTCCCGATTGATCCAGCGGAAATCCAGACCGTAGAAATCCCGGTTGGCGATTTTGACCCGAATGCGCTCGCGCGGCGGCGCCTCCGGGGTCACCTGGTAGGTTTCTTTTTGCCAGATTTCGCCCAGCACCACTTCGCCGTTTTTCAGTTGGAACTGAATCAGCGGTTCCGGCCAGAAAATGCCAAGCCCATTGACCAGGATCAGGGTCAGCAATCCGCCGATCATCAACAAGCCCACGGACATGGCCAGGCCGGTCAGCCAGATGAACACGCTGCCCTGTTTGATGAAATGTTTCATTATGTCTATCGGTTCGCCTTGTTAGGTAAATGGCCTCACAGGTTTTCGTATTTTTTGCGCATGCGCATCCGCACCAGCTCCGCCACCGTATTGACCAGAAACGTCATCATAAACAGCAACAGCGCCGAAAGAAACAGCGTGCGGTAAAGCGTGCCGCCTTGCGGCGCTTCGGGGATTTCCACCGCGATGTTGGCGGAGAGCGTCCGGAAGCCGTTGAAGATGTTCCAGTCCATCACTGGCGTGTTGCCCGTGGCCATCAGCACGATCATGGTCTCGCCGATGGCGCGCCCCAGGCCGATCATGGTGGCCGAGAAAATGCCCGGAGTGGCGGCTGGTACCACAATGAACAGGGCAGTCTGCCAGCGCGTGGCTCCCAGCGCCAGCGAGGCGGCTGACAGGCTCGACGGCACGTTGGATAGGGCGTCTTCCGAGATGGTGAAAATCAACGGGATCACTGCAAAGCCCATGACCAGACCGACCACAAATGCGTTGCGCTGATCGTAGTGCAGATTTAGCGCGTCCACCAGCCACTGGCGAAAGTCGCCAGCGAACAGCACTTGCTCGATCGCGCCGTTCCACTGCAAACATAGCCAGCCGAGCACCAGCACAACCGGGATGATGAGCACGGCCTTGAAGCCGTTTTCGAGCTGGACCGGTAGAGCGCCGGAAAAGCGGCTATACAACCAGCTTACCAGAATCACGCCGGCCGGGATCACAATGAACATGGTAAAAATGGCCGGGGCAACATCTTGCACGCGCGGCGCAAGCCACAACCCGCCGATAAAGCCGATGATCACACTCGGCAGCGCAGCCATGATTTCCATCACCGATTTGATGGGGGATTTCCAGCGCGGATACAAGAATTGTGACACATACACTGCCGCCAGAATGGCGATTGGAAACGCAAACAACAGGGCATAGAAGGTGCCTTTCAGGGTGCCGAAAATCAGCGGCACCAGGCTCAGCTTGGGCTCAAAATCGTCCGAGCCGCTGCTGGATTGCCACACGTAATCGGGCTTGCTGTAGCCCTCGTACCAAATTTTGCCGAAAAACGCTTTGAGGCTGGCTTCGGGATGCGGGTTGTTGATGTCGAAATGCCATAGCCGGCGCTGTTGATCGAGAAACAGGGCGCCGTCGCCCTTGGGGGCAAAGCGGACCAGCGTCGGAGCGGCATCGAAGTGATGCCCGGTGTACAACAGCCGCTCGTTGGTGGAATATTGCATGTGCCACAGGCCGTCAAGACTGGTGGTGATGAACGTGCGGTTGCGCTGCGACGGCGTGAAGCGCACCACGGCGGAGGGATGGCCCTGCATGCGGTGCACTGGTTTAAGCGTGCGAACATTGGCCTGGCCTTCGTCGAAACTTTCGAACCAGACCGTAATCCTGCCCGCCGAATCGCCGACCACCAGCGAGCGCTCGCCGATAAGAAATCCGAGCACGGTGATGCTGGTGTCCGACGCCGAATACTGGCCGTCGCGGGCAGGCCCGTCCTCGGAGAGCGTGTATTTGTACAGTTGGCCATTTTCCGTACCAAGGAAAAACGCTTGACCGCCGCTTTCCAGCACCAGCGCGGTTGGCGCGGGGCCGAGGTAGTCAATCTCATAGCGGTTCTCGGTGACCTCCCCCGGACCGAACAGGCTTTCTTCGACCTGCCGCTGATACACCAGCACCCTGCCGCTTTGTGTGATTCCGGCAATGACGAAGCTTTCCTCCGGATCGCCGGCCACGGCGAGGTGAGATAACGGCCGGTCGGCGTCCAGCTCCATCACGCTGCTGATGCGCACTTCGGGCGCAAACTGGCGCTGCTCGTCCATGAAATGCGGGCGAAAGTCGAATTCGCCATAGAGCACGCGGCCGCGGCTGGTGGCGACAGCGAAGCGTGTGGACAGCACCGATTGCCACACGGCCGTGAGCCGTTCCTCCGGCTGCAGCTCGAGTCGGCCGTTTTTCACCGGGGCGCCATCTTCCATATTGAAAAACAGGGTTTTGCCGGAATCGGTCAGCGCAAAGCCGATCTGCCGGTACTCTTCCACGTCCAGCAGCAGCACGCGCTCGGTTTCGGCGATGCCCATCGGCACTAGGGAAAACCGGCTTTTTAGTTCAACATCCGCCCCTTGCCAGAGCGGGGCGATTTCGACCAGAAACAGCGACAGGATGCCCAGAATGGCTACAATGACAAAAAGACCGCCTGCACGAATCGAAATAGCCGCCAGCCGATCCGTCCACCGGCGGGACCGGCTGATACGGCTACGAAACCGTGCGGGAGGCGTCTGCTCAGAAACAGACACGGGAGATGGTCTATCCGCGGACATGGTTGCCGTGTGAGTTCCTCGCGCTTATTGCAATTTCTGCAATTCTTCTTCCACCACTTTGGCCGGCAGTGGCAGGTAACCGTCTTTGATCACGATTTCCTGTCCCTCGCGGCTGAGCACAAATTTCAGGAATTCGCGCACCAGCGGGTCCAGTGGCTTGCCCGGCGCCTTGTTGATGTAGATGTACAGGAAGCGCGCCAGGGGATATTTGCCGGTCATCACATTTTTCATGGTCGGGGCGTAGAAGGGCGAACCGGGTTTCTTGGCCAGCGGCACCGCCCGCACTCCTGAGGTGATGTAACCGATGCCCGAGTAGCCGATGGCGTATCGGTCTTCGGCCACGCCCTGTACCACTGAAGCCGAACCGGGTTGTTCTTTTACGGTGTTTTTGTAATCGCCTTTGAACAGCGCGTGTTTTTTGAAATAGCCGTAGGTGCCCGAGGCGGAATTGCGGCCGTACAAGCTGATGGGCTTTCGCGCCCATTCACCGGTGAGGCCGAGCTGCCCCCAGAAGCGGATGTCCTCTTTGTAGCCGCCGCGGCGTGTGCTGGAGAAAATCGCATCCACCTGCTGCAGCGTGAGGCCTTCGATGGGGTTGTCCTTGTTCACGTACACCGCCAGGGCATCGATAGCGGCGCGGATGACCGTGGGCTTATAGCCAAACCGTTTTTCGAACTTGTCGATTTCTTCTTTTTTCATTTTGCGAGACATCGGGCCGAACTGGGCCGTGCCGGCGATGAGGGCCGGTGGCGCGGTGCTGGAGCCCTTGCCTTCGATCTACACTTTGACGTTGGGGTAGTATTTGGCAAATTTTTCGGCCCACAGGGTCATGAGGTTGATCATCGTGTCCGAGCCGATGCTGTTGACATTGCCCGAAATTCCGCTAACTTTTTTGTAGCGGGGGATGTCCGGATCCACGCGCAGTTTGCCCTGCGGCAGAGCCGTCGTTTGGACCAGCGCCAATCCAATCAATCCGAGACTCAACTTCTTGAACAGCGTCATCGCGTTCTCCATAAAAGTGATTGAACCTGAGATTTTTA
>JAUZRQ010000044.1 GCA_030950365.1 Candidatus Zhuqueibacterota bacterium | reverse complement strand
CGAAGCAGATGCTGCGCCATTAGTGCAGAAGCACGATTTTCTGCCGCAGCCGCTGCGATTGTCCCACCACCTCCAGATGGACAAAATAAATGCCACTGGATACGAGCAGCCGGCTTTGCGTTCGCCCATCCCAGGTGATGGCATGCTCACCGGCGCGGTAACCCAGCTCCGGCGTTGACCATACTTCCTGGCCGAGTAGGTTGTACACGGTAAGCCGTACCCGCACCGGCTCGACCAACGAAAAGCGAATGGTGACATGGCTGCTCTGGTTGATCCGGAACGGATTCGGCCGGATCGGATACAAATTCAGGGTTGTGGGCAAACTCCGCCGGCGTTCGATATCCGATTTCGCCAATAGCCGCAGTTCAAAATCGCGGCTCCCTCCCGGCGTCTCGTTCCAGAAGGTCACCGGCTGATCCGCCTGCAGCTCGCGCTCGATTCCGGTGGTCCGATCGGTCAGCAGCAATGCCAGCGAATCCGGCCAGGATTTGCCAATGTCGAGATGCAATGCTACCCAGCCTCTGGCCAGGTTTTCGACGCGCATCCGCCAGACCGGTTCAGCCGCATCCACGGGGAGGAACTCGCTCGCCAGCGAACGCTCGTTGGCTCCAGGGCCTGCTGCCACAAAATACAGCCGCGGCGTCTCGCCGATGGCCGGCGGATCGGACCAGTCGAGCAAGAGCTGCGGTTCGGCCACCTGGCCAAAAACATTTTCCGCATCGGCGCGCTGGCCCTGCTGCACGCGCAGGCGGGCATACCACAGCGCACTGGCCCAGGGCTCGCCCTGCTTTGCCGTGCCCGGTTTTTCCGGCCGTATTTCCCAATGCACCGGCGTTGCCTGGTTGTTTTTAATGAAATAGCCCTTCCAGGCCGCCAGTTTCTGGGTCTCCATGCGATACTGACTGCCGTCGTATCCCCACAGCACCGGCTCGATGCCATCGGGCAGGGAGGCCGGATCAAACCGGATGGTGAAATTGAACGGCGAGGCAATCATGTTCCAGCCGGGCTGCAAGGTGAGCCGGAATGGGCGGTCCGAACGCACCGTGGCCATATCCAGAATTTGCAACTGCCTCGACTCGCGTGTGATGAGCCAATAGGCCCGGCCGGGCATCAGGCTGTCGATCTGTCCCTGAGTGAGCTCCACGTAGTCGCCGTTTTGATAGCGCAACAGACGCCATCGGGTATCGTCATACGGTCCGAGCTGGCTTTCGAAAAACGCCTTCGGATCGTTCTGCACCAGATAAAATGGCACTCCGAACATCTGGTATTTCATCGGCTGGATCACGACCGGAAGAGGCAGGGACGCTCCCAAAACCACCGGACTGCGATAGATGGAAATTTGATCGTTGGCCTTCCAGAACTTGCGATTATCGGCAAAATCCGAAGCAACGATGGCATATTCCAGGCCAAATGCGGTGATATCAACGCCGCGCAAACTGGCTGTGAAATTGATGCCATCGCTGGTCGTCATTGGCTGTCTGAAAAATTGCGTCTGGTCCGGCGTACGGTATAGAAGATGCACGCTTTTCACGCCGGAACCGATGTCCGTCACCCGCGCCTGGAAGGTGGCCGGCTGGCCGGCCTGCAAGGTATCCACGGGCTTGTGGATGATCAGCGGCATGACGTTATCCACCGAAAAAGTCTTCACCGTGCTTTCGGTGCCGTTCTTTGCACTGTCCAGAACGATGACAAACCAGTCCACGAGCTTTTCGCTCAGATGCAGGGGCAGCGCAACCTCAATGGTATCCGCTGTGGGATCGAACTGGGGAACATGAACCACCTGGTTCCCCTGCTGTAGGGCAATGAAATATCCCTTAATCCCGGAAACGCTGTCTCGGGCGGCCAGCCAGGCGAACCGCACCGTGTCACCACGGCTCCATTCTTGCGGGTAAATGGGCTGCGGCGGTGTGGGCACCGACCGATCGCTGCGGTACCGCACCGGTACAGCGGTTTTAAAATCGGTGTTGCCCTGGCGATCAGCGAACCACACATACACCTTGTTGTCGCCCTCAAACAGCACCGGAAAGCGGATGCTGTCCACAGCGCCGGCCGCGGTGCGAATGGCACTGGAAAATTCGTAATCATCATTGTTTTGCGGCGGCGTCACAAATTTCAAAAAGATGCGCGTGATGCCGGTTTCATCGGCCGGGGTGATCCAGCGCAGCGTCAGCGAATCCGCCGCGGTCCATTCATCCGGGGTGATGGTCGGATTGATGGGCCCGGGCGGCGGCAACGAATCGGGGATGGCCTGCTCGCGGACATACAGGAAAAACTCCTGTTCGCTGCTGGCTCCGGCCGCATCCACCACTTCCAGTCGCACCAGGAAACGATCGTTGGCCGCCGAAGCCGGCGGAATGCCCGATAGCACAAAATGGGTGGGGTTCAAATTCAACCATGATGGCCCGTTGCGGTAAAACAGCCGCAGCTCGTCATCCGGATCCACATCATCCACCACCACCGCATATTCGTACAGAGAATCGACCACGGCCTCGGTATCCGGCACACTGACAAAAAACGGCGGATCGTTGGTATTTTTCACGAACAGGCGTAGCGACAGGGTGTCGGAAGCGCCCTCGAGGTCTCGAGCCATAATCACAGCCAGCGTATCGCCCAGATGATCGTTGGTTGGCGTGCCTACCAGCGCTGAATTTTCGATATCCAGATGCAGCCAGGATGGCTGGATCAAAAATTCCAGCGTCACCTCATCTCCCACATCCGGGTCCAGCACCTGAAATTCAAAGCTGTATTCCTCATCTTCGATGGCGGTGTCCGCCGCAGATGCGGTCAGAAATTCAGGCGGATCGTTGGTATTCAGCACGCGGATCGTGAACTCCTGCTGAGCAGCCTCACCGGCCTGATCTTTGACCAGCAGCGAAACTTTATGCAGGCCCACATCTTTGTTTTCCGGCACCCCAACCAGTCGAAAATCCTGTTCTTCCACCCCGAGCCAATCTGGCAGCTCGATCAGCTCCAGGGTGTGAACATCGTTGCTGTCCGGGTCCTCGATGACGAGCTGGTACACATACAGGCTGTCCTCCAGTGCCAGCGTATCCGGCTGGCTGAGGATTTTAGGCGGATGATTGGCGCCCACCACGCGGATTTCGAACGTCTGCGTGCCGACGCCGCCGCGAGCATCGATCACTTCGACGGAAACCAGCGACACGGCTCCGCTGATATCCACCACCATGCCGCTTAGCGTGTGGCTATTTTCATCGAATTCCAGCCAGTCTGGCAACACCACCGGATTGAAGGTCAGCGGAAGGTCACGGTCCACGTCCTCGGCCTGCAGCACATATTCGTAATAGCTGCCCACGTAAGCGGTATCCATCGGCTCGGAAGTAAAATACGGCAGCACATTGTGCAGCTTGCCATTGAAGTAAATGAATTGCGCAAAAATATCGCCTTCATCCTGGCGCAGGTCTTCCCACACAGCCAGCACTTTGTCGCCGAGGCTGGCCAGTTGCAGTTGACGCTGCGCCCCGGGCTGCACCGAAACAGGCACGCCCGCGGACGCCCACTTCAGCCGGCCGCTGCGGTTTACCCGCTGGCCATAAAGATTCAGCTCAGCCGCGCGGTTGTCTTCCCACAGGCACACAAAACCATCATTGGTATCCGCAATCAGTTTCTGACCGGCCTGCACCTCCGCCGCTTTGTTGACGATGACGCCCGTACTGGTCCATTGCGCATTGCCATTTTTATCCAGGCGCTGCGCTCGCAAATCGATGCCGGTGCTGGAATCTCGGCTGTCCTGCCAGAGGACGATCAGCCCGCCGCGCGTTTCCGAGAGAATTTCATGCCGGTTTTGCGTGCCGGTGGCGCGAATCACATCGACACCAATAGCGCTCCACAGGCGATCGCCCGAGGCCGAAAACCGTTGCGCCCGGATGTTGGTGCTTTCTTCCCACACCACAAACACGCTCGATTCCGAGGACGAATAACGGCGCGCCAGCCGCGGCCGCGACTGCGTCAGGCTGATGATACTGGGCCGCAGCGGGCTGGTTTTGACCGGTTTGCCAGTCTTAAAATTCAAAATTTGCAACAGCACGCTTGCGCGGTCCTGCCAGGCCACCACCAGGCCTTCCGGCAGGGCCTCGGTATCTTCAAGCAATTGCACATTATCGGCCTGAATCACCGGCATGCCGCCGTATGGCCAGTATTTCCGGCCGGTACCGTCCACATGCTGCGCAAATATGTCGACGTCCAGCGGATTGATGCTCTGTTCCCAGATGACGTACACTCCCTGATCGAGATCGTATTCGCAACGAAGGTTGAGTTTGTGAACCCCCACCTGGCCGATGCTCACTATTTCGGTCCACGCAGGTTCGCCTTTGGCATCCAGACGGCCGAGAAACAACGAGGTGCCGATCCCCGTAGGCGCTTTTTCGGCCCAGGCCACAAATACACCGCCTTTGCCATCCGGCGCTACGGCATAGTCCAGAATCGGCACATCTCGGGGAATCAGCCGCCGGCCTTCAGCCCCCCAAAGCGAGTAGCCTTCTTCGGTGAGGAACTGCGCGTACAGTTCGGGCACGCCGCTAATTTCGTTCAGCCAGAAAACAAAATAGCCTCTGGCAGCGTCCGATGCGACGACCTGAGGCGAATATTGTTTGCCCTGCTGTTCAATAAGAGGAATATTGTACACTTCCTGGCCGAAACCATTGCCTGCCGAGGTCAGCAGGCCGGATAATGCCAGAACCAGATATTGACGCCAATCCCGTTTCATCGAATATCCTCAACTGCGGGTGATCGCTATTTTGAATCCGGAGTGCCCGGCGGGTCGGGAAGGCGGCCGCCCTGGTTGCCGCTACCAGGTTTGCCGCGTGAGAGGAAATAGAGTATGCCACCGCCCACAAGCACCGCCCCGGCTGCATAGGGTTTCCATTTCAACCCGGGTTTGGAAGGAATCGCCGGTGGAAGGGATTCCTGAGTAACGCTCAATGTATCCGCCGCCGCTTGCGGCTCGATTTCGGTCTCGGGTTCTTCGGATTTCGGTTCGACGTTCGGAATGACCGGCGGAGGAGGCAACACCGGCTCCTCCTGCTCCAGCCCTGCCGTCAGAATGATTTCCGGCACATCAAATACGATTTTCAGCGATTCCTGGAACGGAAATGTCTCCGGCTGATTGATCTGACAATCGCAGCTCCTGCGACTGATTTTCGCAACCTTGTTCGCTTTGACGTTGAATAAATACAGTTTATAAACCGTCTGCCCGTTGTCCTGCGCTAATTCCGGCAGTAACAAATAGGCCACCTGAAGGGCCTGGCCGATATCCCGCAGCTCAGTCACATCGGCATGGGCACGGAACTCCCGGGGGCGCATATACTCCGCCACAGCAGCTTCATCCAGAACCAGGTAATCGCCCCGCTGCTGCACGGCATCCAGCAAAGCGGCGCTAAGCTGCTGGCGCTGCTCCGGGGTCAAATCGGGCCCCTGAGTGGGCAAAACGGCAAGGGTTTTCATGGATTTTTCTTGAACCAGAGCAGGATCGGCGGGAAACAACGACAGGGCCGCGATCACGCACAGATATGCTGAAACACCCCATCCCCTTGTTGTCATATTTCATCCCTGAGATTGCAGATTCGCGTTACGCAGGATTGACCGAACTCAGAGACAGCAATCGCCTGCGATGCGCCCGGTGCCATGCCACTTTCCGGTCACTCGCGACGAAGCCGACTCGCGCGTATTTAAAACAAATATAACTTGATTTTACAAAAAAGCAATTTCAAAAAATGAGCATATTCGTTTTGTCAAGATTCATGCATTTGAATCAACCAGGAAATAACGGTTCAGCCATGCCGGCCATTTCGATATTTATTTTATTTGTTATGCTGGCCTTTCTGCATTCGACCCAGGAGGATCGACGAAAAATGCCGGAATCTTCTTCACAGCAACAGACCGGTTACGAGACTCCGGTCTTTCCAGGTCCCCCTTCTGAGTGTCAGCGAAAGACTGAATGCCCAATACCTGCATAGATTGAGTAGCTAAGAATAGTTTGTTAATTTTATTGGTAATTACCTGCTTTCATTCCATTTCGCAAAATTAAAATTCTGATGAAACCGTATGAAGCACCGCGGAGTGAATTCCGTGGCCGGACCGTTGCCGAGATTGGACTGTCCGGTTACTGACGGAAAGGCTGATCCCCCTGCCGCGACGCCAGCTACAGGCCCAGACTTATGTCCATGGCCAATCCGTAGCCGGTGCCCCTGCTGGGCAGGAGCTGATTGATGGTTTGAAACGCGAAATTGCTACAGAATGGGCCGATCTTGAGGCTGAATCCCAGCGAGGTGCTGAACCGATGCGTGCCGCCAAAAGCCAGCCCGAATCGTAAGGGCAAAAAGCTCAGCCTGCGCCATTCGGCGCCGAGTGCCACGTACGGCACCCGGTTGATGCCTGGCGCTTTCTGCAATGCCTGGATGAGCTGCCCCGACAGCAGCCAATCGGAAAACGCATAAGCCGCACCAAATTTCAACTCAAGCGGCAGATAGGCGCTGAAGGCCTCGCCGGGGTAATCTTCTTGCAGGTCGGTGATCAGGCTGTCGGAATCCTCATTCACCAGCGCTTCTACAGTTAGACTATCGGTGCGGATGCCGTATTCATAGATCTGCACCTCCTGATCCCAGCGGATATGGCTGGCAAGGTTGTGCACGGCCAGACTGATGATCACATTGTTTTTGGTGATACCGGCCAGTCCGATATCGATGCTAAAGCCATTGCCGCCGCTGGCCGTGCGCAGCTTCGCGAACCCGTCGCCGGAAAGGCCCTCGAAGTCGCTGAGCACACGGCCGCGCGATTCCACGATTTCAGCCATCCCGAGGCCCTTCAGCCAGTGCAGGCTGACTCCAACGGCAAAATCATTGAGATAGGGCACATAAAACGCCTGCCCGTAGCTGATCGACACATCGGCCATGGCCCAGCCGCTTCCTGCTGTTTGCGAAAAGTCGTACTCGCGGCCCAACTCGTTGCCGTTAAGGATCAG
This sequence comes from Candidatus Zhuqueibacterota bacterium, assembly GCA_030950365.1. Lineage (GTDB taxonomy): Bacteria > Zhuqueibacterota > Zhuqueibacteria > Zhuqueibacterales > Geothermadaptataceae > Hydrothermovivens. The sequence continues at coordinate 35,187 of JAUZRQ010000044.1, read as the reverse complement.
TTCAAAGAAGTCCCGGGAAATCACCATGTCCGATAAGCCGCGCAACCGCAGGGCCAATGCCAGGCGTGAAATGGATACGCCCAGCAACATCCCCCCGCCATTGCCAACCAGCTTGAGGCCATCGTCGGGAATTTTGCTGAGAATTTCAGCCTTTTCTTCCTGGGCCAGCACGGCGCCATTGTAACGATTGTAATCAGCCAGGCCAAAGGACGTGTTCAAAACTCGCATACCCATACCCGGCATTTGCAGCGTGAAACCCGAAGTCAGCACCAGCCCGAGGTTGGCCGGGTTCCAGTTCACGGCATCTGCACCGTGGGCCACCGCCCCATACGCGCCAGCCATACCCATCTCGCGCGCGTTGTAAAAAGGGCTCTGCGCCAACGCCATGGAAATCGGTATCAGCAGCATGCAGCCAATCAGAAAGTATCGCTTTCTGGTCATGGATCGCTCCGTTCAATTCGTGGCAGATTTCGATTCACCCACATTCACCTGCATTCGCACCACGGCCTTGATATCCAGATAATCGCTGCTGAGTAGTTTCACCACTTGGCCCTGGGTGCCCGGGAATTGAATTTGCACGCCGGTGAAAATGGGGGCATTGGTAAAAAACTGCAATTCCTCCCGAGTCAATTTGATATCGATCATGTTCTCTTTCGGCAAAACCACAATCTTAGTGGCCGGATCGACTTGTCCGCTTTCAATGCTAATGGGGCCGATGCGCAAAGCGGGCCGGGTGAATACCAGGCTGTCCGCCAGGGCAAAATTCATGTAGAACCGCGCCCCGATGGGCAGATGACTGACGGTCTTCACCATCAATTCGCCCTCGTTGAGGTGCTTTTCGATGGTATTGCGCACATCCTGTTCCAGGTTCAAATCGGTCACCTCGGACTCGAAATCCTGGGCCGGGAGTTCCAACGCCGCCGGGGCCATGAACGTGATATCGCCGGTCACAAAATCGGCTTCACGGATAGTACCGGTCCAGTCCGGCCGGCCGATATTCACTTTACCGCTGATCTCGATCTGCGACGGCAACAAATTCAGCAAATTAAGAATGCCGCTGTTTTCCTGGTTGAGCACAATTTCCGTAGCTTCCGGACCATCCGGGCCTCTTCCAGGCTGGATGGTCTGATCGATGAAAATTTCGGCCTGCTCACCGGCATCGTTGGTGCCGCGGATCAAAAGCCGAACCTGTGCCGGGAAGCCAATGCTGTTCAACAGGCGCAGGTGCAATTGCGCCGCATCCAGCCGGATGCTGTCCAGCTTGCTGGGCAGGTCCACCTCGATCGTCCTGGCAGGCACCTCAATGTCCTTGCTGTAAAACCGGCCCGAGATTTCGGAAAAATAAATCGGACTGATATCGAACAGCGCCGACACGGAATCGGTGGCGAACAGTTCAATGAGCTCGTCCGGAGATTGCAGCGTGGCTACGGAGGCCGAAATGCGCACGGCCTGCCGGGCAAAATCGCCACTATCCGGCTGGAAGTGATAGCCGGACAGATCGATCACCAACTGGTTGACCTGATCTTTGAGCAGGAAAAAGGTTTCCGTGAGAGGCGAGCCCTTTTCGTCGATGAAATCCGGCAGGCTGAAATTCACACTGGCGTCGATGGGCAGATTGCCGGACACTTCGATGCGCATCTGGCCCTGGCGGATGCGCGCCGATGCGATGATCATCGAATCGGCGATCTGGATATTTTCATCGAAATTGATGCGCTGCGGCTCAAGCCTGGCGGCGCCGCCCTTGACATACAAATCACTGAGAAATACGATAATGCGGAAATAGTCATCACTGTTGATGCGTACTGAATCGGTGCTACCTGGGGAAGCGCCGGCCACCCGCAGTGATAATCCTGCCGACAACCGTTTACCGGCCAGTAGTAGCCGTTCGGTTCGGCTTTCACCCTTGTTGATAAAATCCGAAAACACCCAGTTCGCAATGACTGTATCGGCTACGGCGTCCAACAGATCAATGGTGATCGGTTTGCCGAGGTCCACCGGTAGAAAATTTTCGATAGTCAGATCCACATAGCCGGAATCGATTTCCACCCACTGGATGGTCTCGAACGGCGGCAGGTCCTGAGGCGGCACCTGAAAATTGAACGGTGGCACCGGCACTTTGAGCCCATTGATCTGGTCTGCTGGCGGATAAATCTGTTTCAATTGAATCGTCAGGTCACGCTCGCCGGGTGACGGGATTTTAAACCGCCCGAGCTGCTTGGTGAATCGTTGCGAAAGTCCGTTGAGGGTGAGTTGATTTTGCGCATCAAAGGTATCCAACTCGGCTGTGAATTCGACAAAAATTTGATTCAGGCTATCCACCTTCAGCCCATCGATGCCGTCGATCAGGTCACTCACGTAAAATGTCTTGTTGATCACCGGAACATTCACCTCGACATCCCAGCTCGGGGCCGAGGGCGGCGAAATTTTACATTGCAGGTTAAACATCAGGACCAATAGACCGGCGATGCCAAAGAGAAAGGATTTCGGATGCATTGCAATCCTCAAATTTTGCACATGACGCGAGACGATAGAGATGATTTCAAAACCGAAAGTCGCTGTTCCTAAACATCGGTCAAATCTTTGTAATAATTAGCGGCAACTCATGCACAGGACAAAAAGACAAGGGCTGTCCAAGAGTAAACTCTGAACGCATGGCAAACGGAATGATACATAGCCTTGGCGGCTTTTTGTCTCCCGTTCAGCGCCCCTGTCGCTCACAGCCATACTTCCGGAACAGCCCTGTTGCCATAATATTATAGCCGAACGCTCGTGTTGGCAGACCACCTTAATGGTTTTTCAGCGCCATCAGGTTCCCATTTCCCACGAATCCAAATAGTTTTTTTGCTCGTCGGTCAGCCGATCGATTTCGACGCCCATGGAATCAAGCTTCAGGCGGGCAATCCATTCTTCGATTTCCTTCGGCAGGGTGTACACCTTGGCTTCGAGTTTGCCAGCATTCTGGACCACGTATTCACTGGCCAGCGCCTGGGTGGCAAAGCTCATGTCCATCACCGAGGCTGGATGGCCCTCAGCCGCAGCCAGGTTGATGAGCCGGCCCTCGCCGAGCAAATAAATACGCCGGCCATCGGGCATCACATAGGCATCGACAAAATCCCGCACCTGCTCGATTTTTTCTTTGGCCATGTCTTCCAGCGCCGGGATGTCGATTTCGACATTGAAATGGCCGGAGTTGGCCACCATGGCGCCGTCCTTCATTTTTTCGAAATGCTCGCGGCGTAGCACGTGGATATCACCGGTGAGGGTCACAAACAGGTCGCCGACAGCCGCGGCTTTGTCCATGGGCATCACCCAGTAGCCGTCCATCGCCGCTTCCAGGGCGCGAATGGGGTCCACTTCGGTCACGATGACCTTAGCCCCCATGCCGCGGGCCCGCATAGCTACACCGCGACCGCACCAGCCATAGCCGGCCACGACGACCGTTTTGCCGGCCAGCAATATATCCGTGGCGCGGATGATGCCGTCGATGGTGGACTGACCGGTACCGTAACGGTTGTCGAACAAATTTTTGGTCACCGCGTCGTTCACGGCAATCACCGGAAACTTCAGCGCACCATCGCGCTCCATGGCCCGCAACCGGATCACCCCGGTAGTGGTTTCTTCCATGCTGCCTAAAATGCTGGACGCCATCTCCGGATACTCGGCATGGATGATCGATACCAGATCGGCGCCGTCATCCATGGTGATCACCGGCTGATGTCTAACCGCGGCATGAATGTGGTCGTAATACGTATCCTTGTCCTCACCCTTGATGGCGTACACCGGAATGCCGTATTCCTGCACCAGAGCCGCGGCCACATCATCCTGGGTGGAGAGCGGATTGGATGCACATAGTACCAAATCAGCCCCACCGGCTTTGAGCGTCCGGGCCAGATTGGCAGTTTCAGCAGTTATATGAAGACAGGCGGACATTTTGCGTCCAGCCAGAGGTTTTTCTTTTTCAAATCGGTCGCGAATGCGCCGAAGTACAGGCATATCCTGATCGGCCCACTCGATGCGCTTTTTCCCCTTAGGAGCGAGCCCCAAATCCTTGACATGATACTCCACCAGAAAGCCTCCTCTACTGATGATCCTTGAATTTGCGTGAATTATTTTTTTAAATTGTCCGCTTTATCTGTCCGTTCCCAGGTAAACTCCGGTTCTTGACGGCCGAAATGGCCATAGACGGCCGTGCGTTTGAAAATCGGTCGTCGCAGTTGCAGCATCTCGATGATGCCCGCCGGGGTTAAGTCGAAGTTTTCGAGCACCAGACGCTCAATTTCCTCCTCAGGAATCTTGCCAGTACCGTAAGTATCCACGGCAACGGACACCGGCTCGGCCACGCCGATGGCATAGGCGATCTGCAGCTCGCAGCGGTCGGCCAGGCCCGCGGCCACGATGTTTTTGGCCACGTAGCGCGCCGCGTAGGCTGCCGAGCGGTCCACCTTTGTTGGATCCTTGCCGGAAAAGGCGCCACCGCCATGCCGGCCCATGCCGCCATAGGTATCGACGATGACCTTGCGGCCGGTGAGCCCGGCATCGGCCTGCGGACCGCCAATCACAAATCGGCCGGTCGGATTGATGTGGTAGGTAATTTTATCTTTCACGATCATTTCCTCCGGGATCACTGGTAAAATGACCGTTTCGATGACATCGGTACGCAGCTTTTCGGTGCTGATATCCGGGGCATGCTGGGTGGAAACGACCACGGTTTCCACGCGTACCGGTCGGCCATCCTCGTAGCGCACCGAAACCTGGGCCTTACCATCTGGACGTAGATAGGGCAGAATGCCTTCCTTGCGGACCTGCGCCAGCCGCTGCGTCAACCGGTGGGCCAGCAAAATCGGCATCGGCATCAGCTCGGGGGTCTCGTTAGTGGCGTAGCCAAACATCATGCCCTGGTCTCCGGCACCAGCGCGATCCACGCCGGCGGCAATATCCGGCGATTGCTGATCGATGCTGGTCAGGACCGCGCAGGTCAAATAATCGAAACCATAGGTTGCATCCACATATCCTATGTCTTTGATAGTATCACGAACTATGGTGGGAATATCCACATAAGTATCGGTGGTGATTTCGCCGCCAACAAGCACCAAGCCCGTAGTCACAAAGGTTTCACATGCCACCCGTCCATGCGGATCGTCTCCAATGATCGCATCCAACACCGCATCAGAAATCTGATCGGCGATTTTATCAGGATGGCCCTCGGTGACCGATTCCGAACTAAAAAGCTTCCAAGCCATTCTGTTTTGCTCCTTTCTCTCGATGAACGCTCACAGATCAATCGCTCTTAGCGGATCTATGGTTTTCTTTTCATTTGGCAATTAGCGAATAGAAGGCCGCTATGGCCAATGGTAAACCATGCCTGACGGCATCCTTGAGAAAACGCGGCCTGGCTTTAACGATGTTTCGCCAGGGTCTCTTTCAGGTAATCGATCTTTTTCACCGGTGTCGGATCAACACCGAGCAGCGCCGCGAGATAAACACTGGCAAGGTCTCCAGTGAAAATTATGCTGAACAATCGCGCCAGTGCCGACTCGCCCTCGCTCCAGATTTCCAGGATCGGATGGGTCGTCGTTTCAATCACCTCGCGCAGCACATCCATGCGTAGCTTGATGCGCGGATGGTCCTGCCGATCGCGCAGGTAAATCACCTGCAATTGGCGGTCCAGCTCGGCCTGCTGCCCCCAGCCAACGATTTCGTTATGATTCATCTCCGGGAAGACGTTGCTATAAGCCAGAATTTCGGCATTTTCGGAGAACTGCCCTCGCCAGCGCACCCCGGCCACTTCGAGCAATCCTGACCCGGAATACACGACGGGGATTTTGCCCTGCACGGTCCGGGCCACGGTCAGCGGAATGTTCTGGGGCGTTTCGTTCTCAGGCCGATAGGCTTCATTGAGCTGCTTCAGCACCTGCACCGTTTCCTGAATCGCCGGCCATGGATCCTCGACTAACCCCAGTTTATGTAGGCTTTGCAGCAGCGGCACAACAAGATACACCAGCGCTGATCGCGGCGGAAATCCAGCGGGCAGGGTGTAAAGCGGATAGCCGGCCGCTCTGGCCTGTTCCATGATTCTGCCATTGCTGGTAATACAAACGATCTTCGCAAAGCGCTCCCGAGCATCGGCCAGTGCGGACAGGGTCTCCTCCGTATTTCCGGAATAGCTGGACACGAATACCAACGAATGCTCGTTCACATACTGGCCGAGCTCGTAGTGGCGGCTCACCAGAATCGGCACCGGACATTGCGATTGCAACAGGCAGCGAGCCACATCGCCGCTGATGGCTGACCCCCCCATTCCGGCAATGGTAATATTGCGGATTTGATCGCGCGAAAACGGAAGTTTTACATCCTGATTCTGTTGCCACGCATCTTCAAAATGAGACGGCATGTCTTGCACCTTTACCAACATGCCGCTACGATCCACCTTTTGAATCGCTGTTTTCAGGCTCACGTTTTCGCCTCCTGCCGCTAAAAAATCAAATCCTTGAATTTTCTGCGCATGTACCGCATCATGAATTTCTCGATTTCTTCGGCGGTGGACATGGAAAGCACTTTTTCGGCTATGCGCTCCGATTCGGGATGGCTCACGCTTCGGATGATTTTTTTGATTTCCGGCAGAACAATCGGGCTGACACTGATCTCGTCGATGCCGAGGCCGAGCAAAATCAGCGTGGCCAGCGGATTACCGCCCATTTCGCCGCACACGCCCACCCAGGTGCCGTTGCGGTGCGCCGCCTGCACCACGTCGCGGATGGTGCGCAGCACCGCGGGATGCAAATCCTGATACAGATAGGCAATGCGTTCATTGCCGCGATCCACGGCCAAAAGATATTGCACCAGATCGTTGGTGCCGATACTGAGAAAATCCACTTCGCGCGAGATCAAATCGGCAATGATCGCCGCGGACGGCACCTCGATCATCACGCCAACTTCGATGTCATCGGAAAAGGGCACTTTGCGCTTGCGTAACTCCCGGCGCGCCTTTTCCAGATGCATTTTGGCCTCGCGCAGCTCTTTGATGCTGGAAATCATCGGGAACAGGATTTTGATGTTCCCGTACGCGCTGGCACGAAGGATGGCGCGCAATTGCGGTAAAAACACTTCCGGCCGTTCCAGGCAGATGCGAATGGCGCGATAGCCCAGATAGGGATTCGCCTCCGGCGGGATGTTGATATTTTGCGGATTTTTATCGCCGCCCACGTCCAGCGTACGGATGATCACCGGATACGGCCGCATCCGTTCCACCACCGCCTTGTATTCCTCGAACTGCTCATCCTCGGTCGGCAAATCGGTTCGTGCCAGGAACAAATAATCGGTGCGGTATAGCCCGATGCCGCGCGCGCCGAACTCGATCACCGTTTCGACTTCATCGGTGAATTCGAGATTGGCCGCCAGCTCGATTTCGCGGCCGTCCAGGGTGCGCGCCGGCAGGCTTTTTAGTACCGTAAGCTGGCGGTTAATCTCATGGATTTTCTTCTGTAACTTTTGATAATATTGCAGGGTTTTCCGGTCGGGATTGACATAAACCACACCCTCGTTGCCGTCCAGGACAATGCGGTCGTTGTTCTTCACATATTTGGTAAGATGGCGCAGGCCCACCACGGCCGGTACCCGGAACGATCGCGCCATGATGGCCGAATGGCTGGTTTTACCGCCCATATCAGTGGCAAAGCCCAGAATCTTATGGCGATCCAGGGCCACCGTGTCGGAGGGTGTCAAATCCCGTGCGATGATAATGGCCGCGCCTTCCAGCTTTTGTAGGAAATCCGTGCGATCACCCTGGATGTTGCGGATGACTCGACGCTTCACATCCCGCAGGTCAGCCGACCGCATCTGGAAATATTCATCCTTGACTGAAGCAAGCTGATCCTGGTACTTTTGCATCACGGTATAGAAGGCGTACTCGGCTGAGAGCTTTTCATCGCGGATCTTTTGGATGGTTTCTTGTTTGAGAACGGGATCATCCAGCACGAGATTGTGCATCTCGAAAATTTTGGCATTTTCACTGCCGATGCGGCTGCGGGTCGTGCTGGTGGCGGCTTTCAGTTCCTCACGGGTTTTCTCGAGCGCGTCTTCGAACCGTCTGATTTCTTTGTCAACGTCTTTGGCGGGAACCTGTTCGATTTCAATTTTGACCGTTTCGCCGGAAAGAACAAACGCCTTACCGATCGCCACGCCAGGAGAGACCGGTATGCCTTTGAAAAAATAGCCCGATTTTGTTGTAGGGGTTTTCGTTTCGATCATTCCTCGTCAAATTTTTTTTCAAACAATTCGGCCAGGGCTTTCAGGGCCGCGTCCTCGTCCTCGCCGTTGGCCTGAATGGTCAGTTCAGCACCGTTTTCGGCCGCCAGCATCATCACCCCCATGATGCTTTTTCCGTTTACGATCTGCGAGTTGCGGCTGATGAAGATATCGGATTTGAACTTGGCAGCGGTTTTTACCAACTGCGCGGCTGGCCGCGCGTGCAATCCCAATTTGTTTTTAATTTTGACTTTGATTTCCTTCATGCTGGCTTCTCGCATTTAATTCCCTCTCCACCTTCAAGTTCACCTCAGGCCTGACGTTGCTGAACCAATCTCAACAAGTCTTTTAAAGAATCGGTACTCGCATGCACTTTTTCAATCGGAGTAAGAGAATCTTCTGCAATTTTTATATATCGCTGCACAGCCGCTTTGGCCTCACTTAACGTGCCGATGTCTTCAAACAAATCCCGAATCCGAATCACCTCTGCATCGTCGATCGCTTCGCGATCAAGATAATCCATCAATTGCTGTTTTTGTTTCGGGCTGGCCTGCCGAAGGGCATGCACCAGCAAAAATGTTTTCTTTTTTTGTCGGATATCACTGCCAAAATCTTTGCCTAGTTTTTCAGGATCGGCGGTGATGTCCAGCAAATCGTCCTGGATTTGAAACGCCATGCCCAGGCTTTCACCATATACTTTCAAGGCCTGGACCTGGTCTTCAGTTCCATTAGCCAGGATGGCACCCATTTGTGCGCACAAGCTGAGCAGCCGCGCCGTTTTCTTGCTGATCATATCGAGATATTCGTCCATGCTCACATCATCGCGCGTTTCAAATTCACGATCAAGCGCCTGCCCCTTACACAGGTCGATCAGCGCCGTGGTGAACAGGCGCGAAATGCGCAGCGTGTGCGGGCTCTGTGTACTGAGCAAAGTCTGATAGGCCAGTGCTACCAGACCATCACCGGCGAGGAGCGCCACACTGGTATCCCATTTTTCATGCACCGTCGCCCGGCCACGCCGGGTGGCGTCGTTGTCCATGATATCATCATGAACTAGAGTAAAATTATGCAACAGTTCCACGGCCACGGCAGCCGGCATCGCAGCCTGCACGTCGCCGCCCAGCGCCTCTACCGTCAGTAGCAGCAGGACCGGACGCAACCGCTTACCGCCGCCTTGCATGGTGTATTTGATGGGTTCATACAGAGAAACCGGGGTTTCACTGTCAATCGCCCTGGCAATGCGCTCAACGATCTGTTGCTTAAAAAAGGACAGCTTTTCTTCGAATGTCGGCATCGATACACAAGTTGTCGGCAAAGGTCTCAAACGCGTGCGCTCGTGGTCATTCCACGCCAGCATGTTCAAAACAATTTTGAAAATAAATATAATTGGATCAAGAGTCAAGCGAAAGTTCGAAGGCGTGATTTCGCGGACTGGCTCGCCGCAACCACAGCCGCATTCGCCATTGCTGCGGTTATTGCATCAGCGGTAGGCATCTATTCCCCCGGGTTGGTAAGTAATCATTGAACCTGGCAATAATCCATCTCTTTTTTGCTACAACTCAACCCAGAAAACGGCTTGCATTTAAAAAAGTCAGCCCTGCCTGTCGGTCTGTCTTTCATCCAATGCCAGCGGCGATTGGCGAAGACCCTCGCGCACCGCTCCGTGGCCGGGAAGCCGGGATGGTAAAAAAGATGCATAGCTAAACCGTCGCAGACAACCGTATCGAAACCGACCGAAAATGCCAGCTATTAGGCGGCTCATCTGTTACCGAGTGCGGCGGCTCGTCGGCCATGAACATCCATTCTATGCCTCTGCCGCAGCCTCGAAGCGCTCGTCCACTTCAATGCGGCCATCGCGCAGCCGCACAATACGCCGGGCGTGCTCGGCGATGTACTCCTCGTGCGTAACCAGAATGATCGTATTGCCCTGCTCATGCAGCGCCGTGAAAATTTTCATGATTTCATCGCCGGTTCTGGTATCCAGGTTGCCCGTGGGCTCATCTGCGAGAATAATGGATGGATTGTTGACCAGAGCCCGGGCAATGGCCACGCGCTGCCGCTGGCCGCCGGACAGCTCATTGGGCTTATGATGCATGCGGTCGGCCAGTCCCACGCGCTCCAGGGCGATTTTGGCCATTTCGCGGCGTTTGGCGGCTGGCACCCCCGCATACACCAGCGGCAGTTCCACGTTGTGCAGCGCCGTCGCGCGCGGCAGTAAATTGAACGTTTGAAACACAAAACCGATTTCGTGATTACGAATATCCGCCAGTTGATCGTCGTTGAGCTCGCTCACCAGGGTGCCGTTCAGCCGGTAGGTGCCGCTGGTGGGTGTATCCAGACATCCAAGAATGTTCATCAGAGTGGACTTGCCAGAGCCAGATGGCCCCATGATGGCCACATATTCGTTTTTATCGATGTCTAAATCGATGTCGCGCAGAGCAACCACTTCGACGGTTCCGATCTGGTAAATCTTGGTTAAATTGCGGACTTCAATCATCATTTCCCATTCCTCATCGGACTATTTCAGAATGCCCATGGCCGCTTTTAATTCCGCCTCGGCCACCTTGGCGTCGTATTTTGCCTGCACCAATGTGGCCCGGGCTCGGGTCAGGTTCACCTGCGCAGTGATCAATTCCAACAGCGTGCCCGCCCCCACGCGGTAGCGTTCCTGCGCCAGGCGCAGCTCCTCTTCGGCCGAACGCAAATTGAGCTGATTGATTTCGGAAATTTGCTTCCACATTTCCAAACTTTGCAGCGCTGTCTGCACTCGCTGTCGCAGTTGCCGCTCCTGTTCCTTCAAGTTTTCCAGCGCGATGCGGTAATTCAATGACTCTCGCTCAACCGCAGCCGCATCATTAAATCCGTTAAATAAGTTAAGGCTCAAGTTTATACCGAATGAAACACTATAATTCTTGTCGAATCCACTATATACTTTTTGTATATCCGTATTATCGCGTGAATACGAAAGCGATCCGGTTATGATAGGCAGATAACGCGCCCTGGCCGCTTTGGCGCCATACGACGCTGCCATCATGTCGGCTTTGTAACGATGAATCAGCGGATTGTTTTCCAGCGCAATCTGCAGCGCTTCTTCGAGTGTGTATTCCTGCGCAAACGTAACCTCTTCAATATCAACGATCTCCAGCGGCGCATCGGCTTCCCGCCCCAGGATGACGTTCAACGCCGTGCGGCTGTTTTGCACCTTGAACTCCTGCTGCAACAAATTGATGCGATCCTGTCCCAGAGTGGTTTGCGCGCGGTACACGTCGGCCTGCGCCACCGAACCAATTTCGTACATGCTCTGCGTACGTTTCAATTGCTCCTCGCTTGAGCGCACGGCCTCGCGGAATACTTCCAGCAAACGGAGGTCCTTGAGTAGCTGGTAATAGCGCAAATGCACCTGGTAGATAGTGTTTTGTCGCGTGTCCTCAAAACTGTACCGCGTAGCATCCCGCGCGGCAGCGGCACTTTTGATATTGTTGATGCTCTGCCCAAAATCGAAAAGGGTTTGATTCAGGGAAAACCGCATGGAATAATTATCCCGGCGGAAGCCCTCCTGGACGATCTCGCGTTGCTCAAAAATCGCCCGACCGGTTTCCGGATCGAAGCCCACCGGAACGTCCATCTGCAGGGTACGCGGCCCGGAACGAAACTGCCCCAACGAAACGCTGGAACTCAATCGCGGCAGAATGGTGGAACGCGCCGATGCGACGTTGGTCTGCGCAATGCCAACCCGGCGTTTGGCAATCAGCACCTGGGCATTGTTTTCCAGCGCGATTTGCACGCACTGTTCCAGGGTGAATGGCTTCTGCTGCGCCTGCGCCACCGGGGCGATCATCCAAAACAATGCCACCAGGCAAATGACTTTGCCAACCTTGCTCATAACCTCTCTCCTTCAACCGATTTTGGGGTTTAACAAGACGTTTCGTAATAAGCAACGCGGATTTTCATGCAAATATGCCCTGCCCCTCACCGCTTGCGGCTTTCGCTCTATAAAAGTCGCCGCGTGCCGGCAATTCGGCTACCGTTGGCCGGCCATAGCGCGCGACGATTGAAATGCTTAATCGATCCGGTTACCATACTGGCCAGCGCGGAGAATCTCAACCGAGAACGAGGCGGGCACTTAAAACAGACTCTTGAGCCCTAAACTGACCAGAATATACACCAGCCACCAGCTTACCACGATGGTGATGCCTTTCTTCACCGTAAAATTATACACGGCGGCCATGCCCATTCCCATCAGCACGACCCACCAGATATAGAACAAATCCAGTTGCTGGAGCAGAAAGAAGGTGGCGGATTTCATGTCTGCGTTTGGCGCCAGAAAGGTCAAATTGGTCAGGGAATTCAGCTCCCCGCTCGAGCGCATGAACGGCACATTGATGATGCTGCTCAGAACGGTGATCACGGCGCTCCAGGAAACCACAGAAAATACCTGCCTGAACGTGGCTTCGGCGCCCAGGAACACATTGCCGGTGAGCATTAGAATGCCGGCAATGATCAAAAACATGATCGGTGTGGTGATTAACGGCATCAACCAGGCGCTCAGCCGCGTGAAGCCTTCCATCCGGCTGACGGCCTGCTCAACCTGCTCGGGCGTGAGATTCGGATTTTGCGCAATTTGTTCGCGCGCCATCTGCACAATGGTATCCTGAAGAAAATACCCAGAAAGCATGCCGGCAATGGCCACCACGATCAGCGGTACCACCCAATTTGGAAAACGGGCAATGTTTTGAAACGTTGCTTGCGGAGATACGATCACACCGAAAAATCGCCCGGATACCGACATTGGCTTATCGGTCGGCTGAGCGGCCTGCACGCTTTGCGAATCGGCCATTTTCCTCTCCTCCCATGGATAGCGATGAATACGTAAAGAAAACCGATTATTAAGACGGCAAAACGTGCGAAAAAGTTGCGATAATTTTCCACGGCTCAGGATTTGCGGCTCTGGCCGTTGGCCTCCTGCAACATCTCATCCTTAATGCGAAACAGATACGCTTTTGCCTCCTCGTATTCATTTGGAATTTCCCCCTCCAGAATGGCTTCCTCGATGCGGCGCTTGATTTTGCCCACCAGCGGGCCCGGCGGAATCTGGCAGATTTCCATAATTTCATCGCCACGCACCGGCGATTGAAACGCGCGCAACTTGTCTTTTTCCTCCACTTCCCGGAGCCGCTGAATGACGAATTCAAACCGCTGCAGGTATTTCCGGCGGCGGTACGGATTGCGGCTGGTGATATCGGCTTTGCAGAAGGTGAGCAAATCGTCGAGATCGTCTCCGGCCTGAACCAGGAGACGGCGGTAGGCCGAATCGGTGCATTCTTCTTCGGTGAGCGCAATCGGTCGCAGGTGCAGCCGGGTGAGCTTTTGCGCGTACTTCAGCCACTCGTTGGGTAGCCGAAGCCGCTTGAAAATGGCCGGCAGCATGCGCGCGCCGATTTCATCGTGGCCGTGGAAGGTCCAGCCCTTGCCTTTGATGAACTTTTTGGTCTGCGGCTTGGCGATATCGTGCACCAATGCCACCAGCCGCAGCGGGATGGTATCCGACAGCTCCGCGACGTTATCCAGCACCTGCAGGGTGTGATCGAACACATCCTTGTGATGATAGCCTTCCTTTTCCTCCACGCCCTTGAGCTGCACCAGCTCCGGGAAAACAATCTCCAGAATACCGGCATCGTCCATCAATTTGAAACCGATGCTGGGCTTTGGCGCGGCCAGAATCTTCAGCAGCTCATCGGTGATGCGCTCCTGCGAAATGATGCGCAGCCGCTCACGCATTTCGGCCATGCCAGCATACGTCTCGGGATCGATCTTGAATTGCAACTGGGTGGCGAACCGGATGCCGCGCAGAATCCGCAGCGGGTCGTCGTGAAAGGTGCGCGCCGGATCCAGCGGCGTGCGGATGATTTTCCGGCGCAAATCGCTGCGGCCGTTAAACGGGTCGATGAGATGCAGGAATTTTTCTTCGCTGAGCGACACCGCCAGCGCATTGATGGTGAAATCCCGGCGGGCCAGGTCCGTGAGCAAATCGGCGGGCTCCACATCGGGTTTGCGCGAATCGCCGCGGTAGCTCTCCTTGCGGGCGCCCACGAACTCGAGCTGATAACCACGGTAACCCACCATGGCCGTGCCAAATTTTCGGTACACCGCCAGCCGTTTTGATTTGAAGGTGCGCGCCACTAGCTTCGCAAAGGCAATGCCGTCGCCGATAACCACAAAATCGATGTCCTTGACTTGCTTTTTCAAAAAATAATCACGCACGAACCCGCCGACCGCATACACCTCCACGCCGGCTTCGCTGGCAATCCTGGCGATCTGCCGCAAAATCGGATGCGAGGCCAGATCACTCAGAACGACGGATTTTTTCGAGGATGCTCTGAATGTCTTTAAAGTTCTGGAAGGCATAATAGGCAATTCCCTTTTCGTCGCAAAATTTCGCTAAATCCCGCTTCGCGAACACGATTTCCACCTGTGTCACGGCACACCGGTCCGAAAAACCATCGCCGATGTACACTTGCAGCAGGCCCTCTTTTCGCAATCGCCGGACATGGTAGCCCTTGCAATTGGCACAGCGGCCGCAGGAATGTTCCAGATACGGAAATACCGGCCGCAGTTGTCCGGTTGCATCCAATGTAAGATCATTGGCGAACAGCGGCAAGGCCTGCAGGCCAAATTTATCCAGTATCGTCCTAATGTATGCTGCAAATCCATCGCTGACAACAAAAACTTCGTCGCCGGCCTGCTGGCAGCGCCGAATCAATTCCACCGCGCCTTCCGACAACCGCTGTGACATGGTAAACTGGTGAATCTGATCCCGCGTGGCCCGGGTCACAGCCAACTCCCGGCGATACATCTCTGCCGAGGAGATTTCGCCGTTCAACCATGCCGTCACCGCCTCTTCGCTGACCTTCGGATCCGAAAAGGTCAGAAAAAACTGTTGTCCCACATCCTTCTCTGCCAGAGTACCGTCAAAATCGCAAAAAATCTGAAACCGTTTCAATTGCTGCAACCCTTTCTTCGGTGCCGGGCCTTCGTGCATGCACACCATTCACGATGATACAGCGAGGCCGGTTCGCTACCAGCGCCGCATTCCGTGATATAACACGGCGCTCCTTGGTTTATTCAATGTTAGGTGATGAATCAATGCCATATTTTATTTACTTTTTCAATCAGGCCAGATGCTTGGTGATCCTGCACGCCAAAAAAAATCGCCCACGGCAACCATCACCATGGGCGATTCCGACTGTCATTGGCATCAGACGCTACTTTTCTTCCAGCACGGCCTGCGCCGCCGCCAGACGCGCGATCGGCACGCGGAACGGCGAGCAGCTCACGTAATCCATGTTCAGCCGGTGGCAGAATTTCACCGATTTGGGCTCACCGCCATGCTCACCACAGATGCCGACTTTCAACTGCGGCCGGGTCTCGCGGCCCCTGGTCACGCCCCAACGCATCAATTCGCCGACGCCTTCCTGATCGACGGTCTCGAACGGATCGGCCGGGAAAATTTCTTCTTCGATGTAGAAAGGCAGAAACTTACCGGCATCGTCCCGCGACAGGCCAAAGGTGGTTTGTGTCAAATCGTTGGTTCCGAAGCTGAAAAATTCGGCTACTTCGGCGATACGTCCGGCCGTTACCGCCGCCCGCGGCAGCTCGATCATCGTGCCAACCAGGTAATCAACACGGATGCCCTGCTCCTCAAACACCTTCTCGGCGGTTTCGCGCACCACCTGTTCTTGCCGGCGGAGCTCGTTCACGTGGCTTACCAGCGGGATCATGATCTCCGGGATCGCCTCAATGCCCTGTTTCTTGGCCTCGCAGGCGGCTTCCAGAATAGCCCGCGCCTGCATCTCGGTGATCTCCGGATACACGACGCCCAGGCGACAGCCACGGTGCCCGAGCATCGGGTTCATTTCGTGCAAAGCATCGATTTTCGCCCGCAGCGCATCTTCGGAAATGCCCATTTTCTGGGCCAGGTCCTGGATTTCGTGATCGGTATGCGGCAGGAATTCATGCAACGGCGGATCCAGCGTGCGAACTGTCACCGGCTTGCCGTCCATGACTTTGAAAATGCCGAAGAAATCCTCGCGCTGCATGGGAAGCAATTTGGCCAGCGCCTTGCGACGGCCTTCGACATCCTCGGCCAGAATCATCTCACGCACGGCATCGATGCGATCGCCGCCGAAGAACATGTGCTCAGTGCGGCACAACCCGATACCTTCGGCGCCAAACGCAATGGCGTTGGAGGCCTGATCTGGCTGATCGGCGTTCGTGCGCACTCGCAGCCGCCGCACTTCATCGGCCCATTTCATCACTTTGCTGTAAATCTGGTACGTTTGTGATTCCTCCGGCTTCATGGTTTTGTCGATCAAAACCTGAATCACTTCCGAAGGTTTGGTGGTTAAATGCCCTTCAATCACCTCGCCGGTAGAACCATCGATGGAAATCCAGTCGCCTTCGCGCATGACTTTGTCATCCACGCGCATTTCGCGCTTGCGGTAGTCGATTTCCAGTACCTCGCAGCCGACCACGCAGACCTTGCCCATTTGCCGGGCCACCAGGGCCGCGTGCGAGGTCATGCCACCACGGGCGGTCAGAATGCCCTCGGCCGCGTTCATGCCCTTGATGTCTTCTGGCGAGGTTTCGATGCGCACCAGGATCACTTTTTCGCCTTTCTGCGCCCAGGCCACGGCATCCGGCGCGTTGAACACAATGCGGCCGCTCGCCGCGCCAGGCCCGGCATTCAATCCTTTGGCAATCAGCTTGTTGTTTTTAATGGCCTCTGCCTTTTCTTTGGCGTCAAACACCGGCCGCAAAAGCTGGTTGAGCTGATTCGGTTCCAGCCGCAAAAGCGCCTCATCGCGGTTGATCAGGCCTTCTTCTTCCATATCCACCGCGATGCGGAAGGCGGCGAAACCAGTGCGCTTGCCCACACGCGTCTGCAGCATCCATAATTTGCCCTGCTGAATGGTGAACTCGAAATCCTGCATATCGCGATAGTGACGCTCCAGCTTTTGCGCAATGTCGGCCAGTTCATCATACACCTGCGGCATCCGCTCTTTCAGCGTTTCGATGGGTTCGGGCGTACGGATTCCCGCCACCACGTCCTCGCCCTGGGCATTCAGCAGGTATTCGCCATACAGCCGTTTTTCGCCGGTTGCCGGATCGCGCGTGAAGCCCACGCCCGTGCCGCTGTCTTCGCCCATATTGCCGTACACCATGGCGACGACGTTGACTGCCGTGCCCCAGTGATCGGGAATATCGTTCAGCTTGCGATAAGTGATAGCGCGCTCGTTATTCCAGGATCCGAAAACCGCCCCGATGGCTCCCCAGAGCTGCTCGAAAGGATCTTCCGGGAAATCCTGACCGGTCTGTTCTTTGATGGCCGCCTTGAATTCACTCACCAGTTCTTTCAAATCATCCGCGGTCAATTCAGTATCGTACGTGACACCGCGTGCCTTTTTCTTGTTTTCCAGAATTTCCTCAAACGGATCGATATCGTCCTGCGATTCTGGTTTCAATCCCAGCACCACATCGCCGTACATCTGCACGAAACGGCGGTAGCAGTCGTAGGCAAAGCGTGGATTGTTAGTTTTGGCCGCCAGCCCTTTGACCGTCACATCATTCAACCCCAGGTTGAGCACCGTATCCATCATGCCTGGCATGGAAACTCGGGCGCCGCTGCGTACGGACACAAGCAGTGGATTCTGTTCATCGCCGAACTTTGCCTGCATCACTTCTTCCACAAACCGCAACGCCTCTTCAACCTGCTCTTTCAGACCTTCAGGATACTGGCGATTGTTTTCGTAAAACATATTGCAGACTTCGGTCGTTATGGTAAACCCGGCTGGAACCGGCAGGCCCAGATTGGCCATTTCGGCAAGATTTGCGCCTTTACCGCCAAGCAATTCTTTCATGCCAGCCTCGCCTTCGGCTTTGGCTCCACCAAACTTATACACATACTTCTTCATAATGCCTCCTCATCTTCTCGCAGTTAAGCATCCTTACCTTTTACCCTTTGATTTCATGATCGGTTGTTAAAAGCGAATAATAGGTTTTTGGATTTTTCAGGACGTCGATCGCCTTTTGCAGACCGCGGTCGTTTTTAAAACTGACTTCGAGTTTGGCAGCCGTGCCCCACAGTTTGGCACTGATCTCCATGGCCAACTGCTGTTTGATGAAATCCAGATTGGCGTCAAAAGCCTGCTGCTTCATGGCTTCGATTTTGGCCTGTAGTTGATCGAGGCAGTCCTGTGCTCCGGCCAGAATCCCATCCATTTGCAGCGCCTTTTTGAACCGTTCCAGCTCCACCTGACTGACCGGCTGATAATCAAACTGTTTGGCCTGCAAGAATTCGCGAAAATTGTTCAGAATCTCTTCCGTCACTTCAAAATTGCGCTGCAGATTTTCATGCGTATTGGCATACAGCACGGCGTAATTAAAAATCATGGATTTGCGGATAAGCGCCTGCTGATACTGGTTCAGCGTGTCCCGTTCCACCACCAGGTCCGGAAAAATGCCGCCACCTCCAAATACTTTTCGTCCGCCTTCGGTCACATATGCGGAATTTTGCTTTTTTTCAACTTCGCCTTCATCGTCGGGGTGATAGAGGATATCGAGATGAAACGGCTCATTATTGCGGCGTTCTTTTTGAATCAACCGGCCGCTGGGCAAATAATACTTGGCGGTGGTGAGTTTCATGCGGGTGTCGCGGGTCAGGCCAATGACGCTTTGCACCAGTCCCTTGCCGAACGTCCGCCGGCCAATGATCACACCGCGATCCAGGTCCTGAATGGCTCCGCTGACGATCTCCGATGCCGAGGCACTGGCCTCATTCACCAGCACCGCCAGCGGCAGATTTCCCAGCACCGGCTCGTGTTCGGAGTAGTACGATTGCTCGGTGCCTTCCACACGGCCGCGTGTCGAAACGATGAGCTTGCCCTTCGGCAGCAGCGCATCGGCCACATCCACAGCCGCTTCCAGAAGGCCCCCAGGATTGTTGCGCAGGTCCAGAATCAGCGCGGTCATCCCCTGTTCGCGCAGCCGCCGAATGGCGTCTTTCACTTCCCGGCCCGCATTTTTCGAAAACCGCGTCAGCTTGATATAGCCGATGCCATCCTCCAGCAGCCCGGAATACACGACATCTTTGACCACGATTTCTGCACGAATCAGCCTGAATTCAATGGGCCGGTCCTCGCCTTCGCGCGAAATTTTGATGGTCACGCTTGTGCCCACCTGTCCGCGCAGCCTGGAGGCCACCTCGTTCACGCTCATCCCCTTGGTCGATTCCCCATCGATTTCGATGATATGATCTCCCTCGCGCAAACCGGCCCGCATGGCGGGGGTATCTTCGTACGGCGGCTCCACAATGGTGGGCCAGCCATCGCGAATGCCGATGAGCATACCCAGTCCGCCATATTTGCCCGTGGTCATGATCTGGAGTTGAGCATTGTCTTCTTTTTCAATCAACACCGTATACGGATCGATGGCATCCAGCATGGCGTTGATGCCCACGCGCATCAGCTTGGCCGGATCTACCCACTCGACGTATTTCTGCGCGATTTCGCGGTAAACCAGTCCGTACAGGTAGGTGTTTTTCTGAATTTCGCTAAGGTAATCCTTGCCCTCAGGAACACCGTAATTGGTAAACCATCCGGTCAGGCCTGCAAGACTGATGAGCATGAATGCGATGAGAAGAATTCGTTTGTGGCCTGCCATAGGCAAAACCTCCCGTGCAATTTATCGCTGATTCAATTGGGGTTCGACCTTTTGCCAGATCAGGCGATGGATCTCTTCGGAAGCCAGCTCGCCATTCAGGACAACGAATCGCTGCGGTTCCGCCTCGGCGAGTTTGAGATATCCATCGCGAATTCTGGCATGAAACTCCCGGGTTTCGATTTCCATCCGATCCTGCTGGCGTCCCTTTCTTTGCCGGCGCTGCGCGGCCAGGTCCGGGGAAATATCGAGCAGAAAGGTCATATCTGGTTTCAGTTGTGTAGTGGCAAAATCGTTGAGTTGCCGGACAAGAACCAGATCGAGTCCGCGGCCGTAACCCTGGTACGCCATACTGGAATCGATGTAGCGATCGCAAATGACCACGTTTCCCGCCTGCAACGCCGGCTTGATGATTTCCTGCACGATCTGCGAACGCGCGGCCATATACAGCAACAGCTCAGTGTTCGCATGCATTTCCAGATTCTTTCGGTCCAACAAAATATCGCGAATGGCCTCGGAGATTTTGGTGCCACCGGGCTCGCGAACATACATTACCGGTACCTGCATGTTCTGCAGCCGGCGAATCAGCTTTTTGGCCTGCGTTGTTTTGCCGGAAAAATCGATGCCTTCAAAGGTAATGAACAAAGCCGTCCCTCAGATCGGGAAAAGTTCTGATGAGCGTTAGCCAATAATGATTCAACGATCAACCGGTGTTTTTCCATTCCCGCGGCTTCCGCGGAAGGACAACGTGCGTATCGAAGCTGGCAAACTGTTGCTTTCTTTCCACTCAATGAACGGGATTCAGAATCCACATAAAGATTTAACATTAGCACAAATTTCTTAGAATATCAAGCAAAAATATTTGTGGGGATAAAATTGAATTTCAGATGTTTAGCAAGCCGATGGCCATTCCCAGTGGCTGGTATAGCTCCATATGAAACGACTAACCTACGACGAAACAATTGACTCCATTGAACCAATTTACTATTATTTAGACAAAACAGAATACAGGGTGCTTAATGCTATTTTTTTAAAGATTGTATTGGGGCCAGTCAATATTAAAAGTCTATTTAGACATTTGCTACTTCAACCGTCCGTATTGATGATCAGAGATAAATTACCATTCGCATGGAAACGGATGTTAAGCTCTTTATTCAGGCATTGATTAAAGAGGGCAAAATTCGACTGGTGTGGTCATACACTCTGGATTTTGAAAACAGCCAAAATCCTTTTGAAGAAAAAATGCTGAGAATTCACAAATGGCGTCGCATGGCAATTGAAGATGTCGAAGAAAACTCAACGATTATTGCCACCGCCAAACAATTGCATGACCTGGGAATTCGAAAAATGGATGCCTTGCATATTGCCTGTGCTATTCAGGCAATACGCGATTGTTTCATCACAACCGATAAAGGCATTTTGAAGAAGGCCAAATCCATAAAACAAATTCAAATTTGCGATCCCATTGACTTCATTCAGAGGTTTGATCATGCTGACTGACACAGAAATTAAAATTAAGGGCTATCAAATTTTGTCCAAATATTTGGGTGAGCTTGAGACGGAGCGGTTTATTGCCCGAATTCAACGAGAACCTTTCGATTATACAAAATGGCGAGAACAACATCTGGGGGAGGCAGACACGATCGAAGAATTGAGCAAAAAGGCTATGAAACAAAGAAAAAAAATTGCGCGATCAATAAAGCTTATCCAGCGATCTCAAATATCAGCTTCAAAGCCTGCTTTTTTCCTCACAAATCAATAAACTTCCATTTCCCGCCGCGAAAGCGCCATGTATTTAAAATCAGACGGATGGTTTCATCGGCCATATGAATCATCCACAGGCCCCAGAGAGAAAGATTGAACACGAAGACCATCATCCAGTTGAGCCCCACCTCAAACACCAGCACACTGGCAATGGTGATCCACATCAGCCATTTCAGGTCGCCGGCGCCGCGCAGATTGCCCATGAGCACGCCGTCCACGGCTTTGGGGATTTGCGCCGTGGCAAAGACCTTGATCACCGCAGCCCCCAATCGCACCACCTGTGGATCGCTGGTAAATACCATGACCAGCCGCTTGGACAGCAGCACAATCACCGCCACCACCAGCAGCACAAACACGAACACCACCCACGAGGTCATTTCCGCCGTGCGCTGCGCCAGCCGCCGTTGAGCCGCCCCCAGGTTTTTTCCCATGAGCGACATGGCCCCGAGCCCAAAGCCCATGTACACCATCGACAGGATGGCCTGGATGCGCAGGAACACCTGATGCGCGGCCAGCACGGTGATGCCGATCACTGCGGCATAGCTGGTGACAATTAACTGCCCTACCGCCCAGACGAGCTGCTCGATCGTGGTTGGCAAGCCGGCCCGAAACAGCCGCTTGATGGTCTGCCAGTTGGGGGTGGTGATTTCGCGAAACGCCAGAAACAAAGATAGCTTCTGGCTGCGCAACAGGTAAAACGTGGCCATGAACCCAATGGTATGCGATATGCCCACGGCCAGCGCCGCACCGAACACCTCCAGCCGCGGAAAGCCAAACAGGCCGAATATCATGATTGGAGCCAAAATCAGATTCAGCGTGTTGATGCCCAGATTAACGAACATGGAATAAAGCGTATCACCTGCCCCCCGAATCACGCCCACGGCCATAAAGTTGGTTATAATGATCGGCGCAAATAGCGCCACAGTTCTCAAATAGGTAATCCCGGCCTGACGCGCCTCGCCGCTGGCTTCGCGAATCAGCATAAAGATTTCAGGTGCGCCGAAATACCACAAAAACCCCAACAAAAACGCCGATACGATACCCAGCATCAGCGTTTGCCCCAAAATGTGATTCGCTTCCCAGCGATTGCCAGCCCCCAGATAGCGAGTGATGATCAGGGAGGAACCAACGATAAAGGTTAGGAGGATGGTCAAAAATACCACGATGACCTGAATGGCCATTCCCACCCCTCCGAACGCCGCTGCGCTGATCTTGCCGATGAGAATGGCCTCGACGGTCCACATAATGGTCTGGGAGGACAGGTCGATAACCGCTGGCAGGGACGTTTTTAATATCGATTTAAGTGGTGATTTTTCGCCCAAATCTGCATCCAAGCTTGTTCTGGTGGATTCAGATCGGCCCCTCAGGAATCGGCAAACAGAACAACCCCGAAAGCCGAGTGCGTTTATCCCAAATCATAGCGTGTGGAACCGGTGGGGCCAAGAATGCCCCTTGTTAAATTAATATCTCGAACGGGATCGGCCATGCTAGCCGAATCCCGTTCGTGAGTCTTTCAGGCAAATCAGTCGGTAGCTGCCCGACCGCTAATCGTAGTATTCCAGCCCAAGGTGGGTGATGAGCTCTTCGCCACGCAAATGCCGCAACGTGTTTTTGAGCTTCATCAGTTGAATGAAAATATCATGTTCAGGATACAGGTTCGGCGCGACCATCGGGCTTTTGAAATAGAACGACAGCCATTCCTGGATTCCATGCATGCCGGAACGCTGCGCCAGGTCGAGAAACAACGCCAGGTCTAGAACGATGGGCGCGGCCAGAATGCTATCCCGGCAGAGAAAATCAAT
Organism: Candidatus Zhuqueibacterota bacterium; assembly: GCA_030950365.1. Classification (GTDB taxonomy): domain Bacteria; phylum Zhuqueibacterota; class Zhuqueibacteria; order Zhuqueibacterales; family Geothermadaptataceae; genus Hydrothermovivens. The sequence goes on along the minus strand of JAUZRQ010000044.1, from coordinate 11,662 downwards.
CTTAATCTGCATGGGATAGCCGAGCCAGCCAAAGATATCGATGTTGTCCCAGCCTTCTTTGTTGTCCCCGCGCGGTGGATAGTAATTGATGCGCACTTTATGATAAATGTTGTTGTACAGATCCGGATACAGGTCCGGCTGCAGAATGTACTCGAGTACGCCCAGCTTGCTTACTTCTTTGGACTTGAACGACATGGGATCATCCAGCACCTCCCCATCGCGATTGCCAAGGATGTTGGTGGAGAACCAGCCATGCAGCCCGAGCAAGCGCGCCTTCAAGCCTGGCGCCAGCAGGGTTTTCATGAACGTTTGGCCGGTTTTAAAATCTTTCCCTGCGATGGGCACATTCAGGTCTTTGGCCAGTTGCTGCAATGCCGGGATGTCCACGGTCAAGTTGGGGGCGCCGTTGGCATAAGGGATGCCTTCTTTGATGGCCGCATACGCATACAGCATGCTCGGCGCGATGGCCGGATGATTCTCCATCATCGCCTTTTCGAATCTATCGATGCTGGTGTGCGCTTCATCCGGCTGTAGATATACCTCGGTGGAACCGCACCACACCATGACCGCGCGAGAGAGACCGTTCTTCTTAATAAAATTGCGAATATCTTCACGCAGTTGCTCGGCGAGGTCCATTTTGTTTTTGCCCTGTTTAACATAGCTGCCATGCAGCTTTTTAACATATTCGGGATCAAACACGGCTGGCATGGGCTTGATTTGCTGAAGCTCGTCTTTGACCACGTTTATATCATCTTTATCGAGCACACCGGCTTTCATCGCAGCCTCGTAGGCATTGTCTTCAAAAATATCCCAACCGCCAAACACCAGATCAGTCAGTTCGGCCAGCGGCACAAAATCTTTGATTTTCGGTGAACGGTTTTCCGTGCGTTTCCCCAGCCGGATGGTGCCCATTTGGGTGAGCGAACCGATTGGCTTGCCGTGACCTTTGCGAATCGATAGCACCCCGGCAATGAACGTGGTTGCCACGGCGCCCATGCCCGGGGTCAAAATTCCTAATTTGCCTTCGGGCGCTTTTATCTCAACACCTTTTTCTACCACCGTTTTTCCCTCCTTCGCTTAGCTGTTAGGGTTCAAAATGACACAGCCATCAGCATCGATCTGCCATCCGAAGCCTTTACAAACTACTCCTCGAGCTTTTCAAATTTAGCACCGTTTTCCTTCTTCCAGACATGATACAATCGCTGGATGGCCGTATAATTGGCCAGAACGGCAATCAACATAATGGCTATGATGAGCAAATATTTATGAATGAGGGCACTCACTCCCAGATAAACAATTCGCTCGGGGCGCTGCATAAGCCCAACATTGCATTCAAAACCCAGCCCTTCAGCCCGGGCTCGCACATAACTGACCATGATCGAGCCGCCCAGGGCCACGAAAACGGCTGTGGACGTAATCAGCATGCCCTGGCTAACAAAATAGTAGGCCAGGCCAAAAAAAACGATCACTTCTGAGTATCGATCAAGGGTGGAGTCGTACAACGCGCCAAATTTGGTGACGCGATTGGTAGCACGGGCCACCCGGCCATCGATGATATCAAACGTACCAGCCAGCAGCACCAGTGCCCCCGCCATTCGCAAACTCCCGGTTGCAAACATATAGGCCGAAATGATGCTTAAAACAAACCCTATAGTCGTGAAAAAATTAGGGTTTATCTCAAGTTCAATAAAAAAATCGAAAACCGGTTTCATCAAATTGAGATACCAGGATTTCACACTTGAGGGCAAAATAATCAGATTCGATTTCATGCCTTTTCTTTGTCCTTCTTTTGTTTACCTTCTACGACTAAAACAATTTCTCCTTTAAGAGGTCTGGATTCGACAGACTTGATCAACTCAGACAGCCGCCCGCGGAGGATTTCCTCAAATTTTTTAGTCAGCTCCCGGGCAATGGCCACATTGCGATCTCCGCAGGCGCTGAGCAAATCCGCCAGCGTGCGCTGCAACCGGTGCGGTGATTCGTACAGTATGATCGTCCGCTCCTCACCCGCCAGAGCCTCAAAAAACCGCCGACGTCCTTTTTTCGGCGGCGGGAAACCTTCAAACACGAATCGATGCACCGGCAATCCGGAAAGAATCAGCGCGGGGATCAGTGCCGTGGGCCCGGGAATGGCCTGCACCCGGATTCCGGTACGAATGGCCTCACGAATCAGATAAAAACCCGGATCGGAAATGCCCGGGGTGCCGGCGTCGGAAATTAGCGCTACGGCCTTGCCGGACTGCAGCTCTTTTATGATTTTCGGTGCCTGACGCTCTTTATTGAAGTCGTGAAAGCTGATCATCGGCGTCCGGACACCGTATTCCCCGAACAGCTTGCGGCTGTGGCGCGTGTCCTCCGCCGCCACCAGGTCCACGGCCGACAGCACATCGATGGCGCGCAGGGTGATGTCCCGCAGGTTGCCGATGGGCGTGCTCACCACATACAGGGTCGCTCGCTCCACTTTCGCCGCCGAGTTCGGCGGTGCCTTGTCCGTTTCAGCCATGCTTAAACGCGGTCGGTGTGCACCGCTTTATCCAGAACCTCCTTCAGGCTTTTTTCAAAAATGGCCATGGCTTCATCCACATGCTCGCGCTGGATGTCCAGCATCGGGCGCACGCGAATCGAACGGTGGCCGCACGGCAGCACCAGCAGGCCGTTCTGCTGGCAGCGGCTCAAAAATTGATCGCGGATTTTTTCGTTCGGTAAATCGAATGCCAGCATGAGGCCGCGACCGCGCACATTGGAAATCACATCCTCGCCATGCCGCCCGGCCATGGCCTGCAACTGCTCCAGAAAATACCGGCCGGTGGTGCGAACGTTCTCCAGCAGGTTCTCCTGCTCGATGATTTCCAGGTATTTCTGGAACCGAACCATGTCCACCAGATTGCCGCCCCAGGTAGAATTGATGCGGCTCTTTTCTTCGAATACGTTGCCCTCCACCTCGTCGATGCGCTTACCGGCCAGAATGCCGCACACCTGCGTCTTTTTGCCGAACGCCATGATATCCGGCTTCGTGCCCAGCGCCTGGTGCGCCCACATCTCGCCCGTCAGGCCAACGCCGGTCTGTACCTCGTCGAAAATCAGCAGGGCCTCGTTCTCATCGGCAAGCTGGCGCAGCCGCTGGAAAAACTCCGGCCGGAAATGATTGTCGCCGCCCTCGCCCTGAATCGGCTCGATGATGATGGCGGCGATGTCATCCTTGCGCTCCACAAATGCCTGTTTGATCTCTTCTTCGGCCTGCTTTTCCAGCGCAATGACCTTTTCGAGGTTCTCCGCACTGAGCGGAAAGGTGATTTTGGGATTGGTGATCCGCGGCCAGTCGAATTTCGGAAAATATTTGTATTTGCGCGGATCGGCCGTGTTGGTGAGGCTCAATGTGTATCCCGAACGGCCGTGAAACGCCTCGCGAAAATGGATGACCTGATGGCCTTTCTCTTCTTGATACCCCTTTTTGAAATTCTTGCGCACCTTCCAGTCGAACGCGGTTTTGAGGGCATTTTCCACCGCCAGGGCGCCGCCGCTGATGAAAAACAGATGTGGTAAATAGTCCGGAATGGCCACGCGCGAAAACGTATCCACGAACTCGGCCATCTCACGGGTATAAAAATCGGAATTTGACGGCTTGATCCGCGCCACGCGCAGCAATTTTTCCACGAACTCGGGCTCCTGCAGCGCCGGATGGTTGTGCCCGATCGGCGCGGTTGCGAAAAAGCCAAACAAATCGAGATAACGACGCTGGCTCAGCGCGTCGTACACATACTGTCCCTGCGACTTCTCCAGATCCAGGACCATCCGATAGCCATCGACCAGCATGTGCGTTTCCAGAATCGGCAGAACCTGATCTGTGCTTATCTTGGACACCGCGTCTTCTCCTTTCTCATGTCTTGCAGAACCGATTTCAGTCAACGGGGTCGTTACGCAACGGCATTCACTGAAATCTTCACCTATCGCCCCATGGTTTCCGATGACATGCATCGCGCTATTTTCAACTTCGTCCGAAATGGCGAATTCACCACCGAAAAGTATGGATTCGCCACGGTGGCACCCTGTCAGTCGGCATCCACCGTGGCGATTGTTGCCGGATTTCCGATGTAAATCGGTTACCGGTTGTCGATCTGCGCCCGCTGCAGACGGCCGGAATAATCGACGTACACCACCTTGGTTTCGGTGTAGAATTCGAACACTTCCCAGCCGCCTTCGCGGTGACCGTTGCCGGTTTCTTTGACGCCACCGAACGGCATGTGCGCTTCGGCGCCGATCGTCGGGCCGTTGATGTAAGTAATGCCGGCTTCGATGTCACGCATGGCTTTGAAGGCCATGTTCACATCGCGCGTGTAGATCGACGAACTCAGGCCGTAAGTGGAATCGTTGATGAGATCGATGGCCTCATCAAACGACGAGACTTTAAACACACTCAGCACCGGCCCAAAAATTTCCTCGCGGGCGATGCGCATGTCGCGCTTCACATCCACGAAAATCGTGGGCTTGTAGAAAAAGCCTTTGGCGCAATCGCCTTCGGAATAGCGCTCGCCGCCGGTGACCAGGGTCGCGCCCTCGTTTTTGCCGATCTGCACATACTCATCGACTTTCTCGAGCTGGCCCTCGTTAATGAGCGGACCGACCTGATTGTTTTCATCGAGCCCATCACCGAGGCGCAAATTCTCCGCCGCTGGCACCAGCATATCCAGAAATTGATCATAGATCTTTTCGTGCAGAATCAACCGGCTCGTGGCCGTGCAACGCTGACCGGTGGTGCCAAAGGCGCCCCAGAGCACGCCTTCCAGCGCCAGATGCAAATCGGCGTCATCCATGACGATCTGCGCGTTTTTGCCGCCGAGCTCTAGCGACACGCGTTTGAGGGTCTTGCTCGCCTTCTCGGAAATCAGCTTGCCAACGGCCGAAGAGCCCGTGAACGATACCAGACGAATATCGCGATGCTCCACGATCGGTACGCCAACGCGCGTTCCACCACCGTGAACGATGTTAATCACTTTAGGCGGAACCCCCGCTTCTAGCAAAATTTCCACCAGCCGCGTTGCCGTAGCAGGGGTATCGCTGGCCGGCTTGAACACCACCGTATTGCCGCTCACCAGCGCCGGAAAAATCTTCCAGGTGGGGATGGCCATGGGGAAATTCCACGGCGTAATGATGCCCGCCACCCCGATGGGAATGCGCATGGACAGGTTGAATTTGTTGGGTAGCTCCGATGGCACTGTATGGCCGAACAGCCGCCGGCCCTCGGTCGCCGCATAATAGGCGGTGTCGATGCCTTCCTGCACATCGCCACGGGTTTCGGCCAGCACTTTGCCCATCTCGCGGGTCATGGTGCGGGCAATATCTTCTTTATACTGTGTCAGCAGATCGCCCACCTTGCGAATAATCTCACCTCGCATGGGCGCCGGAGTCAGGCGCCAATCGTCATAGGCCTCTTTGGCGGCCTGCACGGCACGATCGACGTCTTCGGCATTCGAATTCGGGAACGTACCGATGACTTCGTCCCAGTTGGCAGGATTGCGATTTTCAAACCGTTCCCCGGTGACCGAATCACACCATTCGCCTGCAATATAGTTCTTATATTCGCGAGCCATTTCCCTCTCCTCATGGTTTAGCATGATCATATTTAAACTTTAAATATTAGTGAAATTGCTATCAAAAGTCAAGCTGAAAGCAAAGGGGCTTGTGCTCAACGGCCATCGCATCCACGACCATTGGCTCATCGAATAAAGCTGCGTTAAGTTAATATCCCGCAAAGTAAGCATTGTCCCGTAGCCATTCAGGCGCGATGTCCATTTCAGTGTTCGCTTTGCTATACCAGCATTCCGGAGCCCATCTATCGCCGCTTACGAAAAGCCGAGACGACGACGTGGGCTCACGGCCGAATGGCCATTTGTGATTTTTAAAGCACCTATTCCAGATAAGGAGTGACCCTGGCGCGACAGGTGGGCGGGATGGCCGGTGTCAATGTCGCGTTGCGGCAACATTTATCTGTTGAATTCAGAGAGGGCGGAGAGGGGAAGCCAGATTCAAGATATTGCCGCAACTCCTACAGGATGGCCGTTTCATCATTATTTTTTAACCAGTTATGCATCGGAATACAGGTTCAAAACCCCAATGCGGCCCTCATTCCACTTCCTCAAGCATTTCGAGCTTCTTCAATGTGGTGCCACTTGGTATAATCGAGGCGGGGAATTCCTCGGCCTTCACGTGCGGAAAAATCACGCAGTGCTTGCCGATGTGCGCTTTATTCGGAATAGTCACGTGTTTACCGATGACGGTCAGGCCGGCCTCCAGCAATTGCGGCTTTTCCTCATTCGGAACCGGCTCACCCTCACCGATCCGGGCGCCGTCACCGACGATGACCTGCTTATCAAGAATGACCCTCTCCAGCCAGGCACCCTCGCCAATTTCGCAGCCGCTCATGATGATGCTTTCCTGTATAACTGTATCGCGCTGTACGTAAACCCCCGGCGACAGCACCGAATTGATCACCGTACCTTCGATAATGCAGCCGTGACTGATGAGACTGTTGCGTACCGTGGCATTGGAGCCCATGAAGGTCGGCGGCCGGTCACCGATGCGGTGCTTCTCATCCAGGTTGGGGTAAATCTTCCAACCGCCCGGATCAATACCGGTTTCCGGCGACAATAAATCGAGATTGGTCTGCCAGTAGGATTTTAATGTACCCACATCCCGCCAGTAACCATTGAACGGAAACGCATAGATATCGGCATGCTCGCAGGCAAATGGCACGATGTGCTTGCCAAAATCCGGGCCCGGATTTTCCTGGAATGCGCGCCGCAAAAACGCCAGAGAAAACACGTAAATGCCCATGGACGCCAGATTGCTTTTCGGCTTTTCCGGTTTCTCTTCCCAGTCGATGATCCGGTAATCGTGATCCACCTGTGCGATGCCGAAATGCCGAGCTTCCTCGATGGGCACACGCATGGTGGCGATGGTGAGGTCGGCATGCCGCTCTCGGTGAAATTGGACCATTTCGCTGTAGTTCATGTGATAGATGTGATCCCCGGACAGAATGAGTAGCGTATCATACTCCGGATAGCTTTCCAGAAAATCCATGTTCTGCCGCACGGCATCGGCTGTACCGCGATACCAGTCCGAGTCCTTCTTACCGGTGCGCGGCGGCAGAATTTTGATGCGCCGCGTGCGCCCGAAAAAGCCCCAGGCATCGCCGGCGCCGAGGTGCTCCATCAGTGACAGAGGCTTGTACTGAGTCAGAACTCCAAGGCGGTGAACTCCGGAGTTGGCGGCGTTGCTCAGAGTGAAATCGATGATGCGGTAAATGCCGCCGAACGGCACGGCCGGCTTGGCGCGAGCCTGAGCCAGCACACTGAGCCGGCTTCCCTCTCCTCCTGCGAGAATCAGTCCTATGGTTTGTTTCATTGGATTTCCTCTCCGGACATGTATTGCGATTTGGTAAAATGCCGTTCCGGCGTGCCGGGATACACAAGGCAACCAGGTGACAGCGTGATCCCTGCCGGTACGATGGCTTCCTGGCCGATCAACACCAGATCGGATTGTTTGACATGCGGGCGGAAGCCATCCAACCGGGGCAGACCGGCCCGCCCAATGATGGCTGCCTGCCCGATGATAGCATCAGTGTCGATGATCGTCTGCATGACGGTGGCGCGTTCCAGAACCTGGCTATCGAAAAAAATGATCGAGTCCTGCACCACCGCATCCGGCGCCACATACACTCCTGGAAACAAAATGCTGTTGCGCACCTGGCCATACACACGGCAGCCATTATAAATGAGCGAATTCTCCACCACGGCCTCCTTGCCCACGATCGCCGGCGGCCGGTCCTGGATGCGGCGGTGCTCCAAATTGGTGCGCACCATCCACGCATCCGGATCGATCTCTGGTTGATCACCCAAAAGGCTCATGTTGGTCATGTAAAATTCCACGATGGTGCGAGTGTAGCCCCAGTAGCCGCGGAATTGGTAGCCGAACACCCGGTAATCGTCGAGAATCCGAGGCAAAATGTCGCGGCCAAATTCAAACAGCCGTTGTTTTCCTACCAATTGCTCGACGATTTCGTACAGGATTTCGGCTTTGAACAGATAAATCGTCAGCGAGGCCCAGTTGCTGATGGGCCGGCGTGCTTTCTCCGAATACGCTTTCAGCGGGCCGCCTCGCTGGTCCTGCCCCTCAATGATACCCTGCCCGAACCGTGATGCCTGATCCGGCGGCACCTCTTTGAACACAATGGTGACATCGGCTTCATTGTCAATATGAAAGCGGACCAAATCCAGATAATTCATCTTATAGATGTGATCGCCGGACAGGATCATCACAAGAGAGGGATTGCCGTGCTGAATGTAATCCAGGTTTTGATAGATAGCATCGGCGGTGCCACGGTACCAGTCCGATGGCTTATAGCCTTTGAACGGCGGCAGAAAATGGATATAACGGTTGCGGCCGACCATGTCCCAGGCCATGCCATTGCCAATGTGATTCATGAGTGAAAAAGGACGGTATTGCGAAAGAATGCCCACTCGCTCAATGCCAGAATGCATCAAATTGCTCAGAGGGAAATCGATGACCCGGTACAGGCCGCCAAAGGGCACGGCAGCCTTGGGCCTGTTCATGGTCAAAACGCTCAATTCATCCACGCGACCGCCGGCCAGAATCATGGCCAACACCTTGTCTCCATACATCATATCGGGGTTTTCTCACTTTTTTTCTGACACAACCATTGATCCTGGGTTTTGCACTTGCGCTGATCGATTTTCGACCAGCCGGCCGAACGTAGCATACGCTGCACGGCCTGTTCACGATACATGCGTGGGCGGTTTCCGGTAAAATAGCGCAATAACGAAAACCAACCGATCGGCGTCGTGGTAAAAAGCAGAAAGGCCTGCACCTTGGCCACGCGGTACAATTCGCGCAGGACAAACTCTGGTTCTCGAAGGTATTCAAACACGCCCACGGCAGTTAAAAAATCGAAACTCTGATTCTGAAAAGGAAGGCCTTGCTCCAGATCGAGCACAATGGCCGGCCCGGGATGACGTTGGATGGCAATGCGAAGCATGCGTGAAGAACGATCGGACAGGATCAACATTCTAGAACGGTGAAAAATGGCCAGCGTCGATCCGGTTCCGGTACCGATATCGAGATGGGTATCGATGGGCTGTTCTGGAATCAGCGATTGCAGTAACCGCAATTCGGTCTGATACAGGGCTCGAACGACGGGAATCTGACGGGCAAAGTCATACCATTTGGCTTTTTGATCCCAAAGATTAATCATGTTCCATTGCATCATCCTGATGGTTGAGATATAGGCCGGCGTTGTAGAACGGTGCCAGTGCACAAATCAACGCAATTTCGTAACTTGCCTGACGCACCACCCGACCGCGTGTAAAAACCTCAAAAGCGCCGCCTTTGTCGCGCACGTTTTTCTGATTCGCATATTCGTCAATGATCACGCCCAGCTCGGCGCGGTGTTCGAGGACGGCCCTCACGATTGGTGCAGGCACGGGCACGGCGGCAGAGCAGCCGAAATAGCCCCTCCCACGGCCAAAAACATACACCCACGATTGCAAGAAATAGTCCGAGTGCGATGTTTCCGGACTAACGCTGAACAGCCCGCCTTCCAGTCCGACGGCAAACGCCGGCTCCCTACCGGCCTCCCGCAACAACTGCTGTGCATGCATGGCGCGGTTCCGGGCCCCCGTCATCAATGCCTGCAGACTCATGGGCATTTCGGAAACGCCGCTCGAGGCCGATAGCGATCGAAATTCCAGGGCCTCCGGTTCCAGCTCCAGCTCAGGCGCCAGTTGCCGAAACACTGTTTCCACGGCCTGAACTTTCGGTGCGCGCGTGCTCCCAATGGCAATGATCATCCTGCTCAATGCGATGCGGCTTTCTACTTCTGTGTCAATTTCAAAATCACTTTTTTCAGCTCGTCCCGAGCCGTTTGCACGGTGGCCTCCTCATCGATGGGAATCAGCTCGCGGTTGTCCATGAGAATGCGGCCATCCACGATGGTCAGCATGACATCCCGGCCGCTGGTGGCATACACGAGCTGACCATACACATTGTGGCGCGGCTGACTGTGCACGGCGAGGTCCTGGATGCCGATGATATCGGCGCGTTTGCCCACTTCAATGGAGCCGATCTCGTGATCCAGATTCAGGGCCCTCGCACCATCGATGGTGGCCATCCGCACGACCTTTTCGGCTTTGATGGCATCGGCGCCGTAACGGGGTTTGTGAATCAGCGCGGCCAGGCGCATTTCCTGAAATATATCCAAATTGTTGTTACAGGCCGCACCATCTGCGCCCAGGCCGACACGCACACCGCGGGCGAGGTAGTCCAGCAACGGGGCAATGCCGGAGGCCAGCTTTAAATTGCTAGATGGACAGTGCGCAACTGCCGTGTTGGTTTCGACGATTACCTGTTTTTCCATGCCCCCCAGCCAGATGCAGTGAGCCAGGGTCACATCCTCACCGGTAAAACCGCTGTAATGCAAAAAGTGAATGTTGCTAACCTTCTCTCGCTTTTCGATCAGCGCGATCTCATCCCGATTTTCGGATGCGTGCGTATGCAAGTGATAGCCATTCTCGCGTGCCAGGTGTGCCGCCTGCTCCATCAGCTCGCGCGTACAAGACACGGCAAATCGGGGGGATACGGCGTACAGGATACGGCCATCCTCACGGCCATGCCATCGTTTAGCCAGCCGCTCGGTTTCCTCGAGACTCTCCCGTGTGCTTTCCAGGAGCGATTTTGGGGTGGTCTCTGGATGATCCATCATGCACTTGCCACCAATAACACGCAGCCCAGCATGCTCGACTTCTTCAAAAATAACATCGTAATACCGTACGCTTCCCATGTCCAGAATAGTGGTTGTGCCGCTTTTGATCAGTTCTGCGATCCCTAATCGTGCGGAAATACGCATGGCCGCCGGGTCAAGAGCCCCCTCCATGGGCCAGATGCGTTTCTGTAGCCAATCCAACAATGTAAGATCATCGGCCTGGCCGCGGAACAACGTCTGACAAAGATGAACATGGGTCTGCACAAAGCCGGGGAGTAGCAGGTAGTGGTGGCAATCAATAACTCTGGCCTTTCCGGCACTGACCTTGCCAATTTCGGCAATCCGACCGTTCTTTATGAGGATATCTCCACGAAAGACCTCGCCCTGTTGGTTCATCGTCACCACGAGGCCGCCTCGGAGGAGAATGTCTTCGCGCTTCAGCATCATTCCTTTTTCATGGTTATCTTAAACTCGAAACTCGCACACCTGGAATCCAAAAACAGCTCATTGGAATCACGACATTCGGTGCTCGTTTTGAAAAGAGCAAATGTGCCTGTATCTGAATGGACTGACTAAATAAACTGATTAAATGCGCTGCAAAATCCGCGTTACCAGTAGGCTCAGCCGATCCTGGACCTGTTCAGCCATCCGTGTCACCTCCTCATGATCCAGCTTCTGTGTTGAAATCCCTGTGGCCATATTGGAAATGAACGAGATTCCGAGAACCCGCAGGCCACGGAAGGCAGCGGTGATCACTTCCGGCACCGTAGACATGCCCACCGCATCCGCACCGATGCGTTCGGCCATACGGATCTCGGCAGCTGTTTCATAGCTCGGCCCTTTCACGCCCAGATAGACGCCCTTGTGGATCGGTACTTCAAGCCTGCG
>JAUZRQ010000043.1 GCA_030950365.1 Candidatus Zhuqueibacterota bacterium | reverse complement strand
TCAGGCTTACGTGATCGGCGTCAACCGCATCGGCGAGGACGGCAATGGCTTCGCCCACAGTGGCGACTCCATGGTCATCGACCCCGCCGGTGACATCCTGCTTCACGCCCGCAACATCGAATGCCTTCAGACCATCCCGCTCTCTTATTCCCACCTACAAACCATCCGCGAAACGTTTCCAGTCTGGAAGGATGCGGATGATTTTGAGATAAAATAAACTTGAGGGGTGCTTTCGTTGGAAATATGTTGCACTTCATTACGAGATTGTTCAATATAAAAATGACATTCTTCACTCGTATCCAACCTCTTTGCCTATAAAATTCACTGAAGCAAATTTTGGGGGTTCTTATGGTGAATATGAATTTTAGTCTTTCCGAAGATGGCCAACATGAGAATTCATCCTCAACTGGACTCATCGAATATCCGTATCGCGAAATCTGGCTTTGGAAAACACGTTTTTGGATCTTATTGTTTGTTGTACCCAGTGCGATCGCTGTGACTCTAAATTATTTTATGGGCCGTTTGATATTTGATCAACTGTCCCCTGATGTCCAATTAAAGGTGGTCGCAATCCATTTCGGTGTTGTTTTTTTATATCTTTGCTTGCTCTGGGTGCCTCATTTTTTGACCTTTATTAACTGGTCGTTAAAGGTCGAATCCACCATTATTTTTATCCACAACTTTTTCCTATTGTATTTTATCTGGTTCATTTTCCCTCATGAGATTTTGAAGCGAATTCTTTTTCAAAAAAAGGAATTGATTGAAAAATTTGGTGGAAATTATGATTTCGGCTGGTACATATTGATCGGATTGTTATTGAGTGGGGCAATGATCCATTTTTTTACTTCAGCCGCTAGCGAGTTGAGCATGGCAGAATTGCCTCGCCAACGAACTCGGAAACGAAAGGCAGTGTGGTTGGAAGGTCTCTTTGTCGTATTCGTTTTGGTGGGTTTTTTAGTGATTGAAATTTGGATATTTGCATTACAAAAGTCCAATCTTAACCTGGAACGTCCCTATGAAGTATTTATCGAACAGATCGATCGTGGTCAAAGTAATCAAAGCAATCAGAAAATAGATATTGGCGCTGTTTCCCCTGAAAAACCCTTCGGCGGCTATAAAACTTTTCCGGAAGCTGGAGCTCATTTTACTGCACATGTTTCGGTAACAGCGATGCCAGAGCAAGTTTCTAGGCAAACCACCGAACATTTGCCTGTTATTTGGCTCCAGTTAAGTGCTCTATTTGCGGCAGCCCTTTTCATTGCATTATTTTTATTTCTTTCTACAGGTCTTGCAAATCGGATGATGCTCCCCATTCTACTCGGGGTGACGTTCCATGAGATGGATTTGAAAGGAATCACGTTCCGTGCACCAACTTATTTTCGGCATTTATGGGGTGCCATATTATCAAAATTTCATTTTCTAACATTAGGTGGAGGCATTTTCGTATTTGGAGTCTTGATTACAATTGTGCTTCTCTTTTGGGTGAGCAACTACGACATCATGCAGAAAGTGTATCAGCCAGATGGCTTGGTGCTTATGGCCGGAATATTTGTTGCCTGGTTCGGGCAATTTTTGTTTTCTCTCTTGAGTATAGAGGAGACCTATAGTGATTATTTTAACAAATATATTGCAGATCACATTATGAAACTACAAGGACATATGGTTTTTGTTGGCTTTGGAAATCTGGGAAAAAGGGTTATCAATCGGGAACTATCCATTAAACAACACCAATTCCAGTCTTTACGAAGGTCCCAAAAATTGTTAGCCCGTTTCTTGAATATCCGGCACAAGAAACCATTTATTGAAATTATTTCTCCCGATTTGCGAATTGAAATCCTATTCACTGAAGCCATTGTCGTTGAAAAAAGTCAGCGGAATGTGATTTACGTTTCACAGAATGATCATCTTGGTACCTTTGGCGTTGTTTCTTCTTTGAACCAGATATATCTGTCACGTACCCCAAATGGACGGGTCGTACATGCTGGAAAACGGGTTCTGGTACCCGTCATTCTAGGGGAGGCTCGAGAACCCTTTATCAGTTCTCGCGTAAACTTGGAACGCGCCAGGGTCATTGTTTCCATGGTTTCTGATCCTATGGGGGTGCAGGAGGTTTTTGAACGAGCGGCTCGATCAAAAATCAGTGCCATCATTACCGCAACCAGGAGTGATCAAATAGCGTATTTGACCTATCGTGCGAGGGCTCATCCTATAGTGCTTGTCTATTCCAAACACTCGCATGGATATAGCCTTGCATATCAATTATGGGCCGCCATGTTGAAACTTCATGCCCTTCAAATGGAACATAATCAAAGAAAGCAATCAACAACCCAAAAGGATGGAATAAAGATTCTCATAGTAGGCCGAAATCGTGCCAATTATTATATGTTAGAAACACTCTGGCATATTATGGACGATTCTCTAGCAAAGAAAAAAGAGTATTTCTCCAACTCAATTGCCTTTTTAGTTCCGCAAGAAAATCCGCAACCGTATCCCATTCCACAAGCCCGTGCTTCATCTTCTGCTAAAAACAAGACATCGTCCTTTTCATTTTTCAATCAAGAATTGCATTTTACCTTTACCACGGGAGGACGTCCCGTCGGCAAAGATGATGCAAATTTAACCGATGTTACCCTACCAATGCGAGAGATTAACAATGCTGATATTTTAGCGATAGAAGGTTGCTTGTATGAGTTCCGGCCCCATATTATTGTCATTAACGATGATATCCCCGAAAAAACAGCTCAATTGCTCTCTCGTTGTGTTCGTGCTCTTGAACGGATCAAAAACAGTACTCCCGATTTTATATTGCCGTTTATGTTGCTTGGAGCTACTCGAGGAGATGACAAAGAAAAGTTATTGCTCGGCGATGCTTCGCGGTTCTACGATGCGATCTGCCGTATGCATCAACAAGTTCCTGCTTTGGAAATGAGCTATCCAATCCACTACTACTATGATCATTATTTGCAGAGAATGCACGGAGAAGGGTTAGTTGACGGGCTAGCGGATACGGAGGAAATGATCATCTCGGCCATGCATTGTTTCGCTGGCAGCGATGTGGCAGAATTAAGTACAAAACCTGAACATGATTATCAAGATCAGCAAAACCAAGCTATCCCCGCGAACCGATTTGTGGAAATTTCGGCTTGCTTATTAAATCAACCAAACGCCTTAGCCAATTATATTTCCCTTCTTAGTTGGCAACAACCCGTCTCTGAACTTAGCTCGGTCGCAAAGCGAGGCCCTGTGCTGTTACCCAGGTTGGAAAATTTGCGCCAGGTAAAATTAGATCCCATGGGCCGTGGATTTGCACTTTCGGGATTTGCTAAATTGATTCTTTCAAATGTTACTGTTGAAAACTTAAGTGAATTTCAAGAACATTTGACCAATAGCTCTGATATCGTGCGTGTTTTTGCTAACGATGGCATGAAATATATAGAAGAAGATGTTGATCCGGTCAATGATTATGAAAAGTCTGTTTTAAAAGCTTTGAAAGTTCGCTATCGAGCTTATTTTGACCTACTGCAAAATATCCAGGGTTCTTCTATTGGAGTGCCCAATATTTTGAATCGAATAAAAAAATACCTAAAACAGCCCGATACCGTTGGACTGGACGCTTTTCTACAAGCTATTTTTGGTTACAGAGAACCTGCATCCAAACTAAACTCCACATCTTCTCAGGTCGATCTTTCTTGCCCCGGAATGAGTAGTTGTCGAATTGCTGCGTTTCAAGATTATATTGCTGCTAGCAACTCATTACGTTTTCCAGGAAAGATGGGGACTACAAATTATAGTAGCCTATGGCAGAGCAAGCCAAAGAGCAATGAAATCTTGCACACAAAAAATTATTTTTGTTGCAATTTGTCAGGCATACAATTACCCAATTATGAATCAGTTGCCCAATTTCCCGCCAGGCTCTTTATCTGTTGTCATGCGCAACCGCATTATAGTAATTTACCTCGTGTATTGAATGCACTCTGGTTTCGTCGCACAGAACCTTTGGCAGAAAACCCTCCAGATGGGAATTGGGTCATCAATATCGATTATTTTCACCATGTCACCTGTCACAATAAGAACTTCTCCCTGAATCGGCTGTTTGGGCATATCAAAATGGTGGAAAACAATAAAAGTGTTAAACACAAAAAAATCTCTTCCTGTCTTCCGATTCAATTGATTCGAATTTTGCCTATTGGCGAAGAGGAAAGCTTTAAGCATTGGTTTGCCTATGCTGAAAATCTACTCATTTTCTTGAACAACCTTTGTAGCGAGGAGAACCCAAAAAAAGAAGATAGTGAAACAAGAAAGGAATTTTTTAAAATGTACTGGAGAACGAACCAGGGGGAATCCATCGAATATCGACAAGAAAACGGGAAAATAGTTCCAGATTGGAGTGCGGGAAGACAAGCCTTTCCTGTGGTGATCGTCATCAAGCGGCATGGACAGTTTCAAGAGGGGCACGGTAAGTGTGATGTGCCCCATACCTCCGAAGACATGAGGTTTCCTTCATCGGATTTTGCTGACTTGAGCAAGTGTGAAATTTGTAAACAAATCCCTCGGCAGTTTGACTGCCATCGGGTCCGTTCGTGGATTTAGTGGAATAAAAAGCATTTAAGAAATGGGTAGCATCATGACCTTCACGATTCGCCCTCTGGAGGGACATCAGGAGTATCTGGATTGTGTGGCATTGCAGGAGGAGACCTGGGGGAAGTATTTTTCGGAGCGGGTGCCGGCGTCGATTTTGATGGTGTCGCAAAAGATTGGCGGGGTGGCGGCCGGGGCGTTTGCCGAAGATGGCGAGATGGTGGGCTTCGTGTTCGGCATATCTGGCTTCCGGAATGGCAAAAAAGTGCACTGGTCCGATATGCTGGCCGTGAAGCCGCAGTACCGCGACCACGGTCTCGGCTGGAAACTGAAAATGTACCAACGCGAAGCGGTGCTGGCGCTGGGCGTGGAAATCATTTACTGGACGTATGACCCGCTCGAGGCGCGCAATGCACATTTGAATCTGAACAAGCTGGGCGCCGAGATCGATGAATACGTGCAGGACATGTATCCTTCCGAGGACAGCGTCCTGCACCGCGGAATTGGACTGGACCGGTTCGTGGTGGCCTGGCATATTCAAAGCGAGAAAGTCCAGCGCACAATCGCCGGCGAGCGGCCGACAGCCCTGCCGGAGACCGCGGAGGAATGGCCCGTGGTGAATACCGAATTGGACGAAACGGGAAGACCGCAGCCGCGTGAGACCCTGGATGATCTGCCGGATGTGCCCACCCTGCGGGTGGAAATTCCGGAAAACATCCAGCAGGCCAAGCAAGCTTATGAATCGGCCGGGCGGCGCTGGCGGCATTGCACGCGCGTGCCGTTTCAGTATTACCTTGCCAGAGGATACGCGGTCACCCGGTTTTACCGCGATCCTGAATCCCATCGATGCTTTTACGTTCTGGAAAGGAGTCAACCATGATTCGCATCGAGCGCATCCGGCTGCGCGAAATTCATTTGCCACTCAAAGAGCCGTTTCAAATCTCGTCCGGCGTGGTGCAGAACCGCCGCATCCTGCTGGTGCAGGTAATCGATGCCGATGGCGCAGAAGGCTGGGGAGAGTGCGTGGCGGGCGAGTATCCCAATTACCACCCGGAAACCATCGATACCGCCTGGCTGGCCATCCGGGAATGGATTGCGCCAAAGCTCTTCGAGCGCGAGTTCGAGCACCCGGCAGACATCTTTCCCTGGCTGCAGCGCGATATTCGCGGGCACCACATGGCCAAGGCCGGGGTGGAAATGAGCACCTGGGAGCTGGCGGCCCGCAAGTCCGGGCAATCGCTGTCGCGGTTCCTGGGCGGCACGCGCGAAAAAATCGCCGTGGGTATTTCCATCGGCATTCAGCCGTCGCTGGAGGCTCTGGTGCAAAAAGTCCGTGAAGCCGTGTCGGCCGGCTACCGCAAGGCAAAAATCAAGATCAAGCCCGGCGCGGACGTGGAGTACGTGCGGGCGGTGCGTGAAGCGCTCGGCAATGGCGTACCCATCATGGTGGATGCCAATAACGCTTACACGCTGGCGGATATCGAACGGCTCAGGGCGCTGGAGGAATTCAATCTGATGATGATCGAACAGCCGCTGGCGTGGGATGATCTGCTGCAGCACGCCAGACTGCAGAGCGAACTGCGCACCCCGGTTTGCCTCGACGAATCCATCACCGGGGTGGACCGCGCCCGCGATATGATCGAACTGGGCGCTGGCAAAATCATCAACATCAAGCCCGGGCGTGTGGGCGGCTTCACCTCATCGAAGCAGATTCATGACCTGTGTGCAGAAAACGGCATCCCGGTGTGGTGTGGGGGCATGCTGGAAAGCGGGGTGGGCCGGGCGCATAATGTGGCGCTGGCCTCATTGGGCAATTTCACATTGCCCGGCGATATCTCGCCCAGCTCGCGCTACTGGCAGCGCGATATCGTGCAGCCCGAATGGCAGATGGACGATCAGGGCATGATCGCCGTGCCGGCGGGTCGACCGGGCATGGGCGTGGAACTGGACATGGATTATATCGAACATCTGACGGTGCGCCAGCAAGAGTTAACGCGTTAAGCATGCCGATCGATCTGTTAGCCGGGCATCAGGTAGGCATACTCGAAATCATCGAAAACGAAAGCCACGATGAAAATCGTGGCTTTCTTATTTGGCATTGTTTATTGCGCCTGCATTTTTCGGATGATCTCATCGGCCATGTCCTGAGTCCCGAAGCCAGAATCTGGCTTCAAGTCCGGCGTGACACACCGGCACTCACGGATGACCTCGCGCACGGCCTGTTCGATGCGGCGGGCGGCTTCATGCTCGTGTAAATGATCCAGCATCATCACCCCGGCCAGGATGACGGCCGTGGGATTGGCGATGTTTTTGCCGGCGATGTCCGGCGCGCTGCCGTGCACGGCCTCAAAAATCGCGTATTCATGGCCGATATTGGCGCCGGCAATCAATCCGAGTCCGCCCACCAGGCCGGCGGCCAGATCCGACAAAATATCCCCGAACAAATTGGTCGTTACGATGACATCAAATTCCTGCGGCGACATTACCATGCGCATGGCGCAGGCATCGATAATCCGGTCGTTGAATTCGATATCCGGGAAATCGTTGGCCATGTTGCGGGCAATTT
Source organism: Candidatus Zhuqueibacterota bacterium (assembly GCA_030950365.1). Lineage (GTDB taxonomy): Bacteria > Zhuqueibacterota > Zhuqueibacteria > Zhuqueibacterales > Geothermadaptataceae > Hydrothermovivens. The sequence continues at coordinate 71,953 of JAUZRQ010000043.1, read as the reverse complement.
CCAGAAACATGCCCGTCGTGGTTTTTAATATGTTGGCCTTATGCACCACGGTTACGCGTTTTCGGCCATGCTTGCGGGCATATTCAAATGCAAAGCGGATGATCCGTTCCGAGCCAGCGCGGGTGATCAGCGCGATGGTTTCCGCAGCCAGGATTTCATCGTCTGCGCGAATCTCGTGCTCGATACCCGAATAAAGGCCTTCGGTATTCTCGCGAATAATAACCATATCGACGTTTTTGAAGGGCGTTTTCGTGCCTTCGAACGTGATGGCCGGACGGACATTGGCGTAGAGCTTGAACATCTGTCGCAACTGCACGTTCACACTGCGATAGCCGCCGGCCACCGGCGTGGTGAGCGGCCCTTTGAAGGCCACGCGGTTCTGGCGGATGGATGCCAGCGTCTCTTCCGGCAGCGGCGTGCCGAGAGTCTCCATGGCGACCATGCCGGCAATCTGGCGTTCCCATCGAATCCGGGCGCCCGAGGCTTCGATCACGCGCACCGCCGCATCCATGATCGAAGGGCCGATACCATCACCCGGGATGAGCGTCACTGTGTGCATGGGATTCTCCTTGTATCTGTAAAACCATAGCTATCTTATTTTGATGATCGGAAAAGGAGTGAGAATATACAAATATTCCCATGCCTGCGGCAAGGAAAATTACAGGCACTTCCTAACACATGAAATCCAGGCAGTGGTATAACGAACGGTAGCCCTGCATCGAAGAACCCAGTATGGGAGGAGAGAAGGACAGCAATCGGGCGTCTGGAGGTGTTAGCGGGTACTGATGATGATAGCGCCGCCTTCGTGTCCGATACCGAACCGTTGCGTGGCCTCGTTGGATTTCAGATAGACAATTTCATGAATCTGTAAAATGTTGATATTGTACAGCTCAGAGATTTTTCCAAACCGCACATTGTTTAGATATACAATCGGTTCGCGCTGCATCACGCCCTGATTGACGGTGGTCTGCATACGAGGCATGAAATATTTGGGTCGCAGATACTCGATGAGCTCAAAGGCATTTTGGAGTGGACGTTTTTCCAGGGCGGCCTGAATTTCTTCAAATGTAATGGTATTATAATCGGCCTTTACCGGTATCTCTGGCACCTGGCCTGCGCATCCCATAGCCAGTGCGGTTAATAATATTGCCCAAACCCTTCGCTTCATGGTTTTGTCCTTGTTGGTTAAAGGTTATTGTAGCTGAAAAAGCGATTGTAATATTATTCAGTTTTGTGAAAGGTCTAGAATGTCGTTGAATTAATTCATGAGAGAGGAGGCGGTTACACCCATATTGTCGAAGATGATGCTAGAATATACACAATTTTGCAGAAATAAAAAACACAAATGCTTTGCCAGCTATAAGCTGGCAAAGCATTTGTGGGCAATAGATTGGTTAAAAATGTCGAATGGAGGGTAAAGATTAGTTTTTCAAGTTGTCGTTCGCGTTCCGTTCCCGTTCGGTAATCGGCAAGTAGTGCCAGGTGCCGGGCGGCAAGTGCCAGCGGCCAAAGCGGTTCTGATCGATCAGACGCATGCCCGTGAGGAACAGGGTTTTGTCGCGTTCGACGTAAATCACATCCAGATCCACCGAGGCCAGCGGATCCAATCCGTAGGAGGCGCGCAGGGCATTGATTCGCGTCAGCGCGGAGGCCGTATCTCCATTGCGCACATCGACTTCCGCCAGCATCAGGGTGTTTTCCTGCCAGCTTGTGATGGGGAATGGAGACTCGCGTTCATCGAACATGTTCTGGTAGTAATAGGTCTTACCGCTAGTGCCGGTCGTCGATGCAATCTTGATTCGATTGGCCTCTTTCGGATCGGCCTGGATGTAATCGTTGAAGCGGAAATCCACGATCCACTGAATCCGGCCTTTTTCGTGGCCGCCGAAAAAGTAGGCGTTCGGCGTTTCCACGCTGTATTTGGCCAAGAACGGCTCGTCGCCCATTTGCAATCCCATGGCCGCATGCGTGGCCGTGCTGGCATAATCGCCCTGAATCAAAAAGATGCGTGCCATGAGCGTGTGGATCACTTTGGCATCATAATCGCTGGCTGCATATTTCAGCGCCTCCTGATATTTTTCCAGCGCGAGCTGGTACATATCATCGGCCGGAATAAACGGGCCGGCATCGATCACGCCGCCCGGCTCTTCCGGATTCAGGGCCCAGTACGAAGCCAGATACTGCCGGGTAAGGCCACCGACCAGATTGGCGGTGTACAACGCCAGGTTACGCGTATCGGGATCGATACCTTCGATCTCATTGACCCGGCGGATGAGATCATCCGCAAAAAATCGGGCTTCGTTCAGGTTGAAGGATAGACCATCGACGCTGTTGTTGTCCAGCGGAATCTGGCCTTCGTTGATTTCACGGTAAGATGGGAATGTAGCGCGTGGCAAGTCTTGATCAAAAACCAACTCATCAGACAGGCCTCCCGCAAGCATGCCCATATTGCTGGCCGTGGTGGAAAGGCGTTGCAAGACACCTTTGATCAGAAAATCCACCTGACTGGGATCGTTCAATCGGTCATCTTCGACCTGGTTGATCAGGGGATCGACGTTTTGCACGTAATTCTCGCATCCCCAGATGCCCAGCACGAACATAAAAAGTAATAAAGCCGAATACTTTCGCATATGACTACTCCGTTTTCTTGGTTTGCATTTCATCATGAAGGCTTATTCAGGCGTTAATCCTGGTAGTTACTTAGATACCAATTTGCAGGAAGAACGTGTATGTGCGCGGATGCATCAAGGTGAGGAAATCCTGTCCGCGCGACAGACTGCGAGCCCCTGCCCAGTTGATTTCCGGATCGGCACCTGAATATTTGGTGGTGGTGAACAGGTTCCGGCCGCTGATACCAATTACCAGGGATTTGACCATATTGGTAGCATTCCAGCGGCGCAGCAGATCACGGAGATTATAGTTGATGCTGATTTCACGTAGTTTTAAAAAGTCTGCTGGTTCGATAAAATTGCTTTTAATATTACCATCCAGATTGGCAAAGCGTACAGCAGCTTGCTTGTATTCTTCGGTTCCCGGAGTAAGCTGCTGTAGATTGTCTTCACCCGCTGGCGGATTGCTCGTCAGGCCGAGCTGATAGCGCAGGCGATTGTATTCCGGATGGTTGCCGAAGCGGACGGCAAAGCGTTTGGTGTTATTATACAGATAAAAGCCAGTTGCCCAATCTGTGAGTACATACACATTGAAGTTGCGGAAAAAGCGCATATTTAAAGAAAAGGATCCCGTATGACTGGGGATCGGATTGCCGAGCGCAACGCGTTCTTCGGTTAGCTCTGGACCAGCATAAGTGCCATCGTCATTGAACTTAGCGCCGATGACATCGCGCTGGTAGAATTCATGATTACGCAAGCCTTCTTTGGTTACATTTACATCGAATGGATCGAAAATAGGCTGGGCCCCGCCCAAATCGATGACTTCGTTGGTCTGCCAGGAGCTGTTCAGCGTAAAATCGAGCTGGAACAGGCGGGTACGGATCGGTGTTCCCTGCACCAGCGCTTCAAAACCGGAGCCTTTGATCTCGCCGATGTTGAACGGCACGGCCGAGGCGATCTTGCCGGTAGAAGGCGGGTTACGGAAATCGATGATGGATTCGCGTGCGTTCTGGATGTAATAGGTCAGTTCGAAGGCATAATTGTTCAACTCAGCATCCAGACCGATTTCGAACTCCTTCACGCGCTCGGGCTTGATTTTGGAATTACCGATGGCGCTCAGCACGGCCCCTGCGCCATATGCACCGGTTTCGGCTGTCCATAACAAGGGCACGGCATCAATTAAAGCCGGCAGAATTCCAGTTTCACCATACGCTGCTCGCATTTTAAACAGATTAAATGTTTGCGGAAACCAGTTAAATTGGTCGAGACGGACGGCAAAGCTGGCTTGCGGATAGAAAATGTCCGGAGCATCTTCACCAATGGAGCTGGCAAAGTCGTTACGCAGGCCGAGGGTGACGAAGTATTTGTCATCCATCGAAAACTGATTGGTGGTGAATACACCGGCCTGGCGGATGTGCGATTTGGCCTCGCCTTTGCTGAGGAAGTCCGCACCTGCGCCGATTTCCATGATCAGCGGGGTGCTGAAATTCTGGGCAGCGGCAAAGGCAGACACATTTTTGCGATTGAAAAGCTGAGTACCGAGAATGGAGGTCGCATGAATGCGGCCGGCAATGGTGTAGTTATAGCGAACGTTCAAGTCCACGGTGATTTGATTGTTGTTGCGCGTCCAGATTTGCCGGCGGCCGTTGGTGACGCCGTTGTAGAACAGATCGGCGCGCAGGGTCTCGTCCCAGCGCAGATCGGAATTGTCGATACCGATGCTGAACTTGGCTTCGAGGTCCTGGATCGGCATCCATGATGCCTGGAACGATCCCACGAACCGCCGCGATTGCGAATCGTTTTTCAGATTGGCAATGGAAAGGCTGTCCGTGAACCGGTACGAGCGGGCAAACAGCAAGGTGTTGCCCAACCAACCGCGGGTATTGTTGTCATTCTGCGGCACTTCGGATTGGGCATTAGTAAAACCGGCGGTAATCGTGAAATTGAACTTATCGGAAGGGAAAACATCGATGTTGGCACGTAGGTTATCCCGCACCTGGCGGTTGTTCAACACGATGCCCTCTTCAGAACGGTTTTGATACGAAGCAAAATATTTTAAGAATTGATTGCCACCCGAGATGTTGAAATCGTGCTGACTAATGTCACCATCATGGAACACAGCATTGGCATCATCTGCACTTACAAAATCTTCTTTTTTGTATTGATACGATTGTTGATTGACGCCAGAGGTAAACTTATAATTTACGGAAAGCCCGCCACGAGCCCCCGGTTTGTAATCGCCACGTTTGGTTCTGATCAGGACCACCCCATTGGAACCATCCGTGCCGTATGAAGCAGCAGCAGCAGGCCCTTTGAGTACTTCAATGCTTTCAATTTCTTCAGGATTCAAATCAGCTAACGTGCTTAATCCCTGACCACCAGTGAAAAAGGGGCGCAATTGGGAGTTGTCCACTCGAACCCCATCTATGTAAATGACTGGCTGGCCATTGCCGTTTAAACCACCTCCAGAGCGAACAAAAAAACGAAAGCCAGAACCTACATTCCCTGATGAACTCCGGAGTTGAACTCCAGCCATCTTGGATGTGATAAGCTGGTCCAAACTGGTGTAGTTGTTCATTTCGGTGAGATCTTTGGCCGAAACACGTGCCACCGAAACTTCAGAGCGGCTTTTGGAACGCGTATTCGCGATACCGGTCACCACAATGGATTCCATCTGGAATACATCTTCGCGCAGCTTAATTTGTAGGTTGCTGACGTCATCGGACGGAGAAAATTCTTTTTCAAATTTTTTATAGCCAATGAAGGAGACGACGAGTGTATAGTTTCCGGTTGGAGTGTATCGAATCATGAAGCGTCCTTCTGCGTTGGTAGCGGCACCAATGGTCGTCCCTTTGATGAGAACATTGGCTCCGGCAAGAGGCTCACCTGTGGCTGCATCGGTTACAGTGCCTTTGATCTGTTGAGCATAGGCAGCCATTGGTGAGACAATAAAAAAGACCAGCGCAATGCATAGCGCTCGTCCCGCTGAATTTAACTTCTTAAATAGCCTTAAGAAATTCAAATTCATAAAAAGCCTCCTTAAATTAAGAATGAATATAAGATTTAGACTGTAATGTTCGATATTTCTTACAAACGCCATGCCATCGGTGGCTTGTATTTTTTTTAAGCATAACTAAGTTAATCATTAATAACATAGTAGGCTATTAAAAGTTCTTTATTTTATAGTTTCAAAAAAAATACTAAAAGGCAGAAATTTGCATGCTTCTATGCATTGATTTGCATATTTCCTTCTGGTAAGATTGAAGGGAAAGCCGGAATGCCCAAAAACTATACATGGTGAATAATTACCATTCCTAATGATCATCTATAAAGCAACTATTCTGCGTGCCACATAACTGGAAGGTGCATATCGGTTTCAGCAAACCGTCGGGTTTGACAGGAAACACCGTGATATACTCAGCTCCCGGTTTGCCTTCTATAATCGGGATACTGGCCTGCAACTCCATGATGCCTGGCCTTTTTGTTTGACCAGAGTTCATCGCAATGGGCAACGGAGTATTGCCGGAAGCCGTTCGGTTGTGGTCATCCGATGCTCGACGCGGACGCCGAATTGTGCTTGACTCGGGCCAGTAATTTTGCTATCTATCAATCGATTTGCGGCCTGAGCCAGATACATGAATGGGCCGCAAACATAGAGGGTGTCTGCCTCACGATGCCAGCAGGAGAAGGCCGTTGCGAAAAAATGTGAGGACCATCATGCAGCCTTTTAAGCGAGTGGATTTGCATTCCGGCTGGGAGTTTGCCTTCGCGGAATATGGACAGGTGCAAACGCCCGACGACTTCAGCTCATTGGCGTTTCATGCGGCTGAAGTACCGGGCACCAATTTAACCGATTTGCAGCATCATGGCCTGATGCCCGATGCCACGGCGGCCGATTATGAAGCCGCCTTTCGTGCCTACAAAGACCGGGATTTCATCTACCGGGTGCATTTTCGTGCCGATAACATGCTGGCTTTTCGCCATTGCTGGCTTTGTTTCGACGGCCTGGATACCGTCTGCGAGATTTTCCTCAATGGCCACCCCCTTGCGACGACGGAGAATGCATTCCTGGGCTACCAGTTCGATGTCCAGTCTCAATTGGTGCAGGACGACAACGAATTGGTGCTGATTTTCCGTTCACCCCTTAAGGAAGCCCAAAAACGACAGCAGGCGTTTGGCATGAAATTCCCCGGCCACCTCGATCTGGATTTTATGTTTTTGCGCAAGCCGGCGTATTCGTTTTTTTGGGACTGGGGGCCGGAGCTGCCAGTCAGCGGTATTTTTCGTCCGGTGTATCTCAAAGCATTTGATTTTGCCGAGATTGCCGATACGCGTGTCAGCTATCGCATTCAGGGCAACGATGCAAAGGGAGAGGTCGAAATCTTCACGAATGGCGACGATGGCGGCCGGATTGAGCTGCGGATCGGTGGCGAACGGTATGAAGCAGCGGTGCAGCATCACCGGGCCACGATTTCATTCACGATTCCGCAGGTCAAGCTGTGGTGGCCCAATGGTATGGGCGAACCGCATCTATACGACCTGCAACTGCAGCTATTGGATGAAAGCGGCCAGGAATTGCAAAGGCGCAAGCATCGCATCGGCTTTCGTACCATCGAGCTGGATCAATCGCCCCGGCAGGATGGCCGCGGCGATCGGTTTCTGTTCAAAATCAACGGGCGCGAGCTGTTGGCGCGCGGTTACAATTGGATTCCGGCGGACAACTCGCTTCCGCGTGTGGATGATAAACGCTACCGCCAGCTTCTGGAGCTGGCCCGTGATGGCCACGTCAATTTGCTGCGCGTATGGGGCGGCGGTTTTTACGAAAACGATCGGTTTTATGACCTTTGCGACGAGCTCGGCATCCTCGTCTGGCAGGATGCCATGTTCGCCTGTGCCATGTATCCCGACACCGACGCCGGATTCATGCAACAGGCGAAGGACGAATTAGAGTACAACATTCGCAGGCTGCGCAATCACGCCTGCCTGGCGCTATGGTGCGGTGGCAATGAAACCCTGTGGGGATGGGAAAATGGCTGGTGGGGCAAGTTCCGCAAGCCGGAGAGTCCCTATTACGGCGGCCAGATTTATGATGCCCTCCTGCCCGGGCTATTGAACGCGCTGGACCCCGGCCGGATTTATGTTCCGAATTCGCCTTTCAGTCCGGATGCAAAATGGCCGGCCAATGATTTCTATCATGGCAATTGCCACTACTGGGAATTGCACTGGCGATGCGGCGACTTCACCGAATACGATGCCGATGCCCCCAGTTTCATCACTGAAACCGGGCTGCAATCCTTTCCCGAACCGTACACCGCCATGAGTATCGGCGATCCGGCAGACCAGCATGTGCAGTCGCTGTTATTTGATTCCCGTAATCATTACGAGAGTCCGGCGAAAAACGAGCGGCTGCTCAAATTCATCGGGGCGCTGTACCGCCTTCGCGATGATTTTGAATATTTGGTCTATCTTTCCAATCTCGTGCATGGCGATTACCTGCGCTATGCCGTGGAACATTGGCGCTGCCATGCATTCGATTTCTCCGGCACGGTGATCTGGCAGCTAAACGATTGCTGGCCGGCGATCTCCTGGAGCGCCGTGGATTACTTCATCAAGCCCAAGGCGGCGTACTATGCTCTCACAAGAGCCTTCCAGCCGCTGATCGTGGTTTTCCGCCAGCAACACAGCATCCAATTCGATCCGGACGTGGAGCGCCGTGGCCGGCTACTGGTCCTGTCCGATTCGGCCGAAATGTTGCAGGGAACGGTGCAGGTGCGGGTGCTGTCGCTTGCCAGTGAGACACGATTCGAACAAGAGTTTGCTTTCAAGGACCGCGGTCCGACGATTGATCTTGGAGAGATTGATATTCCGGATTTTGGCCATATCCGGCAGGATTCGCTGTTGCACCTCCGCCTGCAAACCGATGACGGTCGCACGGCAACCCGTATCTACACCTTAACGCGGCCCAAGCACATGTCCATGAACAAGCCGCGACTGAGCCTGTCCCGCGTGGATGAAACGAGCGTGCGCGTGCAGACCGATCGCTATGCGCGGGGCGTCTATTTGCATTATCCGGTGGCCGGTGTGTTTTTTGATGACAACTTTTTCGATTTGCTGCCCGGCGAGGCCAAAACCGTTCGCGCCAATGCGCCTCTGCATCACAATTGGCTGCGCGTGTGGAGCTACTATCATGCCTAAGGGCTCTCAATCCAGGCAATACGCATTCGCTAAGTCGAAAAGCGCATCCAGCAGGGCGGGCTTATTCTTTTTTACCGATTTAAATGCCTGGCTGGCCAGCAGGTGGCTGGCGCAGAACCAGTTGATGTAATCCTGCGGCAAGGGCGTTTGTGCGCGTTCATTATAGCCCTGACAAAATTGCTGGTTTATAGCTTGCGCCAGTTCGGACGGCAATTTGCCCGAAGCCTGCATTTTGAGGATGTGCGCCATAAAGCGGCCAACGTCGTAACCGGGATCTCCGAGGTTGGCCGCGTCAAAGTCGATAAGCTGGATGCCGGTAGGCGTGATCAGAATATGGCTAAATTTGAACGAACCGTGCACCAGCGTGCGCAAACGCCCCGAAAACCGCTGCGCTGTCTTTTGCAAACGCGTGGCGAGCTGCCTGGCGCGGTCGGCATAGTCGGGGAATTTTCGTGAAATTCGGTCTGCCGCCTGCTGAATCTCATTGAGCTGATAGTCCAGGGTCATTTGCTCGGGCAACCAGACACGGATGGCGTGCAGCGTGGCCAGTTTGCCACCAATTTCCGCGGCCAGCGTCTCGGCGCCCTGCAGGTACTCGATGTTTTTGGAAAGGGGGACGCCCTGAATGGCCTCCTGCCACATGATTGATCGCTCATCATCGAAAGCATACGGTCGGGGAATTTGCAAATCGCCGGATTGCCTGAGCGGATGCTGCCAGATGGTTTGAAGCAGTTCATAGGCCTCACGGCCATACCCTTTGCGAAACAGTTTGGCATATACCGTATGCGATTTTTCGTCTCCGGCCGGATGCCGGTAATGCAACTGAACCAAAAAGCCACCGCGTTTGCCAGGCACGACTTTTAGTTTTTGCCGTTTGAGCGAGAGAGGCAAAACGGATGGGCTCTCAAGCCCAATGCGCTCGGGATGCATTTTGATGTAAGCCGACAGCGCTTCGGCATCTTCCAGTAGCCTCAAGCCGGGTAGATTGGGATCGTTGGGATAGGCCCAGAGGAGCAAGTTCCACTCGCGCCAAAAAAGCACCGGCGGGCCAAAACGCGGCGTCGCAAGATCATTTTGTTGGGTCGTTTGATACTGCTGATCTAAATTGTTGTCGTCCGGGCGGCCCGCTCGCACGATGTAGGTTTGCCATTCCCGGTAACCCTCCGCGGTCTGGAATTCGACCTCCATGAGCAGCCGGCAAGTAACGCCTTTGCGGTGCTGGCATTCGGTGATGAAAATGTCGTTTACGGTCAGACCACCGCCCTGAGAGGCTGCAATGGCCTTTTGCAATCGTGCGATGAAGAGGGGGCGTTCCCGAATCATCTCGAGCTGGGGCAGCGCCGGATCCGAAGGAATTATCACGTTTCGCGCCATGGGGCTGTCCTCTCTGTTGCGTCGATTTCAGTGGGTTCTAATAAAATAGCGACCAGAGCGGACATTTGAAGAAGTTTACCCACAGATCATTGCGAGGGGCGGAGTGATGAAGCAATCTCATTAGCCTATCCGCAAAGAGAGCGCCATCCGCCAGCAGTGGGACAAACGCGCCCGCCTCGCGGCTGCTTCACGCGATGACATGCAAGATATCATCAATCGAAAAAAATGGCTGAATAGTTACGTTTTGCCTGTCATTGCCACCGTTCGGTCACTGCCTCTTTGTCTCGTTCGAATTTCGTTGCCTGAGGGATGCCTGTCTGCTAATTTGCAGCATCAAGCAGATTGACTGCCGGTCACAGGGCAGGCGGATATTTTGAATCAGAAATGGAGGGAGATGCCATGGTTGCTTTCTTGAAACGGTACCAGGCAATCGTCATTGGCGGTATGGTTGTAGCCGCTTTGATCGCATGCCAGACAGGCGAAAAGACCGTGACAGTGCCGGAACCCGATTTCACCATCACCGCAGATCAGACGCACAATAAATTCAGCCGGATCATCCCGCCGGTGGCGCGGGTGCCCTCCGGCGCGGTGATTGAGGCATATACCAAAGAAGCCACCGATGGCCAGTTGACGCCGAATTCCACCGTGGAGGATGTCAAAAATCTGGATTTCAGTCCCATTCATCCGCTCACCGGGCCGGTTTATGTGGAAGGCGCCGAGCCGGGAGATGTGCTAGCGGTGAAGCTGCTGAAAATTGAAGTGGGGGATTGGGGATGGAGCGCCGTGGTGCCGGGATTTGGTTTTCTGGCCGATGAGTTCAAAGACGCCTACCTCAAAACCTTTACCCTGGGCAAAGATGCCCGCGTAGCGAAATTCAATGATAAAATTCAGATTCCGCTCAGGCCGTTTGCCGGGGTGATGGGCGTGGCGCCGGATACCGATTCGCTGCTGTCCACCATCCCGCCGCGCGCCAACGGCGGCAACATGGACAATCCGTTCCTCACCGAAGGGGTCACGGTATTTTTTCCGGTGTTCGTGGAAGGCGCGCTGTTTTCGATCGGCGATACGCACGCCGCGCAGGGACTGGGCGAGGTGTGCGGTACGGCCGTGGAAGCGCCCATGCGCATCGTTTATCAGGTGGAAGTGTTGAAAAACCGGCGGAAATTGCCCGAGCCGCAGTATGAAACCGATGACTACTACGCCGTCACGGCCTTCGCCACCACCATCGACGAAGCCACCAAAAAGGCCACCCGCTACATGATCGATTACTTGGTCGAGGAACACGGGCTGAGTCGCACGGAAGCCTACGTGCTGTGCTCGCTGGCCGGCGATCTGCACATCGCCGAGGTGGTGGATGTACCGCACGTGCTGGTAGCGATGCACATGCCGAAGAAGGTGCTGGGCCTGTAATCTTCATGGCTGGTTGGCATTACGGGGGCGCCAGGCCTGCGCATCAAACGGAGCCGGCACATAATCGCGCGGCAGCATGTCGGCCACGCGCTCCCAGCCCCAGTAGCCGTAGGTGGTGATGGCATACGGCTCGTACACATAGCCGGTGGTGTCCATCAGCGCGAGCGGAATATTGAGCCGGATCCACGACACCTGGTCTTTCGGCCGCTGCTCGTCGATGTAATCACCGGGTTTCCAGCGTCCCAGCGGCGCCCGGCGTTTGATGCGGTACCAGACATAATCCGGCTCCTCTTCTTCGCGGGTGTACACGATTTCCAGAATTCCCTCAAAGGCCAGTTGCACCTCAAAATCGTGGCTGCCCGGCTGCAGGAAGGTGGGCTTGATGATCTGCCGTTTGGGCGTTTGGCGGCGGCTCAGTCCCCACGCCGGCATGCTGAATACCAGAAAACCGTCGTCCTGTAACCGGTTGCGCAATGCGGAGACAACGAAATGACGAAACGACCCCTGATACGCCCGCAGCCGGTTATCGTGCCATCGCCTGGCCTGGGTTTCATGTTTTGCCGGTAATTCCTGAAACTGGGTTTTCCCCCAGAAGCGCACGTTCTCGCCCTCCGCCACGAACTCCTCGAGGAAAAAAATGACTTTGTATCCCAGCGCCTGATTGTCAATTTCAATGGGCGCACGGGCCACAGCCTTAAAAGTACGCCCGCGTCGGGTTTCTTCAAAATCCATCACGTGCGCATTCAAAATGGTGCACCGGCGTGCATTTTCCGACGTGCCCAAAAACAGCTCGGTGAATTTTTTAAGCCGCTTTTTCCAACGCTTGATCTTGGCCGCCGATACTTCCACTTCGGGCATTTCAAGCACTTTGACATCCAATTTGAAATTGAGGGTGGGGCTTTCACCGGCGAAAACCTTCAAATTCCACACCACCGTTTCATAGCCGATGCGCGACACCACCAGTTCATACACGCCCGGCGGCACATGCTCAATGGCGTAATATCCCAACGAATCCGTGGCATCACCGAGGGATGTGCCGGAAAGGAACACGTTAACATCGGATAACGGTTTGCGGGTTTCTTTGTCCGTCACCCGGCCTTTAATGACGGCAAACCGCCCTGATTGCGCGGCAGCTTGAGAGAGGGTAAGAGCGGTTGCAGCAAGAAAAAGCACCGTCCACAAACGCCGGAGCAAAAACACTTTCATAAAAATCCCTGTATTTTGAGTGGAAAATGGGCCTTCAAATTTATTATTCATGGTTGCGGCTTCATCCGTGTACCAGCCACGGATGGACACAGATCAAACGCGGATGTGATCCTGTTATAACGCCAGATATCGAGCTTTTTAACATGGATAATTCATCTCGCAAAGGCGCAAAGAACGCAAAGTGTTGATCAATCTAATGCATAAAAGGTTTATCTACCATTGAGGTTTAAAGACGAAGTTTTTTATCAAGCGCAATCATGAGGCATTATTTCTTTGCGACTTGGCGTCTTTGCGTGAGAAATTTATGAATTAAGCAAGTTAAGTAACTATTCAGCATGTGCCGTTATTTGCCATTCCGGCTTTCAGCAGTGACCGCAAGGGAGACGCTGAAATGTCGGCATCCCATATCCTTTATTGGTCAGGGAAGAAAATTCCGGTATTTTTTGCCACTCCTCTTTCGCGGAATGGCGAAAAAAACTGGAATGACAATTTAAATATCGAAATTGTTGATACGGCTGAACAATTACCTTGTTTAATAGGAATACCCTCAGCGAGCTCTGCGCCTCAGCGAGAACTGATCATTTTTTTCTTGCTCGAAAACCTCTTCTGCCTTGCGAGCCCTTGGCAATCCAGCGATAAGACCGGTATTCCTGCAAAACGTTGCGTGCTTTTTCGAGCTGTTGCTCCACGGCTTGCGGGCCGGTGCCGCCTTCCACGTTGCGGCGCGCCAGGCTCGCCTGCGGCTCGAACATTTCAAACACCGACGCATCGAAATGCGGCGAATGCTGGCGGTAAACGGTCAGCGGCAATCGGGATAGCGGAACACCCCGCCGTTCAGACTCGCGCACGAGCTGGCCCACAATGGCATGCGCCTCGCGAAAGGGCACGCCCCGACTGACCAGAAAATCGGCCAGGTCGGTGGCATACAGCACATCGTCAATGCGGGCGGCCATGGCCTCGGGATGAAACCGCGCCGTGGCTACCGCCTCGCGGAACAGCTCGGTCGCTGGCCTGAGCTCCTGAATAATGCGAAAAGTCAGAGGCTTGTCTTCCTGCAAATCGCGTTGATAGCTGAGGGGCAGGCCCTTTTGCAGAATCAACATCTGCTGCAGCGCGGCAATGGCCACGGCGGCCTTGCCCCGGATGAGTTCCATGGCATCCGGGTTTTTCTTTTGCGGCATCATGCTGCTGCCCGTGGCAAAGGCATCGGAAAAGTCGATGAAACGGAATTCCTGACTGCTCCACAGTTGCCATTCGGCGCAAACGCGGCTGAGAAAGGTGTAAAATCCGGCCACGATGAACAAGAACTCGGCCGCAAAGTCGCGGTTGGCCGTGGCTTCGATACTATTGGGCGTCACATCATCAAAGCCGAGCTGTTCCGCCAGTCGCTGGCGGTCGATGGGGAAGCCTGCGCCGGCAAGCGCGCCGCTGCCCAGCGGCAATCGGTTGAGACGCGGGTAAAAATCCCGCAGTCGCTCGAGAGTGGGGTGGATACCCCAGAAATAGGCCAGCAGCACGTGCGCCAGCGCCAGCGGTTGCGCCTGCTGCAGGTGGGTGTAGCCGGGCAACACCACGTGGCGGTGCTGCTCGGCGAGGGCCACAAGCTGTGCCTGAAGATCGATCAGCGCTTGCAACCAGCGCGCGCCTTTGCGGCGCAAATACAGCCGGAAATCCGTCACCACCTGATCATTGCGGCTGCGCCCGGTGTGGATTTTCGCGCCGGCGTCACCGGCCAGTTCGGTCAGCCGCCGCTCAATGGCCACGTGAATGTCTTCATCGGCTGGCAGGAATTGAAACCGATCTTGCTCAAACTCCGCCTCGATGGTGTCCAGGGCCGCAAGCACTCGTTTCAGCTCGTCCGCCGAGTAGATGCCAGCCTCCTTGAGCGCCGTGGCCCATGCCCGGTTGACGGCAATATCCTCGCGCCACATGAATTGGTCCGTATCCACCGACCGGCTAAATGCTTCCATGATAGCCGCCGGCCCCTGTTCAAAACGCCCCTGCCATACTTTTTTGCTGTTTGCCATTGACTTATCCGACATATCATTATGTTGTGGTTATTCGCCTGCTGAATATGGGGGAAAGTTAGAAGGATTTTAACGGAAGGCAAGCGAATTTTGCGCTGATAAGCAAACCCTTTTCAGAGGCATGTTTTGACTTTTGTCAATAAAATCATCCGATTGGTCCCGTTTATCCCGTCGAAAAATAGCTTGTCAGGGTAAACAGGATTTACTGGATTTTGTAGAGCTTATATATGCTGACCTGTTGAGTTTAATAGGAAAAATACAAAAAAGTGGCCGCGCCAATCGTACGTTTCCCATTGGATTCCGGCGCGAAGCCCTGTAATTTATGCCGAACTTCGAAACAAGCCTAATTCAGGAGTAGCCCATGCGCTGGATGATGATGCCCCTTCTGCTGGTCCTGCCTTTATCCGTCCCCGCCGGGGATCTCGTCCTGGAAAATGCCCGAATGAAGGTCGTATTCAACAAGGAGACTGGCGCGCTGGAACAGCTCATCAGCAAACGCGATGGCTGGGTGATTCAAAAACGCCCCGAGCTCGGCCGTGCCTTCCGGATGGATGTGCCGCTGCCGAAGCAGCGGTTCAATCCGGTTTACGGGAAGGATCAGCCCGGTCCGGCCATTTCAGTGGACTCGAAGCGAAAACGAATCCAGTTTACCTGGAAACGGCTCCGCAGCCGGAACGGCGGCAAGTTGGAAATCGATTTTATGGGGATCGTCGAACTGACCAGGGACGGATTGGTGTTTAGCGCGGAGATCGACAACCGCAGTTCTTACGCGGTGGAAACCGTTTGCTGGCCCATTCTGGCCGATTTCACGCGTCCGCATCCAGATGGTCTTTTTCGCCAGCTTGGCATGGAATACGGCGGGATGAGGGAATTGCGGCTTTTTCCCAAATTCGACAATCAACCAGGCTATTTCGCTGTGGATTATCCCACGCAGATGTTGCAAACGCCGGATACCCCGTTTTCCCTGCTCGATGCCGGCGATCGGGGCCTGTATGTCGGCTATCATGATACGACCGCCAGTCAGCTGGTGCAGTTCATGGCGCGGCTGAAGCCGGGATATATCGGCTATGAGTTCTGGGATACCGGCGTGAATCCGCGTGTAGATACGCTGCAGGGCCAGCCGGTGCAGCTCGAGTTTTCGGTGGTGCATTTTCCGTTTGTGGGGCCGCGGCAAAAAGGCCGGCTCTCTCCGGTGGTGTTGCAGCTGTATCAGGGAAGCTGGCACCGCGGCGCGGATATTTACAAACAATGGCGCAACACCTGGTTCCATGCGCCGCCGAAGCCGGCCTGGCTGCGGCAGGTGCATGCCTGGCAGCAGATTCATCTCAACAATCCGGAGGGCGACATCCGGTACCGCTACCGGGACCTGATCGGCATTGGTCGGGATTGCGCCCGGCACGGGGTTCAGGCCATTCAGGTGACCGGCTGGACCCTGGGCGGGCAGGACAGCGATAATCCGTCGCATGATACCGATCCCCGTCTTGGCACGCGCGATGACCTGGCCGAGGCGATCCGGGAGATCCAGAATATGGGCGTCAAGGTGATTCTTTTCAACAAATACACCTGGGCCGACCGCGCCACGGCATGGTACCAGAATGTACTGATCCGATATGCCACGAAAGACCCGTATGGGGAGCCGCACTATTATGGTGGCTATGCTTACCAGACCGCGACGCAACTGGCGGATATCAACACGCATCGGTTCTCGCCGCTGTGCCCGCTCTCGGCGGAGTGGCGGCGGATCGCCGGCCAGGAATTCGTTAAATCGATCCTCCTGGGGGCGGATGGTATGCTATACGATGAAAATCAGCATCACGGCGGCGCGCGGTACTGTTTTGATGCCTCACACGGCCATGCGGTTCCGGCGTACATCTACGGCGGGGATGCGCTGCTGGCCGGAGAGTTTCACAGCATCGCAGCGCAGCAAAAGCCGGACTATTTGTTTGCCGGCGAGGGCAATTACGATTTGCAATTCCAGCAGTATCATCTGTCCTATTTTCGCGTGGATTTGAATCATGTGGCGCTGCACAGGTATGTGGCACCGCAGCAGGAAATGATGATTGCCGTGTCGGGCTACAACGATCGCAACATGATCAATCTTGCGCTGATGAACCGGTACATCATCAGTTATGAGCCGCGCAATTTCAAAGGCCGGCTGGACGAATTTCCGCTGACGATCGATTATGGCAAGAAAGTGGATACGCTGCGGCGCAAATTCAGCGACTATTTGTGGCAGGGCACGTTTCAGGGTACCCTGGGCGCGGAAGTGCGGCACAAAGGAACGCGTTATGCGCATTATTCTGTTTTTGTCCATCCGCAAAATCAAAAAAGAGCGGTTGTGGTGGTGAATTACAGTTATGAGGCAGATATTGAAGTAGCCGTTCGCTTGCCCCGTGGAAGCAGTAAGCTGGTGGTGGTGACCCCGGAAGCGCCCTCCCCGGTGGCATTTACCGGCAGTATCACCATCCCGGCCAATTCGGCGGCCGTCGTGCTGGAAAAGTGAGGGGGCCGGTACTTGTTGATAGAGTTTGCAGGATAGAAAGGCAGTGGATTCGCTATAAAGAACGAAAATGGACTCGCAGAGGCGCCGGGCACGCAGGGGGTTTTTAGGGGAAAAAGATATTTTTTTATTGAAAATGCTGTCTAAAAAAATGCCAGGCGCCCTTAAGGTTCCTGGCGTTTGTGTGTGATCTATATCTTGTAATTATTCCCAAAGTAGTTTAAGACCAAATTTTTTATAACGTTTTGCAAAACTGTCTTTTGAGATTAAAGTCAAATTCTGGCAGATAGCCTGCCAAATAATCAAACGGTCAAAAGGGTCCTTGTGTTTGATACGTGGCAATCTATAAAAGCTTATCGCATCTGCGGGACTTAATGGTAAGGTTTCAAAGCCAATATGTTCTGCAGTTTGTTGGAGTTCTTCGGGTAGAATCCCTTTAAGTTCCAATTTTCCCAGTGCATATTTAAGAGAAAGCTCCCAATAGGTAATCACGCTAACAACAATTTCATTTTGCGGATTTTCGATTACAGAAGCGGTTTTGGAAGGAATTTTGCGTTCATCAAAAAGTGCCCATAGTAGGACATGTGTATCTAAGAGATATTTCATGAAGCCAGAAATTCCCCGTCTGTGATTTTGAAATCTTTATTGATTTTATAGCTTGCTTTGTCCTTTAATATCCCCAGAGGGCGTTTTGTTGATGAGCGATTAATATCAGGTTCCTGGTAAACATTAAAAGGCAGGATTACAGCCAGATTTTGGCTTTTATTTTTTTTAATTAGAATTTTTTCGCCGCTTCGAATCAATTCGAGTATTTTTAAAGGATTTTCAACTAAGTCATTGTATTGGATTTCTTTCATGGTCGTTTCATTTTGTTGGATGGCAGATTTTTTAATTTGCATTGTAAATTACAATTTAAAAGAATTGCTAATCAATGTCAATAAGAGGAATTAAAAAACACCAGGCGCTTCGAAGGCGCCTGGCGTTTGTCACTCCCATCAATCCGATGTGGTCTTCTTCTTGTTCGGCTTCAAAATCACCGCCGGGATATTCTGCTGCCGGACGAGGTCGTTGAATTTCGGCACGTCCTCTTTGATCACTTTATCCAGCGCAGAGAGCTGCTGGTCGAGCTGGGCAGAGAGCTCGTTGAAGACGTCGTACGACTGCTTTGTCGGCCGCGCATCGGCGCTGGCCACCACCCGCACCAGCGACGCCAACTTGTTGTTGAGCTTGATCGGGAAATTGAGCGGATCCTGCCGGCTCTTCGATTTCACCTGCAGTATCTCCCCCTCGATGGCCGACAGCTTGTTCACCAGCTCTTTGGCCGCAGCGGCCACAACCTTGCCGTTATCCGTGCCTTTCACGCGTTTAGCCAGATCGTTCACCTGCTTCTTGATATCGCGAATCTGGTTCACCGCATCGTGCGCATCGGTGATGCGATCACGGATTTTCATGAGCAGGTCGAACTGCGCCTGCAGGTCTTCCTGCGTCACGTCCTTGAGGTTCGGATTCTTCAGAATCTCGAATTCCTGCTCCATGGACCTGTCGCCCACGATCAGGCGCACTTTGTACTTGCCCGGCACCGCACGCGGTCCGCGCAGCTCGCCGGCCCACAGCACCGCGCCCTTCACCCGGCTGGCGCCCGGATAGCGCATATCCCACACGAAGCGGTTCATGCCCTTCTCTTTGGGCACGCCCGGTTCTCGGCCGCCGCCGAAAAAGCGCGCGAAGAAATCTTCGGGCTGGCCGTCTTTCTTCTTATTCTTGCTCTTGAAGGTGCGGATGACGTTGCCGTCGGCATCCAGAAATTGCAGCTTGATTTCTCCTTTGGGTTTCTCCTTCAAATAGTAGTGCACCATCACGCCGTTGGGCGGATTCTGCCCGACGTTGGTGGGAATACGGAAGCCGCCGAAGCCGCGCATGCGCACGGTTTTGCGCGGTTTGAAGAGATACACGTCCGCCTTCGCGACCTCGTCGCTAAGCTGGTGCAGCGGCGTCAGGTCATCGAGAATCCAGAACGCGCGGCCCTGGGTAGCGATGACCAGATCATCGTCTTTGACTTGCATATCGGTAATCGGCACGTGCGGCAGATTGAGCTGTAGCGATTGCCAGCGCTTGCCATCATCAAACGACACATACACGCTGGTTTCGGTGCCGGCGTACAGCAGCCCTTTGCGCTTGGGGTCCTCCCGCACCACGCGCACGAAGTCGTCCGCTGGGATGCCGTTTTTGCCATTGGTAAGCAGCTTCCATGATTTGCCGTAATTGTCGGTTTTGTAAATGTAGGGCTTGAAATCATCCATTTTGTAACGCGTCACCGCGAGGTAGGCCGTTGCCGGATCGTGCGGTGAGACTTCGATGGAGTTGATCAGGCTCCATTTCGGCATATTTTTCGGCGTGATTTCCGTCCAGGTCTTGCCGGCGTCTCTAGTGATGTGCACCAGTCCGTCGTCGGTGCCGACCCAGATCACGCCTTTTTCGTGCGGCGATTCCACCACCGCGAAAATCGTGCAGTAGTACTCCACGCTGGTATTGTCATGCGTAATCGGTCCGCCGGACGGCCCCTGCTTGCTCTTGTCGTTGGTGGTCAAATCCGGGCTGATAGGAGTCCAGCTCATGCCCTCGTCGGTGGATTTGAACAGTACGTTGGCCGCCGCATACAGCACATTGGGATCGTGCGGTGATATCAGAATAGGAAAATTCCATTGGAAACGATACTTTAGATCCGCTGCCCCCCAGCCCATGGGATTGTCCGGCCATACGGAAATATTGATCGTCTGTTTGGTACGGTGATCGTAGCGGGTCATGGTGCCGCCATAGCAGCCGGCGAACACGATGTTGGGATCATCCGGTCGCGGGGCGATATAGCCGCTCTCGCATCCGCCCACCGAATACCAATCCTTCCAGCCGATGCCGAAACCAGTGGAGCGGCTGGCGATCGAAACGGTGGAATTGTCCTGCTGAGCGCCGTACACCCGGTAGGGGAACTGGTTATCGGTGATCACGCGGTAAAACTGCCCGGTGGGCTGGTTGTCCTGATCGGTCCAGGTTTTACCGCCGTTGAAGCTCACATTGGCGCCGCCATCGTTGCCTTCGATCATGTGGTTGGGATCGTCCGGATCGATCCACAGGTCGTGGTTGTCGCCGTGCGGCGTGCGTATGGTCTTGTAAGTTTTGCCGCCGTCCATGGATTTATGGAACTGCACATTGAGCACGTAAACGGTTTCGGGATTTTTCGGATCGGCGTAGATGTGGGTGTAGTACCAGGCACGTTGTCGCAGGCTGCGGTCTTTGTTCACGCGTCGCCAGGTTTCGCCGCCATCATCCGAGCGGAACACGCCGCCTTCTTTCGCCTCGATGATGGCATACACGATGTTGGGATCGGCCGGAGAAACCGATACGCCGATTTTGCCCAGCGGTCCTTCCGGCATGCCTTTGGTGATTTTCTTCCAGGTGTCGCCACCATCGATGGTTTTGTAGAGCCCGCTGCCGGGACCGCCGCTGTACAATCCCCACGGCGTGCGGCTCACCTGCCAGAAGGCCGCGAAGATTACGCGCGGGTTGCTCGGATCCATGCTCAAATCCACGGCGCCGGTTTTGTTGTCCACGAAAAGAACTTTTTCCCAGGTTTTCCCGCCATCTTTGGAGCGGTACACCCCGCGCTCCTCGTTCGGTCCGAAAACGTGCCCGAGCACGGCCACATAAACCAGATTCGGATCCTTCGGATGCACCAGGATTTTGCCGATCTGGCGGCTGTCGCTCAGGCCGATGTGTTTCCATGTCTTGCCGCCATTTTCGGATTTATACACGCCATCGCCGTGGGAGAAATTGCCGCGCACGCAGCGCTCGCCCATGCCGACGTAGATCACGTTGGGATCGGACGGCGCCACGGCGATGGCTCCCACGGAACCGGTTTTGAAAAAACCGTCCGAGATATTCTTCCAGGTCAATCCGCCGTCTTCGGTTTTCCACACGCCACCACCGGTCGCGCCCATGTATCCCACCAATGGCTGGCCCGGTACGCCGGCCACTGCCGTCACTCTGCCCCCGCGGTAGGGTCCGATGTTGCGCCATTTCAGCGCGCGGTACAGGCTCGTATCGAATTGGGCCACGGCCTTTTTGGCTGGTGCCGCCTGAGCCTGCTGGACCATCAGCGCAGCGAGCAGGCCGATGAAAAGCACACAAAGCGCAAAAGTCCCAAAACGTTTCATTTTCCTGCCTCCCGGTTTACTCGATTCAATGCCACATGAATTTGATTGAAGGGCGTCGCAGATGCCATGGAATTCAGACCAATTCAAGGATGCATTTCGCTGAATTGGATAAAGACAATGAGGGATGAATTCGATTGGCCATTCGGCGTTTGTCAATATTCAGACTATCAGCAGGGAAAGATGTTTAATACAGAATGACGAATGAATGGGGTGTAGAATGACGTTGGCGCAGATTGGCGCTGACCCTGCATTTTCGTTCATGGGGAAGGAGATGCAGGCTTAATAATTCGGCGGGGTCACGACAGAAAGCACTTCTACCTCACCACCGGAGATGTTTTGAATGGTGTGGCGGAGATCGCCGTGGAAATGGATGCAATCGCCTTCGTTCAGAACAAATCTTTCGCCCTCAATCGTCACCTCGATGGCACCCTTAATGACATAAATGAGCTCCTCGCCCTCGTGCTTGTAGCCGCCCGGAATGTTGACCACGCCAGGCTGCGGATGCGCAATAATGGCTTTCAAAGCGGAGCCTGTGATGCCGGTGGTCAGCGATTCGACAAATACATTATTTTTGCGATCGATGATTTGCGTGCGTTCGCACCGGCGCACCAAGGAAATGCGGGCCGGCTTTTCATCCTGAAAGAAAATACTGGTGTTAGCCCCCAGCGCTGCGATGATTTTCATCAGCGTGGGTACCGTGGGAGCCGTTAAATTGCGCTCGATTTCAGAAATCTGTGTGGCCGAAACGCCAGAGCGTCGAGATAACTCTCGCAAGGATAGATTCTTCTGCTGTCGCAGCCGCCGTAACCGTTCGCCGATATTGAACTCGGTCATGTCTCTGCAATTTCTGGATTTGATGACAATAATCCTAATTGAGTGTGGTGGGAAGAAATGAATTTGTAATAATAAAAACTTTTAATTATAAAATGCAAGAATAATCACGTTAATTTTGCAAAACTTTTAATAGGGCGCAAAGAATATGAGGCAGGCGAGGCAATCACACACGAGGGGAGGCGTACGCAAAGCAAGGGCGGCTTCCGTTAGCCCGAGGGGGGAGAGATTTTTTGCAGGAGAAGGCCTCATAATTCATTCAAAATCCTGGCCTTTCACCTGAAACCTGAAAACGTCGTGGCGCGCATAGTGGCCGGCCACATCAAAATCAAACCGGCTTTCGGCGATCAGGCTGAGATTGAGGTCGGCGTACAGGATGCCTTCTTCATCGTAAAGCGGCCCGGCCAGATAGCGGCCGTACGGATCGAGAATGGCGCTACCGCCGCGGCACAGCACCTCGCCGCGTTGCTGCACCTCGGGATGCACTTGCAAATCGGCTGGATAGTGCTCGCGGGTCACAAACTGATTGCAGGTGATGACAAAACAGCGGCCTTCGCAGGCGATGTGGCGCATGCTAGCCTGCCAGGAATCGCGGCTGTCGGCGGTGGGGGCAAGGTAGATCTCGATGCCGCTGCGGTACAGGGCCATCCGCGCCAGCGGCATGTAGTTTTCCCAGCAAATGAGCCCGCCGATGCGGCCGAACGGGGTGGCGTGCGTGTCAAGCGAGCGGCCGTCGCCCTCGCCCCAGATCAGCCGTTCGCTGGCGGTCGGTTTCAACTTGCGATGCCGGTGGAGAATTTCGCCCGCGGGGTCGATGATTAGCAAGGTGCAGTACAGGGTACCCCGCGGATGGCTGGCCGCCTTCTCCACAATGCCCACGGCAAGATACACCGAATGGCGTTTGGCCGCCTTTCGCAGTTTGTCGATTTCCGGGCTGTCCAGGCTGAGCGCCGCGGCCTGATAGCGGGCAAACAGGTTTCGTCCTTCTGGCGAGCGGTGGCCCACCACGGCGCCGAAGGAGAGACCGCGGGGATAGCCCGGCAGATACGCCTCCGGAAACACGATGAGCTTTGCTCCCTGGCCCACCGCTTCGTCGATGCGCTGCAGGGCTTTATCGAGCGTGCGCGGATTATCCATCAAATAAGCGCCGGCCTGCACCGCGGCCACGCGGACGGAGTTTGCATCGGATCGATCGGCCATAACGGTTTTGCGTGCATTCTGTTCAGTTCAAATTGATTTCCGAGGTCAGTGGTTTTTGCCACGAATGGACGCGGATGAAACACGGAGCATGGCTGTTGAAGCAGTTTAAGAATAATCACCACAAAGTTCACAAAGAATTTTGCGTGTCAGGACAGCAGACTTTGAGAAAATGCCTCTCCGTGTGCATCCGCGTCATCCGTATTATCCGTGTTCCAGTAAAAAAAACAGTAACAATCCAGCAAAATACCTTCTGCGTGCCCGGAGAGCTCTGCGAGCGTCAATCTTTCCTTCGGAGAATTGGGCAACTTCATGCGACAGCCTTACACCTATTGACCCATGCCGCCCTGATTTTGTTCAAACGATTCCCGGCTCATCAGCCGCAACTCCGGCAGCTTTTTCTTGCGCAATTTCTTGTTTAGTGCCGGAAGCCGTTTATCCACCAGCGTTTTGAATCGGGATTCGGCTTTGTGAATCTCGCTTTGCAAAAACCGCATGCGCTTCAGTTGCGATTCACTGGGCCGGCCGCCGTAGCTGCTCACGGCGCCGTATAGATCCACCACTTTTTCGCGCAGTTTTGGATCGCCGGCGAAAATGCTTCTGGCATCTGAAACCAGAATTTGATGCAGGTTGGTGAGACGCTCGGCAAAACGGCGCAGCTCGTGCGCCAGCCGGTCGCGTGATTTCAGCTTCGCCGCCCGCGATTCGGCCTGTTTGCGCAAATCCGTGATGGCCTCGGCGATATAGGCCAGGTCCTCCTGCATGCGGTATAGCGTCATAACCGTCTCCTGCTGCCGCTTGCGGTCTTCGGCCGAATGCGGCGAGTTCGGATCTGGCAGCACGTCAACATAACTCGCGTAGGTCTTCTTGCCTTTGATCAATTTGATGGTGTAGCGGCCTTCCGGCACCATGGGACCAAACATCGCCCGAAACGCCAGGGTCGGCGCCGGCGGCACGCGGGGCGGCTTCAGGCGCATATTCCACTGCACTCGGTTCAGCCCACGCCGCTTGGTGCCCGGAATTTTCTTGAGCAACCGGCCCTGCGGATCGTAAACCTCGATGCGCAAATCGCCGAACAAATGCCGCTTTTTCATGTAATAGGTGATGGACGCCACGTCGCTGGGATTGCGGCCGACAAACTCGGCGTCGCCGGGGAAGTTTTGAAACGCCACCGGAGTGCGGCGGATGGTCGGTCGCGAGGGCAGCAGCGCCGCATCGGCGGTGAGAATATCCGCGGTCAAATGGCGCAGCGGCGTGATGTCGTCGATGATCAGGATGCCGCGGCCGTGCGTGGCCAGAATCACGTCGGCCTCGCGCGGATGAATGGCGAGGTCGCGCACCGATACTGGCGGCACGTTGCCAGTGAACCGGGCCCACTGGCGGCCGCCATCGAGGCTCACATACAACCCAAACTCGGTACCTAAAAACAGCAGATTCTCATTTTCCATATCTTCGCGGATCACGTGCGCGTAGCCCTGGATGGCCTCCGTGGCCAGCGATTGCCAGGTCTGGCCGAAATCGGTGGTTTTGTACACATACGTTTTCATGTCGCCGGTGCGGTGGCCATCGAACGTCACATAGGCCGTCCCGGGCTGATGATGTCCGGGTTCCACGCTGCTCACCCAGGTGTGGGGCGGCAGTCCGGGCACATGTTTCACCACATTACTCCACGTCCGGCCGCCGTTCCGGGTGAGCTGCAGATTACCATCATCCGTGCCCACCCAGATCACGTTGCTGTCCAGCGGCGACTCGGCAATGGTGACAATGGTGCAGTGGTTTTCCGCCGTGGTGTTGTCCGGCGTCAGCCCGCCGGAGGTCTTTTGCCGTTGTTTTTGCGGGTCGTTGGTGGTGAGGTCGGGTGAAATTTTTTCCCAGCTTTCGCCCTGATCGCGCGAGCGGAACAAAAACTGGCTGCCGGTGTAAAGCACTTCCGGCCGGTTCGGGCTCAGCGCGATGGGCGTATCCCAGTTGAACCGGTATTCCGGCTCGCCTTCGCCGGGCATGGGCTTGATTTCCTTGCGTTCGCCGGTGCGCCGGTCGAAGCGGTACAGGTTGCCGCCCTGGGCTTCGGCATAAATCACGTTCGGATCTGCCGGGTCCGCGAATACGTAGAAGCCATCGCCGCCACCGATGTTCTGCCAGTCCCGGTTTTCGATGCCATTGGGACTGCGGGACGGGCCCATCCAGGAGCCGTTGTCCTGCAAACCGCCATACACGTGGTACGGATCGGCCATGTCATAGCTGACATGATAAAACTGCGACACCGGCAGGTTGCGCAGGAAGCGCCAGGTATTGCCGCGGTCAAGGGATTCGTACACGCCGCCATCGGTGCCGAGCAACAAATGAAACGGATTACCGGGATTGATCCACATGGCGTGGTGATCCGAATGCACGCCGCCGCCGAAACCACCGGAAAACGGCGAGGTAAACGACTGCCCGCCGTCGCTGCTGATGCCCAGACTGAGGCCGGGCTTGTACACGCGGTTGTAGTCTTCCGGATCGACAAATAAATGACCGAAATAGAACGGGCGGGCAATGACGTTGAACGAGGAGTTGACCTTTTGCCAGCTTTCGCCGAGGTCATCGGAGCGGTAAAGCGCGGTTTTTTCGGCTTCGACCACCGCGTACACGCGGTTGGGTCGGGATGGCGCCACGGCGATGGCAATGCGGCCGAGGTCGCCTTTGGGCAGGCCGTTGGTCAATTTTTTCCAGGTCTTGCCGCCATCGGTGCTTTTATACAGGCCGCTCCCCGGGCCGCCGGATTTAAAAAAGTACGGCCAGCGGCGAAACTCCCACAAGGCGGCATACAAAATGTTCGGCTCCTGCGGATCCATGGCCAGATCGGCGCAGCCGGTATTCTCATCCACATAGAGAATTTTCTCCCAGGTTTTGCCGCCATCGGTGGTTTTGAATACGCCGCGCTCTTCGTTGGCATCCCACAAATGACCCAGCGCGGCCACATAAACGATGTTGGAGTTTTCGGGATGAATGAGAATATCGCTGATGCGCTCGGTGTTTTCCAGACCGAGGTGTGTCCAGGTATCGCCGCCGTCGGTGGTTTTATAAATGCCGTCGCCCACCGAAACGCTGTTGCGCACACAACCTTCGCCGGTGCCCACCCAGACGGTATCCGGATGCTGCTGATCGATGGCCAGCGCGCCAATGGACTGCGTGTGCTTGTCGAATACCGGTTTGAAGGTGACGCCGCCATTGGTGGATTTCCACACGCCGCCGCTGGCCGTGGCTACCCAGATGATGCGTGGCGACCGGGCCACGGCCTCGATGTCCATGATGCGTCCACCGGTTATCGCCGGTCCGATGTGCCGCGCCTGGATGGCACCGAACGTCGCCGAAGTGATTTTGGGCTGATCGTCTGCAGAACCGGCCAGCGCCGCACCAAAGCCGAACAGCGCCATGAATACTGGAAAGAAGACTTGTTTTCGCATTAATGCCTCCCCAAATTGACGTGCACAAAAAAGCCGTCAGGCGCGCCGCCGGGCGCACCCTGACGGCCGGATGGAATCAGTGGTATGATGGTGGTAATGCAATAACTATTTGCCTTCGCTGGCAGGCATGATGAAGAAATCATCATCCAGATCGATGTTGAATTCGACCTTTTCGATCACCAGATTGGTGGTCTGCGGACCGGCCTGGATGATAATGGAGTGGGGGAGCAGCAGGCCATCGACTTCTTTGTAATCCCCGTAAATGCTGAAAACTTCCAGTTCGTTTCCCTGGCGGCTGCGTTTTGCCGTCTGTTTGATTTCCAGAAAATATTCGCTGTCCAGATACGTGTAAATGACCTGTCCGCTTTTCAGAGTGATTTTCAGCTTGTAGGCATCGGTACCTTCCACATCTTCTTTGCCCACCAGTTCGACTTTATGGCCTTTCTTTTTGTAATCGATCAGTGGCCCGTCGAATTCGGCCTGTTCGATGATGTCTTCGGCCTGCTCTTTGGGCATTTTCTGCGGCTCGGTAGAGCCCATGAACGGGAATATCCACCAGGCGGTTTGGCCATCGTAGGCCTGCACGATGGTTTGTCCCTGCATGGTCGCCTCGATGCGCAGTTTGTTGGGCCGCTTGGAATACCGAACAAACGGCATTTCCATCCCCTGCATCTGAATGGTGCCGGTGATTTTCATGGTCTTCAATGATTTCCATTTCTCATAACCGCCGGTGGCTTCGATATTTTTTTGAATGAGCTCATCAACGGTTTGTGCGGATAGGATAAAAGGCAGTGCAAAAATCAGAAACAGGGCTGTGAGAGTGAATGGACGTAAACGCATACCAGTCTCCTTGTGATTTGGATTAATTATGATCGATTGAGAAAACCACAGAATTTTCTGATCTACGAAACAGCAGTTGCCCGTCACGCTCGCTTATGTGACCGTTTCGGAGGGCTTATGGTTCTTCTACAAAAGCGATGTGTTTTAATCTTTACCGACGATCCTGTCGGGATTCCAGCAGAGTCGCATTGGCCGGTACGGCCGGGTTTTACTTGCCAAAAACTTCGCTCGCTGAATACAAGAGCGTTGAAAGGAACCCAAAGCCGCTTCATCTATACGCAGTATGTAGCAAAAGGTTTTCAAAAATTCTACGAAAAATGGACGGAATGATGCAATGGGAGGGATCAATGATCAATAATGATTTGCCGCGATTGGCTCACGGAAAGGTCGGCATCAGCGGGGTCGGAAACGGTGATTTCCAGCGTATACTGGCCACGGCTGAGCTGACTCAAATCCAGAGCAATCAGCTCTCGCGCGGTGTCCTGATAGATCGGCTGTGCGTGCTTGAGGCTGATAGATACATCCTTGCTGCCAGAAATCATGCGTGAGATTTTTTGAAAAATCGTTTGCGATTTTTTCTCTGAAGACACGGTATAGGCGATTTCGTAGCTGCCGGTGATGCCGGACGATTGCAGATTGTAAATTTCAAAATAGCAGTACAGCGGCTGAGAGCGGCGGATGCGGACTGACGGATAGGGCACCAGATCAATCTGGTTGATGACTATCACCGGCAGCACATTCTTGAGGCTGTCGGACGGTAGCGGCGTGTAAAATTGAATGTCGCTCATATTCAAAAAAGGCGAATTGAAGTCACGCAGACGGATGATTTGCTTTTTGAAACCGAGCTGGCCGGTTGCATAATCGCGCAGGTGCAGGGTGAGCTCCCCTCTCTGCGGCCGCGCCTCCAGTACGAGCTGGCCCACGGCGAACGGCAGGCCGAAATTTTTGGCCACATAAATGGGAAATCGCTGCCATTCAAAGGTGCTGTCGAGTACCGAAAAAAACCGGTTACGCAGCATCGCGGCGAACTCAAGCCGCAGCGTGTCCAGCCGGGTGTCGTTCACGGGCACTAGGTTTTTGCGCAGCGGCGCCAGCATCCGGATGGCGACCCGGGTTTTGCCGCCGGTACCGCGGAATTGCGAAATGGACTCGGTAAATTTCAACCGGTTCACGGCACGGATGGGATCATAGGAGGCCGGCGGCACCAGTTTGCGATATTTGAGCAGCTCTTCTTCGCTGTCTTGCAGGCGAATGATCATTTTTTCGTGCGCCGTGCCGGTGCTTACGCGTTCGCCGCTGAAGCCATCGCCGCCGCTGAAGGCCATGTGCAGCAGTTCCACTTCAAAAGATTCCACCTGTGCGGCGGCTTCCCCCAGAATGGGCGATACGCTGGCCCGGCGCTTTAACAGATCACTCCATTGCCAGGCAATGTTGGATCGCTTCCCCGATCGCACGATCTCGGCCAGACTTTTGATTTCCTTGAATTCCTGCCCCTTCCAGACAAAGTGCACCACAAAATTGCGGGCCACGTTTTCGTAACCCCAGGTTTCGTTGGCAGGTACGCTGTACAGTTGCGGCGGTGCCGTGCCCATGGTGTAGTAGCGCTCGATCTGCTCATACAATCCGGGACTGAATAGCGCAATTCGACGAATGCCGCCCGGGTCCACATAGCGCACCGAAGGCTCGCCATATTTGATGTAATATTTGCCGCGATCATCGATGTAGGGGGGATGGTAGGAGGCGAAATTTTTGCGCGCATAGGCCACGCGACGAATGTGATCCAGCAAGCGGTCGTTTTGCTCCAGCAGCGGATTGGGATTATAGGCGCGCCAGTACCGAGCGATAAAGTCCTTTTTGTCCTGAAGGGTCGGTAGCGACAGGTATTCTTTTTTCTGCCGCTGTGTGAGGATTAGCAGAAATTCGGCCTCAAATTCGGCATGAAAAACTGAATCTGACGCGGCGTACATCCGGTCGAGGTAGTACTGTTCCAGTGAGATGGAGAGGGTATCGCTAAGAATCTCTTCATACGTCAGGGAGAGATAACGGGGCTTGGACTTCGATTTGCCCGAAGCATGCGCCAGACCGGCAACAATAAAAAACGCAAGGAGCAATAGAATCAGGCCAGGCTTTTGCCATTGTCCTATACAATACCGCATACAACTTGCCGCCTTGATTGCGTGTACAAAAGAATGATTCGCCCTCCTCTACAACATCGACTGGCCGAAATGTGGATTCATTTTGTTACCGGATTTTTTCGGCAAAATCCAATGGCGGCAGGCCGAACGGCCCGGGTTGCTGCGGAAGGTTAAGGTCTGTCAGTAATCGGCCCCGGGCCAGTGCCCTCGGCATTGGACCTGGAACTGGTCAGGCTCATGGCGATGAGACCGGCAACAGCCACTCCCGCCAGCACCAGCCAGGGCCAGACGGTTTTCTGGGCCTGATATTGCACCGATACCGTTTTCACAAACTGTTTGTGGAATTTCTTCATGGTGTCGGTCAACTCGCTGGTGTAGCGAGCGATTTCGAACCGGTTGTAGAGCCGGTCCTTGCGATCCACGCGGAATAGTTCGCCGACCAGCAAAACCCGGCTCTCGTCCCGGCTTTGATTGGCCAGATTGCCGCCGTAAAGGTAATCCACATCCAGACGCCCGGCGATTTGAAACAATAGCTCTTTAGACGGGCCGGCCAGTGCTTTATCGATCAGGTCGGACGATACCTGCTGACGCACCTCGTCCGGGTTGATGACATCGAATGCGGGAACGTTCTCGAGCATCGAAAGAATCCGGCGGGAGAACCGCTGTTGGGTGCGTTCGGGGGTTTTCTCAAAATACACGCCGATGAAGGCAACCCGGGCTTTGCGCTTGACATCTTTAGCCTCGGCCATGGCCGAAACGGTCTGCACCCCGATCAGGGCAACAATCAACAGAACGGACATCACACGCATCGGAGTCGGATATCGCATGATTTTCCTCCCTCGCATTTTCAATCCCTCCATTCTCTGTACCCTGAACCGGTCGGTGTCCGGCCGGTTCGCGCTCAATTGAATCGATATCCCAGGCGATACAGCCGATTTTGAATCTGATCGACGATATGGCTGTACTGATCTTTAAAGCGCGGATCAGGCGAAATGGTAATCCATTTGTCGTTTTCGGACGACCGCATCTGAATTTCGAACTCGATCTTGCTGGATACCAGCGACAGTTGCCGCCCCTGATAGCCCTTGGCGGTGAAATGAATCAGCGCGCGATCCCGCAGCTCGATGACTTCATCGCCATCCGCCGTGGGAGCCGTTTCTTCGATGATCCGCCAGTGCGTTTTCAGCGCCGATTGATATGCCGCGGCATTGGCGTATTGAATGGTGAAGTTGTAGCCGCGCAGCACTATGGCGCTGGCATTCAGCACGTCGCGCCGATCGGTTTTATCGGCCAGGTTGTAAATGGTCACCGTCTTATGGCGCTGGAACAGCTTGCTCGAACTACAGCCCATTAAAGCGGCTGACATAAGCACCAGAAACGCGATGGCTCTCTGAAAGACAGCTCGTTGCCGAACCGCTATCGGAAAAGTGGCGGATGCTTGTCTCATAAATCTACCCCGCTTTTTGATGATGGATGGATTTTTCTCATTCCATCGGTCGGCAACGGGCAGTTTTGAGAAATAAGAACAGCTTTTAATTTCATGAAACGGCCTTCAGCAAAAGACACCCGTTGGTTCGCTGGCAATTTAGGAATTTTCCAGACAGAATACAATAAATTTTGCAGACAGCGATAAGGAAAATTTCTCGTCCATACGGGTTAAACGTTACCTGCGAAAAAAGGATTCCCGAGATGATCAATTAATGGCATACGGGCAACAAAAAAAGGTGGCCCGATACCGGACCACCTTGAATATTCGTCAGATTTGGATCAGTCGCTGATCGGGATCAGCGGATTGGCACGACGCTCGCTGATCGTAATCGGCAGGAACGATCCCGGAACCGTATAGGCCGGGGAATTCACGTCCCATTCCGGATCCTTGATGCCGAAGCGGTACATATCGTTGAGACGGCGGCCCTGAATGAACAGGTTAGCCCGGCGTTCATGGGCCAGCATGTCACCGACCGGAATCTGATTGTCCAACGCGGTCAGGCCATCCATCGCACGTACCATGTTGATGTGCGTCTTTGCGGCCGTTTCATCGCCGCTGGCCAGTTTGGCTTCAGCGATGATCAGATGCATTTCCCGGGCCGATACCACGGTGATGGGGGAGTAGTTTGTTCCGCCCCAAGTATCGATATCGGTGAATTCGGTAATGGCGGCCACGATGCGAGGATCATCAACGCCATCGATGGGATCATCGGCGATATCGGCAACGAAGGCCAGCTCTTTGCGGCCGTTGATCTGCCAGGCGGTATCATTCCACTCACGCCCCACGCCGAACATTAACTGCCATTTCCAGTTGTTGTCGACCAGACCGAGGGCAGCCGCCGCATCATCCGCACCGGCATTCACGTAAGGATTGGCCGGGGCCTGGCCCGGGGGATTGAGCAGTTGCCAGATGGCTTTGGCATGTTTGGCGCGAGCGCGGCAGGCCAGCGCCCGGGCTTCCAGTTCCTGGTCGCCCACTTCGCGAGCCACATTGACCGCCTTGGTCAGAAGCTCGATGGCATCGTCATAAACCACACTCATGTTGTCCTTTCCGACGGCCGGGGCCGGTTCGGTTTTATTGGAGAAGGCCCAATCATCGAACCAGTCCGCAATGTAGATGCGTACCATACCGGCGATGAGATAGGCCCTGGACAACAGCGAGCGATCTTCGAGCACGCCATCGGCATCGAATTTTTCCATCTGAGCTACGGCCTTATCGGCCATCCAGCGCCCTTCGTGCATGAACTTCATGGCATTGTCCACGAACTCATTCTGAATGTCCGTGACTTTGCCTTTGTTGAGGTCGTTCCATGCATTCCGGGAGCCGATCCAGGTGACTTCATCGGTTACGGTGGAGTAAGGGGCCAGCACGAAACCAATGCCCTGGGCAGCGGTTCCCAGCGCGCCGTTCACGATACCGGCAGCAGCGATGGGATTATCCAGATCCGTCTCCAGAAGGCTGTTCGGGTTTTCGACCTTCAACGGGTCTTCGCAGCCGATCAAGCCGAGGGCGATGAGGCAGCAGGCGAAAAGCGAGACGATACGCGAACTCCGCCTGTCATTCCCTACAAGCTTTTGGGTGATTTTTGCTAACATAGACCTGTTCTCCATGTTTTGGTTTCAACATACACGTTTTCGGAGGCAAGGGCTAAAGCGCCCCTGCCCCGAGCTCACAACCTCATTCAGACGATTAGAAACCGACACGCAGCGAGAAGACGAACTGTCGCGGAATCGGAAAACCAAAGGCCTCGACGCCGTCCAGGAAGTTGTCATTGATATTGACGCCAGGCAAAGGACCACTGCTACCTTCACGACCGATTGCGTTCAGCTCAGGATCGATGCCGGAGTAGCCGGTCCACAGGGCAATGTTCCGGCCAGCCAGGCTGATGGTGGCGTTCCGCAGACCAAAGCGAGCAGCGATGGTACGCGGCACGTCGTACGAAATGCTGAGCTCACGCCAGCGCACGAAGTCGGCCTTTTCGATGGCATTCAGACCGCTGTACGGCGCCAGGGCACGGAACTCTTCCACCCAGCGTTTGGCCGCTGCCAGACGCTCTTCAGGCGTGCTGTTCGGGTTGAGCAAAATGAGCTCGGTTTTCGAAGCTTCCGGAACGTTGCGTCCGATCAACGGGTGCGATTTCCGGAAAGCGTCCGTCAGGTTGTTCACGTAGTAGTTGCCCGCTTTGTATTCGAACAACGAAGAAATCCGAAAACGTTTCATGAAGCTGATGTTGAAACCAAAGGAACCCGACCAGTCCGGAGTGGGCTTGCCGAGATAGTGATCCAGCAGGTCGCCGTCACCGTCTTCGTCCACGATCACCGGTGCAAAGCTACCCGGATCACGCGGCTGGCTGAAGTAGTTCAACAGATCCTGTTCGCTATCCGCCTTGCCATCGCCATTAATATCGATCGGATATTGCAGGCTGCGGTCCAATTTGGCGCCAAGATGGGCACCCGGCGGCAAACCTTCTTCGATGAAGTTACGATAGCGCGGATAGGAACCGCCAGCCTTCAACGGCGGGGCACCGCCAAGATCGGTCACTTCTTCTTGCAGGTACGCGCCATTGGCGAAAATCTCGATATCGAGGTTTTCGGAACGATACGCGTTGAAGCGTGCGGCGATATCCAGACCCCAGGCCTTGATTTCGCCGATGTTATCCAACTGCAGGGAGCGGAAACCACCTGAAAGCGGGAACTGCCGGGCCACGAGGGCATCGCTCACCGTTCGATTCCAGTAAGTGAATTCCAATCCCAGCTTCTCGTTGAACATCCCTGCTTCAAATCCGGCCTCGTATTCGGTGGAAACTTCCGGTTTCAGCTTCGGGTTACCCAGGTTTCCGGGGGCCACACCAGGACCTGCCGAAGACGTAAAGGGACGGAAGGTGGTGTACTGATCAAATGCTCCTGGCTGTTGACCCGACTGCCCAACGGCCGCGCGCAAACGCAACGTGGACAAAAAGTCGGTGGACATATTCGGGAAAGCCTGAGTCGGTACGAATGACAAACTAAGTTTTGGATAGGACTGGGTCGTGAACTCAGACCCAAAAGCGCTGTTCGCATCAAATCGAATACCTGCCGTTACAAACAGGTAGTCTTTATAGCCAATTTGTTCTTGCAAAAACCAGCCGGCGTTAATCACTTCGGAAAAACTAGAAATAGCGGTTTGATCTTCCGTTGCGCCTAACACCTCGAGGCCAGGACCGGAAAAACGGGTGCCTGCGCCTTGAGAGAAGGATGCCACGGTATTAAAGCCCTGGAAACCAACCACCAGCGAGGAAGAAATATCTTTAGTGAAGTTCTTGTTCCAGTTGGCTTTCACGTCGATCGTCCATTCCTTGTGCTCACGTTTACCGATCACCAGACTGCCATCGGTTTCGGCGCCGGTCTTGCCGTCCACGTTCCAGCCGAACGGACGGTACGAGGAGCTCCGTTGGCTCACAAAATCGACACCAAACGTCGCGTCGATGTTGATTTCATTGGTGAGCTTGTAGTTGGTCGAAAGGCTCACATAAGCATGATCGGTGTTGTCTTTGTTTTCCTGGTAGGTCGTTTCGCGAACCGTCGCGAACGCCACCGTGCCTTGTTTGTTGTTCCGATTGGCCCATTCGGGTTTACCGAACATGGCCAAAGAAACAACGCCGTAAATGTTATTGTTGTTGTCCGGAATCTCCTGATGCACGTTGGAGTAGCCCGTGCTCACGCGGATGTTCAATTTATTGGACGGAACGATGTTTACGCTCGCCGAGAACTGACCGCGGCGCAGGAAGTCATTCGAACCACCCGGCTCTTTCGGTTCGAAATCGGGACCGGTGGCAAAATCTTCCGGCTGTGGATTGTAAGGACCATCTGTTTGCTGGAATCGGCCGCTGAGGAAGTAGGTCACGCCCGAGCCACCTCCGCTAACCGATAAAGAGTAGGTCTGGCTGTAGCCAACATCCAGCAATTCTTTCACGAAGTTTCTGGAATAGAGCTCGTACGGACGGATCGTTTCACCGTAAACTTCGCTCATGCGTTGAGCTTGCTCCTCACTGCGTGCAAATCCGGTGTTCGGTTTGTAGCGATCGGGATAAGTTAGCGCGGATTGTTCGATTTCCAGGGTAAATCGCGGTTTACCGAACGTGCCTTTCTTGGTGAAGATCTGAATGATACCGGCCGATGCCTGCGTACCATACAGCGTGGCCGCCGCGGCCCCTTTCAGGATCTCGATGCGCTCGATGGCATCCGGGTTGATGTCATCCAGGCGCGAGGGGCTACCGCCACCACCGGTGTAGAACGTACCCGCAAAACCACCGGAATTGTCCACGCGGATACCGTCGATGTACACGATCGGCTCATTGGATTGCGAAAGACTGGACGTACCGCGAATACGGATTCGGGCGCCTTCACCCACCAAACCTCCTGATGTTAGAACCGACACACCTGGTTCTCGAGCCTGCAGCATCTGGGACAAATCGGATACAGGGGCCGTCTCCAGTGCCTTCGTGTTGATCGTGGCCACGGTATTGCCCAGGCGTTTCTTTTCAGAAGCCACACCGGCACCGGTCACCACGATTTCATCGAGCTGCAGGACGGTTTCCTGCAGTTCAAAATTCAGCTCGGCCACAGTGCCAGCAGCCACATCGACTGTCTTGACCTGAGTCTTGTAGCCGATGAAGCGGGCAACCACGGTCCGCGTTCCGATGGGTACACCACTGATGGTATAATTGCCGTCGACATCGGTCGCGGCACCAACCTCCATTCCTTGCACGAGGACGTTTGCCCCGGGCAACGGATCTCCGGTGTTCGCATCCACCACCTTGCCTTTAATCGTGCCCGTCTGGGCTAAAACCAGGGAAGGGATGAGTACACCAACAACGATAAGACTGAGTAAGATACGGAAGAACCTGCTCATAACTCACTCCCTCTCGTTACGATGATCACCTCGGTTGACTACGACGTCCTGCGTATATCCCGAGTTTTTCATCGGTTTTGATAATGAATTTGCTCCTGCCGGTCATGTACCTCCTCACACGCATCCAGCAGGCGCAGCAAAGGATTGGAATGAAACGGAGTAAAAACCGAGGATGCCGCGCAAAGCTGCGCGCTACCTGCATAGATGGTCGCCGCATTGTTTGCAAATGATATGCCATAGAAAAATTTGATAATTGATTTAAGCTAAGTAATTATTAAACAATTATTAAAAAATACTGCTATTCATGATATGTTTCATCTGTGCAAAATTTTGCCCATTTGCCGACAAAAAATTGCATACCCTTGAATAGGTTCTATTAAAAAAAATTATGGTCTGCAAGCCCATGGTATGGAATAGTCTGGTGAAAAGGCCAAATTCGGTGCATTGCAAGGCGAAGATGAGCTCTGTCACCCTGCGGAATATTTAATCCCGGTGACGGGT
Source organism: Candidatus Zhuqueibacterota bacterium (assembly GCA_030950365.1). Lineage (GTDB taxonomy): Bacteria > Zhuqueibacterota > Zhuqueibacteria > Zhuqueibacterales > Geothermadaptataceae > Hydrothermovivens. The sequence goes on along the minus strand of JAUZRQ010000043.1, from coordinate 35,095 downwards.
TTAATGGAGCAGAGCAAAAAGTTGGCTTATTGTCCGGAAGAATTTATGATCCAAAAGATCGCTGCAACCGTTGCCGTGTTGGGCAGTCTGGCCGCCTTTGCTTGCAACAAAGATGCGAACGGTCCCGGTGGCGATGCCCGGGTGGTGCAACGCGATGAAAAGATTTTGATCATCGATCGCACTGGAAAAGAATGGGACGTGACGCATGCGGTGCAGAAATATGGCTTTGTGGCCCAAAATTTTCAATTTGGCCTCGGGCCGTTCGCTATCCGACCGATTTTGAAGCCGGAGATGCTCAGTCCCGGGGATGCCGGATATCCGGACCCAAGAGAAACCTTTCTTGTGCTGGGAACGGTCATCAACAACGAGGCACGGGCTTATCCCATTTCGGTGATGACCTGGCACGAGATCGCCGATGAATCGTTCGGCAAGACGCACGTGGCCGTGGCCTACTGACCGCTCATCGGATTGGCTGCCGTGTACAGCCGGGAAATCGATGAGCAGGCGTTGACCCTCAGCGCCAGCGGATGGACCTATCGGAATACGTTTGTGCTGTATGATTATGAAACCGAGAGTTTGTGGTACCATCTGGAAGGTACGGACGGCCTGACCTGCATCAGCGGGACCTTCAAAGACCGCGTGCTGCCGGAGTTTCAATCGACTTTTACCCGCTGGAACCGCTGGGTGGCGGAGCATCCGGATAGCAAATTTTTGAAATATTGACCGACCTGTAACCATCCCGGACACCGCGAAGGTGCCCGGGATGGTTTGATCCCTCTCTCTTACCTGAGCACCATCACGCCCAACGAATAAATCGTGCCACTGATCGTATCCTTCCCGGCAAAGATATGCAACGCTTCAGCCTGTATGGCCCAGCGCGGCCGAAAATGGTAAATGACCGAGGGACTGATCTTGAAAATATCCTGATCGCCGATGATGATGTTGGGCAGGGCGCCGCCGCCTCCGGGCAGCGGCGTGGTCACCGGCTGGCCGACGATATCGGGCGGGGTCACGGTGTTTTTCAACCCGTCCAGATTGACCTTGAACATAAACCGCCCGGCGCTGAGGCCGGCTTCGATGGAGAAGAACCATTCATCATGCAACCGGCCGCTGCGGTATCGGTAACCCAGGGCGCCTGTCACATACCCGGGCAGCGGATACAGGCTGACACCGAAAAGCCATTGCAGGTCCATATCCACGTGGCCGGTGCCCAGCGGCGGGCCGTCGTTGGTCGGTTTGGCATTGTATCCCAGCGGCACTTTGATGCCGGCTTGCAGCGAAACCACCAACGGTCTTTTCCACAAGCCAAACTTGCTGGCCAGATACAAATCGGCCGGTCCGACGGTGGTAGTCACCACATCCCGCTGCACCTGGCCGCCGAAAATCAGCTCTGTGCGCCGGGAGGTGAGTGCTTTCACCGGCAGCGAGCCAATCAGCGTCATGCGATCGGACAGGCCGTATTCGCCATATAGCGTTACATTGATATCCCGGAACGAAGTGTTTTTATAGATAAGCCGTTCCTGAAAAATATCCAGGCGGGTTCCTTCGTGGTTAAATTCTTTTGTGGTAAAGAGATAATGGGTGGAGATCTTCAGATAATAGCCGTGTTGCTTCTGCGTCCAGGCCCCGGCCCTCGCCAGCCTGGGAAAGGATAATAAGCAAATCAGCAGAGCAATTCTGTGCATGGCACCGTTCTGCTTGGAGTTGGTAGAGTGGAGTTTATTCAATAAGACAGATTTCTTATTCAAATTATTCCTTTGAGGTGCATGGCAGAATGAGTAGTTTTATCTACACGCGTTATCCTTTCAGCTAACGATGCTTGTAAAGTGAGAATAATAATGATGAAAAGACTATTTTACCAATGATTTCACAGACTTTCACTAATCCCATGGAATCATCCGGGTGTGAGAATCCGGCATTTCAGCGGCTCTCATTGGGTCGCCGATGAAAACTGGAATGATAAAAAGCACCATAGGTTGAATGCTTAGAAAGAAAAATAGCCAACATTTTGTTTAAAAAAGAATTAACTTTATGGAAATTTCACCTTCGTGCGCTTCGTGGTTTAATAGCATTCCGAAATACCGCGCTAATTTTTGAATCAATTTTATAAAAAATTTCTTGACAAGACACGACGTTTTGTTTATATTGCGCAAAATTTTTTGTACAAATATTCAACCGTCAGCAAACAAACCATGAAAATCAGCCTTTCCACCTATTTCGTGAACTTCGGTTTTTGGTTTTGGTACTGGTATTATTATTACGCCAGAGGTGGGAAGGCTATGTCTGGATTAACTTAAAGTTTCGTCAATTTCGTAATTTAGCATTTAGACATAGAAATCCCACCTCAATGAAGCGAGGTGGGATTTTTTTTTGCAATACATTGAGGATAGCCATGCAACCACCATCCTTTGCAGAATTTCAACGACTCGCCATGCACGGCAATGTAATTCCCGTGGCCACTTCGCTGTTGGCCGATATGCTGACCCCGGCGGCGGCCTTCCTGCGGCTGTGCGGCCATCAGGGTGACGGCTTCTTGCTGGAATCGGTGGAGGGCGGCGAGACCCTGGCCCGATTTTCGTTCCTCGGCCGCAATGCCCGGGAAGTCATCCGCTTTGACGGCCAGCGCGTGCGAGTGCAGCAGGCCGACGGTCCCACGCATGCGCATGAAACCGATATTTTTGCCTATTTGCAAAACCGGCTGCGGCGATACCAATTCGTGCCCAATCCGGAATTGCCGCGGTTTTCCGGCGGAATGGTCGGCTATTTCGGCTACGACACCGTCCGGTTGCTGGAAGCCCTGCCCGGCCGCCACGCCCTGCCCGGAGATACGCCCATGGCCGAATTCGGCTTTTACGATACCATCCTGGCGTTTGATCATCTGCGGCATCGCATCATCATCATCACCAATGTGTTTCTCGAGGATGGCGCGGATTTGAAAACGAGCTACACCCAGGCGCTGGAACGTCTCGAGGAGACCCGCACCGCGCTAAAAACACCTTTTGAAGCCGAGCCGCGGACTGAAATCGAGAGTGTGCATGCCAACGTGGTAGCCAATTTCCAGCGCGACGATTTTTGCGAAGCCGTGCGCCAGGCCAAAGACTATATCCGGGCCGGCGATATCTTTCAGGTCGTTCTTTCGCAGAAATTTACCAGGCCGGTTGCGGCCGATCCTTTCGATGTTTACCGAGCTTTGCGGTTAATCAATCCTTCTCCTTACATGTACTTTTTGCGGCAGAACCAGCGTAGCATCATCGGCTCCAGTCCGGAGTTGATGGTGCGCGTGGAGCAGGGCGAGGTCGTGGTGCGGCCCATTGCCGGCACCCGGCCTCGCGGCCGCAATGCCGAAGAAGATGACCGGCTGGCTGCCGAGCTGCTGGCGGACGAAAAAGAGCGCGCCGAACACGTGATGCTGGTGGACCTCGGCCGAAACGACATCGGACGCGTGGCGCGCTTCGGTGAGGTGCGCGTATCGGAAAACATGATCATCGAAAAATACAGCCACGTGATGCACATCGTCTCCGAGGTGCGCGGGCGGCTGCGCCATGGTCTGGATGCCATCGATGCGTTTCGGGCTTGTTTCCCGGCCGGCACGGTGACCGGCGCCCCGAAGGTGCGCGCCATGGAAATCATCGAAGAGCTGGAGCCGGAAGCGCGTGGTCTGTATGCCGGCGCCCTCGGCTACCTGGATTTCTCCGGCAATCTGGATACGTGCATTGCCATTCGCACGCTGGAAATTCACAACGGTACAGCGCGGTTTCAGGCCGGGGCCGGCATCGTGGCCGATTCCATCCCGGAGCGCGAATATGCAGAGACCATTCACAAAAGCAACGCCATCCGTCATGCCATTGCGCTGGCGGAAAGCGGATTTGAAGGCATTTAAGTGGGAGTGCCATGAAGATTCTCATCATCGACAATTTCGATAGTTTCACCTACAACCTGGCCCAGTATTTTGGCGAGCTGGGCGTCGAGGTGGTTGTGAACCGCAACAATGCCATTTCTTTGCAAACAATTGCCGAGATGGCGCCAGATGCCATCGTTATTTCGCCCGGACCGGGCGTGCCGCGCAACGCCGGCATCACCCTTGCGGCGATCACCGAATTTGCCGGTCGCATCCCGATTCTGGGCGTGTGTCTCGGCCACCAGGCCATTGCCGAAGCGTTCGGCGGGCGCGTGGTGCGGGCGCCGGAGCTCATGCACGGCAAGATCAGCGCCATCCATCACGACGGGCACGGCGTGTATGCCGGATTGCCCAATCCGTTTCCGGCCACGCGTTACCACTCACTGATCGTGGAGGAAGCAAGCCTGCCCGAGCACCTGCGCGTGACTTCGCGCACGGATTCCGGGCTGATCATGGGCCTCGAGCACCAATCGTTGCCCGTGGTGGGCGTGCAGTTTCATCCGGAGTCGGTGCTCACGGAAGCCGGCAGAACCCTGTTGCGCAATTTTCTGGATTATTATGTGAAAACGCCCGCTACGCGAACGCAGAATCAACCGTCATTTGCAAACAAGAGGGAGAGTGTCATGTTGCAGCCAATGATCGGCAAAGTGCTGGCCGGGCAGAACCTGGACCGGCGGGAGGCCTACGAGGCGATGAACTGCATCATGAACGGGCAGGCCACACCGGCGCAAATCGGAGGTTTTCTGGTAGCCCTGAGCATGAAAGGCGAGACACCGGCCGAAATCGCGGGCTTTGCGGCGTCGATGCGCGAGAAAGCCGCGCGCGTGCGCATGCCGCAGCCGAATACCATCGATCTTTGCGGCACCGGCGGCGATGGCAAGCATACGTTTAACATTTCTACCGTGGCCACGTTTGTGGCCGCAGGCGCGGGCGTGCCGGTGGCCAAGCACGGCAACCGCAGCGTATCCAGTAAAAGCGGCAGCGCGGATGTGCTGAAGGCGCTGGGCGTGCAGATCGATCTCGAGCCCGAGGCAATGTCGCGGTGCCTGGAGGAGGTGGGACTGGCCTTTCTGTTTGCGCCGAAATTGCACGGCGCCATGAAGCATGCCATTGGTCCGCGCCGCGAGCTGGGCGTGCGTACGGTGTTCAATATCCTCGGGCCCATCACCAATCCGGCCGGTGTGCGGCGGCAGCTCATTGGCGTGTACGACCGCAAACTGCTGCGGCTGCTGGCGGAAGTATTACAGCAATTGGAGGCGGAGCACGTGTTGCTGGTGCACAGCGAAGAGGGGATGGATGAGATTTCGCTGGCCGGCCAGACGCACGTGGCCGAGCTGGTGCATGGCGAGATTCGCGAGTACACGCTCACTGCCGCAGATTTCGGACTCCCGGCGTCGGCGGATGGGCTGGCTGGCGGCGATGCCGAGGCCAATGCGGTTATTGCCGAGCGCATTCTCTCCGGTGAAAAAGGCCCAGCCAGGGACATCGTAATTGCCAACGCGGCGGCTGGGATTTATGTGGCGGGACTGGCAGAGGACCTGCGTGAGGCGGCAGTCATGGCCGCTGAGAGCATCGATTCCGGCGCGGCGTTGCAAAAGTTGAACGCACTGCGACAGTTCACGCAGCGGCTGGCGGCCTAACGGCGAGAGGTCTCAGAAATCAGAGTCTCTCGCTGAGGCGCAGAGTTCACAGAGAGAATGTAAGCCCTGGGTTGAGATAGATTATAACCACAAAGACACAAAAGAAGAATGCAAACGCTTTTTCTTCGTGACCTTCATGTTCTTCGTGGTGAACGCTTTTTCCGCATTTTCTGAAGACTTGATCGAGGTGGGAGAGAGGTTGAAAATGATGAGCCACGGATTAACGTGGATGAGCACGGATTGTTTTTGCTCTTGGTGCTCTTTGTGTCTTTGTGGTGAATTGTCGATTTAGTAGAAAGTTTTATGAACCACGAAGGCCACGAAGTTCACGAAGAATTAGGAATTCAAACGGCTTTTTCTTCGTGTCCTTCGCGCTCTTCGTGATGAAAACGATTTTTTTATAATCCATAGCTCGCGTTGGAGACGGTGCTGGATTGGATGAGTGGCGTGGAGCAATTTGAATGGAACCACTGATTACACTGATTGACACTGATGATGGTAAATGAAAAGGCCGTCTTTCTTTGTGCTCTTTGTGTCTTTGTGGTGAATTCATTTTTAACGCCTTTGAGGTAATTTGCCCAAAGCCTTACACCAATTTTTACAACAAACCAGGCAGCCGTTATGCACAATCGGTTTCTCGAAAAAATCATCGCCCACAAACAAAACGTGCTGCAGCAGCACCGGCAATTCCTGAAGCCCACGGATCTCGAGCACATGATTCGCGGGGTCGAACCGCCGCTGCCGCTGGACCGTGCCCTGCAAAAAAGCGGTCTGGCGATCATTGCGGAGATGAAAAAAGCCTCGCCCTCCGAGGGCGTCATCCGTGAGGCGTTTTCGCCGCTGGATATCGCCCGTGATTACATGCAGGCCGGCGCCAGCGCGCTCTCCGTGCTCACCGATGAACGCTTTTTTCAGGGATCGATTCAGCACATCCGGCAGATTCGCAGTCAGGTGTCGGTGCCCATTCTGCGCAAGGATTTTATTGTCGATCCGTATCAAATTCTCGAGGCGCGGGCGTTCGGCGCGGACGCAGTGCTGCTCATCGCCGCCATCCTGAGCCGCGATGAGCTCACAGCGTTTTTGCAACTGGTACACGACCTCGGCATGCAGGCGCTGGTGGAAGCGCATAACGAAGCCGAGCTGGAACAGGCGCAGGCCGCCGGCGCGCGCATCATCGGCATCAACAACCGGGATTTGCGCACGTTCCGGGTTGATCTGGCTGTGACCGAAAAACTGGCGCCGCTGGCCGGCAGGGACACGCTGCTGGTGGCCGAAAGCGGCATCCATTCGGCCGGAGACCTGCGCCGCATGCGCGATGCCGGGGTGCACGCCGTGCTGATTGGCACGCATTTCATGCGCGCGGAGCATCCGGGCGAGGCTCTGAAACAACTGCTCGAGGAGTTTAATCGTGGTTCGAGTGAAGATATGCGGCATCACGCGGCTTGAGGACGCCCGGCGCGCCGTCGACCTTGGCGCGGATGCAGTGGGATTCATCTTTTACCGCAAAAGTCCGCGATTTGTGGAGCCCGGTCATGCGGCCGAAATCAGCGCCCAGTTGCCGCCCGGGGTGTGCCGGGTGGGCGTGTTTGTGGATACGCCGCCCGAGGCGATTCGGCGCATCGCCAGGGAGGTGCCGCTGCACGCCATTCAGTTTCATGGCCCATATCTCCCGGAAGCGGCCGGCGCGTTGTCCGACTTCAAACGCATCGGCGTAGTGCGAGTGCGGAACGACATATTGCCCGAGCAATGGCAGCCGTACCGCCGGCACATCGATGCCATGCTGCTGGATACCTACCGCCGCGATGCTTACGGCGGCACGGGGCAGCCGTTCGCCTGGCAGCATGCAAAACAATTGCCGGAGGACCTGCGGCTGATTCTGGCGGGTGGCCTTGGCCCCGATAATATCTTGCAGGCTATTAACGACGTCCGGCCCTACGCCGTGGATGTGAACAGTGGCGTGGAATCGGCGCCGGGCGTTAAAGATGCAAACAAATTGCACGAACTGTTTCAACAACTGAGAAAGGTACGACGTGATTGGCAGCGAACAGACCGTCCGGTTTTCCCAATTGCCTGATGCGCGCGGCCGGTTCGGCGCGTATGGCGGCAAACTGGTGCCGGAAATTCTGATGCCGGCGCTCGAAGAACTGGAGCGGGCCTACGCCGAGGCCCGGCAGGATCCGGAGTTTCAAAGCGAATTTAAACATTATTTGCGCGAATACGCCGGCCGGCCGAATCCGCTCACCCGCGCCGACCGGCTGAGCAAGGCGTTGGAAGGCGCGCGCATTTATCTAAAGCGCGAAGATTTGAACCACACTGGCGCGCACAAAATCAACAATGTGATCGGCCAGCTTTTGCTGGCGAGGCGCATGGGCAAGCGGCGTATTATTGCCGAAACTGGCGCCGGGCAGCACGGCGTGGCCACGGCCACGGTAGCGGCAAAGTTCGGACTGGAGTGCATCGTGTACATGGGCTCTGAGGACATCGAGCGGCAGAAGTTGAACGTGTTCCGCATGCAGCTCCTCGGCGCGCGTGTGGTGCCGGTGGAGACCGGTAGCCGCACCCTCAAAGACGCCATCAACGAGGCCATCCGCGATTGGGTGACCCATGTGCAGGACACGTTTTACTGTATCGGTTCGGTGGTGGGGCCGCATCCCTATCCGCAGATGGTGCGCGATTTTCAATCGGTGATTGGCCGCGAAACCCGTGAGCAGCATCTGGCGCTGGAAGGCCGGCTGCCGGACACGGTCATCGCCTGCGTCGGTGGCGGCTCCAACGCTATGGGCATGTTTTATCCATTTTTGCAGGATGAGGCGGTGCAGCTTGTCGGTGTGGAAGCGGGCGGCTTTGGCAGCGGTCCGGGGCAGCACGCCGCCACGCTGTCGTATGGCGCGCCGGGTATTTTGCACGGCATGATGACCTACCTGCTGCAGGACGACGACGGCCAGATCAGTCCGGTGCATTCGATTTCCGCCGGGCTGGACTACCCGGGCGTGGGGCCGGAGCACGCGTTTTTGCATGATCGTGGCCGGGTGCGCTACACCTCGGTGACCGATCAGGAAGCGCTGGAGGCGACCGCGTTTCTGTCACGCACCGAAGGCATCATTCCCGCGCTGGAAAGCGCGCACGCTGTGGCCGAGGCCATGAAGCTGGCGCCGCAATTGCCGAAAGATCATTCCATCGTCATTTGCCTTTCCGGGCGCGGCGACAAGGACATGCAAACGGTGGCTGGTGCCATGGCGGAGGGACGAATATGAGCCGGTTGTCCACCGCTATCGAGGCCCGTTTGCGCGAAGGTCAGAAAATTCTTTCTATTTATATAACGGCCGGTTTTCCACAGCCAGAGGCCACGGTGCCGCTAATGCAGGCCATCGCCGAGGCCGGCGCGGATGTGATCGAGCTGGGCGTGCCGTTCAGCGATCCCCTGGCGGATGGGCCGACCATCCAGGCGGCGTCGCAGCGGGCGCTGCAAGCCGGAACCACCGTAGCCGGAAGCCTCGACCTGTTGGCGCGCTTCCGACAGGCGCAGCCGCAGGTACCGGTGATTCTCATGGGCTATGCCAATCCGTTCATGCGATTCGGCTGGGATACGCTGTTCCGCGAGGCCCGGGCCGCTGGCGCCAATGGCTTTATCGTTCCCGACCTGCCGCCGGAGGAGAGCGCCGACCTCCTGCGCCGGGCGGCGGAACTGGAATTGGACTGGATCCATCTGGTGTCGCCGAACACGCCACCGCACCGCATCGAGCGCATCAACCGGCAGTCCAGCGGATTTGTGTATGCGGTTTCGGTGACCGGAGTGACCGGCGCGCGCGACCGGTTGCCGGACAGCACGCGGCAGTTTCTGCAGCGGTTGCGGGAGCAGACCACGAAGTCCGTGCTGGTGGGATTCGGCGTGTCCGGTCCCGAAATGGCCCGGCGGCTCACCCGGTACTGCGACGGCGTGATCGTGGGCAGCGCGGTGATCCGGGAGATCGAAGCTGCGGGGCATCCCTATGAAGCGATCCGGCGGGTGCGGCACTTCGTTGCCGCCATGCGTGCGGCGCTTTCGGAGGAGTGATCGGGCTGTTTGAGTGGATGGTGGCGGCTGGATGGTAATGATGAGCCACGGATGGACACGGATGTTCGCGGATTGTTGTCGCCCTCTGTGCTCTTTATGGTGAACGCTTTTGCCAGCCCCAAAATACCGTTCGGAAACGGTGTTGGGTCGATGAGGAGAGTGCCATTCAAGCAAAACCAGAGATTTCACTGATTAGCGCTGATTAAGCAACTGTTCAGTCTCATACCCGTCATCGCGAGGAGCGGAGCGACGACGCGATCTCATTGTTATAATTGCAAACAGATCGGCTTCCGCCAGCAGTCGGACAGGCGCACCCGCCTTCCGGCGGCTGCTCGCGATGACGGGCAAGATTTCATCAAACGAAATGAACTGAAAAGTTACGATTATAAAGCGCTATGTCTTTAAAAAGATGATTTTTCTTTGAGCACTTTGTACCTTTGTGGTGAACTCCTCTTTGATGCATAGCAAAGCGTCATTCGTGAAAGGAACATCAGCAAAAACCATTACACAGGCGTGATTTTTAATGCTTTCCAGCAAAAAAATTTGTAAATTGCAAAGTTTTGAATAAGAAACCCATTCATGTACACCCAGGCTGATTGCAGCCCGGGCTGCGCTAAACACATAGACAGTGAAAGAGACCCCGTTTTATGAAAAAATTGGATATTGACGACTGGCGCCAGAAAATCGACGAAATTGACGAAGCGTTGTTGCAACTACTCAATGAGCGGGCCAGGTGCACTATGGAGATCGGTCGCATCAAAAAGCGGCGCAAAATGCCGGTGTACGATCCCGAGCGGGAGCGGCAGATTTTTGAGCGACTGCAGCGGTTGAATCAGGGGCCATTGCCCCAGCAGGCCGTGAAGCGCCTTTTCGAGCGCATCATCGATGAATCGCGGCATCTGGAAAAGGATATCATCCTGGCCCTCCCAAATCGTAGAAAATCGAAGCCGGAGTGAAGGAGGATAAACATGGTGGTCGTCATGAAAGAAAATGCAACCGAAGAACAGATTCAGAAGGTGATTGCCCGTTTGGTGAACATGAATTTCGATGTGCACCGATCCACCGGGGTGAGCAAAACCATCATCGGCGCCATTGGTGATAAGCGCGGTGTTGATCCGCGCACCATCGAGGTGATGGAAGGCGTGTACGAAGTGCTGCGTATCACCGAGCCGTACAAGCTGGCGGGCCGGACGTTTCATCCCGAAGACACGATTATCCGCATCAAGGACGTGGTGATCGGCGGCGATGAAGTGGTGGTGATGGCCGGGCCGTGCTCGGTGGAATCCGAAGAGCAGATCGATACCATCGCCGCGGCGGTGAAACGCGCCGGCGCGAAAGTGCTGCGCGGAGGGGCTTTCAAACCGCGCACCTCGCCGTATTCGTTTCAGGGACTCGGAGAAAAGGGCCTGCGCATGCTGCGTGAAGCTGCCGATCGATACGGCCTGCTGGTGGTGTCCGAAGTGATGGATAAAAACAAGGTGCCGCTGGTGATGGAATACGCCGATATTTTGCAGGTGGGCGCGCGCAACATGCAAAATTACGACCTGCTCAAAGCGCTGGGCCGCGTACGCAAGCCGGTGCTGCTCAAGCGCGGCATGGCCGCGACCATCGAGGAAACCCTGTTGTCGGCCGAGTACATCATGGCAGGCGGCAATTACGAGGTGATTCTGTGTGAGCGGGGCATCCGCACGTTTGAAAATTACACCCGCAACACCATGGACATTTCCGCTATCCCGGTGTTTCAGAAGCTGAGCCATCTTCCGGTGATCGCCGATCCCAGCCACGGCACCGGCATTCGCGACAAGGTGGCGCCGATGGCCCGGGCCGCGGTGGCGGCGGGTGCGCATGGCCTGATCATCGAGGTGCACCACGACCCGGAGAATGCCCTGTCCGACGGGCCGCAGTCTCTGTACCCGGCGCAGTTCGAAAAGCTGATGCAGGAATGCCAGATCATTTCACAGGCCATAGGTAAAAAGATGGACCTGCGACTGCCACCGGCTAAAGCCCTGGCCGCCGGCTAATTCGAGCTCCTGGCGAAATGGTCGGCCCTGCGACAAGCACAATGAATTTGCTGTTGAGAAACATTCACAATGCGACATAACCACGATCTACGATGAGGAGGATCATGAAGAAGCGCGTGTTTTCTGGAATTCAGCCAACGGGACATATTCATATCGGCAATTACCTGGGCGCTATCCGCAACTGGGTGGCCTCACAGGATGAGTTTGACAACATATTTTGCATTGTGGATTTGCATGCTATCACCGTGCCGCAGGATCCGAAGACCCTGCACACCAAAATCCGCGAGCTGGCCGGGCTGCTACTGGCTTGCGGTATCGACATGGAGAAATCGGTGCTTTTCGTGCAGTCACATGTCAAGGAACATGCCGAACTGGCGTGGATTCTCAATTGCTATATCCCCATGGGCTGGATGCAGCGCATGACCCAGTTCAAAGAAAAATCGGCCAAACAGAAAGAGCAGGTAAGTGTGGGCCTGTTCGATTATCCCGCGCTCATGGCCGCGGATATTCTGCTGTATGATTCGGATATCGTCCCGGTGGGCGCAGATCAGAAGCAGCACATCGAGCTGACGCGCGATGTGGCCGAGCGTATGAATTCCATGTACGGCGACGTGTTCAAAGTGCCTGAGCCGTTTATCCCGAAGGTGGGCGCTCGCATCATGAGCCTCAAGGAGCCGACAAAAAAAATGAGCAAAAGCGATGAGCATGCCGACGCGTCCATTCATTTGCTGGATGAACCGGATGCCATCCGCAAAAAAATTGCCCGGGCCACCACCGATTCGTTGCGCGAAATCCGGTTTGATGAAAACCGTCCGGGTGTGAACAACCTGCTGGTGATTTATCAACTGTTCACACAAAAGAGTCAGGAAGAGATCGAAGCGCATTTCGAGGGCAAGGGCTACGCCGATTTGAAACGCGAGCTATCTGAAGTGGTCATCGAAGGGCTGGCGCCGGTGCAGAAGCGTTATGCCGAAATTACCCGTGATCCGGCATATATCGAGAATCTGCTTAAAGAAAACGCCGACAAGGTTCGACCCATTGCCGAACGAACGGTGAACCGGGTGAAAGAAAAAATCGGATTGGGATAAATCCTGTTTAGACGGCGGTGTGGCATGGGCGCTGTTCCCGTTGAGAGTAAACCACTGATTGCACGGATGAACACTGATTTTTAAGGGCCGAGGATGATGGCCACTGCAGGCGTTGAGGCCAGCGTCCTGGAATCAGTTTTTCAAAATCTGTGATGATTGGTGCCATCTGTGTCATCAGTGTTCTATTTTCCATTGTCAATGTGGGCGTTCATTGAGAAAGAGAAAATCGCAGCGGCATCCATACGGAAGTCTACTCAATTTTTAGAAGCCATTTTGTCATTCCGATAAGAGCTGGGTATCGGATAAAAACATGACCAGCAACACGGGATTCATGCAAGACAATCAAACAACCATGCCCCTGTTGACCCACGTCACCATCATCGGGCTTGGTTTGATCGGCGGGTCTCTGTGCCGGGCCGTGCGGCGCTTTCGTCCGCAAACGCACTTGAGCGGCGTGGATTTCCCCGAAGTCACGACGATGGCACTGGAGCAGCAAATGGTGGATGCGGCGTTCGCCCCCGAGGAGTTGCCCCAAGCCTGTGAACAGGCCGATCTGATTGTCATCGCCACGCCTGTTGCCGCGGCACGCCGCGTGCTGCTCGATTTGGCTGAGAGCGCCCCCGGGGCGGCGATCCTCACTGATGTATGCAGTGTGAAGACCGATATTGTTAGCATGGCATCGGAGCTGTTTCGCCACGGGGTGCCGGTGTTCATTGGCGGGCATCCCATGGCGGGGGCTGAGAAACCGGGATTGGCCAACGCCGATCCGTTTCTGTTTCAAAATGCGCTGTACGTACTGACCCCCGGGAGCGATACCCCGCCCGAGGCCGTGCAGGCGCTGGCCGGATTCGTCGCCGATCTCGGCGCGCATCCCGTGCTCATTGACGCCGCCACGCATGACCGCATCGCGGCGGCGGTGAGCCACCTGCCCCAACTTCTGGCCGTGGCGCTGATGAATTTCGTGGCCGAGAAAAACCGCGATAACCCGCTGTATCTGAAAATGGCCGCCGGCGGTTTCCGTGACATGACGCGCATTGCATCCAGTCCGTACACCATCTGGAAGGACATTCTCGATAGCAATTACGGGCCGATCCAGAATGAAATGCAGGGCTTTGTGGATTACCTGCGCGAGATGGAGCAGCGGCTGCAGCGCGGCGAGCTGGAAGCCGATTTCGAAAACGCAGCCAAAAGCCGCCTTTCGATCCCCACCGACACGCGCGGATTTTTGAATCCTCATTTCGATATTTCCGTAGAAGTCGAAGATCGGCCGGGCATCATTGCGGCCATCGCCACCACCCTGGCCGAGGCGGATATCAACATCAAGGATATTGAAGTGCTGAAAGTGCGTGAAAACGAAGGCGGCACCCTGAGACTGGCATTTGCGTCCCAATCCGAGAGGCAAAGGGCGATGGAGCTGCTGCGAGGACGTGGATTTCACTGTCAGACGAGGTAGCAACCGTGTCGAGCATCATCCAGGTCAAAGGCCAGCGTGCAAAGATCCAAAGAGCCGCACAATTGCGGGGCACCCTGAGCATGCCGGGAGATAAATCCATTTCTCACCGCGCGCTCATGCTTGCTGCCCTTGCCGAAGGCGAAAGCACGATCCTGGGCCTGGCGCCCGGCGAGGATGTGCACAGCACGCGCACCTGTCTTGAAGCGTTGGGCGTGCCCATGACGGCCGACAACGGCCGGCTGATCGTCAACGGCGTTGGGCTGCGAGGATTGCATCCGGCCGCAAGCCCGCTGGATGCCGGCAACTCCGGCACCACCATGCGGCTACTGAGCGGTATTCTCGCCGGGCAGCCATTCCGGTCGCAAATCGACGGCGATGGCAGTTTGCGCAGGCGGCCCATGCGGCGCATTATCAAGCCGCTGCAGCGTATGGGCGCAGGGATCGAAGCGCATGATGGTGGCTTCGCGCCGCTTACAATTTTCGGCGGACGGCTTCGCGGCATGCAGCACGAGCTGCCGGTGGCCTCGGCGCAGGTGAAATCGTGTTTGCTGCTGGCGGGCCTGTTTGCGGATGGCCCCACCACGGTCATCGAACCGGTGCAGAGCCGCAATCATACCGAAATCATGCTGCGCCACATGGGCGTGCCGGTTGAGGTGGACGGGCGCCGCATCACGGTGCTGCCGTCCGCATTGCAGGCGAGCGATTTCGAGATTCCGGGGGATTTGTCTTCGGCGGCGTTTTTCATCGCCGCGGCGCTGCTGGTGCCGAAGGCGCGGCTGAAATTGCTCAACCTCGGCGTGAATCCAACCCGGGCTTATTTTCTGCAAAAGCTAAAAGAGATGGGGGCGGTGCTCCACTGGCACAACCACCGCGACCTCCATGGGGAGGCGGTGGCCGATCTCGAAGTCGAAAGCAGCGAACTGACCGGCGCGGAGATCCGCGGCAGCGAAATTCCACTGCTTATCGACGAGATTCCTATTCTGGCAGTTTTGGCCACTCAGGCTAATGGCGAGACGGTCATCCGGGATGCTGCAGAGTTGCGCGTGAAGGAATCCGACCGGCTGCGCGCAGTGGCGATCAACCTGAGCCGCATGGGCGCGCGTGTGGAAGAGCTGAAAGATGGCTTGCGCATCCAGGGGCCGGCGGCCCTGCGTGGCGCGGTGGTGGATTCCCACGGCGATCACCGCATCGTGATGGCCTTTGCTGTGGCCGGGCTGATCGCCGCGGGCGAGACCATCATCGAGAATATTGCCGCGGCCGATATCAGTTTCCCGGGATTTTTTGAACGGCTTGCAAGCGTTGTGGGGTGAGCATGCCGACCTCGAGCAAGACCGGCCTTCTGGGCGTCATTGGCGATCCCATTGCCCACTCGTTGTCTCCGACGTTGCACCGATTTCTGATCCAAGAATACGATTTGCCGTACTGTTACCATGCGTTTCGAGTGCCAGCGGAGCAGCTCGAGATGGCGCTGCTGGGCGCGCGGGCGCTGGGAGTCGCCGGCTTGAACGTGACCCTGCCGCACAAGCAGGCCGTCATGCGCTGGCTGGATGAGATTGATGCAGAGGCGCAGGCCATCGGCGCGGTGAACACCATTGTGTTCCGGAAGGGCAGGCTGCTGGGCACGAATACCGATGCCGCGGGCTTTTTGCAAAGCCTGCGGGAAAGCGGCGTCGGGATGCGCGGGCGAACGGTGTTGGTGCTGGGTGCCGGCGGCGCGGCGCGGGCGGTGTGCCGGGCGGTGCAGCAGGCGGAAGCGCAAGCGTTGCTTATTTATAATCGAACGCGAGAGCGTGCCGAAACCCTGGCGGCGGCTTTTGGCGGTGATGTGGCCGGGCTGGAGCAAGCGATGGAACTGCCGGCGGGCAGCCTGGTGATCAACGCCACGCGGGTGGGGATGGCGCCGGACGTTGAGGCGAGTCCGTTGCCGGAGCTGCTGTTCCGCCCGGATTGCGTGTATGTGGATCTGGTGTACAATCCGCTGCGCACGCGTTTTTTGCAAATGGCGCAGACAACCGGCGCCGCTACGGTGGATGGCCTGGGCATGCTGATTTTTCAGGGCGTGCGTTCGCTGGAAGTCTGGCTGGAACGGGAGTTCAATGCGGCGGAGTTTTATCAGCCGCTGCGGGAGCATCTCGTGTCTATTCTGATGGGCCGGGATACTTTCGGTAATCACGGAACGACACCATGATCCTACACGGTCTGTGATCGTGTATTTCTTGAGGTCGGTACATTGGAAATACCGTCGGAGATGGTGCTGGATTGGGAACCACAGATTACACTGATTAGCACAGATTAGCATGGTTGGTTTGAGCCACGGATGGACGCGGATGGAACGCGGATGAGAAAATTTGTGAATTGGATTTCCCGGGCAATGGATAAATACAGTTTTGGGGCGAAATGATCCTATACGGTCTGGGACCGTGTATTTCTTGAGTATTTGCCATGAAACACCGTCAGAGACGGTGTGGGATCGGGAAAGAGTTCGCTGGTATGTGATTGTGTGACAAAAAATAGAAATTCAGGTTATATGACGATTTTGGATTGCGTTTTTCCATAAAGTTTCGCATAAAATTCATTCACCAACTCACTTTCACCAATATAAAAAACATGATGACCCGATTGACATTCCGCACCGCCGGCGAGTCGCATGGACAGGCGTTGGTGGGTATCCTCGAAGGCATGCCCGCCGATGTGCCGATATCGGTGGATGCCATTAATCACGAACTGGCGCGGCGGCAGCAGGGCTATGGCCGCGGCGGTCGCATGCGCATCGAAAAAGACCGGGCGCGCGTTCTGTCCGGCGTGCGCTTCGGCCACACCCTCGGTAGTCCCATCAGCCTGATGATCGAAAACCGCGATTTCAAAAACTGGCACACGATCATGCCCGTAGAAGGCGAGGACACCGGCGCCAAACGCGTCACCGTGCCGCGGCCCGGTCACGCCGACCTCGCCGGCGCGATCAAATATCAACAGCGCGACATGCGCAATATCCTGGAACGCGCTTCGGCAAGAGAAACCGCCACGCGCGTGGCGCTGGGCGCGCTGGCCCGACAGTTTCTGCAGCAGCTCGGCATCGGCATTGCCAGCCACGTGGTGCAACTGGCGGATGTGCGCAGCCCGTATTCGCTCATCGACTATGGCAAACCGGAGTGGACCCTGCCGCTGAACGAGCTCAACGCCCGCGCCGATATGTCGCCGGTGCGCTGTCTGGACCATGAGGCAGAACAGGCGATGATGGCGCGCATTGATCAAGCCAAAGCCAATCGTGATACGGTGGGCGGCATTTTTGAGGTGGTGGCTTACAACGTGCCGGTCGGTCTTGGCAGCCATGTGCAGTGGGACCGTCGTCTGGACGCGCGTCTGGCCATGGCGATGATGAGTATTCAAGCCATGAAAGGGGTGGAGATTGGCGATGGCTTAGGCGGCGCCTGCCGGTTTGGCTCCGAGGTGCACGATGAAATATTTTACGATGCCGATCGGCGTCAGTTCGCGCGCAACCACAACCACGCCGGCGGCATCGAAGGTGGGATTTCCAACGGCATGCCCATCGTGGTGCGTGTGGCCATGAAGCCCATTGCCACGCTGATGCAACCACTGCAGTCCGTGGACATCGTAAGCAAAGCTCCGGTAGCGGCACACCGAGAGCGCTCGGATGTGTGCGCGGTGCCCGCCGCCAGCGTTATTGGCGAGGCCATGATGGCCCTGGTACTGGCCGACGCCGTGCTGGAAAAATTCGGCGGCGATTCGCTGAACGAAATTCGGACGCGTTATGATGCCTGGCAGGAATACGTCCGCCAGCGCTGAATGACAAAAATAGGCTGCATTCGTGCGGAAAATGCGTTAAATTTAATCAAACTGATGAGAGATACCATTTGTCTTCAAGGTATCTGATGTCAATGGATGACCGATATTTAAGCATACAAATGCCAAAAGTTTAAGCGCTACTCCGAACAAACTGACGGACCATGGTTGAACGAGAATCGCCCATCTTGAAAGCCACGGCGGATAAAAACATTTATCTTTTGGGATTCATGGGCAGCGGCAAAACGCACCTTGGCGCGCGGCTTGCCGAGATGCTCGAATGGCCGTTCGTCGATATCGATGTGCTCATCGAAGGCGAGCAGGGCATGACCATCGCCGATATTTTCGCCAAATATGGCGAGCCGTATTTCCGCCAGCTCGAGCTCGAGGCCCTGAAAAGCGTATCGAAATTGCAGGGGCGGGTGGTGGCCCTGGGCGGTGGCACTCCGGCACGGCCGCAGGCCTGGTCCTATCTGAGAGAATCCGGCCTCACCGTGTATATTAAACGTTCTCCGGAGCAGTTGCTGGTGCAATTGCGTCACGATACCACCCGGCCGCTTCTGCGGCAGGCGCCGCCGGGCGATCCGCTGAGCTTCATCCGCGCCTTGCTGGCCGAGCGCGAGCCCTTTTACATGCAGGCTGATCTGACGCTGGAATGCAAAGATGGCTGGACGAAAGAGGAGACCTTTCATCATTTGCTCTGTCTGCTGGAGGATAGACTGTGAACCGTATTCTCATCATACATGGACCCAATCTGAACTTGCTGGGTAGCCGCGAGCCAGAAATCTACGGCTGTGACACCCTTGATGAAGTGAATACCTACATTCGCAACACCACCGCCGAATACGGCGTGGACCTCGATTTCTTTCAATCCAACCACGAAGGCGCGGTCATCGACCGGCTGCATGCCGCACGCACCGAAGTCAATGGCGTGGTCATCAATCCGGCAGCGTTTACGCATTACAGCCTTGCCCTGCGCGATGCCATCGCAGCGGTAGGGCTGCCAACGGTGGAAGTGCATCTGAGCGACATTCATCAGCGCGAGGACTTCCGACGCGTCTCGGTAATTGAACCGGTGTGCTTGCTGCAGATCGCCGGTCACCGCAAAGACAGCTACGTGTATGGCGTCGAAGCGCTGCTGGGGCATGCGGTGGTGGAGCAGTTTGCCGGCGAGGCGGCGTCGCTGGCCGGCACCGATGCGCGGCTGCGGCGGGCCGTGCAACTGTTGCACGAGCGCTTTCCGAAATTCGACTGGACCGGCATCTATTTGCTCGAGGGCGAAGAACTGCGTTTGCATAACTTCATCGGCGCGCCCTCGCCGCACACGCGCATCCCGGTGGGGCAGGGCATTTGCGGCGCGGCCGTGGCCGAAGAAGCCACCATCATTGTGCCGGATGTGAACGCCGATCCGCGCTATCTGGCCTGCAGCGTGGAAACCCGGTCCGAAATCGTGGTACCGATCTACAGCGAGGACCGCATTGTGGGGGAAATCGATATCGATAGCCATCGGCCAGATGCCTTTCACGAGCACGACCGCTGGTATCTGGAACGCATGGCGGACCAGTTGGGACGGCATTTCAACTTCGAGGAGATTGTATGGGACGATTGAAACGCATCGAGCCGGAGGAAGCCACCGGTAGGGTGAAAGAGATTTTCGATAAATACCTGCGCGAGCGCGGCAATGTGCCGAACGCGTTCAAAACCATTGCTCAGGTGCCGGATTATTTGACCACGCTTATCGATCACTACCGCACCGTGATGTTTAGCGGACAGGTGCCGTTTAAACTCAAGGAGCTGCTGTTTGTCAAAGTCTCGCAGGTGAATGCCTGCCGCTACTGACTGGCCGCGCATACTGCTTTGGCAAAGCAGATCGGCTATTCGGAAGAGGATCTGAAGGCGCTGCGGGATTTTGAAGCCAGCGACCGGTTCGAGCCGGCCGTGAAAGCGGCGTTGCGTCTGGCGGAGAAGATGTCCACCGATGCGCACCGCGTGAGCGATGCGGATATGGCCGAATTGAAGCGGTACTATTCGGAGCCCGAGATCGTCGAGATTGGCTGCGTGATCGGGCTGACCAACTATTTCAACCGCTTTACCACGGCGTTCCGGGTGGATATTTCCGGCACGGATGAAAGTTACGACAGCTACCAGCCGGAGTTGCTGGAATGAAGGGGGAAATCAACCACTGATTTCACAGATTTGCACTGATTAGGAGTTTTCCCGAGGACTGATTTTATGGGCATGGCAGGAACGCTGTTGTGAAAGTTTTTTGTTTGAACCGCTGAGTGCGCAGAGTTTTATATCTGCATTTTCGGCGCACTCGACGGTTTTAAAATGGTTCAAAATGACCGTTGATTTCCATATCCAATCATGTGTTCAATTCATAGGTTCGGTTGCTTTGCGGCCCCTACTCCTGAATTTCCTTGACATCCTTAACCGGCCGATGTATATTCCCACAACTAAAATAACTAAGTTAATGAAGGCGCCTGGGGGACAAAACCAGCATGCGTACAGGATGTCCAGCCGATCCGGTACGCGATCTCCCTTTGCATGGTTTATCCCTCCAGGCGTGCCAAAAACCACTTTAGGAGCCGTTTCCCCAAAGTGCAAACAGGAATGTTTTTCCCAAAGCAGGTTGATGAGGCGGACGGCCTGAGAACCCAGCGACGGAAGGAGCCTATGACATGGAAACCAGACTTACGTCAGCAGGCAGTCGGCCACGCCTGCTGAAAAAATTAAATCGGGCCCTGGTGATGCGCATTATCCGGGAGCAGGGGCCTAAATCCCGAGCGGAGCTGGCGCGCAGCACGGGATTGAGCGACCCGGCGGTACTGAAAATCGTCGGCGGCCTGATTAAAGACCAGTTGTTGCAGGAAATTGGCGAAGGCGATTCAACCGGCGGCCGCAAGCCGGTGATGCTAGACATCAATCCGGATGGCGCGTTTGCGGTCGGTGTGGATTTGACGCCGGAGTTCATTCGGGCCGCCGTGGTTCGGCTCGATTTCAGCACCGCAGCCGAAGCCACCGTACCCATTGATCCCGGTGAAGGCTACGATTCTCTGTTACAGCATATGCGCACGCTCATCGAAAATGTCATCAACGAAAGCCAGGTGGATAAACGCAAAATCATTGGTGTTGGTGTGTCGCACCCGGGAGTGATGAGAGAGGAAGCCGACCGCATTTTGCTTGCCAGCAATCTCAGCAGCCTGGAGAACATGCCACTGGTCGAGGATCTACAACGGCATTTTCAAATGCCCGTGGTATTGGAGGTCGATGCCCGCGCTTCGGCGCTGGCTGAAATGTGGCTGGGCGAGGCCCGAGGCATTCATAATTTCCTCAGCGTGGATATCGATGTCGGACTGGGCTCCGGACTGGTACTGAACGGCAACATTTATCGCGGCGTGAATGGTCTGGCCGGCGAACTGGGCCATATGGTCATTGATCCCGACGGCCATCCGTGCGCCTGCGGAAAAAAAGGGTGCCTGGAAACCCTGGTGGCCTTTCCAGCGATTATCCGTGAAGCGATGCGCAATCCTGGCCCGATCTTGAAAAAATATTGTCGTGAGAATCCACCACCGGTGGATATCGATTGCATTCTTGAAGCTGTGGAACACGGTGACGCATCGGCCGTCCGTTCTTTGCGAGGTTCAGCGCAGGCGCTGGGCATGGCGCTGGGCAATCTGCTCAACTTCATCGATGTCTCGACTATCTTTATTAATAGCAAACTGGCGGCGTACAAAGAGCTTTATTTGCAGGAAATCCATCGCACGCTAAGCCGGTATTTCTTATTAACCAACGAGATGCCGATCAAAGTGCTGCCTTCGAGTCTGGGTCGCAAGGGTGAAATCCTTGGCATGGCGGTATTGGTCATGCGCCCGCTGTTTCAGGCTGAACCCGAATCCGCTATGGCCGCCGCGTAAAGAATGACCGGCAAGGCCGGCGCACGACGAGCCATTCAGGAAATCAACCAATCCGCGAAACCATGCTTCTGGAAATTATAGCCACATCCGTTGAAGATGCCATCCGGGCGGAGGCCGGGGGGGCGCACCGCCTCGAAGTGGTACACGACCTGCGGCGCGACGGCCTGACGCCCCCATACGCGCTCGTCGAGGCCATCCTGAAATCCGTTTCCATACCCATCCGCGTGATGGTCCGGCCGCAAAACCATTTTCATGGCTTTTCCCGCGGCGAGGTGCTGCTGATCCGTCAGGACGTGCGCGTGTTTTGCGAAATGGGCGTGGATGGCGTGGTCATCGGCCTACTCACTCATGACCATCAGCCGGATATCGATACCCTGCGCGAAATTTTGACCGAACATAGCGATATCGGCGTGACCTTTCACCGGGCATTCGACCGCGCCGCCGATCCGTTCCAGGCCCTGGATGTGCTGATTGACAGCGGTCTGGCCGACCGTGTTCTGACCTCGGCGCAGGCTAAAACAGCCGTGGAGGGAATCGAGCAACTGGCGGCGCTGCAACGCGTGGCGGGCGATCGGCTGCGACTCATTGCTGCCGGCGGCATTACGGTGGCGAACATTGTTCGGATCGCCGCCGGTTCCGGGGTGCAGGAGTTTCACGTCGGGCGCGGCGTTCGCACCCCTGAAGCGCACGATGGGCAGGTGGATGCGAGAAAGGTCGAACAACTGGTGCGCGCGCTGGATTCTATGGCGTAGCGGCGTATTCCTTTTAACTCAATTGGAGCATGGCTTATGCAGCAGAGATGGGAAATGGGTTTTGCGATGCAGGATATCACGCCGCCGCCGGGCATCCATCTTGCCGGATACGCGCTACGGCAGCAGGGCAACATCGGGGTGCTGGACCCGGTTTTCGTCCGCGCGCTCGCCCTGACGGATGGTGACAGCGGCGCACTGATTTTATCCTGCGATCTTCTTGGGCTGGAATACGGAGATATCCGTTTGATCAAACAGGAAATTCAGCGCCACACCGAGCTGCCGGTTGCGGCCATTTTCATCGCCGCCACTCACACGCATTCCGCGCCGGCGAGCATGTACACCATCGGCATCGGCGATCGTGATGAAGCCTGGATGCAGTGCTGTCTTGAAAGTGTTGTAGCGGCAGGTTTAGCGGCCTGGAAGGCCCTGCGACCAGCGAGACTCCGCCGTGCAATCGGCGAAACCGACATCGGTATCAATCGGCGTGCACGTATCGAGAAAGGTAGCATCCATCCGGCGCCCGATCCGTATGGCGTCGTTGACCGCATGCTGACAGTGCTGCTGGCGGAACCGGAACGCGCTGAACATGCCCCGCTAGTCATGTTTCACTGTGGCTGCCATCCCACCATCCTCGGCGCGGACAACCGCAAGGTCTCCGCCGATTTCCCTGGCGCAGCGATCCAGTACCTCAAAACTTCTCTCGGGCCAAATACGGAGGCTCTGTTTCTGAATGGCGCTGCAGGCAATGTCAACCCACGGCGCCAGGGAAACCACAACCTAGTACGAAGCGCGGGCCTGCGTTTACGGAATCAGCTTTTGCAAACTCTGGACAATCAATCGGCCGAAATGTTTCCGCAAATCGGCGCCGTGGCCAGGGCCGTGACCGTGCCGTATGCACCGTTTGCATCTGGCCACGGATGGACTGAGGCGATTGCCCAGTACGAACATGCCGTGAAAGCGGCATCATCCGAAGAAGAGCGCGTGATCCAGTCAGCCTGTCTCGCCTGGGCACGGCGTATGGCGCAGCGCTACGGCGATCGGTCCGAATTACAGGTGGAGCTGCAAGCGCTTCGAATCGGAGAAATGGTGTTCCTGGCGCTGCCGTTTGAGGTGTTTGCCGAAACGAGTCTGGCGATCCGGCAGGCGGTATCGGAAGTGGTGGTTGTATGCGGGTATGCCAATGGCAACTTCGGCTATTTGCCGCCGGCGGCCGAAATCCCGAAAGGCGGATATGAGGTGCTCGAAGCACACAAATTTTATGGCCATCCCAATCATTTTGCAGTCGATGCCGAGGAGCGGGTGCGGCGGACAGCGGTTGCGCTGATTGCGGAAGTAAGTGGCGGATTATGATTGAATGCATGATAATACCGGGCATCTTCATGGTGCCTGGTATTTAATTGCTTCCATCCAGAACCTAATCGGCCATAAAAACATACCTTGCCACAAACAACAGCGCACAGGCGTAAATCAGCCAGTGCACCTCGCGATGGCGGCCTGCCAGCGTTTTGACCAGCGCATACGAAATAAAACCAAACGCAATGCCTTCGGTGATGCTAAAGCCGCTGAACGGCATCATTACGATGGTGAGAAACGCGGGGAGGGCCTCGGTGGGATCGTTCCAGCGGATGCGCGTTACAGCGCTCATCATAAAGCTGCCGACGATGATCAGGGCCGGCGCCACTACCGGATAAAGCTGTAGCTCCAGCCGCGCGCCATCGGCCATGACCATGGTGTACGGCAGCGGTGAGCCGATCATTTTGATCAGCGGTGAAAACAGCAGCGACAGCAGCAGCAAAATCCCGGTGACGACATTGGCGAAGCCAGTGCGGCCGCCGGCGGAAATACCGGCCGCGCTCTCGATGTAGCTGGTGATGGTGGACGTGCCCATGAACGCTCCCATTACCGTGCCCGCGGCATCGGCGCGCAGGGCCTCTTTGGCACGCGGCAGCTTGCCATCCTTAATAAATCCTGCCTGTTCGCTTACACCGATAAGCGTGCCAACCGTATCAAAAAAATCCAGAATGAAAAACGTGAAAATGACGCTCACCAATCCGATGTCGATGGCGCCGAGCAAATCCAGCTTGAAAAAGGTGGGTGCCACCGAAGGCGGCAGCGAGATCACGCCCTGGTATTTCGTGAATCCGAACGGCAGGCCCACCACGGCTGTGACCAGGATGGCGATCAGGATGGCGCCGCGAACGCGCAGCGCCAGGAGGGACGCGGTCAGCACCAGCCCGAACAACGCCAGCAGTACCGGCGGACTGTGCAAATTGCCCAGCCGCATGAGCGTGCCTGGCGCATCCACCACCAGCCCGGCCCACTGCAGGCCCACCAGCGCAATCAGCAGGCCGATGCCCACGGCGATGCCGTTTTTCAGGGATGCCGGAATGGCTTGAATGAGACCGTCGAGGGTGCGGGTGTAGGACAGGATGAAAAAAATCAGGCCGGAGATGAGCACCGCGCCGAGGGCGACCTGCCACGGCTCGACCACGGCATGTTCCGGCAGGCTGCGGGCGATCATCGGCACGGCGGCGAAGGCGAAAAAGAAGTTGTGGCCCATGGCCGGCGCCTGAGCAATGGGATAGTTGGCCATGACGCCCATGAGAATGGTGGCAAGCGCGCTGGATACGCAGGTGGCCACGAACACAGCGCCGGCGTCCATGCCGCAGGCGGAAAGCACGGCCGGTTGTACGAACAGGATGTACGCCATGGTCATGAACGTGGTCACCCCTGCCATGATTTCGGTTTTGAAGTCGGTTTGCAGCTCTTGAAAGCGGAACGTGGTTTCAATCAAGCGGCGCATGGCGGTTCCTCGCATTTCGGTTGCGGTTAGCCGGTTTGCCAGGAGAAGTCACATCGCACTGGAGAAGATTATTCTTTGAGGCACGAGAAACCAGGCACCTGAGAGGTGCCTGGGGCCTTTGATGAGATCAGGTACCTGCTGTCTGGCCATTCAAAGCGTAAGCGGTTAAATCTATCATTTTTCAAGGTGTTCCTCAAGCAAAATGTAACGATTCGGTAGGAAACGGTAGCTTGGTGGTCTGGATGGCCATTGAAGGATCAGGAAACGTCTTCCGGTTGTGGGAAACCACGGATTTCACAGTAGGGCACGGATGGATTGTTTAGCCACGGATGCAACCGGACGGCACGCGGATGAAGCGAATGTCGCAATGATCCCACACGGTCTCTGACTATGTATTTATGAAGACGGATAATTGCTGTAATCCCGGCCCCTTGTGGGCCGGAGACGCTGGCCTGGAACTGCGGTTTTGGGGGAGGAACCGCGGAGTGCGCAAAGGGCGCAAAGCATTTTGTGACGAGGGCGATAATGCATATTTTTCATGAGCACTCTGATCGGATTTTCGGGATACATGCCACCGCTACGCGGTTGTTCGTGCAGTATCCGATCCTACCCGGTCTGTGACCGTGTATTGACGCGAATGCTTGCCATGAATACACCGTCGGAAGTAGGATCGGGCAAAGGTCTTTGGGTTTTGAAATACCACTGATTTCGCAGAATTCCACTGTCGAATTAGAGCCACGGATGCAACGCGGATTAATAAAATATCCAATTAATCGATATCTGTGACTATCCACGTCATCCGTGTTATCCGTGTTCGCTTTGGCTTTAAAAATTCAGCGCCATTAATGGGCATCTGCCATTGAAATAAACCCATGGCAACGTTTCCATGGCTCATACACCATCGGGTATTTTCGTTTTATCCGCCAAATTCCGCTTGCAATTGTGTTACACTTTTGTTAGCATTTTGTCTATCGTCGGGTAGTGATCTGCAGGGTGACACACGGCGCAGCGGCCAGGCGGCCAAAAATTCCAATCGACATCAATCGGCCTTGATGATAAACAGGACGAAATGCATTTTTTGCCGGAGCCCGGACCATGAAATATGTTGCCGATTTGCATATCCATTCCCATTTTTCCCGCGCCACCAGCAAGCAGCTCAATCTGGAACATCTTTCGAAGTGGGCGCAGCTCAAGGGCATCCAGATTGTGGGCACCGGGGATTTTGTGCATCCCGGCTGGATGGAGGAGCTGAAGCAGAAGCTGGAGCCGGTCGAAGAGGGGTTGTATAAGCTCAAACCCGAATATGCCCGCGTCACGCAGGACGAAGTGCCGGCGGCCTGCCAGGGGGCGGTGCGGTTCATGCTGACGGCCGAAATTTCCAACATTTACAAAAAAATGGATCGCGTGCGCAAAATCCACAACGTGGTGTTTGCGCCCAATTTTGAAGTGGCCGAGACCATCCAGGCGCGGCTGGACGCCATCGGCAACATCCGCTCCGACGGCCGTCCGATTCTGGGACTGGATTCGCGCGATCTGCTGGAAATCACCCTCGAAGCCGGGCCGCTGGCGTTTCTGGTGCCGGCGCACATCTGGACGCCGTGGTTTTCGGCGCTGGGCTCCAAGGGCGGCTTCGACCGCATCGAAGACTGCTTCGGCGATCTGACCTCGCACATTTTTGCCGTGGAAACCGGACTGTCGTCCGACCCGCCCATGAACTGGCGACTCAAACAGCTCGATCCGTTCGTGCTGGTTTCCAACTCCGATGCGCATTCGCCGCAGAAGCTGGCGCGCGAGGCTACGATATTTGACACCGAATTCAGCTATCCGGGCCTGTACCGCGCGCTGGCCGATCCCGACGATCGCGGGCTTCTGGGCACGATTGAGTTTTTCCCCGAGGAGGGCAAATACCATTACGATGGCCACCGTAAGTGCGGCGTGCGGCTGCATCCGCGCGAAACTCTGGCCAACAAAGGGCTGTGCCCGAAGTGCGGCAAGCCGGTGACGGTGGGCGTGATGGCGCGCGTGGAGGAACTGGCCGATCGTCCCGAGGGCGAAAAGCCACCGCGCTGGCGGCCGTATTACAGCCTGGTGCCGCTGCCGGAAGTCATCGCCGAGGCCAAAAACGTGGGCGCCAGCAGCAAAGCAGTGCAGAGCCTGTTTCTTCAGATGCTGGCGAAGCTGGGCAATGAGCTATATATCCTCATGGATGCGCCGCTGGAAGAGATTTCGCAGGTGGCCGGCAGCGTCATCGCCGAGGGCATCCGCCGTATGCGCGCGGGCGAGGTGTACATCGCTGCGGGATACGACGGCGAGTACGGCGTGGTGCGCATTTTCGACGACGCCGAGCGCGCCGACATCGACAAGCAGTTCACCTTTTTCGCGGAAGAAGAGACCGAAGCGGTGCGCCGGCAACCGGAAGAAGCGCCGTCGCGCGCCAAACCGGAAACGGAACAGGCATCGCCAAAGCAGGAGCTCGAGCCGCCGGAGTCCGAGATCGTGAGCACGGATATCGAGCTCGAAACGGCGATGGAAGAGGAGAGCGAAACGTATTTCCCACCGGAGTCGCGGCCCCTGCAGGCGGCCGACATTCAGCTCGGCATGCAATTGCCCGAGGATTTGAACTCAGCGCAGTGGCGTGCGGTGACCCACACCGGCGGACATTTGCTCATCGTGGCCGGGCCGGGCACCGGCAAAACCCACACCCTCACGTACCGCATTGCGCACGTGGTGCAGTGCTTTGTTCCAGGAGACCGCATTCTGGCCATCACGTTTACCAATCGCGCCGCAGAAGAAATGCACGAGCGTTTGCAAAAACGGCTGGGCGAGGATGCGCGCGGCATCACCGTGGGCACGTTTCATAGCTTCTGCCTGCAACTGCTGCGGCGGTTTATCAAACAAACCGAATTGCCGGCCGGGTTCCGGCTGGCGAGTCCGGATGAGGTGGAGGTCGTGGCTGCCGGCCTCTGGCCGGAGCTGTCGGCCGCTGAGCGGAACCGCCGGGTTGAGGAGATCGGTCGCTGGAAGGCCACCGGACAATTCGCCGACGCGCCGGAACAGGTGGCGCAGTACAACTATGCGCTGCGCCAGCGCGGCCTGGTGGATTTTGATGACCTGTTGCTGGAATCGGTGCGGTTGCTGAGCGAACAGGAAAAAGTGCGGGATGAACTGCGCCAGCGCTATCGCTATATTTTCGTGGATGAATATCAGGATTTGAACGCCGTGCAGCACGAGCTGCTGAAATTGCTGGTGGGCGACGGCGTGCAGCTCACGGCCATCGGCGATCCCAATCAGGCCATTTATGGCTTTCGCGGCTCGGACGTGCGCTTTTTCGGCCAGTTTGAAACGGATTTCCCGGGCGCGAAGGTACTGCATCTATCGGAGAACTACCGTTCGGCCAGCCACCTGCTGGACGCGTCAACGCAGGTGATCCGTAAGGATGCGCTGCCGGACATTCCGCCGCTGACCGCAAAGATGTATGCCGAGGGGCAGTTGGTGATTTACGATGCGCCGACCGAAAAGGCCGAGGCGGAGTACATCGTGCATCAGATTGAAAAACTGGTGGGCGGCACCAGCATGTTTTCACAGGACTCGGGCCGGGTGGAAAGCGAGGAAGATGCGCAGCGCAGCTTCGGCGATATTGCCGTGCTCTACCGCCTCAACCAGCAGCGCAGCCATCTCGAGGAAGCGCTATCCCGGCACGGGATTCCCTACCGCGTGTCCGGCGACCGGCCGCTGATTGCCCGCGATGGCGTGCGTGAGATTTTAACACTGGTGCAACTGGCCCATGATCAGCCAATATTCCCTGGTGAGGTGGCGCGGTTGCTGCAATTTGCCGTGGAACACGTCGGGCCGAAGACGGCCGAAATGATCCGCGCGCAGTTGGAAGCAACCCCGGTGCACCCCCTGACGTGGGAGAAGGTGAAGCAGCGCCTCGAAAGCATGACCGGTATGCCGCAGCCGGCAACTCAGGGGACAAGGCGGTTTCTGGCCGAGGCCGAAGAATTCCGTCACAAGCTGCAAACCGCCGGCCTTATGATGGCCTTGCAGCATTTGTACCTTCTCGATGGCTGGCGCCAGGTGCTGTCCGCCAAAAACGACCGGCACGAATCCTGGCAGCGGCTGGTGCGCATCGCGCGGCTGCATCCGGGTCTTCCCGATTTTCTTGATTATATTTTGCTGCAGAAAGAAACCGATGCCGGGAACGAGGCGGCGGAACGCGTGGCGCTCATGACCCTGCACGCAGCCAAAGGACTGGAATTCCCGGTGGTGTTCATCGTCGGTTGCGAGGAAAAGTTGCTGCCGCTCGATTTGGCCGGAATGCAGAGCGATCCCGCCGAAGAGCGGCGGCTGTTTTACGTGGGCATGACGCGGGCGAAGGAGCAACTTTTTCTGGTGCGCAGCAAAAAACGGTCGCTCTTCGGCAAAAGTTACAAGACATCACCCTCGCGGTTTTTGATGGATATCGAAGAGGAACTCAAGCAATACGAAAAAACGCGGAGACCCGCGCGCAAAAAGAAACCAGCGCCGGCATCTAATCAATTGGAGTTGTTTTGATGTTTTTCTGAAACGAGAGATGCCGAGACCAAAAGTTGCGGAAGCGATATCGTGATGCGCAGAGGCGGTCTCTGACCGCCGCGCGGCGGCTATGAACCCAACATCCAACCCCCGGCAAAATTTTCGACCAACATGCCAGCTCTTCCACCCAAGATCAGCGTGCTCCTGCCGGTTTACAATGCCCGGTCCTGGCTTGCCCGGGCGGTGCAAAGCATCCTGCAGCAGACGTTTGCGGAATTCGAGCTCCTCATCGTGGATGATGGTTCCACCGACGGCTCGGCCGATATCGCCGCCGGGTTTTCGGATCCGCGCGTGCGGCTGCTCCGACGGCCGCACGCCGGGCTGGTGGCTGCTCTCAATTTCGGCTTGCTGCAGGCCCGGGGCGAATGGATCGCGCGCATGGACGCTGATGATGAATCCCTGCAAAAACGGCTCGAAAAACAGTGGGCTTTCGCGCAGCAGCATCCGCATCTCGGGGGGATTGGCTGCCTGGTGGATATGCAACCTGCAAGCCGAGTCACCGAAGGCATGCGCCGCTACATTGGCTGGCTCAATACCGTGCGCAGCGAAGCGGAGATCGACCGCAACCGGCTCATCGAAATGCCGCTGGCGCATCCGACCCTGATGCTGCGCCGGGCGGATCTGCTGGCCGCAGGTGGCTACCGGGATGGAGATTTCCCCGAGGATTACGAGCTGTTTTTGCGGCTGTGGGAGCGCGGCGTACGCATGGCCAAAGTGCCGGACGTGCTGTACTGCTGGTACGATCACTCCGGGCGGTTATCGCGGCGCTCGCAGCGCTACCGGGCCGGGGCGTTTTTGCGGCTCAAAGTCGAGCATGCCGCCCGCACGCTGTTGCCCGGCCGGCGGCTGCGACTGTGGGGCGGCGGACCGGAAAGCCGCCGGCTTTTGCGCCTGCTGCGGCATCACGGCTTTGAACCCGAAGCGCTGGTGGATGTGGATGCCAAAAAGATGGGCAAAACCTGGGCCGGCCTGCCGGTGATGCATTATTCGCAATTGGCGCGCGACGGCGCCCTGGTGCTCGTCTGCGTGGGCCGGCCGGACGCGCGCGAAAAAATCCGAAACTTTTTGTTGGCAAATGGCTGCAATGAAGGTACAGATTTTATTTGCGTTGCCTGAAACCGGCAGGAATGATTCCCCAATGGGCTGGCATTGCGGTGGGCCCTGCACGGCAAGCGGGCATGACGCGCAGGGTGGTTTTGCCCCCCATAGTTGAATAGGCTCCCTGAAAATGGCCTGAACTGATTCGAAGCAAGGGTTTCGGGAAGAGACCGGAAACAGCGCTGAACGAGGATGCCGCATCTGGCTCAAATTGGCCCTGAATCGAGAAATTTAATAGCTATTCAGTTATTCCCGTTTGATGAAATTTTGCCAGTTATGGCGAGCAGCCGCCGAAAGGCAGATTCGTGGCGATCTCTTTTTGCAAATATGCCAATGAGATCGCGTCGTCGCTCCGCTCCTCGCGATGACAGGTAAGAGGCTGAACAGTTGCGAAATTTTTATAAGAAAAAATTGTAGTAAGCGCTTTTTTTGTTGGAAATTTTGCTGGAATTTTATAATATAGGGCGTTCTGGTTTTGCGGTGTGTTTCCTTTGCTTCGAGTTGCGTATTCAGGATAGGATGAGTGAGGCGTTGTGCGAAGTTTGAAACCAGGATCATGACCTCCCCCATTTTCTTACATAGCGGCGTTAAGCCGCGTGAGAAAATCCGCTGTGCAGCCACAGGCCCGCTGACCGCTCGCGATCAACGCCCGTCTTGCCGCCAGCAAGGCATTCTTTGTTCTCAAACCATTCCATTTCTACGTTCGCTTCGACTTATCGGCATTGGCCTTTCTCTGGGCAATCTCGTCTGGTCTGCCCGATGCATTCAAATGGTGTTCATGACCTTGATCTTGATAATGAAAATCGCTGCCTCTGTTGTTAGCAGCGATTTTTTAATTTATAATCAACCATCCAATTAACTATGGAGGTGGCCATGTCCGAGCAAAAGGCACAATATAATCCCTGGCAAGCTGCGTTGGAGACCTTCGATGCAGCGTCAGAGTTGCTGGACCTGGACGAAAACATCCGCGAGCGCATCCGGTATCCGGAACGAGAGCTGACGTTTCATTTCCCTGTGAAAATGCGGGATGGCCGAATCAAGATGTTTACTGGATACCGCGTTCAGCATAATACCGCGCGTGGGCCGGCCAAGGGCGGTATCCGTTACCATCCGGATGTGACCCTGGATGAGGTTCGGGCATTGGCAAGCTGGATGACCTGGAAATGTGCGGTTGTGGGTATTCCGTTCGGTGGCGGTAAGGGTGGTGTGGTCTGCAATCCGAAAGCGATGAATGACGAAGAATTGGAAGGCCTCACGCGTCGATTTGCGACGGAACTGGCGCCGTTTATTGGGCCAGAACGAGACATCCCGGCTCCCGATGTGTACACCAATCCGCAGGTGATGGCCTGGATCATGGATACTTACAGCATGATGCGCGGATACACGGTTACTGGTATTGTGACTGGCAAGCCAACGTCTATAGGTGGTTCGCTGGGCCGTTTCGAAGCCACGGGCCGTGGCTGCGTATACACGATTGTCGAAGCGGCAAAGCATCTGAATATTGATCTCAATGGCGCGCGTGCGGTGATTCAGGGATATGGGAATGCCGGCTCGGTGGCGGCGACGCTGTTGCATGAGGATCATGGCATGAAAATCATCGCCGTTTCCGATTCGCGCGGCGGCATCTATAATGCGAATGGGCTCTCGCCGAGGGCGGTTCTGGAGCATAAACAGAAGACCGGTTCGGTGGTGGGCTATCCCGAGGCTGATTCGATCAGCAATGAAGAGTTGCTGGCGCTGGAGTGCGAGGTGCTGGTGCCGGCGGCGCTGGAGAACGTGATCACCGAAGAAAATGCGTCATCCATCAAAGCGCGCATCGTCGCCGAGGCCGCAAACGGGCCGACGACGCCCGGCGCCGATCCGATTCTGGATGACAACGGGATTTTCGTGATTCCGGACATCCTCGCCAATGCCGGCGGCGTGACCGTGTCTTACTTCGAGTGGGTGCAGGACAACTACAGCTTCTTCTGGAAAGAAAACGATATCAACCAGAACCTGCTCGATGTCATGGTCAAAAGCTTCAACGATGTGCTTGAGACCAGCAAGAAGTACAACGTGAGCATGCGCCGTGGCGCGTATGCGCTGGCCGTGGATCGTGTAGCCGAGGCCATTCGCGTTCGTGGCATTTATCCATAATTACGGCGGCAACAGCCCGCTCGGATGCGAGCATCTCGGGCGGGCTTTTTTTATGTTCACAGCGCAACGTCTGCATGGGCCATCTTTGCGGATTGCTGAGAGTGGGAAAACCTAAACCGAAACACGGAGAGTATTTATGGATCGGGAAGAGTTGAAAAAGAAGCATTTTGCGACCATTTGTGTGCACGGTTTCGGCGGCCCGGACCCGGCGACGCGCGCGATCAGTACGCCGATCTATCAGTCCTCGACCTTTGCCTTTGCCAGCGCCGAGGAGGGCGCCGCGCTGTTTGCCGGCGAAAAAGAGGGCTATATCTACACCCGGCTTGGCAATCCGACGCAGGCGGCTCTCGAACGCGAAATGGCCTATCTCGAAGGTGGGGAAAAGGCGCTGGCGCTCTCATCCGGCATGGCCGCTGCGGTGACCGCCGTGCTGACGCTGGTGAAAAGCGGCGAGTCCATCGTGGCCAGCAACACCCTGTATGGTGGCACACATAAACTGTTCCACGAGCTTATGCCCCGGCTCGGCATTCATGTCATCGAAGTGGATGCCACCGATCCGGCGAATATCGAAAAGGCCTTACGCAAGGATACCCGCCTGGTGTACATCGAAACGCCGGCCAACCCCACGCTGAGCATTCTGGATATCGCGGCCTGTTCGGAAGTAGCGCACCGGCATGGCGCCAAAGTGCTGGTGGACAATACGTTTGCCACGCCGTATTTCCAGCGGCCGCTGGAGCTGGGCGCCGATATTGTGCTGCACAGCGCCACCAAATACATTGGCGGCCATGGCGATACCATCGGCGGCATTCTCATCGGCGATGCGGAATTTATCGATGTGGCCCGCGGCGAAATCCTGCGCGATCTTGGCGGTTGCATCAGCCCGTTCAATGCCTGGCTGCTGTTGCGCGGCCTGAAAACCCTGCCCGTGCGCATGGAACGGCACGCATTCAACGCCATGCGCATCGCCAAATACCTGGCCTTTCATCCGAAAGTGGCGCGCGTGTGGTATCCGGGATTGAGTACGCATCCACAGCATGAGCTGGCCAAAAAGCAAATGTCTGGTTTTGGCGGCATGATCACGTTTGAAGTCAAGGGTGGGCGAGAGGCCGCAATCACGTTGCTGAACAACGTGAAGCTCATGACCCTGGCCGTGAGTCTCGGCGATGTGGATACGCTGATCGAACATCCGGCGAGCATGACGCATTCCACGTACAGTCCGGAGGAGCTGGCCGAAACCGGCATCACCGAGGGCATGATCCGGCTTTCGGTGGGCATCGAGCATGTCAACGATTTGATCGACGACTTGTCGCAAGCGCTGCGGATGATTTGAGCCGGCCGATGAACGGCGGCTAGAGGGGGGGAATGGTGCATCCATCCTTAAATGAATGAGTAAAACCCCGGCGTGGTCAAACCAATGATTGCGCACCGCAGGACTCCGTTGGCGCCTGGGGTGGGGGGGCTTACTTGCTGATTATTGGTGCATGGTCTTTTCTGGCATGCTGCGCAATTTGACCGTGAACCACCCTTTTCAAAAACCCCGCTTCGCTGTGTACTTGGGTTTCGTTTCTCGTAAGAGCGAATGAAGTAGTAGCGCAATCTTCCAGCTTGCGGCTTCGGGCTTCTTGCCATGGCGGGCGAAGTTGTGGCACAAGCTTCCAGCTTGTGGAGTTTGGATTCTTGCAATGGTTGGTCGTTTTATCTCGATGTTGCGGCTTCACGTTTGGAGGGGGAACAAACCACTGATTTTCACTGATGGTTGTCGCTGGCAGGGCAATGAGCCACGGATGAACACGGTTTGCCGCGGATTAAGGGAGATCCATGCCACGCCTACGGCGATTTTGAATGATAAGCGATCGCAT
>JAUZRQ010000042.1 GCA_030950365.1 Candidatus Zhuqueibacterota bacterium | reverse complement strand
CCATCACCTGGGATGGGCGAACGCAAAGCCGGCTGCTCGTATCCAGTGGCATTTATTTTGTCCATCTGGAGGTGGTGGGACAATCGCAGCGGCTGCGGCAGAAAATCGTGCTTCTGCACTAATGGCGCAGCATCTGCTTCGCCTGAGTACAGATTCAGTCAGGCGGAACAAGTGGGGATGGCGTGAATCGAGCGCTGCGTTGCGGATTTTCTGCTTGCGAAAGTGCCGTGAAATCGTTTATTTACATAAAAGTCTTAACAGACATTAATCGGCAGGTGAACGTTGAGCAGGGGAATCGTAAAAACCGCATTCCTTTTTTGTGTGTGCATGATTTTGGCCCATGCGCCGGTAAGGGGCCAGTCTGCGCCCGATTCCCTGCAGTTTTACCAGGACGCTCTGTCCGAAAAGGACAGTCCTTCGCGCATCCACCGGTTACAGGAACTTGTCCAACAATACCCCGCTTTCAAAGAAGCGCGCTATGCGCTGGCCGCCGAGCTGTACCGCATCAAGCGGTATGAAGAGGCTATTCCGCATTTTGAAGCGGTGATGCGTCTCGACGCTGAATTTGCCCGCAAGGTTTCGGCGGTCAAGTACCTCGTCAATGCGCACATTCAGCGGGCGGTGCAGCTTATCGCCGCTGGCCAACCTGAAAAGGCCATCGAGGTTCTAAAGAAAGCCGAGAAATTCGATGCCAGTCATGCCATTTTGCAATACAACCTGGGCAACGCCTATTACCAGCTCAACCGTTTCAAGGAAGCGATTGGGGCCTATCAGCGCGCGATCGCTGCCGGCGTGCTGGATGCCGGCGTAAAATCGGCGTTGTGGTACAATCTGGCCGGCGCCTACTATGCGCTGGAAAATTATCCGGCAGCGGTGCAGGCCTACGAGCGAGCGTTACAATGGAACCCGAATTTGACCGAAGCCAAGGCCAATCTCAAAAAGGCGCGGCTCAGGGTGCAATTGCAATCACGGCTGCAGCAGGCCGATTCGGCGCTGGCGGCCAACGACGCGCAACTGGCGCGCCAGCTTGCGCAATCGATCCTGGCGCAGGATTCGACCGTTGCCCAGGCGCGATCCATTTATGCCGAAGCCGACCGTCGCATCCGCTACGATCAGGCGTTGCGTGCCATGGACGCCCAGAACTGGTCACAGGCGTTGCGACTGTTGCGGGCGTTGCCGGTGAATTATCTGGATGTCGCCGAGCTCCGGCAAATGGTCGGCCGGCAGATGCGGTTGCAGCGGCAGCGTCAAGTGCAGGAACAGCTCGATCGCGTGCTCGAGTTGATGCAGGCCAGGCAGGTTGCCGAAGCGCGTAAGCTATTGCAGAAGGTGGCCCGTGACCTGCCGAACGACCCGCGTGTGACGGCATACATGGCTCATCTTGATTCGCTGCAGGTCCGCACTCCACAGGCCGGACGGCCAGCCACCGCGGCGGTCACCGAAAGCGTTGAAACGTTGAGCAGCGATACCACCGGCGCTGTGTCGACCGGCGAAGTGGTCGCCAGCAAGACGCCCGTAGCAGGTGAGGCGAACCGTGAATCTGCTGCGACATCCGGAATGCGGCGTACCAGCGGCTCGGCCGTGTCCGCATTGCCCTTCCATCGGCCCCTGATCTGGGCGCTGCTGGGCACGCTCGTGATCGCCCTGATCGGCTACATGGTGCATCGCAGTCGCAGGCGGCGCGCGCGCGAAGCTGACATGCGGGCCGCGTTGCGACAAACAGCGGCCAAAACCGCTGCCGTGGCCGAGGACGGATCGGCAGCCGCACCGGAGCCGCCCGATCGCGTGGCCGACACCGAAGTCGTGGAAAAAGAAATGCTCGATCTGGTAGCTGGCGGCGATACTCTCACCGAACCATCGGAGCCGCCGAAAGAAACGGCCGAGTCCGAGCGCGGCGAACAGGCGAACGTGGCCGAGGTCAGCGAGAGCGATTTTCTGGCGATTTTGCAGGAAGAGGAACTGCCCGGCACCTTGCTGCAGGACGACACCGAAACCGGTGGCATGCCACCGGCGGGTGATGTAACCCGAACGGTGGACATGTCGCAATTTCGGATACGCAAAATTGGCCGTTATGTGCTAGAAAAAGAGATCGGCCGGGGCGCTGCAGGCCGCATTTACAAAGCCTGGGATCCGAAGCTCGACCGCACCGTGGTCATCAAAACGGTGTCGTATAGGTTAACCGCCTCCGAAGATGAAATCAGTCGGCTGAAAGCGAGAGTGTACCGCGAGGCCAAAACGGCGGCCAAGCTCAATCATCCCAACATCGTGGTGGTGTACGATGTCGAAGACGAGAAGAATTTTTCTTATATTGTTATGGAGTATGTGGAAGGGCCGAATCTACGCGAGCTGCTGAATCAGGAGCACCGGATAGATCCTTGCCGTGCGATCCGGTTGGTGAAGCAGGTGTGTCAGGCGCTGGAATTTGCGCACGCCTCGGGCGTGGTGCATCGTGACATCAAGCCGTCCAACATCCTCATCGTGGATAGTGAAAAAGTCAAAGTAACCGATTTTGGTATTGCGAAGGTCATCAATCATCTCACGCTGACGCAAACCGGGCGCGTCGTCGGCACACCGAGCTATATGGCGCCGGAACAAATCGAAGGCGGCCAGGTGGACTCGCGTTCCGATATCTTCTCGCTGGGCGTGGTGTTTTACGAGCTCATTACCGGCAAACGTCCCTTCGAGGGCGAAAGCCTGGCTTCCCTGGCGTATAAAATTGTCCATGTGGATCCGGTGCCACCGAGCCTGGTCAATGTCGAACTTTCTGAAGTGTATGATGAAATCATCAACCGGGCCATGGCCAAAGACCCGAGTCAGCGTTTTCAAACCGCCGTTGAGTTTTATAAAGCGTTGGAGAAAGTCGAAACCGCCATCACTTCCTGAGCGCTTTTGGTGTATCGTTTCTCTTCGTCAATCAACTTTGAATTCCGACCGGAACGCCGTGGTGACCTTCACACTTATGAAATAAAAACCACCCATGACCTGTGAGCGCTGCGGAAAACAGAGCCCCAATGTGCTGTACTGCGATTCCTGCGGTGAACGACGTTTCAAAGCCAAATTGCGCATCGTGGATCAGCATGGCACGGATCAGGGGTTGTACCTGTTCCCGCAGGACTACATCATCGGCCGCGATCCGAAGAGCGATATTCTTATCACTGATGCTGCCGTGTCAAGACGGCATGCGCGCATTGGCTATGAAAAAGGCCGGTTTTTTATCGAAGACCTGGGCAGCAAAAACGGCTTGCTGGTGAACGGCCAGAAGCAAACCCGCGTCTGGCTGGACAATTTTGATTTCATCCAGATTGGGCCGGCCACGCTGCATTTTTATTTTCCGGACAGCGATTTCCCGGAAGAAAAAGTGCACGCGCAGACCGGTATTTTTTTGCAAGAAACCCTGCTGAAAATCAGCCGGGAAATGCAGAATAAAAACCTGCTGGACGACATTCTCAATATCATTGCCGATGCCGTGACTTCCATCACCGGGGCGCGGGAGCTGGCCATTTTTCTGCCGGACCGTAAGAAAGGGTGGGTGCAAAAAGTAACGCGAAAGCTGCGAAATCCCGAACCCGGAGAGACGAATTTTGACAAGACCCAGAAAATTCTGGAATACGTCAGCCAGAAACGCAGCCATTTTTTGATCGATGCTTCGGGCAAACGGTTCGCATTCACCGCGCTGAGCAAAATCATCGGGCAGGATTACCAGGGGCTGGCGTTGGTGCTGCGCTCATCGAAGCTGAAGCCGGCGGTCAATCAGGCCGAACAACCGCTGGGCGTACTACTGATTCGCATGCCGGCGCGCAATTATCCCATGGATACGCGCACGGCCCTGCTGCTGGAAAGTCTGCTGAACCAGGCCACGGTGGTGCTGGAAAACAAGCTGCTCTACCGCGAGGCCATCGAGAAGCGCCGCATCGATCACGAACTGGAGCTGGCGCGCTCGATCCAGAACGGGCTTCTGCCGCGTGAGGTGGTGGAGGTGGCGCACACCGATCTGGCCGCGTATTCCATGCCCTGCCATTATGTGGGCGGCGATTATTATGATTTGCTGCCGCTGCCGGACTCTCGGCTGGCCATTGCCGTTGCCGATATTTCGGGGAAAGGCATCGGTGCGGCCCTGCTGATGTCAAGCCTGCAGGGCAGTCTGCGGGCGCAGATTCAATATGAGCAGCAACCGGTGGCCATGGTGCAGCATCTGAACCGGTTCATCTGCAGCACCAATCCGGGTAGCTTATTCGCGACGCTATTTTACGCACTGTATCATTACAACGATGGCCGCCTGGATTATGCCAATGCCGGACACAATCCGCCTGTTTTGTTACGTCCGGACGGTTCCCAACAGCTACTCAAAAGCAGCACCACCGCGCTGGGCATCCTGGAGGAAGCTCAGCCCGAAGAGCGCTCGGTTCAACTGCATCCCGGTG
The DNA here is from genome assembly GCA_030950365.1 of Candidatus Zhuqueibacterota bacterium. GTDB lineage: Bacteria > Zhuqueibacterota > Zhuqueibacteria > Zhuqueibacterales > Geothermadaptataceae > Hydrothermovivens. The sequence goes on along the minus strand of JAUZRQ010000042.1, from coordinate 99,744 downwards.
ATGTGCTTTTGCTTTATACTGATGGCCTCACCGAGGCCATGGACCGGGAAATGCGGCCGCTGGGCATCCAGCCGATGGTGGAAGCCGCCAGATCGGCCATGCAACAATATCCGGATATTGCGGCAACGGAGATTCAGAAGGCCGTTTTGCAGCGGGTGCGCCAACATGTTGGGGAGCAACCTGCTCATGATGATTTGACCCTGATTGTGTTAAAACGGCGGTAATTTGTTGCACAAAAGCAACGTTTTTACTTTTAAAATGTAGCATAGAAGCAACATCTGTGGATGGATTATCCTTGTTTAATTGGCGTAACTTTCAGAAAAATAGGTTTATGCGAATGATTCCGGATTTTGGCATAAAAATTGTATTTAAAATCATAAAAATCGTATGATTAGGGGGGCTGGACCCATCGCACCAGGCCTCGCCATCGAGAGAGATGGCGAGGCTTTTCTTTTTGTACGACTTGCTTCAAGGGTTCTCCAGGGCTTACTCCACGACCAAAATCGCTGGTATCTCCCAAGAGGTGAAATCCAAATTGCCAGTATAGTACAGTTTGAGTAGCATTTCTGATTCGGTACATGCTCCCATACCAAACGGACGAAATTGTTCCAGCTATGCTACAGTCGAATAGTCTCCAACCGCATTTTCTGCCGCAGAAATGTATTGCTTTTTTAGCAAAAGTTTTGTTAAATCAAATCACCTTCAGCTTGTATTAACAATGACCCCCGAAAGGATGCATGTTTACGTTCGATAAAGGCATTCGCCTGAAGGATCGGCCGCTCTGGATCGACGCTTCGAATGGGGTGGCGCAGTGCTGTGTCAGTCATGGGCATTCGGATCACATCCGGCGGCATAAGCTGACCTATGCCACGCCCGCGACGGCCTCATTCATCCGCAGGCGGCTTGGGGATATTCCGATTCAGGAAATAGATTTTGACCAGCCATTTGAGATCGGTCCGTATTTCATCACCTTTTTGCCGGCCGGACACATCCTCGGTTCGGCGCAGGTGTATGTGCAGCAGGAAAACGGTCCATCGCTGTTGTACAGTGGCGATTTCAAGCTGGACACCGGCCGGACCGCCGAACCGCTGCGGGTCCGGCAGGCGGATATCCTGATCATGGAGTGCACATTTGGTTATCCGAAGTACCGGTTCCCTGTGCGGGAAGAGCTGGAGCAGCGGCTGTGCCGGTTTGTGGAAGACGCGCTGGAGAACGGCCAATATCCGTTGGTATATGGCTACGCCCTGGGGAAGGCGCAAGAGGCCATGAAGATTCTGGCTGATCGCGGTTTTTCGCTGGCCGTGCATGGTTCGGTGCTGCACATGGCTGAGGTGTACAGCCGTCATGGCATCGATTTCGGCCACGTGACCCGGTTTCGCAAAAACGACGATCACCGCGGCAAGGTCATCATCCTGCCGCCCCAGGCCCGGCATCAAAAACAGATCAGGGCGCTGCAGCCAAGCCGGTCGATTTTCCTGTCCGGCTGGGGCGTCGATCCCGGCGCCCGGTTCCGCTATGGCGTGGATGAAGTGCTGCCACTGAGCGATCACGCCGATTTCGAGGGCCTCCTGCGCTACATCGATCTGGTCAATCCGAAAACGATTTACACCACCCACGGTCCAAAAGATTTCTACCTGTACTTGCGCAGTCTGGGGTATGATGCGCATCCGCTGAAACCATCGGGGCAGGGTGAGTTGTTTTAATTCATGGAGAGGGCTTTGCCAACCAGCAGGAAACGCGGTTAAACGCCATGGCCTATCACAACATTGAAAATTATCTCAGCGAAGACGTGCGGATTTTCATGCGCCAGGTCATCGAAGAGGCTCATGGCAACGAAGTGTTTTTCATCGGCCGCATCGATGACAACAAATGCGTCGATCGCATCGAGGTGCGGGCGCGTGGCAGCCAGGTCGAAGTGCCGGCCATCATCGCGCATCTCAACAAGGGCGAGGTGGTGATCCACAACCATCCTTCCGGGCATCTCAATCCATCCGCTGCAGACATGCAAATCGCCAGCATTGTCGGCAACGACGGCATCGGCTTTTTCATTGTTGATAATCCGGTGGAACGCATTTACGTCGTTGTGGAACCGTTTCTGCCGCCAAAGGCCGTTCCCCTTGATGTGGCTCGCCTGAAGGCATGGCTGAGTCCGGACGGCAAGCTGGCCAGAACGCTGCCGATGTTCGAGTACCGCGAGGCGCAGATTGGCATGCTGGAAAAGGTGGCAGAGGCGTTTAACGAACAAAAAATCGCGCTGATTGAGGCGGGCACTGGCACTGGCAAAACCATGGCTTACCTGATCCCGGCGATCCAGTGGGCGCTGGCCCATAAAAAGCGCGTGGTGATCTCCACCAATACCATCAACCTGCAGGAGCAGCTCACCAAAAAAGACATTCCTATTTTGCAGCAGCTGTTCAAAAAGAAATTTAGCGTCGAGCTGGTAAAGGGGCGGTCCAATTACGTGTGCCTTCGCAAGCTGTATGAAGCCGAGGCACAGCCGGGCCTGTTCGAGCTGGACGAAGCGCAAAACGAACTGAAGCGAATCGTCGAGTGGGCTAAACGCACCACCGACGGCAGCCGCAGCGATCTCGGCACCGCGCCGAGCGAGAAAGTCTGGGAGAAAATTCAATCCGAAAGCGATACCACGCTGCGCAGCCGGTGCCGGTATTATAACCAATGCTTTTTCTACCAGGCGCGGCGGCGCGCAGCGGTGGCGGATATTCTGGTCGCCAATCACCACCTGCTGTTCGCCGATCTTTCCGTGCGCTCCGCCAACGGTGGGATCAGCGAGGTGGCGGTACTGCCCAAGTATGACCGCGTGATCCTGGACGAGGCGCACAATCTGGAGGACGTGGCGTCCAAATATTTTGGCGTGCGGTTGACCTATCTGGGCATCCAGCGCATTCTCAACCGTCTCAGTCGGGTGAAGGACGGCAAACACACCGGCCTACTGCACGTGGCCGAACACAAAGTTCGCAAATACAGCGGCAAAATCTACCGCGTGCTGCTGGACGATTTCATCAAAAATTTGCACAATCAAGCCGTGCCGCAGGTGGAGAAGTGTCGCGTGCTGCTGGACGAGGTCCTGGATCCGCTGTTTCACTGGATTTTGAACCGGGAAAAGTCGAATTATGACGAAATCAAATTGCGGCTGACGGATGCTGTGATCTCTCAGCCGGACTGGCAGGAGCGCATCCGCGAGGTACCGAGGCTGGTCAAAAGCATGACCACGCTGTCCGAGCACCTGCTGGCACTGGTCAAACTGCTCGGACAGATGCGCGGTGCGTTTGAAAAGGAGGCGGATTCGTTGGCAGTGGATATCCGCGCGCAGTCCGAGCGGCTGCTCGCTTCGGCCATGGGGCTCCAAAAAGTGCTGCTGGAGACCGACCGCGAGACCATCCGCTGGCTCGAGGTGCGCGAAAGCCGCTATGGCAACATTTTCCGTTTTTGCACCGCGCCGCTGGACATCGCGCCGATTTTGCAGGAAAATCTGTACGAAAAATTTCCCACCATTATCATGACCTCGGCCACCCTGACCGTGGATAAGCGGTTTCAATATTTTTGCGATCGCGTCGGGCTGTCGGTGCTGGGGGACGGCGCCCGCAAAACCGAGACCCTGCTGCCATCGCCGTTCGATTTCCATCGTCAGGTCATCATCGGCATTCCGACCGGCATTTCGGAGCCGAACCAGGCCGGATTTGAGCGCGAACTGCCTGGCTTGCTGCTGAAAGCCATCCGTGCTTCGCGCGGGCGGGCGTTCGTACTGTTCACCGCGTACGGATTGCTGCAGCGCATGTACAAGTTGCTGCAGCCCAATCTGGAATCCGACGGCCTGGTGGTGTACCGGCAGGGGGAGATGTCGCGGCACAAGTTGCTGCATCTGTTTCGTGAGGATACGTCCTCGGTGCTGTTCGCTACGGACAGTTTCTGGGAAGGCGTGGATGTGCAAGGCGAGGCACTCACGCATGTGATCATTCCCCGCTTGCCGTTCCGCGTGCCGAGTGAACCGGTGATTGAAGCGCGGGTGGAGGCCATCGACCGGCGCGGCGGCAATTCGTTCATGGAATATGCCGTGCCGCAGGCGGTGATCAAATTCAAGCAGGGCTTTGGCCGGCTCATCCGCAATAAAACCGACTATGGCGCCATCACCATTTTGGATCACCGCATCGTGAGCAAGCATTACGGACGGATGTTTCTGTCGTCCCTGCCGGATTGCCAGGTGGTGGTCGGCCAGCCGGATGAGGTTTTTGCTCGCATTGAATCCTTCCTGAAAACGCATGATGAAAAGCGAAAAGGGCATGCTCCAACGGCGTGACGCCGCCGAAACATGCCCTTCGAACGTTCCCGATTCCCGATTTACTTCGCCTTCGGCCCCGCGGCTTTGATCTCTTCCGTTACATAGGCCTCGAATTGCTTGAAGTTTTCCTGGAACCGGCGCACCAGGTCGTAGGCCTTGTCGTCGTAGGCACCCTTGTCGGCCCAGGTGTTTTTCGGATTCAGCACCTCGGTGGGCACATCAGGGCAGGATTCCGGCACATGTAGCCCGAAAAACGGATCCTGCCAGGTCGGCACATTGTTGAGTTTGCCGTCCAGCGCAGCGTTCACCATGGCGCGCGTGTAGGCGATCTTGATGCGCTTGCCCACGCCAAACGGGCCGCCGCTCCAGCCGGTGTTGACCAGCCAGCAGTTGACCTTGTGTTTGGCGATCTTTTCGCCGAGCATTTTGGCATACACCGACGGATGCAGCGCCATGAATGGCGCGCCGAAACAGGTGCTGAACGTGGCCTGCGGCTCGTTGCCGAGTCCCTTTTCGGTGCCCGCCACTTTGGCCGTGTAGCCCGACAGGAAGTGATACATCGCCTGCTCCGGCGTCAGCTTCGAAATCGGCGGCAGCACACCGAACGCATCGCACGTAAGCATGACGATGTTTTCGGGATGTCCGGCCGTACCGGTATCCGACGCGTTGGGAATGTAGGAAATCGGATAGGCGCCGCGGGTGTTTTCGGTCAGAGTGGCGTCGTCCAGGTCGATGGTGCGCGTTTGCGGATCGATGATCACGTTTTCCAGGATGGTGCCGAACATGCGCGTGGTGGCATATATCTCCGGTTCGGCTTCGGCGGAGAGGCGGATCACCTTGGCGTAGCAGCCGCCCTCGAAGTTGAATACGCCATGATCGGACCAGCCGTGCTCGTCATCGCCGATGAGCGTGCGGTTTGGATCGGCGGACAGGGTGGTTTTGCCGGTACCCGATAGTCCGAAGAACAGCGCCGTGTCGCCGCGTTTGCCCACATTGGCAGAGCAGTGCATCGACAGCACCCCGCGCAGCGGCAGCAGGTAGTTCATGATGGTGAAGATCGATTTCTTTATTTCGCCGGCATAACTGGTGCCGCCGATCAGCACGACTTTTTTCTGAAAATTGACCAGAATGAACACGTCGGAGCGGGTGCCGTCCACCTCGGGGATGGCCTTGAACGACGGCGCCTGGATCACGGTGAATTCCGGCTTGTGATGCTTCAGTTCATCTGGCTTGCCCGGAATGAACATGGTGCGTGCGAACAGATTGTGCCAGGCCGATTCCGTAATTACCCGGATGGGCAGGCGGTACTTGCGATCGGCGCCGGCGAAACAATCCTGCACAAATACGTCGCGGCCCTGAAAGTAGGCCGTCACTTTTTGATACAACTGCTCGAACTGGTCCTCGGGAAATGGCCGGTTGACATCGCTCCACCAGATGTTTTCCTGGCTGCTGGATTCTTTGACGATAAACTTATCTTTGGGCGAACGGCCGGTATGCTGGCCGGTTCGAACCACGAGCGGCCCCATGTGAGCAAGCATCCCTTCGTTCCGGCGCACGGCTTCCTCTATAAGTGCGGCGGGCGCATAGTTCCAGTGCACCCGGCCAACATTGATGAGGCCATGGTTTTCCAGACCATAATCGCTGTGAACGGTTTCTTCTACTTTCATGGAAACGACTCCTTATCTTAGATCCTCTCACTCATTAATCTTGAACCTTATACATCGTCCTTCCATTCCGGCGTTAGCCGAAAAGTCCATCGTATCACACGGTAACCTTATCACACAGGTGCCATGCGGTGGGAATTCGCGCCTCACGCAAATTCTCACCGCATGGCAGCCGGCTATGCATCGTCCGTCAAGGTCGCCGATTGCTCCGGATCGGCGTCGAATAGGGTGGGCTCCCGCTGCGGAGCAATGCCACGCAGGTAGATGTCCACCAGATCGGCCAGCACGCCAAACGCGGTCTGTCGCAGCCCCGGCGATTGCTCGACAAGAAACAGATTGCCCATGGTGTCGGTTTCCAGTATCAGGCCGAGGTCATAGCCGCTGAGGCTGTAAAACGGATCGCCCGGCGGGGTGACCTGCAATCGAACCGCGGCGTGAACGTCGCCGTTTTCCGAACGAGTCAGCGTCACCACCTGCTGCGGCTTGCCGCCCGAGGCCGCAGCCCGTGCGATGATTTCCTGCGCCCGCTGGTCGAACGCGTCCCGGGTGATGTTCTCCAGTTCAATCGGTTGCCAGAGCACATTGGCCAGCACCATGCACTTGATGGCGCTGTCCCAGCCATCGAGATCCAGTTGGAAATCGGCCTCGGCGATGCCTGCGGCGCGGGCTTCGGCCACGGCGCGCATCTGCGGCACGCCCGCGGCCATACGGCTGAGCACGTAATTGGCCGTACTATTGAGAAGGCCCCGAACGCGGCCGATGCGCGTCAGGGGTAGCGAATAACGCACTAAATTGAATATCGGTAAACCGTCTGCAACCGTTGACTCGAATCGCAATAAACGCCGGTGCTTACGAGCCAGGTTCAGCAGTTCCGCATAATGAAACGCGATCGGTCCCTTGTTGGCAGTCACTACATGTTTGCCGGTTTCGAGAGCTGTGCGTATGTATCCGGCTGCCGGCTCGCCGCGTTCGTCGATGTTCGGATGCGTGAGCTCGATGACCACGTCCGCCTGAACGCGTTCGATGAATTTGTGCGGGCCGCCCTGCACTCGCCGTGCCGGAGGCAGTTCCTGCACGATTTCATGCGGGAAAAACGCCTTGCCAGGCACCCAGCGGTAGCCGAGCTTGCGGGTGTATATACCGGCAATGGCCGGCGAAAACGGAAGTGACGCTGCTTTTTCATGCAGCAATTTAATGGTTTCGCGGGCCACATGCCCGTAACCCATGAACGCCAGCCGGACGACCGGTCGGTAGTAATTCATGCACGCATCGTGATCAAATTTTTCTTATAACTCGTGGGCAACTCCATTGCCGTTATTATTTTTTCAGCAGTTCCAGAACCGACGTGGCCATGGCCTTGACCCCAGTACGAATAGATGGTTCAGGAACGGGGGCAAACAGACTCGAATGCAGGGACGGCAATGGCTTGCCGGTCTTTTTGCTTTCTTCGATTTTCGCCGGGTCCACGGTTCCAAGCCAGAAAATGCAAATGGGAATCCTTGGCTCGACCCGGCCGTAGCGGCCAAAGTCCTCGCCGCCCATCACCGGCTCGGTGTGGATGACATTGCCCTCACCCAGGGACTGTTTGAGCACCGCGGCCAGCCGCAGCGTCAGCTCGGGGTCGTTGTACGTCGCCGGCGTGTATTCGTCCGCCACCGTGACGATGGGCATGCGGTCTTCCGGCACGCCCGCCGCCATGGCCAGTCCGCGCGTGATGCGCTTGATGGCCTCTATGGTGTGATTGCGCACCTCATCCGAATACGAGCGCAGCGTGAGCTGCAAATGGGCTTCGTCCGGAATGATGTTGTGTTTGGTACCGCCGTGGATCGATCCCACCGTGACCACGGCCGGTTCAATGGGCGCGATTTCACGGCTGACGATGGTCTGCAACGCCAGAATGGTTTGCGCCGCCAGCACGATGGGATCCTTGGTGCGGTGCGGGTAGGCGCCGTGGCCGCCGGCGCCGCGGATGGTGATATCCACGGCATCAACATTGGCCAGCGCGTAGCCTTCGCGGTAGCCAATAGTGCCGGCCGGCAGTGAGGCGCTCACGTGTAGCGCCAGGGCAAAGTTGGGGCGCGGAAACCGCTCGAACAGGCCATCGGCCAGCATGGCCCGTGCGCCGCCGCCGCGTTCTTCCGCCGGTTGCCCGATCATCATCAGCGTGCCCCGCCAGTAATCTTTAAGCTGGCTCAGCACGCGTGCCGTGCCGACGAACGACGTCATGTGCATATCATGGCCGCAGGCGTGCATCACATACACCTCATTGCCCTGGTCGTCTTTGGTGCGCACTTTGCTGGCATAGGGCAGACCGGTTTGTTCTTGCACCGGCAGCGCATCAAGATCGGTGCGCACCATGACGGTCGGGCCATCGCCGTTTTTCAGAATGGCCACAATGCCGTGCCCGCCCACGCCTTCGGTGACCTGGAAACCGAGCGTGCGCAGCTCTCTGGCAATCCGTTTGGCGGTGTTGACTTCGTGGTACGACAGTTCCGGATTGGCGTGCAGATATTTATACAAATCAAAAAGATATGATAATTCTTTGTCAACCAGTTTATCCACCTTGCTGATGACCCGCTTATCCAGCGCGGAACCATTTTGTGCCATTGCCGGCTGGCTAAAGAACAGGGCGCTGATTAGCAATCCAAGCAGGGTGACTCGCGATTTTGACATGCCAAATCCCTCCAACATTCGGTCATGAAAACGATTCAAAAATGACCAACTATTAATTATTCTAAACGTACGCAAGATACATTTAAAAGTCAAGTTTCGCGATGCCAAAATGTGAATGGGATTCATTGCAGCAGCATAGGAAAGTTGTTTGTGGAAATAAACGTGCTGGTTTGTGTTGCAGTGACGCAAGCATCCCTGCTTGCGAAGGAAGCGATCCTGGCTCGAAGCAGGGAATTACAAGCTTGAAGCTTGTGCTACAGTGAGGCTTGTGCTACAGTGAACTTTGTGTTACAGTGACGCATCCTCTTACCGGATAGTGACCAATTGATTCCAGCCGAGATAGGCAAACAAAACCAGCGAAAGTATCAGCAGAAGATTCATCCACAGACCGTTGCGGAAGGATTGCACCCATTCCCGACGGTTGTTGAGGATGAGCAGGGTTGCGGCAAGGAAGGGCATGAACAGGGCGCCGAGAATGGAGTAGAGCACAATAATCCACACCGGCCGGCCGAAAATGAGCACCAGCATGGGCGGAAAGGCCAGGTACAGCAGGTACCATCGGTATGGCTTTGAATCGGTGCGCACGTTTTGGGGCGTCTGACCGCGGTAGGCCTGCAGGAAATCGGCGAATAGGTATGGCACGCCCTGCCAGACGCCGAGCATGGAGCTGAACACCGCACCCCAGAAGCCCACCAGAAACACCCATTTGCCCGTCGGTCCCAGCACTTCGGCCAGCCGATCGGCCAGCGCCAGCACGATGCCAGTGCCGGTGGCCACCTGAGGACTAACGCCGGCGGCGATGATCATCACGGCTACGCCGAAAATGCCGGTAAGGGCATATGCGGTAATCAAATCCACGCGCACGCGCGTGTGGTGCTCCGAACCGAGCCAGCTCTTTTCGCGGATCCAATAGCCGTAGCTGAGCAGGGTGACGCTGCCACCTACGCCGCCGATGACCCCGAAAATGAATTTGGTGGAACCGGCCGGAAGCGACGGCAGCACCAGGCCATACAACACGCCATCCACTTCGGGCAAAATCAGCGCCGCACACAGAATGATGGCCATAAACATGAGGCCGATGAAAAACTTCATCATCGTTTCAAAATAGCGGTAGCGGCCCCAGTACACAAACGCCGCCGCGGCAATGGAATGCACGATGCCCCATCCCTGCACCGAGCCAAAACCGAACAGGCTATAGCCGGCCAGGCCGCAGGCAGAGATCAGCGCGCCGGCGACGAAAAAGCTCCAGAGCACGAGGTAAACGAGAAAGTACACCGAAATGGAGCGGTGCAGCTTTTGCGTCCAGCCTTCGAGGAGGGTGGTTTGCGTGGCCAGTTGCCAGCGGGCAATGCCTTCGTTGACGGCGAATTTTAGCAGCGCGCCGACGACGGCCGCCCACAGCACGGCCGTGCCGAATTTGGCACCCGCGACCGAGGCGGCCACCAAATCACCCGCGCCGACTCCAGTGGCGGCCACGGCCATCCCCGGGCCCAGGGTTTGCATAAGCCATTTTAAGCGCGATTGCGGTGTCGGCATGCTCATGTCCGTTGCGCAAGAAAGTCCCGAATGCGTGCTTCGATTTGATCGCGGATACGCCGGAAGGCTTGCAAAATTTCCTCATCCGAACCGGTGGCCGCCGAAGGGTCCTCGAAGCTCCAGTGCAGTTGTTCGCGCGTGGCCGGAAAATACGGACAGGTTTCTTTTGCGTGGTCGCACACGGTGATCACCACGTCAAAATCCTGGCCCATGTAGCGGTCGATGTGGTCAGAGGTGTGCTGCGAGATGTCGATACCTCGCTCGGCCATGGCGCGGATGGCGTACGGATTCACGCGAGTGGATTCCGTACCGGCGCTGTGCACCTCAAAACGGTCGCCGGCGAGATGCCGCAGCAGGCCTTCGGCCATCTGGCTGCGCGCGGAGTTGTGCGTGCATACGAACAAAACGCGTTGTTTGTGAGCCATGATCGGTTATTCGTCGGTTTGGGGTGCCGAGGCCGGTGAAAAACCAAATTGCCGGCCGGGGTCGTTGCCGTGCAACTTGATTTCGCCGAATTCGTTTTCGTATTTTTCGATATTTTCCTGCAGCGCCAGCAAAAACGACTTGGCGTGCTGCGGCGTCATGATGATGCGGGCGTACACTTTGCTGCGCGGCACGCCGGGCAGAATCCGCGTAAAATCAATGACAAATTCTGCCGGCGAGTGGGAAATCAGCGCTAAATTGGAATAAATGCCCTCGGATTCTTTCTCGCCCAGCTCGATGTTGATCTGCTGCGTTTGTGGCGGTTGCTGCTGCATGGTGGTACTCCTCTATGGGGTTTTCATTCACGAGCATTTTGTTCGTTTGGCAATGCGATTCACGATAACGCGGAAATATGCTGCATAGCGCAGCGCTAACAACATGAATGGTTCAAAACAAGCCACGGATTGACGCGGATGAAACACGGATGTTGGTTCCTGGCCTTCTCAACTCCCCTCCTAGTAGGGGACGGGGGGGCATAAAACGCGCCTTCCTGATTTCGCGACATGGGCCAAAAGACCAGAAGCATTTAATCTGGATAATTCATCACGAAAAAGCGCAATGAACGCAATATGTTGATTAGTCTAAATTTCAAAATATTTATTTACCCTATTTCGTAACTATTCAGCTCATTTCGTTTGATGAAATCTTACCCGTCATCGCGAGGCGCCGCCGGAAGGCGGATCCTCGCAATGACGGGCAGTGGGCTGAATCGTACAAAATCCTAATTTACTGAAGTAGTAATAGAGATCACTCCCAAATTGCCATAAAATAACAAATTTCCGAAAAAGTCCAACGAGAAAACGCACTATTGGGATGCCTAACTCGTCTTTTTCGCCAGCCTGGAAAATGCCGCCCCGTGTGGTTGATCGGCTCCTTCACGCTTTCATTGACCCGGGAACAGCCATTCCTTAGAATAGGCAGGGTTTGAGATTCCGGAAGGTCTGCGGCGATCAGAAGGGAGTTTCTGAAAGCTGGAACCACGAGTCGCCGCATCAGCTGAATTGTTACCCAGGACGTTCGCTAACTATTAGAAAACCTGTAAAATAAAATGAGTTGACATTCAGTCATTTTTCTGCTAAATTCTGAAATCATGAGTGAATCAAAAGGGCAAAAGCTGTTTCTGATCGACGGTTCTGCGCTGGCCTATCGTTCGTATTTTGCCTTCATTCAAAATCCCCTGATCAACTCGCGGGGAGAAAACACCAGCGCTATTTATGGATTCGTCCGTACGCTGTTCAAAATTTTCGACGAGGAAAAACCGGACTACCTCGGCGTCGTCTTCGATACATCCGAGCCGACCTTCCGCCATAAAGCCTACAAAGCCTACAAGGCTACGCGCCAAAAAATGCCGGATGAAATGTCCGAGCAATTGCCGATTCTGCGACAGGTTATCGAGGCGCTGCGCATTCCGATCATCGAGGTGCCCGGCTACGAAGCCGATGACATCCTAGCGACCCTGGCCCTTAAAGCCAGAGAACGTGGGTTGCAGGTATTTCTGGTCACCAGCGATAAAGATCTGATGCAACTCGTAGATTCCGTTATTAAAATTTACAATCTCCGCCGGCGCATCGACGAAGCGGAAATTCTGGGCCCGTCTGAAGTGGAAGAAAAAATGGGCGTGCCTCCGCAGCAGATCCGCGATTTTTTGGCCCTGGTGGGCGATTCCAGTGACAACATCCCGGGCGTGCCGAAAGTCGGCAAAAAGACGGCGCAGAGCCTGTTGCGCGAATACCGCTCGCTGGATAATCTGCTCGATCACCTCGATGAAGTGGCTTCCAAGAGCGTGCGCGAAAGCTTGCGCCAGAACACCGATCAGGCGCGCGTCTCGCAGCAACTGGTGACCCTGGATACGAATGTGCCCATCGAACTGGATCTCGACCAGTTGCGCCTCAAAGAGCCGGATCAGCAGAAGGTCCTGGCGCTGTTCACCCGGCTCGAATTCACCTCGCTGATGGACCGCATCGCCGGTGAGACCAAAACCGATACTTCCCAATATTACACGGTGACCGATGAGCAGCAGTTGCTTTTCCTTATTGACCGCTTGAAGCGGGCGGGACATTTCACGTTCGATCTGGAAACGACCTCGCAGAATCCCATGATGGCAGAAATCGTGGGATTTTCTTTTAGCTGCGAGGAGGGCGAAGCATTTTACGTGCCGGCCAGCGCGGCGCCGAAGGATGCTGATCCGTATTCGCATCTGATCCTGAAACCGAAGCAGGGCGAGGCGATCGACCTGCGCGGAATGCTGGGGCCGATTTTGACCGACGAAACGCTGGCCAAAAATGCACAAAACGCCAAGTACGATATCCTGGTGCTATCGCAGTACGGCATCCGGGTGCGCGGACTGCGTTTCGATACCATGCTGGCGTCGTATCTGCTGAATCCGACCAGCCGGCAGCACAATCTGGACTTGTTGGCGTTGGAGCATTTGAATATTAAAAAAATTCCCACATCGGATTTGATCGGCAAGGGCAAAAAGCAAATCAGCATGCGGGATGTGCCGCTCAACCTGGTGGCGCGCTACGCCTGTGAGGACGCCGATGTGACCGAACGGCTGCGCCGGCTGTTCGAGCCGCGGCTGAAAGAGGCGGGACTGTGGGAGCTGTTTCAGGAAGTCGAAATCCCGCTGATCACCGTGCTGGTGCACATGGAAGAAACCGGCGTGGCGCTGGACCGGCCCTATTTAGAAGCCATGTCGCGCGACATGGAGCAGCAGCTTCGGGCGCTGGAAGAAACCATCTACGAGATGGCCGGCGAACGGTTCAACATCAATTCCACGCAGCAACTGGCGAAAATTTTGTTTGAGAAGCTGAAATTGCCGACCGGCCGACGCACCAAAACCGGCTACAGCACGGACGCGGCGGTTCTGGAGAAACTGGCGAAAGATTACGAACTGCCGCGCAAATTGCTGGAATATCGGGAAATCAGCAAGCTGAAAAGTACTTATGTTGATGCGTTGCCACGGCTGATCAATCCGCGCACCGGGCGCGTGCACACGTCGTACAACCAGACCGTGGCGGCGACCGGACGGCTGTCGTCCAGCGATCCGAATTTGCAGAACATCCCCATCCGCACCGAAATCGGGCGGCAGATTCGCCGTGCGTTTATTCCCGGTAAGCCCGGCTGGAAAATCCTCGACGCCGACTATTCGCAGATCGAGCTGCGCATCATGGCGCACTTGAGCAAGGACGAAAACCTGATCAAAGCGTTTCAAAACGGCGAGGATGTGCACCGGGCGACGGCGGCCAATGTGTTCGGCGTGCCGCCGGAGGAGGTGACACCGGAACTGCGCCGGCGCGCCAAGGAGATCAATTTCGGCATCATGTACGGCATGGGCGTGTATGGGCTGGCGCAGCGGCTGGAAATCACGCCCGAAGAAGCGCAGACGATCATCCAGGAATATTTTGTGAAATATCCAGGGGTGAACGATTTCATCATCCGCACGTTAAATGAGGCGCGCCAAAAAGGCTATGTGACCACGCTGCTGAACCGTCGGCGGTATCTGCCGGAAATCCTGAGCGAAAACCGCCGCGTGCGGGAATTCGCCGAGCGCACGGCCATCAACACGCCGATTCAGGGCACGGCGGCCGACATGATCAAAGTGGCGATGATCCGCATCGATCGCCGGTTGCATGAAGAGAAGCTGCGGAGCAAGATGATCATGCAGGTGCATGACGAGCTGGTGTTCGAAGCTCCCGAAGAGGAGCTGGACGCTCTGCGGTCGCTGGTGGCGCACGAAATGGCAAATGCCCTGAAACTGGATGTTCCCATCAAAGTGGATATTGGCATTGGCAAAAACTGGTTAGAGGCACACTGAATTTATGGCATCAGGAGGAACAGTGCAGCTGGAGCAGCTTCAGGAGGAGCTACGACAGCTTCGCACCCGGGTGGATAACCTTTCCAGCCTCATTGAGGTCAGCATCATTATTAATTCCACACTGGACCTGGATGAGGTCATCAATCTGGTGATGGAAAAGGCGCAGTCGGTGATGCGTGCTGAAGCCAGCTCCGTTATGCTGATCAATGAAGAGACCGGCATGCTGGAATGCGAGGTGGCGCTGGGTGAGGTTGGTTCGCAGGTCAAAGAAAAAATCGTGCTACAAATCGGCGAAGGCATTGCCGGCTGGGTGGCCAAAACCGGCGAGCCACTCATCGTGCCGGACGCGCCAAGCGATCCGCGCTTTGCCCGTAAAGTTGATGAAGAAACCGGTTTTCAGACCCGCTCGATTCTGGCTGTACCGCTGATCGTCAAAGATCGCATTATCGGCGTGGCTGAGGTGATCAACCGCGTGGATGGCCGACCATTTTCCGAAGACGATCTACACCTGTTTTCCACTTTTGGCCGCCAGGTGGCGCTGGCGATCGAAAACGCCCGTATGCACCGGTACATGCTCGAGCGCCAGAAGCTGGAGCAGCAGCTCGAAGCTGCGCGCATCATTCAGGAAAGTTTTATGCCGCAAACCTTTCCGACCAGCTCAAAGGACCAATTTCAGGTGTTCGCCAAAACCCAACCCGCAGCGTCGATTGGTGGCGACTTTTACGATTTCATCGAATACGACAACAACAAACTGGGCCTGGTGATGGGGGACGTGTCCGGCAAGGGCATTCCGGCGGCGCTGTACATGGCCCGGTTGGTCAGCGATTTTCGGTTTTATACTCAAATTGAAGGAACGGTGGCGGATACACTCGATAAAGTCAATCGACTGCTGGTAGAGCGTGGTCGCCGCGGGATGTTCGTAACGTTGCAGTACATTCTAGCCGATCTCGACACCGGAGAACTGGAAATCGCTTCGGCCGGCCACTTGCCAGCAATTCACATCCGAGCGAAAGCCAGAGAGTGCATACCAATAGAGGTGGAAGGCGGTGTGCCGCTGGGAATATTGCCCCACTTTCATTTCAAAACGCGCCGGCTTCGGCTTTCTCACGGCGATTATGTTATTTGCTTTACCGATGGCATCATCGAAGCCAAAAATCGGCATGGGAACCACTTCTCGTTGTCACGACTTTTAAACTTTTTAAACCGTTCCTGGTTATCACCCGATGACATTGTAGAAAGCCTAATCGGGGAAGTCAACCATTTTTTCAGGGGCGCCGAACAGCACGACGATTTGACGGTGCTGGCCTTTCAATGGTGCTAATTGGGTATCGCATTCACATGGAAACATCGAAGCAGCAAACGCATAAATCCGCCGGATGGGAGTGGCACATGCCGCAGCCGCGGCCGGATCAGGTGGACCTGGCCATTCCGAGCGATCCGCGCTTATTAAAGATCGTTCGCATGACGATCATGCACCTGACGGAGCTGGCGGGATTTGGAGAAGAAGAACAAAAAAGCGTGGCCCTGGCCGTAGACGAGGCCTGTTCCAACATCATCAAACATGCGTACGGTGGCGCCACCGACCGGCCCATTATCATACGGTTTCAGTTGTTGGATCACGGTCTGCGCGTGCTGCTGCGCGATTACGGTCGAAAAGCCGATTTGAGCAAAATCAAATCCCGCGAGCTGGATGATATTCGTCCTGGGGGCTTAGGGGTCCATCTGATTCGTAGCGTGATGGATGTTGTGGAATACGACAATTCGCTCGATGAGGGCAATCTGTTAACCCTGGAAAAGTTTTTGCGACGGTGATAAGGAGGTTTCATGCTGGATGTATCGACGCGCGACATCAAAAAGGGAGTGATCATTTCCATAACGGGTGATGTCGATCTGTACTCATCTCCTGAAGTCCGCAAGGTCATCATCGACCTCACGGATAAAAAGACCAAAAACATTCTCGTGGATTTGAGCAGTGTGAGCTACATGGATAGCTCCGGCGTGGCGACACTGGTTGAAGGGCTGCAGCAGGTGGGAAAATATGGTGGCAAGCTCATGCTCTTTGGATTGGAAGCCGCTGTCAAAGAAGTTTTCGAACTCAGCCGACTGGATAAAGTCTTTGAAATCTATCCCGATGAACAAACTGCCCTGGATCATTTAAAGAAATGACAGAACGAGTTCAGCGATGGTTTAGCGCCCTGGGCCGGCCGACCATTTATGCGTTGGTGCATTTGCACCGGCTGAATCGGCTCGGCATGGAAACGCTACGTTGGATTTTCATTGAGCCATTCAAAGGTCGGAAAATCCGGTGGCGCAGCGTGATCGAGCAGAGCGTGCGCGTGGGCTGGCAATCGATCCCGATTGTGGGCATCATTTCGTTTTTCGTCGGCCTGATTCTGGCCATGCAATCGGCCTATCAGCTCAAACCGTTCGGCGCCACCATTTACGTGGCCAATCTGGTGTCCGTGTCGCTGACGCGCGAGCTGGGACCGCTGCTGACGGCCATCATCATCACCGGCCGGTTCGGATCGGCCATTGCTGCGGAAATTGGCACCATGAAAGTGGGTGAGGAGATCGATGCGCTGAAAACCATGGGCCTGAATCCGGTAAGCTTTCTGGTGGTTCCACGGTTTTTGGCGCTCATCATCATGCTGCCCGCTCTGACTCTGATTGCAGATTTTCTCGGAATTCTTGGTGCTTATTTGTTCAGCATCTCGGCGTTGGATATCAGCAGTATTCGTTTCATCAATCAGACCATAAACGCACTGGTATTGCGAGATATCGTCACCGGGCTTATCAAATCTGGAGTCTTTGCGGTCATCATTGCGTCCATCGGTGCATACGAAGGCTTTATTGTGGAGGGTGGCGCGGAAGGTGTAGGCAAATCCACCACCAATTCGGTGGTCGTCTCCATCTTTCTGATCATCACCGCGGATGTGGTGTTTACGGCGCTGTTCTATTCCACGCTGTGACGAGAAAATTCTCAATAAGTTCAAAGCTGGCTGAAGCTTCAACCGCATTTCGTCGAAGATTATGGAAAAAGAAGCGATTATCCAGGTGCGAGACCTGGTCACATATTACGGCAATCGCCAGATTCTTAAGGGCGTTAATCTAGATATTTACCGTGGCGAGATTCTGGTGATTCTCGGCCGCTCAGGTTGCGGCAAAAGCACCCTGCTTCGCCATCTTATTGGGCTGATGAAGCCGAGCCGGGGGCAGATTCTTATCAAAGGCCGGGACATCACCACCATGAACGAAGACGAGATGCGCGAAATTTTGAAAAAGATTGGCATGTTGTTTCAGGGGGCAGCGCTGTTCAACTCCATGACTGTTGGTGAAAATGTAGCATTGCCGCTACGTGAACACACCCAACTGGAAGATTCCACCATCCAGATCATGACGCGCATCAAGCTTGACCTGGTAGGGCTTGCGGGGTTTGAGAATTTCAAACCTTCGCAGCTATCCGGCGGGATGAAGAAACGCGCCGGGCTGGCGCGGGCGCTGGCCATGGACCCGGAAATCCTATTTTGCGATGAGCCATCCGCCGGGCTTGACCCCGTGGTGGCCATGGGCATCGATCAGTTGATTTTAAAACTGAAGAATGCCTTTAAAATGACTATCGTGGTAGTGACGCACGAACTGGCTTCGGTGTTCACTATCGCTGATCGGATTGCCATGTTGCACGAAGGCGAAATCATTTTTCAAGGTACAGCAGAAGAGATCCAAAATAGCAAGCATCCGATTGTGCAACAATTTTTGAATCGCGAGGCTGATGACGTTGAGCCCGATCGCGAGAAGTATTTGCACAGCTTAGTCAAATCATAGATCCTCAATTAAGCAGGAGATATTCTGCGAATGGAATACCGTACTCAGGAAGTCAAAGCGGGTTTCGTCGTTCTGGTTGCTATCATCATTCTTTTTAGTTTTTTGTTTGCCGTGACCAAAACCGGTTTTCAAAAAGAGGTGAAATACTATACCGCCCGGTTTACCTACACCAATGGCATCCAGAAAGGGACGGCGGTCCGTATTGGCGGCATGTTGGTTGGCGAAGTGGAAAATGTGTACTTCCCCGAAGATGATAACACCAAGATTGAAGTATTGATTAAGGTGCGCGGCGATGCACCGGTGCGTACCAATTCCATGGCCTATATCACCACCATCGGGTTGATGGGGGAGTACTATGTGGAGCTGACGACCGGCACGCCGGATGCGCCGCTGCTTCCCTCGGGCTCCAGGCTGAACAGCAAGGATGTGCCTACGTTTTCGCGTATGGGGGAGCCGTTTCAACGCGTGGCGGATCGGCTGGAGATTTTTCTGGAGCGCCTGAACCAGTTATTAGATGCCGAAAATCAGACGCACTTTTCCAACATCATCGCCCATGTGGATACGATTCTGGATCACAGCCAGAAAGTTACGCCCAAGCTCCTGTCGCAATTTACGCGATTAACTCAGGAGCTAACTGAGATGTCTGCGCGTCTGGATGAGCTGATGGCCAACAATTCAGCGGCACTGAGTGAAGCCCTGCTACAGTTTAACTCGTCGATGATGCGTGCCGAAAGCCTGCTGGTGGAGCTGTCTTCGGCCACCGCACGGATCAACCACATCGTGGCGCTAAACGAAGTGAATCTGCATGAGGCGATCCGTAATTTTCAGGATGCCAGTCGGAATTTCGAAGAGTTTAGCCGGCAGATTAAATATCAGCCATGGAGCTTGATCCGCAAATCGGCATTGCCGGAACGAAAAGTCAACGAGTAATCAAGCCATACAAAACCGTCGAGGCATCAACCATGCAACAACGGATGAGTGCAACGATCCGCTTATTGAGGATATTAATTCTGTTTGTGTTCCTCCTGGCTTTCATAAGTTGTGGACGGCCGCCGAGGATTCATTATTACACGATTGAATTCAAATCGATTGACCAAAATAACGGCAAACGCGAGGCGGCGCTGCCGTATTCCATTGGCGTGGTCAAACTGGATGGCGGCGTGCTTTACACGGACGATCGGATTATCTACCGGGAAACCCCCTTCGAGGTGAATTTCTGGAACTATCGCCGATGGATTGCCCCGCCCAATGTGCTGGTCACCGAGGCGCTTCGGCAGGTTCTGAAGGCTGACGGCCTTTTCCAGGATGTGTTGAGCTATCCTTCGGCCGTACCGCCGCGAATGATCCTTACCGGCAAGGTCACTGCTTTTGAAGAATGGGATGAGCAGGATCGCTGGCTGGGAAAGGTGGCCATGCATCTCACCCTCACGGATCTGCACAAAAAGACCGTGGTCTGGGAAGGCGGTTTTGAAGCACTTGAACCGGCGGAGCAACGCAATCCGGTGGCGGTGGTGAAAAGCATCAACACAGCGCTGAACCGCTGCCTGAACGAAGTCGTGCAATCGCTCAGGTCCACGCTACTGCAGAATTGATGCTTCCAAATTGATCCAACAAACCAGGGGGGATCTGCCTGTACTGCCTGTCATAGCTCCAAAATCATCGTTTTAGCGTTTCAAATGTGCAAATTATGGGTTTCAAAATGAAACCTTCTGGACTTTTGTGGATTTTGATTAAAAATTTGTTTTATCGTAACTTGCATAAAAACAATGATATGTGATTATAAGAGATATGCGGCGGAAATTTGGCACACGAGTTGCATAATAATAGGCAGCGCGTACGTAATTGAAAGAGGCGGAAGCCGGTAACTCCCCTAATCCCGGCTCCGCCAATAACTGCCGAGCTATCTTAGTGCGATCGGTAATCCCCCTAATCCCGATGCACGAAATAGCTCGGTTTTTTTTTGCCCATTTCAACCAATCCGGTAGAAAACGGGAAACGCGGCTGTCAAATCCATCATTATCAAATAAAGCAAGGGACTTGCCACAACGTCGGCTTAGAATCACATGACTAGGGGAAGCTTCCAAGCCATGCGCTTCCGAATCATGCCATCTGGACGCTTCGGGACGATCCATTGCACCTTTTGTATCAGGGGCCGATGTGCATTCACCTTATCAATACCTATCTTTTGGGGGGTGATTGAAAACGATACTCATCTCTGAAAATAGCTACAAATGCGCCAAATGTGGGCATTCATTCGCAACAAACCCCGCGAGGCACCATTCTGCATGACACCGGCAAGGAAACTGCCGCGCAGCCGCTGAGCGGTATTTGTCGGTGGCAAGAGATAGCACATTGGCTTTCATCTGCCACCAATTTCGACGCCATTTGTTGAATGAATCATAGAAACGCATTCAGAAAAAGCTTTTCTTTTTAAAAAAAATTAATATATTTGCTGCCTGTTTGGAACCCATGGGCTGTTTTGCGGTATGAAATACAATGGTGTGTATCACTCTGAGACAGATGGCTTGAAATGACGCTAATTCGTCTTGTAAAAGCCAGCTTATTAAGCTGTAAATTGGTGGCATACTCTTTGCCAAAATTCATAGAAAGCAAAATCTCTGTGCCAGGAACAACAGCGCGCACGTCAGGATGGCACAACACGCGACACCATGGAGAATGACCATTTGCAATATGGCACGCGACAGAATCCGGTTTTTGAGCGTACATAGTGCCAATAACATCGTTATGGGGAGGTTGTAATGGAAAAAACAATGAATACCGACCAAGCGCGCGCGCCGAGGACTCGAGCCATAGCCAAAATTTTGGGGCTCTTTGTGTTGAGTTCCGTGCTTATTGGGTTTACTTTTCAATTCGCCAGCATCACGCACGATCAACGCGAACGCATTCGTGAACTGGAGCGTTCGCTGCAGACCCTGAAGGCCGCCATCAATATCGACAGCGTTCGGCAATACAATATTCAGAAGGTCATCAACATCATCAACCGGCATAATCCAGACATGCCTTCTGATCTCAAATATCAGATTGCCAACGAGATTTACGAAATGAGCATCAAATATACCAATCTCGATGTGGACTTGATTTGCGCCACGATCACTCACGAAAGCAATCACACGTGGGATCCGGAGATCGTCTCGCGCGCCGGCGCCATGGGCCTGATGCAGATTATGCCCACCACCGGCATGTATGTGAGTCAGCTCGAAGGTATTCCGTGGACCACGCCGGAAGAAGTGCTATTCAATCCGATCTACAACATTCGGATCGGCTGCCGCTATTTGTCGTCCATGATCAGCATATATGACGTTGACGGCGGTCTGGCGGCCTATAACGGGGGCGAACGCATTGCATCGCTGTGGCTCAAAAACGATCGCGATGACAATGTATTGTGGGCGGAAACTCGCAAGTACATCCCCTCTGTACTCAAGTTATACGAGCAGTATCAGAATATGAATTAACGTGATAGATAAGCATGCGCCGGGGAAACCAGGTCTTTGCCTTATTTGAACTCTGTCCGTGTTGTACAGGGACTGTCTCAAAAGTCGAATTCATAGCCTTATTGGAAGAGCAATTTGTTTGGGAATGCAAATCCACTTATACGGACTTTTGAGGCTGCCTTTTTTGTTCCAGTATGAGCGACGCGGTGTTGGCCTTGCGGTCGTCCTTCGGAATGAGTGTTGAGTTGAAATAGACTGTGGTGAAATTTGCGCTAATGAGTCGGTTTGCTTGTACAGAAATAAAGGACGGTGAATGATCTTTACTTTTAGAATGAAAAACTAATAGCGGATTAATTTTTTGTAATAAAAAAACTTACTGTTGACTTTGCTGGCATCATTTTTTTTATTAAGCAACGTGAGGGTTTCCCACCACTTATATCTATTCTCAGATGTTTGCTGGCCAAGGGAATGGAATTCTTTTTCTCTTCTGTATTGACCGTAATTGATTGCCACGTAGCCTGCACTGGCGCCAGGACGGCCAAATGCCAATTTAGGACGCTTTGAGGTAATCATGAATTGCCGTTTGTCGGAATTTCTCCGCGTATGGGACGTTGAAAAACTGGGCCTGTATTGTTTCGCGGATTGCCAGGCCTTTTATTTTGATGGCACCACCCTGCGTCAGTGGCCTTCCTGCTTGAATTTCCGCAGTCTCACCTCCGTGGACCATTCACGCTTGCATTCCCTGGATTCGCTGCCCGAGTTGCAGCAGTTGATCCCACCGAGCGATATTGGTGGGCAATGGGAATTCACGGTACTTACCGAGGATGACAAGCCGGTTGCTCTGGCTTTTTTGCGCCGAAAAATCGACAAGGTTTGGGACAGTGCTAACCTCCTACCGCGCTTTCAGCATTCACTGATCTTACTTCTTAAATTATTGCAATCTCAGCATGTCGCGCGCGACGTCCATTCACCCTTTGAGATTATCGAAGATTTTATCATTTCGGCGGACAAGTCGCATAATCTCGATGATTTATTGTGGACCTTGTATCAGTACATTGCCCGGCTCATTAAGGTCGATGCGTTCTTTTTCGGTTTTCTGTCGTCGGACATGAAGTACCTCGAGCTGGCCTTCGTTATCGATCAGGGCAAGCAGTACCCGCGCGTGGTGCAGCGCATCGGTTCTAAATTAGCTTCCAGTGTATTAACAACAGGCGAGCCTGTGGTGATTAATCGCACGGAAAAAGAACTGAATTTTCTGCGTCATCATTCCGAAGAGGTGCATCCGTTTGGAGATATTGAGAAATTATCCGCGTCGTTGATGGTCGTGCCGGTGTTCATTCGCCAGAGGCTCATTGGGGTGTTATCCGCGCAAAGCTACCGACCCAATGCTTATTCCGAAGTCGACCTGCGTCGCATTCAACCGCTGATTTCGCATTTTGCCATTGCGCTGGAAAATGCCCGCCTGTTTCATGAAAAACAGGAACAGGTTAAAATTTTTTCCATTGCCGAAGCCATTCAGAAGCGGGCCTGGAGTACCAGCCGGATCAACACCATTATTCGGGAATTGTTGAAGCGGCTCAGTGAAAACACGCCGTATCACGGTTTTGTGTTTTTTTCGCGTGAAGCTCCGCGCAATGCATGGAAAGCTACCCTGATGGCCAAAGACGATCCCAGGGGACATGTGCATTTCAAGGTGACGGCGCCGGAAAAAAAGAGCAAGCTGTTTCGGCAGATGCTGCGCAAGAAAGCCACGCAAATGCATTCTCAGGTGCCGGCTGACGAGTGGCTTACGCAGTTATTCCCTTCCGCACCGCGTAGTCTTTTGCTGTTGCCCATGGTGGTCGACCGCGGCATCAAAGGTGCACTATTGATTGCCGAGGTTAACGATATGGCCTTTTCCGAAACCGATGCCAAATGGTTCGGGCATTTGATCTCGCGTATCGGTATGATCTTTCAGCGACAGCAATATTTAAAGGAACTGTCTCGGGAACGCGATCGGCTAACGGCGATTATGAACCATCTGCAGCAAGGCGTACAAATCCTGGATCGAGATTACCACATCCTATTTCAGAATCGCTGGTCAAAGGAGAAGTTGAACATTCATCCCGAACAGGATAAATGCTATACCCGATTTTTCGGCTTTGATGCTCCCTGTCCGCAATGTCCGCTGTTGCGTCGAAAATCCATCCGCAAGCCGAAAAGCATTGAAATCCAGGATCAGAGAGGAAAAATTTACCAAATTATTCTTTCCGAATTCAAAGACCGTACGGGCCAAGCCCAGATACTGGAGATCGTACGCGATATCACCCAGGAGAAGCGTCAGGATGCCGAAAAAATTCGAATTGAGCAACTGGAGACGGCCATGGCCATGGCCGGCAGCATTGCTCACGAACTGAATCAACCTCTGACCGGGATCACTGGACTGACTTCGCTGGTGCTCGAAGATCTAGCGCCAGAGGATGATTTCAGCTATGAAAGTTTAAAGGAAATTGAAACGCAGGCAAACCGCATGCGCGAGCTGATTCGGCGTTTCCAGAACATTGCCAAGATCGAAAAAATGAACTATCCCGGCAAAGAAATTTTGGATTTGCGTCGATCTACTGAGTAAAATCGCTGTCGCGCCCGGCGGTTTGCCTTCAGCAAGCAGAAGGCCCGTAGAACAGCCATATGAGATTGCGTCATGCCCATCTCTGAACAGCTTGGAATACCATCGCAGAGCAGTTTCTTCAAGCGTGAAAAGCCCAAGGTCCTCGTCGTCGATGATGAGAAAGTGATTCGGCATGTGTGTCGCATTAGCCTGCAGAAGGCCGGTTATAGCGTGGTCTGTGTGGATAACGGACTGGCGGCACTCGAGACGCTGCGTCAGGATGACCGGATTGGGATCGTGATCACTGATTTGAAGATGCCAGGCATGGGCGGGATGGAGCTGCTGGAGGCCATCAAGCGCGATTTCTCGCATGTGGAAGTCATCATCATGACCGGCTTTGCGACGATCGAAAGTGCGATCACGGCGATGAAGCTGGGGGCCTATGATTTTATTCTCAAGCCTCTGCAGGCGGACCAGATTCGCATGGTCATCAACAAATGCAACGAAAAGATCCATCTCAGCAATGAGAATCTGGCCCTGCGCCGCGCGTACGAGAAGCTCCAAGAAGTGGAGACCATGAAAGACAAATTCATCGCCATCACGTCGCACGAACTGCGCACGCCGGTGAGCCATCTGAAGGGCTATCTCACAATTCTTAACGATGAGATTTACAACGAACTTAGTGAGAAAGAACGCGAAGAGTGCATGCGGGTGATCATGACCGCCATCAACGATCTCGAAGAGATCGTCACCAATATGTATGAAATTTATCAATATGAGAAAAAGCGCATTCTGTTGAAATATGAAGCGGTGGACATCACGGAGCTGTTGAAACAGGTGCAATCGGAGTTCAAATTCGCCTGCAAGAACCGCAACCTCGAACTTAACCTGAACGTGGAAACCGACGTTCGGGAAATTCAGGCCGATCGACTGAAAATTAAAAGTATGATTTCCGAATTGGTGCAGAATGCCATTAAATTCACCCCGGATGGCGGTAAGATTTTTCTGCGCGTATTCGAAGACAGCGATTTTCTTGTCATCTCGGTCAAAGATACCGGCATCGGTATTCCACCCGAAGAGCAGGGCAAAATTTTTGAAAAATTCTACGAGGTGCAGAATAGCGATTACCACAGTTCGAGCTCGTTTGGCTTCATGGGCGGCGGGCTCGGACTTGGCCTGCCGCTGGCCCGGGCCATCGCCGAAGCCCATGGCGGTGGCATCAAGCTGCACAGCAAGCCGAAGGGTGGAGCGGATTTTAGGGTGTATTTACCAAAGCAGGCCCGGAACGGCCATACGAACAAGGACGATGAGACGTAATTACGGATCGGATATGGAACAGGCGAAAATTCTGGTCGTCGATGACGAGCGATCGATTTGCCAGCTATGTAAAGTGGAGTTAGAGCGGGTGGGAATGCAGGTTGACTGGACGACCAACCCGATGGACGCGCTATCCCGATTGGAGAACGAGTCGCGGGACCTGCTGATTACTGATTTCAAGATGCCGGAAATGGATGGTATCGCCTTCATGCGCGAGGCGCAACAAATCCGGCCTGGTATCCCGGTCATCATCATGACGGCCTACACTTCCCTCGATATCGCCCTTAAAGCCCTCAAACAGGGCGCCAGCAATTTTCTCAACAAGCCGTTTCACCGCGACGAGCTGATTTTCTCCGTGCAGAGCGTGCTCGAAAAGCAGCGATTGCTCCAGGAGAATTTGCGCCTCAAATCCCTGGTCAATTTAATTAAAGTATCGGATCAGATTATTACGGTGCACGAGCCCAAAAAGATTTATACCCTGCTAATGGATGCAGTGATGCGGGAAACCGGGGCAACTCGGGGCAAAATTTATCAGTTTAACGAAAAAACGCATCAGCTCATTTTGGAATGCGAATCCTCACAAAATGGCCGCACATCGATCCGGTTTTCCGTGGATGGTGAAAAGGCCGCGAGGTCGGATAGCACCATGGACCGTGAGGACGCGCGCAATGGAAGGCAGCTAACGACGCCACAAGTAGCCATTCCACTACAAACGTCCACCAAGTTTCTGGGATTACTCTCTCTTGCTAAAGATGAAAATCAGCCTTTCTCTCAGATCGATGTGGAAATCGCCAAGGTGCTGGCTTCGCAGGCAGCGGTGGCGTTAGAGAACAGCTCGCTGTTGCACGAGCTGGAAAACCTGTTTCTGGAAACCATTAAATCGCTGGCCTCCACCCTCGACGAGAAGGACCCGTACACCCATGGGCATTCGCAGCGGGTTGCCAGTATTGCGGTAGAGATCGGCCAACGGTTGGGCTTAGATCACGAGCAACTGGAAATTCTTGCACTTGCAGGCAACTTGCACGACATCGGCAAAATCGGCATCCCAGACCGTATTTTGTTCAAGCCCGGCCGCTTGACCGCTGAAGAGTTCAAAATTATCAAAACCCATCCGGAGAAGGGGGCGCGCATTTTGAGCCACATCAAGCGGCTCAAGCCAGTGGTGGATGCAGTGTACACCCATCACGAATGGTACAATGGCAAGGGCTATCCTAGAGGACTGAAAGGCGATGAAATTCCCATTTCCGGTGCCATCATTAGCATCGCCGACGCGCTGGATACCATAACTACAGACCGGCCGTACAGCAAACGCCGAACCCCGGAAGAGGCCTATCAAATTCTTCGCGAGAACGCCGGCACGCAGTTCCATCCGGACATTGTGGAGGCCGTGCTGAAGGCGCCGCTGAAATCACTGGAGCAGCAGTCGCAAAAGATGATATTGCAGGAGTGAGGGAATGGCAACGGGGCCGGTTGCAAAGGGCCCCGAGCCGTGCTAAATAGGAATCTCAAAAACAGATACGCCCGATCGATTTCGAAATCCGAAAACGTAACTATTACTATTTCAGTAAATTAGGATTTTGTACGATTCAGCCCGCTGCCCGTCATTGCGAGGATCCGCCAGCCGGCGGAGACGACGCAATCTCCTTATAAAAGCGCATAGATCGCCTCGTCGCTTCGCTCCTCGCGATGACGGGTAGGCGGCTGAACAGTTACCCGAAAACAAAAAGGCCCCCATCGCCGGTTACCGCGATGGGGGCCTTTTATGCGATGGCAATAATTAAAAGTATTTGTTGCGATAATCTTTGATTTTGGCCCTGGATTTGAGATTTTCATACCACTGGGCAAATGCCTGTTGCTGTTTGCGGCGCTCCAGATCCTTGCGAATGAGATCTGCCTTGGCCTTGTAATCCTGCTCGTCGAACCCGGTTTTTTCCAGTAATTTCAGGATGTAATAGCCGCGGATGCCCTCCACCGGCTCGCTGATTTCACCGACATTGAGGGCAAAGGCCGTACCGATGAACGCCGGATCGCGGCCGACCCCCGGAATGAAGCCGTTGCGGGTGAACGGCTCGGTAATCTTGTGCTCCAGGCTGTCCCGTTTGGCAATGACCTCCAGGCTTTCCCCGTTGTCGATATCCTTTTTGATTTTCCGGGCAAACTCGCCGGCCAGCGCTTTCTGCTTTTGCTGACTCAGCTCGGATTCAATCTGCGCCCGCACCTCATCCAGCGATTTCGTGCGTGATTTCTGACGGTCGGCGATGCGCACCACCACGAAGCCCTGCTCGGTCTCGATGGGATCACTGATGCTGCCCACCTCATTGCGGAACACGAACCGCGCCACCTCCCGTTCCACGCCGATGCCCGGCACAAAGCCACTGCCTTCCGGGAAATAAGGACTGGTTTGCGCCGGCGCTTTTTCCGCCTCCACGGCCTTCTCCCAGCTCTCTTCCCTGGCCAGCGCGGCGAAATAGCCGGCCGAATCGCGCGCCGCTTCGATGGTCTGCGGCGAGGCTTCAAATTTCAGCAGGATGTGGCTGGCGCGCACCATGTCTTCGCCGTTTTCCTTTTTGCGGTCGGTCACCTTGATGATGTGCAAGCCGTAACGCGTGCGCACTGGGCCGACGATGTCGCCAACTTGGGCGCCAAACGCTGCGTCCTCGAAGGGCTTCACCATGGTGCCGCGCTTGAAAAAGCCGAGATCCCCGCCCTGCGAGGCGGAGTTGTCGGCAGAGTAAGTGCCGGCCAATTGGGCGAAATCCTCTCCTGACTTGGCACGCAAGAGCAAGTCGTTAGCCAGTTGCTCCACTTCGGCGGTATCGTGTTTGGTGGGCAGCTTGGAATAAATCACATAATCGATTTTGCGCTTTTCCGGCTCTTTGTAGTCATCCTTGTGTTCTTCGTAATACGCCTTGATCTCGTCGTCGCTCACTTCGATTTCAGCATCGGCGAAACGGTTGGCATCGATGAACAGGTATTCCACTTTGGCCTTTTGATTGCGTTTCAGGTATTCCTCGCGCACTTCGCTTTCGGTAACGTACACCAGCGAAGCGAACTCGTCCTGAAATTTTTGAAACGGCAAAATGGCGCGCAGGTAGTCTTCCACATTCTTCCAGAACGGGTCCGCCTGCGGATTGCGCAGCGCGGCATCATATTTGGCGCGGTCGAACTGGCCGTTGGTCATGAAGGTCGAATCGCGTTTCAGAATTTCCGGTGGCTCATTGAGGATGTAGTGTAAAATTTCTTCATCGTACGCTTTCAGTCCGCGTTTCTGAATTTCCTGTTGCACCAGAATATCACGAACCATCGCGTCCCAGACCTGATTGCGCAGATACTCCTGCGTGGCCTGACTGGGCTCGGTGCCGTACTGCCGGCGGTAGTTTTCCAGCTCTTGCTGGTAGGTGCGCCAGAATTGATCAATGGAAATTTCCTGCCCGTTGATTTCGGCAATTACGCCCTGCTTTTGCTTCAGGCCGGTGACGTCCATGCCCCAGTCGAAGATGATGGTTCCAATGAACGCGAGCACAAGGATAATTAAGACAGCTTTCGTGTACTCGCGCATTTGTTCCATGAGTGCCATAAATCAAACTCCTTCGTGATAGCTTTTTAGTACCTCATGCAGATGTATTGTTTCCCCGTTGAATTCCGTGACCACGGCGGAAAAACGTGTATCATCAAAAATAAGCCTATGATGCAACGGTTCGATTTGTCAGGCTGTGCCAATGCCCGTAAGATTGTTGTTAAACAAGCAAATATATTTTGCCAATCCCTAAAATGCAAGCCTTTTTCCAATTTGCTGCTTGACATTTTGGCAGAGTAGGCGTATATTTTTGATTTGAATCTAACAGGTGTTGTCATGATGGAAAAATTTGAGCTGGTCTCCGATTTTGAACCCACAGGCGATCAGCCGCGTGCCATAGAGCAATTGGCCGAAGGCATTCTGCGCGGCGACCGGTTTCAGGTGCTGCTGGGAGTGACGGGCAGCGGCAAAACGTTCACCATGGCGAATGTGATCGCCAATGTGAACCGCCCCACTCTGATTGTGTCGCACAACAAGACCCTGGCCGCGCAGTTGTATGGTGAATTCAAAAAGTTTTTCCCGTACAACGCGGTCGAGTATTTCATCAGTTATTACGACTACTATCAGCCGGAAGCCTACATCCCATCGACCGACACGTACATCGAAAAAGACACTTCCATTAATGATGAAATCGATCGGTTGCGGTTGAAAGCCACCAGCGCCCTGCTGTCCCGGCGGGATGTCATCATCGTGGCTTCGGTGTCGTGTATCTACGGTTTGGGCGATCCGTCGGAATACCGCGAGCAGTTGTTGATTCTGCGGCGCGGTCAGCAGATGGATCGCAACCGCATTCTGATGAAGCTGGTGGATATTCATTACACGCGCAACGATTACGAGCTGCAGCGCGGCACGTTCCGCGTCCGCGGCGATGTGATCGAAGTGATGCCGGCCTACGAGCGCGAGGCCGTCCGCATCGAAATGTTTGGCAACGAAATCGACAGCATCTCGCAGATCGATACCGTGACGGGCGAGGTGCTGGAGGAGCTGGACTCGGTGGCGATTTATCCGGCCAAGCACTTCGTCACCAGCCAGCCGCGGCTGGAACAGGCCATCAAGGCGATCGAAGAGGAGCTGGAAGAACGGCTCGAATGGTTCCGGTCGCAGGGCAAGCTGCTGGAAGCGCAGCGGCTGGAAATGCGCACCCGGTTTGATCTCGAAATGTTGCAGGAGCTCGGCTACTGCTCGGGCATTGAGAACTATTCGCGGCATTTGACCGGCCGCAAGCCGGGCCAGCGGCCGTACACGCTGATCGATTATTTCCCGGACGATTTTATCTGTTTCATTGACGAGTCGCACGTGACCGTGCCGCAGATTCATGGCATGTATCATGGCGACCGTTCGCGCAAGGAGACTCTGGTCGAATATGGATTCCGGCTGCCCAGCGCGCTGGACAACCGGCCGCTGACCTATGAGGAGTTCGAATCGCTGGTGCCGCAGATGATTTTCGCCTCGGCCACGCCCGGTGATTTCGAGCTGGAGCGAACCGGCGGCGTGGTTGTGGAGCAGCTCATTCGGCCCACCGGCCTGATGGACCCGGTAATCGAGGTGCGGCCGGTGAAAGGCCAGATCGACGATTTGTTGGGCGAGATTCAGCGCTGCGTGGCCAAAGGGCAGCGTGTGCTGGTCACAACCCTGACCAAGCGCATGGCCGAGGACCTGACCGACTACCTGGCCGATCTCGACATCCGCGTGCGCTACATTCACTCCGAAATCGATGCGTTGGACCGGGTCGAGATTTTGCGCGATTTGCGGCTGGCAGAGTTTGATGTGCTGGTGGGCATCAACCTGTTGCGGGAAGGGTTGGACTTGCCAGAAGTGGCGCTGGTGGCCATACTGGATGCCGACAAGGAGGGCTATTTGCGCAGCGAGCGCAGCCTGATCCAGATCGCAGGGCGCGCGGCCCGTAACGTGGAAGGCAAAGTGATTTTTTACGCCGACCGCATCACGCAATCGATGCGAAAGGCCATTGAGGAGACCGAGCGCCGCCGGCGCGTTCAGAAGGAATACAATGAAAAACATGGCATCACGCCGACGACCATTTATAAATCCGTGGAAGATGTCTTGCAGGCCACGCGCGTGGCCGATGTGAAGGCCGAGAAGTATGGCAAGGAGCCCCAGCTCGAAGAGGAGCTGGTGATCTCCGACGCGCAGTGGGCGCGCATGACGCCGTTCGAGCGCGAGGAAAAGCTCGATTTTTTGGAAAAGCAGATGATTGCCGCGGCCGAAAAACTGGAATTTGAAAAAGCGGCCGCGATCCGTGACGAAATCGAGCGGCTCAAGGCCGGCAAAAAGAGCGGCGGCGGATCGAAATATGCGAAATACATGCGAGGTGGATACGACGAATGAAGGTGCTGGTGATCGGTAGCGGTGGCAGAGAACATGCCCTGGTCTGGAAAATTCAGCAAAGCCCTTTGGTGGATAAAATCTATTGCGCGCCCGGAAATCCCGGCATCGCGCAGCACGCCGAATGTGTGGATATTCAACCGACCGATATTCCGCGGTTGCTGGAGTTCGCGGTTAACGAGAAAATCGATCTGACCGTGCCGGGCCCGGAAGCGCCGCTCGTGCAGGGTCTGGTGGATGAGTTCGAGGCCAAGGGGCTGACCATTTTCGGCCCGAGCCAGAAAGCCGCCGAACTGGAAGGCTCCAAGGCGTTCGCCAAATGGCTGATGCGCAAGTACAACGTGCCAACGGCCGAATGGCAGGTGTTTTACGATGCCGAAGAAGCGCGGCGGCACCTGCGCGAACGCGAGTATCCGTGTGTGATCAAGGCGGACGGGCTGGCCGCCGGCAAGGGCGCGGTCATCGTGCAGGATGAGCAGCAGGCCGAGCACGCGCTGGATGAGATCATGGTGCGGCGGGTGTTTGGCGAGGCCGGCGCGAAAATTGTGGTGGAAGACTACATGCGCGGCGAAGAGGCCTCGGTGTTCGCCCTCAGCGATGGCGAAAATGTGGCGCTGCTGCATCCGGCGCAGGATCACAAGCCGATTTTCGATGGCGATCAGGGGCCCAACACCGGCGGCATGGGCGCGTATGCCCCGGCGCCGGTGGTGGATACGGCCATGCAGGAGCGGGTGC
This sequence comes from Candidatus Zhuqueibacterota bacterium, assembly GCA_030950365.1. Lineage (GTDB taxonomy): Bacteria > Zhuqueibacterota > Zhuqueibacteria > Zhuqueibacterales > Geothermadaptataceae > Hydrothermovivens. The sequence goes on along the minus strand of JAUZRQ010000042.1, from coordinate 67,441 downwards.
TGCGCGAGATCATCGAGCCGACCATCCGCGGCATGGCCATGGAGAACCGGCCGTACCGCGGTGTGCTGTACGCCGGCCTCATGATCACCGAAGATGGGCCAAAAGTGGTGGAATTCAACTGTCGGTTCGGCGATCCGGAAGCGCAGGTGGTGCTGCCGCTGCTCGGCTCGGATCTTGTGGACCTGATGATGAAAGCCGCGCACCGCGAGATGCACGATGCGCAAATCGAATTGCTGGAGCAATGGGCCGTGTGCGTGGTGATGGCGTCCGGTGGCTATCCGGGAACATACGAAACCGGCAAAAAGATCATCGGGCTGGAAAAGCTGGTTGGCGAAGACATTCTGATTTTTCATGCCGGCACCCGGCGCAACGAAGGCGGCGCGATCGTCACGGCAGGCGGGCGGGTGCTGTCGGTGGTGGCCGTTCGGGACACGTTCCACGCCGCCCGGGAAGCGGCGTATGCGGCGGTAGGCAAAATCGCATTCGACGGGGCGTATTATCGGAAGGATATCGGCTATAAAGCCCTGAAACATTTGGCTGGCACGAATTCTTAATGCAATGAGCCCAAAAGTCCTTATTGATGGTCAATTGGTGTTTTGGTTTCATAGTCATGATGCATTGCATGAAAATCGGGCGAGTGTGCATGTTGGCAAAGGCATACAAGATGATCATAATGATGCTAAAATTTGGCTTGAGCCTGACATTGAAGTAGGGCGAGCCGGCCGAACATTGAAAAAGCATGAACTAAACCGTGCGTTGCGAGTGATTAAAAAGCATCGTGACTTTTTATTGGAGCAATGGTATGAGTTTAAAGGTAAAAGCTGAAGAAGAGCGCAAAGTAAAGCGATATAAAGTTCAGTATCCGATCACCGAATATACCTTTCCATCGGATGCCCGCATAAAGTCGGTTCGCTTTGACGATCAGTACATTCATGTGCATTTAATGGATGGCCGCATTTTGTCGATTCCGCTGCGGTGGATTCCGACGGTCTATCACGCAGCCCCCGAAATGAGGGCAAGGTTCGAAATCAGTCCCGATAAAACGATGATCATTTGGGATCCAGAAACCAGCGGAATCAATGACGAATTAAGCGTGGCAGACTATCTGGTTAGCCATGAATGAGCCACTGAAACCTGGATAGTTGGATCATCGATTCGAAAGTTTCGCAATTAAATGCTTTTCAGGACGAACTTCAAACGAAAGGACGGCAGCTATGAAGATTCTGGTCACCGGCGGAGCCGGATTCATCGGGTCGCATCTGGTGGATGCGTTCATTGACAGGGGCCATCAGGTCGTGGTCATTGACAACCTGATCACCGGGCAGCGCGAAAACGTGCATCCCGCGGCCAAATTTCTGGAAATGGATATTCGCGACGAAGCCATCCGCGATGTGTTCGAGGCGGAGCGCTTTGAGGTGGTGTGCCATCAGGCGGCGCAAATGGATGTGCGCAAATCGGTGGATGATCCGCGATACGACGCTGAGGTCAACATTCTCGGCACCCTCAATCTGCTGCAGGCCAGCGCCAAAACCGGCGTGAAAAAAATGCTCTTTGCCAGCACCGGCGGCGCCATTTACGGCGAGCAAACCGAATTCCCGGCATCGGAAGAGCACCAGACCTGGCCGGTTTCACCGTACGGCGTGTCCAAACTCACGTGTGAGAAGTACATTTATTATTTCAACCAGGTGTACGGCCTGAACTATGCCCTGCTGCGGTACGCCAATGTGTACGGCCCGCGGCAGAATCCGCATGGCGAAGCGGGCGTGGTGGCCATCTTCACCAAAAAGCTTCTGCAGGGCGAGCAGCCGATCATCAACGGCGACGGGCTGCAAACGCGCGATTACGTGTATGTGGGCGACGTGGTGCGCGCCAACCTGCTGGCGCTGGATCATTCCGAAAACGATTATTTCAATGTCGGCACGGGCAAGGAGACCGACGTCAACACCATTTTCCGCCTGATTCGCGACGCCGTCGGCTCGGATGCGCCGGAGACGCATGGACCGGCCAAGCCCGGCGAGCAGCGCCGCAGCGTGCTGTCGTACAAAAAGGCGCAGGAAAAGCTGGGCTGGCAGCCGCAGGTGACGCTGGAAGAGGGCATCCGCAAAACGGTGGAATTTTTTCGCCAGAAGCAGATGGCAGAAGTAGCGGCATCTTGAAGCTGTTCCAAACATGGTACTTTCCGCATCTATAAAGCCGGAAACTTTTATTCGGCGGGGAAGTGCTATGATTGTGTCATTCAATTGAATGATCTTTCATTCAGTATCCACATATAAGACAGGGTGAGTTCCGTTGGCAGAGGCAGCAGAAAAAATATTGAAAGCAGCAGCAGACACCGATCTGCTAACTGTACGCAAGCGGCTTGGAATCGTTGGGCAATCCGCGGCGTTGGAGCAAATCCTGCGCACGGTGGAGCAGGTCGCCCCCACGGAAATTTCGGTGCTGATCATCGGCGAAAGCGGCACCGGCAAGGAGCTGGTGGCGCAGGCCATTCATGAGCTGAGCTCTCGCCGACACCAGCCATTTGTGGTGGTCAATGCCGGCGCTATTCCCGAAGGGCTGATCGAATCCGAGCTTTTCGGCCACGAAAAGGGCGCTTTTACTGGCGCTGTGGGCACAAGGAAAGGGTATTTCGAGCTTGCGGACGGTGGCACCATTTTTCTGGATGAAATTGGTGAGATGCCGCTGGAAACCCAGGTGCGGCTGCTGCGCATTCTGGAAGGCCGGGAGTTCATTCGCGTCGGTGGCAGCGTACCGCGCAAGGTGGATGTGCGCGTGGTGGCGGCCACCAACAAGGATCTCGGCGAAATGGTGCGCAAAGGCGAATTCCGGGAAGACCTGTACTACCGCTTGAACGCTGTGAAAATTCACGTGCCGCCGCTGCGCGAGCGCAAAGAAGACATCCCTATTCTGGTCAACTATTTTGCCCGTCAGTTTTGCACCGAAAACCGCATCGATTTCGAAGGCTTTACCGATGACGCCATCGATTTGCTGATGGAGTATCCCTGGCCCGGCAACGTACGCGAGTTGAAAAATTTGGTAGAAAGCGTGATCGTGATGGAAAAAGGCAATCGTGTCAATCGTGCCATTTTGCAGCGGTATTTGCCGGTCAGCCATTTCCACATGGAGCCGCAACTGCCGGTGCCGGTGCACCGTTCCAGCGATGAGCTGGAGCGCGAGTTCATTTACCGGGCGCTGCTGGATTTGAAGGCGGAAATCGCGCAGCTCCGGGAGCTGATTCTCGGCAAATACATCATGCCGCCGCGGCGATTGACCCCGGGCGTGCCGGTGGAGCCGGTGAATTACGATCTGGTGCAATCGGATCCGCCGGAGCAGGAAAAAGAAAAAGACGACCATTTCCCCACGCTGGAAGAAATGGAAAAAGAGCTGATCTATCGCGCGCTGGAAAAAAGCGGCGGCAACAAACGTAAGGCTGCCCAGATGCTGGCAATCAGCGAAAGAACCCTGTACCGCAAAATCAAGGAGTACTCGCTGCCATTCTAAAAATGTTCTCAAAAATGGACCAAATCGTGAATAAATGGCGACGTTTTGCTGTTATTTTGATTTCAGCCGGTGCTGTGCTGGCTGAATGGGGATGCGGCGTCTATTCATTTTCGGGATCGGCCTATCCGCACATCAAAAGCATTGCCATTCCGTTGCTTGAAGACCGCACCGCGGAATTCGGGGTGCGGGAAAATTTAACCAATGCGCTGGTGGAAGCGTTCACCCGGGATAATACGTTGAAAATCGGCGATCGCCGAAATGCGGACGCCATTCTAGAGGGGGTGTTGATGCGAGTCGAGGATCGGCCGGGGGCATACAACCGCCAGGAACAGGTGCAGGAAATTCAGGTATTTTTAACGGTGCAGATCAAATATCGCGATTTGAAAAAACGCAAGATCATCTGGGAGGATACAATCAGCCAGTTTGGCACCTACACCCCGGGAGGAAGCGAGAACAGTACGCGCGAGGATGCGATTTCGGAAGCGATTGCCAAAATCGCCGACGAAGTTCTCAACCGAACCGTATCCGGCTGGTAACTAAAGGAAACGAGAGAGCGTTCCCATGAACATGGTGATACCCGAGTTCTTTGAAAATATCATCCTGGCCCTGTACTTTTTGAGTCTGTTAATTCTTTGCATTTTCGGTTTTCACGGCTATGTGATGGTATATCTTTACCGGAAAAATCGCCGGCGCAAACCGCGGCGGGCTCGAGGGGAGTTCGACGCATGGCCGCTGGTCACCGTGCAGTTGCCGATTTACAATGAATATTACGTGGTGGAACGGCTGATCGATGCGGCGTGTGCTTTGGATTACCCGCGTGAGAAACTGGAAATCCAGGTGCTGGACGACTCCACTGATGAAACCGTGGAGAAAAGCCGCGAACTAGTGGAAAAGTACCAGAAGCTGGGATTCAATATTCAGCTCCTGCATCGCAAGCACCGCACCGGGTACAAGGCCGGGGCGCTGCGTGAAGCGCTGGTGAAAGCCCAAGGCGAATACATCGCTATTTTTGATGCGGATTTCATTCCGCCGCAGGATTTTCTCAAACGCACCATTCCGTATTTCCGCAACCGGAAGATCGGCATGGTGCAGGCGCGCTGGGGCTATTTGAATCAGGATTATTCTGTATTGACGCGCGCCCAGGCCATCGGCCTCGATGGTCATTTCGTAGTGGAACAGGCAGCGCGCAACCGCAGCGGCCTGTTCATCAATTTCAACGGCACTGCCGGCGTGTGGCGCCGCGAGTGCATCCTGGATGCCGGTAACTGGTCCGATGATACCCTGACCGAGGACCTTGATTTGAGCTACCGCGCGCAGATCAAAGGCTGGAAATTTCTGTTCTTGCAGGACCTGGTGTGTCTGTCGGAAATTCCGGCGAACATCACCGCGGTGAAGGCGCAACAGTTCCGCTGGACCAAAGGCGCCATCGAAACCGCCAAGAAAATTTTGCCTCGGCTCTGGAAGGCGCGGCTGCCGATGTCCATTAAGGCACAGGGCACGATTCACCTAACCAATAACCTGGTATTTCCGTTCATATTGCTGGTGGCGGTGTTGAATCTGCCTCTGCTGCTGATCAAAAACGGGCCACGGGATCATTCGCTGTATTTTGCCATCAGCAGCGTGTTCGTGCTGGCGTTTTTCGGCTCGTTTCTGTTATACAAAATATCGCAGCAGGAAATTTATCCAGACTGGAAGCAGCGGCTTTACTACTTTCCAGTATTCATGGCTGGCAGTATGGGGTTGTCGGTCAACAACACCTGGGCCATTTTACAAGGCCTGTTCAGTATCAAGTCGCCATTTCAGCGTACGCCAAAATACCGCATCGAGCGGCGTGAGGATACCTGGGTGGGCAAAAAATACCAATTGCGATTGACGCCCGGCCTCGCTGTGGAAATGGTCATGACGTTATACACCTTCGTTACGCTGATGCTGGCAGTGTATTTCTATGAATGGTCAGCCGTACCATTCCTGGCCATGTTTGCGATGGGGTTTGCGTTCATCACCGTACTGTCGTTCACGCAAACCCGGATGCTGCCGTTACGACTCTGGCGCCGGAAGATTCGGGCCAGGTTTTTGCGCGAAAACGAATTGCTGCAATCGAATTGATGATTCTGGCCTGATATTTGTATGTATTTTTCAGGTTCTGGCTGATCCAAAGATGGCGAGCCAGGTGATTCTTCTCGATATCCGGCCAGATGACATGAGGTGGACAAGAGAATCCAATCGCAGGCGGGAACGGACCGTTCTTTCAGGCAAAACACACCGCAATCGGTGCTAAAATTATAGAGTTATATACATCAGGGAACCTGGTAAGGCTGCGCTTGGGGCTATCGTAGAGGGGGGAAGCGGCGCATTTTGGTTTTACTGGCAAATGGGTGTTGCAAAAAGGAACACCGGCCCTGTCGCAAAAATGCAACGGCTGAGGCCAATGGATGAGTTTGAATCATTAAACGGGATTTTAAGGCATCAGGAGGAACCCCCATGTCCAATTTTGAAAATGATCCTCAATTTGAGCAACTGAAGAGTCGGTTGCAGCAAAATCCCGACTCGCTGATTTTCGCGCGCGTGGCTGAAGGGCTGCTCAATCGGGGGCAGGTGGAAGAAGCAATCCGAATCAGTGAGGAAGGCATTCGCAAGCATCCTTATTACATCACCGGCCATATGGTTCTGGGTAAGTGTTATCTGCAGAAAAAACTGTTTGATCTGGCGGAAAAGGAATTCAAACGCGTTCTACTCTTCGACCCCAAATATATCGCGGCGCACAAATTTTACGGCGATTTGATGCGTGAGGTGGGTTGGGAAAATACCTGCGAAATGAGCTATCGCAAGATTCTGCAAATCGATCCGCTTGACCGCACGGCAAGAGAAATGCTGGAAACCCTGGAAAAAGTACGGCCGAGGGAGACGGAAATCGTCACCCCGGAGAAGGACACCGATGCGGAAGTTGGGCCCAATGCGGCCCCGAGCGATGCTGCAGACACGGCCACGGGTACTTTTGATACCGATCTGGCTGCCGTGGAAAGTGCGGCCGCAGCCCAGTCATCCGAAGCCGAGCCCATCAATCTGGATGACGATCTGTTCGCCGAGGTGAAAAGCGAAATCGAGACGCCACCACCGCAGACGGAAGGCGAAACCACCAACGAGTCGGCCATTGATGAGACGGATGTGTCGGGCATCCTGGAAGATATTTTTGAAGAAGAACCTCCTAAAGAACAAGAGCCTCACCTGGAAGAGTTCTCGTTGAAAAGTGTGGAGCAGCAGTCGGAATCGCCCATTGTGACCGAGGAGCAGCCTACACCGCAGCCGGTGGACGAGTCGGAGACTCCGCCGCTTGTGGAAGAAAAGGCTGCCGATGAGGACCCCCTCAAAGCGCTGGATCAGTTCGAAGAAGAGACCCTGGAAATCGAACAATTCGATCAATTCCGGGAAGACATGGCCGCCCAGCAGGAATCCACGGATCAGGACGAGCAGGACCTGGCAACGCAGGAATTTTTAGAATCGGCCACTGCCCAAGAAGAACCAGAGGAGCAAGCACAGGACCTGTTCGCCACCTTAGATTCCCTTTCAACAGATAACCAGGCATCATCGGAAACTGATGAAACCGACTGGGATCAATCCCTGGCTGCCGATCATTTAAGCCGGCCGGAAACCGGTGTTGGTGAAAGCGCGGGCCTTCCAGAGAGCGCTGAAACGACTTCGCCGCCGTCCGGCGACTATGAGCTACCCCCAACCTCGTTGTTGCAGGAAAGCGAAAGCGAGCCCGCCGCGCCCGAACCGAGACCCTCAGCCGGTGAACCGGCCGCTGCGGATGCGCAGGCGCCGCAGGATACCGCCGATGCTACGGCCGTGAGCGAATCGGCGCCGCCACCTGAGCCGACATCTCAGCCGGCCACGGAACCCGAGTCCGGTGCCGCCAACAGTCGCGAGCGCATTGTGACGCCAACCCTGGGCGAAATCTATGCGGCGCAGGGGCAGTTCGCCAAGGCGATCAACGTGTTCGAAATGCTGCTGAAAAAAGACCCGAACAATGCGGCCTACAAAGAAAAGATCGAGATGCTGAAGAAACGGCTGGAAGAGAACCAGAATGGTGGATAGGATTTCACGCCTGCGTCGGCGCATGCGGGAGTTAAAGCTTTCGGCGTTTCTGATTTCGTCGTTGCCCCATCTACGGTACCTGTTCGGATTCAGCGGCTCCAACGGTCTCGGGCTGATCACGGAAGAATATCAGTGGCTAATCACCGACCGGCGGTATCGCGAGCAGGTGAAACATGAGGTACACAATGCCGAGGTACACATTGTTCTGCAAGACCTGTTCGAGCCGATCAAGAAGCAGAACATTTTTGCCCGGGGCATGCGGGTAGGATTCGAAGCGATGCACCTGAATTACCGAGAATTTTCCCGCTTGCAGAAGGCTTTCCCCAACGTGCAACTGGCGGCCACCGAAAACATCATCGAAAAGCTCACCATCTCCCGGCTTCCCGATGAGGTGGAAAAAACGCGCCGCGCCTGCGACATCGCGCGGCAGGTGTGGGACGCAATCCTACCGATGATCCGGCCGGGGATGACCGAGCTGGACTTGTCTGCGGAAATTTCCTACCATGGCAAAAAACTGGGTAGCGAACGCGATGCCTTCGAGCCGATCGTGGCCAGCGGCTGGCGATCCGCGCTGCCGCACGGCATTGCCTCGCGCAAATCCCTCGAACCGGGCGAGCTGGTGGTGATCGACTATGGCTGCGTGTACGAGGGCTTCTGTTCCGATGTGACCCGCACGGTCATGATCGGGCAGCCGAGTGAGGCGCAGCGGCGGATGTACGAGGCGGTGAAGGAGGCCAACCGGCGCGCCATTGCAGTGGCAAAAGCCAACATGCCCGGCGCCGATCTGGATCGCGTGGCGCGCGATTATCTCAGGAAACAGGGCTACGACAAAGAATTCGGCCATAGCCTGGGCCACGGCCTGGGCCTGGATGTGCACAGCCTGCCGCGGATCAGCCCGGTCAGCAAAGACCGCATCCCGGAAAACAGCGTCATCACCATTGAGCCCGGAGTGTACCTCCCGGAGGTGGGCGGCGTGCGCATTGAAGACGATGTGCTGGTGCAGAAAGACAGCGCCGAAGTGTTAACCGATATCGATCGTGAACTCGTCATCATCGAATAAGCCCGTATTCGACTATGCCGTCATCCTCGTCACTTACAATAGCCGCGACGAGGTGCTGACCTGCCTGCAATCCCTGCCGGACGCGGATCCCGGCGCCCGGTTTCAGATCATCATCGTGGACAATCATTCCGCCGACGGCACCGTGCCAGCCATCCGGCAGTGGGCCGAAACGTCCCCCGACAACATGTCCATTGACCTCATCGAAAACGACCGCAATTGGGGCTTCACGCATGCGGTCAATCAGGGGCTGGCCCGTGCCGATGCGCGGTGGATTCTGTTCCTGAATCCGGACACACAGTTGACCGACTACGCCCTGCGGCGGCTGCGCGAAGTTCTGCAGCAGCGTCCGGACATCGGCGTGATCGCGCCGCAGCTTCGCCATACCAACGGCCGCGTGCAGCCGAGCTGCAGGCGGTTTGTGCGCCACCGCGACGTGTGGTTCCACTTCACCGGCCTGGCCTTGCTGTTTCCGCGTAGCCGGCTGTTCAATGGCTGGAAAATGGGCGATTTCGATCACCGCTCGCCGCGTGAGGTGGCCCAACCCCAGGGAGCGTTTCTGCTGGCCTGCCGGGAGGTGGTGCAACAGGTGGGCGAGTGGGATGAACGCTTTCCCATGTTTTTCAGCGACGTGGACTGGTGCCAGCGGGTGAAGCGGGCCGGATACCGGATCTGGTTTGAGCCATCGGTGCAGGTGTTTCACCACAAGGGGAGCAGCGTGCTGGCCAACCGGCCGCAGATGATTCTTACTTCGCACCGCTCATTTGTGCGATATTTCTGGAAATATTATCCGCAGCCGCGCTATTTTTTATTGAACGTGGCCACCAGTCTGCTGTTGTGGAAAACTGGTTGGCTTCGGTTCGCTTTTCACCGCCTGTTTCGCAGGAGATAAAAATGCATGCTCTGGCCCGAATCATAGCGTTTGCCTTGATCGTTGCGGTCTGGGGTGCTGGCTGCGCGCCGTCGAGGTTGCCGTTGGTGCGCAAAGCGCCGCCAGACACATACCTCGTGCGCAACGGCAGTTTTGAGCAGGACACGGGCTGGACGCGATCGGCGCCGGTGGGATTTTCCGAGTACGCGGTCTTGCGCTTCGCCGATCGCGATGCGCGTAGCGGCAGGAGAAGCGCGTACGTGGCCATTCGTCGGCATCCGCGGGTGCCGCAGGCGCTGCACGGCTGGACGCAGAAAATCCGGCCGTTGCCGCGCGGGCAAACCGTCCGTTTCGGTGGCTGGGTCAAAGTCAGCGGGCAGCCGCAGGTGCGGTTCGGCATCGAATACGAGCGTCGCCGGCCGGTAAAGGGACAAACGCTGTTTTCGGTGGAATTGCCGCCGGTGCCGGCCGATGGCCGGTATCACTTTGTGCGGCAGGAGGTGCGGTTGCCGGACGACACGGTGGAACTCGTGCTCTATCTCGGCATCAGCCAAATCGGCGCAGCGCGGTTTGAGGATGTGTTTTTGAAGGTGATGGATTAAACCCAATCTTACATGGTTTGTAACCGTGTATTATTGGCCAGAAATTCATGATAGACCCAAACACTGTCGGAGCGGTGTTGGAGCATTTAGATTGCCCAAAATGAAGAAGCGGTTACTCTCAACGTGAAAATTCGTGGACAGCCGCGTCATCCGTCTCCTTCGTGTTCCATTTAAAAGTCGCGCCCGGTGAATTCTGCGAGAAGGATGCTTTTTCATTTTACCCGATCACTACACATTCGGATTGTAGCCCAATCAACTGCCTACCGGAGAGTGATGAAACTCAGCCGTCGGTTCGTTTGGTACGTGCTTGCCGGCCTGTTCTGGCCGGCTGCCATGTTCGCACAAACCCTGTTTCTGGATGATTTCTCCAACACGGTTCCCGGACTGCCGCCGTCATCGACCACCTGGAGGGTCATAAATGGCGTCTGGCTGGCGGATTCCGGTCATGTGTGCGAAACCTCGGGCGATTATGACAACGGCCTGATGCTACCCATCTGGATCGATGTTTCGTTTGAAATCACCGCGCGCTGCCGCTTCCCCGCTGATCAGGCCGGTGCGGGGTTTTTCTTGTTCAGCGAGAGTTTCGATGGCACTGATTACGCCCAGATGCTGCGGTTGGATGGCCGGCAGGTGCTAATGGGCTATTTTTTGAACGGCAGCTATCAGGCCACACGCGTCGCCGAATCCCCTGTGAACGTGCTGGATTCGGCCTGGCATGAGCTCCGGTTGCGGGTGGACCTGAACACCCGAACCTACGCTTTTTTCGTGGATGGCCAACCTGTAGGCGATCCCGAACCGCTGACATGGGCCTCTGGCTATGTGGGCCTGCAAAATTCCGGCGGCCATGCCTGTTTTGATGATGTGCGCCTGCGCCGGCTGGAAGCAGGGCATTCCCGTGATGCGCTGGCCTGGCCGCGCGCCGTGGCCGTCACTCCATCCGGCGATATCTGGGTGGCCGAACCGGGCCGCGGCGAGGTGCGGCGCATCGATGCGCAAGGCCGCGAAATGGATCGGTTGTATGCAGAAGAGCCAGCGCGCCCCACCGCGCGCGACTGGCGGCCGCTGAAACTGGCTGCCGTGGGCGAAACCCTGGCCGTGCTGGATACCCTCAATCACCGCGTGCATCTGTTCCATCGCCGTGGTCGCTGGCGACGCAGCCTGCCGCCGGTGGTGAAGCGGCCGATCGATATCGCTGCGGTGCCGGCCGAGGAGCCGCTGCTGGCCGTCACCGATGGCCGTGTGGTTCGCTTTTTCGATCCCGACGGGAAAGCCGCCGGCGGGTTTTCCCAGCCGGACTGGCAGGTGACCGCCATGGCTTTCCGCCGCGACCGGCTTGCCGTGGTCGATGGCAAACGGTTGCAGGTTCGCCTGTTCGGGGGCCGCGCGCCGGAATACCGCGAAACGGCGGCCTTTACCGCGCCACCCGGCCCCATCCGCGACCTGCTGTGGGTGGGCGAGCGGCTGTGGCTGCTCGTCGGCCAGCGCATCGAACGCTACGACTCTGCCGGCCACCGCCTGGCCCGTCTCGATCTGCAGACCCACGCACCGGTCATTCTGCCCGCGCAAATGGCTCTGCATGACGGACAGGTGATTATCGCCGATGCGCTCAACAACCGGCTGTTGCTGCTACCGGCCGGGATGTCCGCCTGGCCGGAGCCGCGCCTGCAATGGCAAGCGGGCGAGCTGCGGGTCGGCTTCCGGGCGCCGTCCGGCGTCGAACCGGTGCTGAAGATCGCGGACCGCCGTTCCGGCGCCGTACTCCCGGTGCGGATGTCGCTCAGAGCCGGCGAGCTGCAGGCCCGGGTGCCGATTCCCCGGCCGGCCACGTTGCTGCGGTTTCGCTACGGCCCGCTGGCGCGCAGTTTGCCGGCCGACCGTCCGCTCATGGGCCGGCGGTACTGGATGGCACCGCCGCTGCCCGGCAAGACGCCATTCATGGAACTGGAAGGCCTCGTCATCCTGTTTACCAATGTCATTGATTCGGGCCGGGTCACGCCGGAATGGCCGGCCATGCCGCCGCTGCCGGGAGGCGAGGTGCAGCGCATCCGGGCGCAGCTCGAAGCCGGCCGCCGGTTTTACTGGATGAATTCGCGCATGCGGCTGCATTTGAAATTGCATTATGTCATCATCGATTCCTTGCTGGAGCGGCGGCGGATTTTCGGCGAGGCGGCGTATTATCCGCCGCGCCAGGCGTGGATTGATAAAATTTTGCAACAATCCGGCGGGAATCTTGCGAAAATCCAGGCGATATTCTATATTGCCTGCATTCGCGATTACCGTCCGGATACCGGCCGCTGGGAGCTGCGGGGCCGCGGCGGCGCGTTCACCGAGGGCATCGGCGCAAACGGCCGCTACGGTATCTCCTGGTGGGAAGCGACGCACGCCTATCACGCGTCCGGCAACAACTGGTTGCTGGTGCACGAGTTCCATCATCAATTGGATGAGCTGTTTGCGTGCAGTGGGTTCCCCGAATACTGGTTCAATCATTTTGCGCCCGTGGCTGGAACGGCGGCGGATTTCGGCGAGCACTTCGACGGCAATGCCTACATTTTGCGGCAGTGGCCCGGGGACCAGTGGTTCGCGCTGAAATACGGCCGGCTGCGTTTTGCCGATGACGCCGACGGCGATGGCATTCCGGATGACGCGCCGGAGCTGCCCATGGACGAACGCCGGCTGGGAAGCGATCCGCGGCGCAAAGACAGTGATGGCGATGGCGTGCCGGATCTGGAGGAAATCGCCTTCGCCAACTGGATCGTCGAAGGGCAGGGCGAGATCTATGCCGCTCCCGCGCGGTTTGCCAATCTTACCGCGGCCGACACCGATGGCGATGGCCTGCCCGACGGCCGCGATCCGTGGCCGCTGGTGCCGTTTCCCATGCGCGTGCCGCGACATCCGGCGGAACCGGCGCTCGTGGCCCGGTCGCAGGACCGGCGCGCGCCGTATTCGGTGTGGGCGCGCTATCGTCCCGACTCCCTGGTGCTGATCATGCAGGCGCCGCCCCAGCGCCGCATCCGTCTGCTGCTCGATGCCAACGCCAATGGCTGGTTTCAGGGCCGTGACAATCTTGAATTTCGTTTGCACACCGGCGATACGCAAAGCGCCCGGGCGCGAGTGTTCAATGCCGGGCATCCGAAAAAATGGCCGTTCTGGGATGAACGGCTCGGCCCCATCATCCACTTTACCTGGCAGGCGCTGGGCGGCGACCGCTACCGATTGGCCGTGGCCCGCCAACCCGAAGTCGGCCTGCTGTGTGAGCCGGGCGAATGCATCGGCTTCGAAATCGGCGTGTCTGTGATTCTCGATCAGGATGGACATGAAAAAAACATCAGCGCGTTCGAACCCAATCGACTCATCAAAATGGTGCTGCAATAGCCGGCCGGGCCGGATGGCCGGCGGCGCCGTGTTTTTTCGAGGCCTCTTTTTCGTCCTGCTTTTGGTGGCCCACCCCGGATTTAGTCAGATTCCCACGCACGAGACAGCGTCTTCATCCGTGGCCGGCGAATGGATCGTGAAACTGCGCGATGGCGCTTTGCTGGCCAAAACGGCGGCCGTTCCGGCGCTCCGGCGAATTTTGGCCACGGTGCTGCCGGATGCGGACGCCGCCAGGATCGCTCGGCTGTTTCCGCAGGCCGCTCCGGAGCCGTTCCGGCGCATTTTAATTTTTCGACCGGCCAGCGGTACGCTTTCCCGGGACGGGCTGCAGGCCCTGCGAGCGCATGAGGCCGTGGAGTACATCCAGCCCAATCACGTGTTTCGGATTCATCAAATTAGTGGCAGCGATCCGTTGCTGGACGAGGCCTGGGGCCGGGACGCCATTCGCCTGCGCGAAGCCTGGCGCATCACCACCGGCTCGCCGGACATTCCAGTGGCCATCATCGATACCGGCGTGGATTACCGGCATCCGGACCTGGCCGGACAGTTGTGGATCAATCCCGGCGAGGATATCAACGGCAACGGCCGCGCGGATAGCAGCGATTTCAACGGCGTGGATGACGACGGCAACGGCTTCGTGGATGACGTGCACGGTTGGGATTTCACCGATGCCCCTACCTTCGCCGACGGCGGCGATTATCAAACACGCGATGCCGATCCCATGGATGAAAACGGGCACGGCACCATGGTGGCCGGCATCATTGCCGCGCGGGCCGGCAACGGCATCGGCGTGGGCGGCGTGGCGCCGCAGACGCGCATCATGAATCTGCGCGCCGGCACCAGCCTGGGCTTTCTGGAAGAAGACGACGTGGCGGCGGCCATCCTGTATGCGGTGCAGAATGGCGCCCGCGTCATCAACATGAGTTTCGGCGACGTGGTGGTGTCGCCGCTGCTGCGTGATGTGGTGCAGTTCGCCCACGCTCGCGGCGTGGTGCTGGTGGCCTCGTCCGGCAACAGCGGCAGCGACGAACCGCACTATCCGTCCGGATTCACTGAAACCATCTCCGTGGGCGCGGTCACCCCCAACCGGGGCCTGGCCGGGTTTTCTAACTACGGCACCACCCTGGACCTGGTGGCGCCGGGGCAGGCGATCGTGACCACGCAACTGAACGGGCAGTACGGCCGGTTTTCCGGCACTTCGGCGGCAGCGCCGTTTGTCTCCGGCGTGGCGGCGCTGGCGCTCAGCCGGCATCCCGATTGGGGGCCGGAGATCGTACGCGCCGTGCTGACTTCGACGGCGCAGGATCTGGGCAACGAAGGCTGGGACCTGTATTACGGCGCCGGTCTGCTGGATGCCCGCGCCGCGTTGCAGGTGGAGGATGGCGTGCTGGTGCGCATCGATTCGCCGGCCATGGATGCGGGATTCGCCCGCGGTCCGGTGCCGATCATCGGCACGGCCGCTGGTGCGTTTGTTGAGAGCGTGATTCTGAGCTACGGGGTTGGCACGCGGCCGGAAAGCTGGAACACGCTGCGTCTCATGCGCCAGCGGCAGGTGCTGTCCGACACGCTCGCCGTATGGGACATTGAAACGCTACCGGATACGACCTACACGCTGCGGCTGCAGGCCATTTTGCAAAACCGCGCCCGGTACGACGATTTCACGCGTGTGATTCTCGACCGCACACCGCCGCGCATCTTGTCCACTGAATTTCTACCCATGTTGGATGGCGATCACCGCAGCGTGTTGCTGCAGGTGCAGGTGGATGATCTGAGCCGGGCCACGCTGCACTGGCGTCCGGCCGATACTGCAGAGTCGTTCAGGTCGGTGCCGCTGCGTTTTGAAACCCGCGAGCACCGGTTCAATTTTTCCGAGTTGCTTTCCTCCGGCCGGGACGTGGAGCTGTTTTTCGATATCGAAAACTGCAGCGGGCTGCGCACCCGCAGCGATTTTGCCAATGGCCTGTACCGCATCACGTTCGGGAAAGGCTTGGCCCTGCGCTGGTCGCTGCAACAAACCCCGGTTCGATTGCCGTCGGGCATTCTCATGCCGCGCACCACCGATTTCAATCACAACGGCGGGAGGGAAATCGCAATGGCGCGGTATGCGGACAATGGCCTCATCGGCCCGATCGCGCTGTTCGAATGGACGCCGGCCGGTTTTCAGCTCCGCTTTCAGACCGGCCACCGCGGCGTGCCGCGCGACATGGGCGACGCCGACGCCGATGGCCTGTTCGAACTGCTGGGAGGCCTCGGACAAACCAGCTTCATTTACGAGGCCACGCGGCTCGGCGGCTTTCCGGAACGGATCGTGTGGATCGACAGCAGCGATTTCTGGGCGGCGCGCTATGCCGATCTGGATCAGGATGGGCGCATGGAAATCATCGGCCGCCGCGGCGACGTCTGGCAGGTGCTGGAAAACACTGGCGACAATCGGTTCGAGCAGGTGGCCGAGTTGCCGAATCCCACCGCCGGCTCAAATTTGACCGGAGTGCCGCATGTGGAAATTGCCGACTATGACGGTGACGGCTCGCTGGAACTGCTGTACGGCGATTATGACGGCGACATCGTGCTGTACGAAGCCGAGGGCGACGACCGGTTCCGCCACACCTGGTCCGACAGCCTGCCGCTGATGGATACCATCGATTTTTTAACCAGCGGCGATTTTGACGGCGATGGCCGCGCCGATTTTGCCGTGGCCAGCCATTCCGATCCAGCGCTGAATCAGGAGCACGAACTGGATGCGCGCCACTGGCTGGTGCGCGTGTACACTGCCACCGGCAACGATGAGTACGCCGTCCTCTGGCAACAACGCTTTTTCGGCTTTCAATCACCCAGGGATTTCGATTCCGGCCTGGGCAGCGGCGACCTCGACGGCGATGGCCGCGATGAACTGATTGTCTCGGTGTTCCCGGACGTATACGTGTTTGCCTATGAGCCGGCCAGCGGGAACCTGCAGGCGGTGTGGTATGACGCGCCGTCGGTCAGCAACACCGCGCTGGTGGCGGATATGGGCAACGGCGCGCCGCGGCTGTATCTCAATCGTGGTGAGGCGATTGAGGCCCTGCGGCTGCAACCCGACGTTCAGCCCCTGGCGTCGCCGGCCGGGCTGCGCGTAGCGGCCCTCGGTGAAACCCGGGTGCGGCTGCAATGGCTGCCAGTGTCTGCAGCGATCGGCTACCGCGTGTATCGCGGTTCGCAGCCGGATTCGCTGCAATTTCTGGCCGAAACGGCAGAGACGGCGCTTGTGGACACCACCGCCGTTGCGGGACGTCGGTATTATTACGCCGTTTCCGCCTTGACTGGTGGCGGCGTGGAGAGCCGGCAGTCGGCGGTGGTCTCGGTGGTGCCTCACCGCGGCCCGAGGCTGGTGCAGGCGCAATTCGTGTCGCCACGGTTCATCAGTTTGCTTTTTGACCGGGCGCTTGCCGAAGAGGCGCGCAACCCGGTGCATTTCCGTCTGCAACCGTTCGCCGAGATTGCCAGCGTGGCGCTGGCGCAGGGCGGGCGCGAGCTCATCGTGAGTTTTGCCGCGCTGTCACCGGGCGCGTATCAGTTGCGCCTTGACGGCGTCACCGATGCCGACGGCGCGCCGCTGGCCGAAGCCGTGCGGGTGGACTTTCAGGTGCCGCCGTCCGACGCGCCGTTTTATTTGGTGGCCGCCCGCGCGCTCAGCCCATCGCGCATCCGGCTCCGTTTCAGCGATCCCGTCGATCCGGCGACCGCGCTCCAGCCCGAGAACTATCGGCTCAGTGAACCGCTGGTGCTGGAGCGGGTGGAGCCGGTTGTTCAAGAACCGCATTCGGTGGACCTGATGTTGGCGCCGGTGAGCCGCCTGGGCGCGCTGGGCCGGGATTACCGCGTGGTGGTGCGCGGCGTCAAAAGCCGGGATGGTAGAATGATTCGCCGCGGTGAAGGCGACACGGCCGGACTGCTGTTAGCAGCCGAAAAGCTTGGGAAAATCATCGCCTATCCAAATCCATTTAATATGACCGTGCACGAGTCGGCCGTCATTGCGGGATTGACCCGGCGCGCGGAGGTGCTTATCTTTGATGAGTCGGGCCGGTTGGTGTGCCGGTTGACCGAGAGCGACGGCAACGGCGGCGTGCCTTGGAACGGCAGGGATGACAACGGCGTGCAGGTGCCGGCGGGAATTTACATCATCCTGGCCCGGGACCTGCAGGGCGGGCAGGCAACAACCAAACTGGCGGTGGTGCGATGAAACGCATACTGAAGGTGGGATTGACCGGAAACATGGGCTGCGGCAAATCCGAAGTGCGTCGGGCGCTGGAGCGGATGGGCTACCCCACCATCGATGCCGATTCGCTGGCCAAGCAGATCGCTGTCAGCCATCCCGAAGCCGTGCGCGAGATCAAAACCCGGTTCGGCGACGAGGTGTACCATGCCGACGGCTCGCTCAATCGCCGGCTGCTGGCGGAAAAGGTGTTCGGCGATGCGGAAGCCCTGGCCGCGCTGAACCGCATTTTGCACCCGCGGGTGATGCAGGACGTGGATCGCCAGTTGCGCGAACTGGCCAGGCAGGACAAAATCGTGGCCATCATCGAAGCGGCGTTGTTTTACGAAACCGGCTGGGACCGGGACATGGATGCGATGGTTGTGGTGTACGCGCCGCTGGAAGACCGCATCCGCTGGATCATGCAGCGGGACGGCAGCACGCGCGAGCAGATCCTGGCGCGCATGGCGCATCAGATGCCGCTAGAAGAGAAAGTCAAACGCGCCGATTTCGTGGTGCAGAACACCGGCTCGCTCAAGCACTTGCACGAGGAAGTGCAGCGGCTGCACCGCTGGCTGCAAGCGCAGCGGCAGAAGCTGTAACACAAGCCTCCGGCTTGTGAAATATTGCCACGTGGCTGCTGCCACAAGCTGGAAGCTTGTGCCACAGGCTGTCAGCCTGTACAAAAGCAGTGCACCCCCCGGCCTGCACGCAATTCAACACACCACGCCTTCACATCGCGCCGGCACCTCAACCGGCCGTGAATCATGAAACTTCGATGAGGAGACCATGCCCAAGGGGGACGGATTCCGGCACCAACCACTGGTGCCGATCGCATTGACCTTCGCGGTCGGCATCGTTCTTGCTGAAAGGTTGCCGCCACGCTCGGTCCTGCCGATTGGATTGCTCTTTACCACGGCATGCCTGATTGGGGCGTACTTTGTTCGCAGGCGGGAAATTCTGCCCACCGCACTGTTGCTGATCGCCTGGTTCGGCCTGGGCGTGGCGCGCTGGGCCCTGCAAAAAGCCCATTCGAGCGATCCGCGGCTGCAGCTAGTGCCACCTTACACACGCCTACACCTGGCGGGTACCGTGGGAAGTCCGGCAAAACCGGGCGCGCATTCGCAGTCGTTCGTGGTGCAGTTGCACGCCATGCGGGACAGCACGGGCTGGCATGCGGCCCGCGGCCGGGTGCGCGTCTTTGCGCCGGATTCGTTTTCCGTGCAAATCGGCGATGATGTCCTGTTTGCCGGCTACATCGTCAGGCCGCTGGCGCGGCGCAATCCCGGCGCGTTCAACCGGTTGCGCTATGAGCAGGCGCACGGCGTTCAGGCGCTGGTGCTGATTCGCCGGGATGGCTGGCTGGTGAAGCTCGGGCAGCGGTCGCCGGCGCTGCCGCTGCGAAAATGGACGTGGACGCTGCAGGAGCGTCTTGGCGAGCGCATCGACCGGTTGTTCTATGAGAAAAGCGTGCCGCTGTTGCGTGGCGTGTTGCTCGGGCTACGCAGCAGCATTCCGCGCGATACTCTGGAAGCCTTTTCCCGCAGCGGCGTGATACACATCCTGGCCGTGTCCGGGCTGCATGTGGGGTTTGTGCTGCTGATATTCTGGGGCCTGGCCGCCCTGCTGCGGTTGCCGCGGCGGCCGTTTAGCCTGTTCGTGCTGGCCGGCATCTGGTTTTATGCCCTGCTCACGGGCCTGAAGCCGCCGGTCATCCGCGCGGCCACCATGGGTTCGCTATTTCTCGTTGCCCGGCTGCTCGACCGGCCCACCCGAGGTGAAAATCTGCTGGCGGCGGCCGGTTTACTGATTCTGATTGTTCGCCCTGGTGACCTGTTTTTGCCCGGCTTTCAGCTCTCCTTCGCTGCCGTGGCTGGCATCCTGTATGTGTTCCCGAAATTCAAATCGATGTTTCTGACCGTACCTTTGCTGAAGTGCGGCTACCGCTTTCGGGCGGTGCGCTATCTGCTGGAGTTGACGGCGGTCTCTCTGGCCGCGCAACTGGGTACCCTGCCGTTTGCGGCGGTGTATTTCGGCCGCGTGTCGCTGGTGGCGCTCCTGAGTAATTTGCTCATCGTGCCAGCCATTTTTTTGGTTGTTTGCGGCGCGTTTCTCGCGCTGGCCGTGAGTGCGTTTTCATGGACGGCGGCGGTTCCGCCTGCCATGGCGGCAAGCGGCCTGGTGCGGCTGGTGTTATCGGCCACGGATTGGTTCGCCGGCCTCCCCTTCGCCAGCATTGAACAGGTTTATCCGCCGGTTCCCCTGCTGATGCTGGCCTATGTGCTGCTGGTGATGGCCCTGGAGTGGCGCAACCGGCCACTGCGGCGGTGGCTGATGCTGGCGGGGCTGCTGTTGGTCAATGTCATGGTCTGGCAGGGCGTTCAGAACGGTGGCCGCCACCTGCGCGTGACGTTTTTTGATGTCGGGCAGGGCGATGCCGCGCTCATTGAGTTTCCCACAAAACAAACCCTTCTGATTGATGCCGGGCCGCTGCAGCCCACCGACAGCGGCGAGCGCATCCTGTTGCCCGCTTTGCGCCACAAATCCATCGCTTCGCTCGACGCCGTACTGCTCACCCATCCGCATGCGGATCATATTGGCGGTTTGCGGAGTTTAATCAGAACGGTTAAAATCGGAAACATCCTGGTCGCGGATACAGTTTACCATAACAACCTGTTTCGCCGGTCGTTGCGGCAGGCCCGGCGGCGGCATATTGCTATTCGCGTTCTGCGGCGCGGCCAGGTGCTGCGCGATTTTGCGCCGGCACAGGTGTGGATCATGGGCCCATCGCCTGCGGATGCGCGCCGGCAGAAGCAGCTCAATCATGCTTCGCTGCTGGTGAAGGTGGTGTACGGTCGCACGTCATTCCTGTTTGCCGGTGATACAGAACGCCGCGGTGAGCTTCAGACCTTGCCTTTTGCAAAGCTGCTGCATGCCGATGTTTTAAAAGTCGGCCATCACGGCAGCAAAACGTCCAGTCATCCGGAATTTTTACGGAGAGTACGGCCGCGGATTTCTCTGCTATCGTACGCCGGCCTCAATCGATACGGATTTCCAGATGCCGGCGTGGTTTTGCGACTGCACCGGCTGCAAAGCGAGGTGCTCAGCACGGCGCATCACGGTGCCGTTGTGGTGGTTTCGGATGGCAGACGGATTCGGGTGGTGCGGTAATGCGATCCGCTTTTATCCGTTTTTTTCGCCAATCCGCGAAAGGGAATGGCGAAAGATACCGAAATCTTTTTCCAGGGAGCAAGGCGGGAATGAGATTCCGGCAATCCAGTAGCTCCCTTTCGGTCGCTGCTGAAAGTCGGAATGACAAAGAGGCTACATGTTGAATTGCTACGAATAAAAATCTGTAAACACGATAGAAATATTTGTATTTATGCATGAGATATTCTATATTCAACTTTGAGAGCGATTCCAATAAATAGGTTAGGATGGTTCGCTTCCAATCCGGATGCTATTGAATAAGGAGAAGGCCACATGAAACAACTCCTGAATAATCGGCATACTTATCGAAGGATCGTCCTGCATGCGCTAGTGCTCAGCTTGCTGATTCTGCCATTGCAGGCAGCGGAGAAAATCTTGCCTGAAGCGCATCATCCGGGATTGAGCCAGACCATTGCGAAATTGCTTTACCAATATCACTATGAACATTATCATCTGAATGATTCGCTCTCGTCGGAAATTCTGGACCGTTACCTTGAAGACCTGGATTACAACAAATTTTACTTTCTCGTTTCGGATATCCGCCAGTTTGAAAAATACCGCTATGAACTGGATGACGATGTGCGTCGGGGGAACCTGGATCCGGCCTATGAAATTTTCAATCTCTACCGCCAGCGGGTGGAAGAGCGCGTCGATTATGCGCTGAATCGGCTGCAAACCCCCTTCGACTTCACCAAGGACGAGTACTTTCAGTACAACCGCAAGGACGCGCCGTGGCCCCGCACGCGGCAGGAGCTCGACGAATTATGGCGTAAGCGGCTGAAAAACGAGGCCCTGAATCTGAAGCTCAATGGCAAGGACTGGGACGGCATTGTGGAAACCCTGACCAAACGCTATAAAAATTTGCGCAAGCGGATCCGGCAATACAACAGCGAGGACGTTTTTCAGCTTTTCATGAATGCCGTGACCGAAACGTACGATCCGCATACTAACTATTTTTCGCCCATCACCTCGGACAATTTTCGCATACAAATGAGCCTATCTTATGAAGGCATCGGCGCGCGGCTGGTAACCGAGGACGATTACACCAAAATCGTGGAGATTATTCCCGGCGGTCCGGCGTATTTCAGCGGCGAGCTGCATGCCAACGACCGCATCATCGGCGTGGCGCAGGGGCAGGATGGTGAGTTCGTGGATGTTATCGGCTGGCGGCTGGATGACGTGGTGCAACTGATTCGCGGCAAGCGCGGTACGATCGTTAAACTGCAGATTCTGCCGGCCGGCGCCGAGCCCGGCGATCCGCCCAAAGTGGTGGTACTGAAACGCGACAAGATAAAGCTGGAAGAGCAGGCGGCGAAAAGTAGAATCCTGGAGATCGATCACGAAGGCAAGCACTACAAGATTGGTGTGATCAAGATCCCGACGTTTTATTCCGACATTGCGGCGCAAGAGCGCGGTGATCGCGATTTCAAGAGCACCGCCAAAGATGTGCGCCGGCTGCTGAAAGAGCTGGAAGCCAAACAGGTCGATGGCGTGGTGATCGATCTGCGTCGCAACGGCGGCGGCTCCCTGCAGGAGGCCATCGAAGTGACTGGCCTGTTCATTAAGCGTGGTCCGGTGGTGCAGGTGCGCCACTCCAATGGTCGCATCAATTACGGTGGCGATCCGGACCCGGGAATCGTATATGGCGGACCGCTGGCTGTGTTGGTGGATCGTTATAGCGCGTCAGCTTCGGAAATTTTTGCCGCAGCGATTCAAGATTACGGTCGCGGGATCGTGGTGGGCACGCAAACATTTGGCAAAGGCACGGTGCAGAATTTGATACCCCTGAACCGGTTTTTCCGAGCGCGGGACAAAAAACTAGGGCAGCTCAAAATTACCGTGGCTAAATTTTACCGCGTCAACGGCGGCAGCACTCAGCACCGCGGCGTGTGGCCCGATATTCAGTTTCCGTCGATTTACCAGTACATGGACATCGGTGAAAGCACTCGCCCGAATGCGCTGGCATGGGATCAGATCAAGCCGGTAAAGTACGAAAAATTCGCTGATTTGACCGACATTATTCCCAAGCTGCGCGTGCGGCACCGCATTCGTGCCAATGAAAATCCCGAGTTCAAATTTTTGCGTCAGGACATCGAAGAATACCGCATCAATAAAAATAAAAAGGTGGTATCTTTGAATGAAGCCAAGCGCCGGCAGGAGCGTGAGAGAGCCAAGCAAAAACGACTGAACCGACAAAACGCCCGGCGCGCGGCCAAAGGCCTGCCCCCGCTGAAAGAAGGCGAAAAGGACGAGGATAAAGACAAAAAGGACCGGGAAGAAAAAAACGATTATCAACTGGAAGAGACGGCTCACATCCTGGCCGATTACATCATCTTTTCCACGCATTCCCTGACCGGATCGATCCATTAACCGGAGGAGAGGTTCTTCAAAGCATGAAGATTCTGCTTTTCGACATCGATGGTACGCTATTGCTAACCGGGGGATCCGGGGCCCGCGCCATGACGCGGGCTTTTTATGAGTTGTTTGGCGTTGAAGATGGCCTGAAAGGCATCACCCTTTCGGGAATGACCGATCCGATCATCTTTGATCATGCCTGCCAGAAAGCTGGTATCGAACCGACCGAAGAGGCGCACGAACGGTTTAAACAATTGTATTTGACCTATCTCAGAGAGGAAATCCGCAAAGATAATTCACAAAAACGCGTCCTCCCCGGCGTGAAGCCGCTGCTGCAGCAGCTCAGTCGGCAGACCGGGGTGCACCTGGGCCTGCTTACCGGCAATTACCACGAAGGCGCACGGATCAAACTATCGCATTTCGATCTCGATCGCTTTTTTCCGTTCGGTGCTTTTGGTGATGACGATTCGGATCGCAACCGGCTGGTGCCGGTGGCCTTGCGGCGCTTTCACGAACAGATGGGCGAGGCGGTCAACGGAAGCGATGTGTGGGTCATCGGCGATACGCCGCGGGATGTGGCCTGCGCCAAGCCGTATGGTGCGAAAACCATGGCCGTGGCCACGGGACACTACGATGAAGAAGAGCTACGCCAGGCCGAAGCCGATGTTGTGGTGAAAGACCTTTCCGATGTGGACCGCATTGTGGCGGTTTTGCAAAATTCGTAAATTCGCGGGAACTTTTGCGATCCATTTTGGGTTATTAAGTATGGACACGACAGAAGACGGGTGCTGCAATAACCGCACCGGGCATAATCTTCAACAGCTCCTTTTGTCGTTTTCCTTCCTCCTCAGAACCCTCAGGTCATCGGGTCGTGGCCTGGGGGTTTTTTATTGGCGTATCTACTCTAGTTTGCTCCGGTGGCCAAAAATGAGCTTGTTCATGGATGGAGCCAGAATCGCGTCCGATTGCATCCATGAGCGATAAAACCATTGCGCTTATGGCAAAAAAATTGCTATTTTGGGGATGCGTTGCTGCTTTTCACCATTCACGACGTTCATTCAACACAGGAGGTGCATTATGCGATATGTCGTGATGTTTCTGGCTCTGTTCGCGTTGTTTTTCTCTCAATCCTCTCTTGAGGCTCAGGATAGCCTCACCGTGGAACGTATGGTAATTTGCAAACAAATTGTGGACCGTGAACCCGAGGGCGCCGCTACGGCCTTTCCGGATACGCTCAGCCGGGTGTATTGCTTTACGCACATTAAAGGCGCAAAGCAAGAGATCCAGATCAAACACCGGTGGTACTGGGGCGATTCGCTCATGGCCGAGGTGACCCTGCCGGTTCGCAGCGTTTCCTGGCGGACTTGGAGTTCCAAAAACCTGTGGAAGGGCTGGCGCGGCAACTGGCGGGTCGAAGTGGTCGGGCCGGATGGCGCCGTGTTACGGGAAACGAAATTTGCCATTGAGAAAAGCGAGTGAAAACGCAATAAAATACCAGGCACCTTCATGGGGCCTGGTATTTTAAGTATTTAGAATATCTGGGGGTAATTTTATTCCTCGCTACTCATCCACCAGCGTTCGTCCCAGTCGATGATTTCCCAGCGGTCGGTCATGGGAAAATAGGGTGGCCTACGTTTTTGTAGCCGCCGATCGAATCGGATGCGGGTGGCATAGCGCGGTTCGGTGGCGGTGAGAGAGCCGGCGCTCAGGCTGCCATAAATATGTAGCGTGGCCGGTCCGCCGCTGGAAAAGTTTCGCACCCGGAAATAGCCTTTGGCCAGAATGGCTGCATGAATGTACAGGTCGCCGGGGCCGGTCACTTTGTGCGGCGCAATTTCAATGGCGCCTTCGCTCACCAGCCCCAGGTAATCCGGTGAATCGTGAACGATGGCCGGATGGCGCGCATAAGTAATGTTGCCGTCGATGATGATTTTTTTCATGCTGTACACCAGTACCCGTCCCCGCACCACACCCTTCACATGCAGCTTCGCATTCTCACGGCCGAGGATGCTGTAGGCGTGTTCCACGGGCAGCGGCACGTTCTCGCTGCGGGGCGATCTGGCGGTCCGCCAGGAAAAGCTGCCGTTTGGATGAAACGTGATCCAGGTCTCCTGATCAAAAATTTTTGCCAGCGAATCCACTTCGGCTAAGTTCTGAAACCACGCCTTCAAATTCTTGGGAAAGTGGATGATGTCCACGCCGACTTCAATGCCATCCAGAAAAACGGAATCGGTGTTGAGGAAGAAAAAGCGCGACGACGGCGCGATGCTGTAGCCGGTGGTGGTCACTTTGCCGCGAAATCGGGGATGAATGCCGCCGCGTCCGCTGATGGTGAATTCGCTGTTGGTGTGAAACCGGCCATCGAACTCGTCATCATGAATGGAGACCTGCGGATCCCAGTAATCCACGAATTGAGCGAACTGTGAGAAAGCCAGTCGCTGGAAGCGCATTTGTGTGGATAGCCGCCTGCCGCCTTCAACCTGGCTCACCGTCACTACGATTTCATCGAACTGCGTCTCATCCGGCGCAGGAACGTGCTGGAGTTCGGTCGTGTAGTTCTGTCCGTTTTCTTGCCAGGTGATCACCGTATCCTGATACACTTCGAGGGGCAGTTTCTTGACCAGCTTTTCGATTTTTTTACGAATGTTGCGGCGCTGTTTGTAAGGAATGGCAATGCTGGCCGGAACGAATCGGAGCCCTTCATCGAGTAGGGGGATGCGCTGCAGCGAATGCGTCAGGCGCTCACGAAAATCAAATGTGCTGCGGAGTGGAGACGGCTCCGGCCCGACGTCCAGATAATTGGGATTGGGTGAGGCCTCAGTGAGATTGGCGCCCGGAGCGCTCGAAGCCAGCGGCGCTTCAAACGGCCGATCCGCCGACAGAGCTTCATTCATCGAGCCTTCAAAATTGAGATGATCTTTGACCGGTGCTTCGGGAATGATTTCCTCTTTGGGCGATAACGGCACATGCTCCGGGATATTGGCCGGTCGCGATGAGGCCGAGGCCTGCGGCTGCATGCCGACCATGGCCGCCGTCGATTCGTCCTCTGGCATGAAGCTGAACTCCAGCCGTTTGGGCAGGTCGGCATCGCTATGAAAGTGAAGCAGGGCCACCACGGCGGAGCAGACAACAATGATGCCGAAATGAAATGCCGCCGATAGTGCCAGCGCATGGCGGAAGGTCAAATCCCGGCCAAATAGCCGAAAGCACACGGCTGCAACTATGTTGATCCAATGACGCATGCCCAATCACCCGATTCATGGTGGGAGGTTCAAAGCGGCAGGATTCTCATCCATCATACATGGCACAGGAATCGAGGTCGATTATGATCTGTGCAAATACATCCAAATCAAAAAGCATCTGTTCGGTAGTCATTTCAAGATAGAAAAAGAATGAACAGAAATCAACACAAACCCGCCGTTCAATTCAGAACGGCGAATCCCTGGCTGCGTGTGCCGAACCGGCTCCGAAGCACCAGCCAATACCGCCCCGCGGCTAGGCGTGGCAACCGCAGTACAAGGCGCTGCCAGCCGGCGCGGCCCGCAATGATCCGCTCTGCTTGCATGCGGCGACCAAGCATGTCATAAATGATCAGCGAAACATTGTCCGCGGCGGGAAGATAAAAGCGCAGAATCCCATTGCCCGGATCGGATATCGGATTCGGATATAGCGCATCCAGGCTCAGATGGCGCGGCAGTGCGCTCGATGATTCATTAAGTGCGATTCCCGTGGGTTGGCCAAGATTGAGATAATCCCGCACGCCAGCCAGAATGGCCTGAGCGGAGCGGTCGTAATCGCCGGCGCTGCTGCAATTCATGTCCTCATACGTGAGCGCCATCACCGCCTCCCGGTGGTTGATCCAAAACCAGCTTTCGGGATACACCCGCGGCGTCCCGTTTTTCCAGCTCACAAAATAGTCCCAATTTTCAATGCCATCGGGCCAGTAGGCGCGGATGTCGCCGATAAAAACTTTCTGATCCTCGGCAAAGGCCGGGGACGTGCCGTTTGCGTGGTGGTACACGAAAAACCGTTTGCACCGGTAGGATGCGTGCATGTTGAGCGCCACGCGGATGGGTAGCGGGGTGGCCATGAAGGTTTCGAATAGGCCGCGCAGCGCCTGCACTTCGGGCTCGGGCGTGGTGGCGTTCCAGTTGCTTTCGATATCCACGCCATTGGCGTTTTCCCGCGGATGGCCCAGCTCGACGCCGTCTGGATTGTACATGGGCATGATGTGAACAATCAGGTTCTGGCGCAGGGTGCGGCCAAGCGGCGTTTCGGAGAGCAGGATGTTGATGATTTCGTTGGTCACCCACCAGCCCTGCACTTCGTTGGGGTGGGTGCGCGCGTGGATCCAGACGCGGTGCACCGGCTCGGTGGCAGGGTCGGTGTCGGTGATGGTGAGCAACCACAGCGCATGGTTTTGCACGCTGGCGCCGATGGAATCCACCTGTACGTACGGGCTTTGCGCCCAGCGCTTCAAATCCACCAGCAGGCTGTCGTAGTCATAGCCCCAGCCATGTCCCAGCTTTTGTAGGGCGACCATCGCCCGGGTCGAGTCGTAGCCGCAGGGATCGTCCTCGGCGAAATCGGCGTGAGCCTGTGAAAAGGCCTGGGCAGACAGCGCAGCAGGGAAAACCTGCAGAAATATGACAATGAAAAACGAGCGCAAGCGTGACATCGGTCACATCCTGTTTGGCGTGAACAACGAGCGTTGTTTGTGGTTGCTGCCGCAGACAGAAACGAAACGTCCCGCCTGCACATCAGGCCGGTATCCATTCGCTTACCAGCCATTCCGGCGAAGGTCGGCCTTTTTCGATCGGCGCCGGCGTGGCTTTAACTTTAGCTGGGCTGCGTCTGCTCAGATACAGCCATACGTCATCAAACGAATTGCCCTTTCCGGTATGATCCCAACACCTGCAAAAAGCGGGTGATTTCGCCCAGATGGTTGAGCGCGTTGCGGCAGGCTTCATCGCGCAGGCTACCTTCGAAATCCAGATAAAACAAATATTGAAACGGCCGGCCCAACAACGGCCGTGATTCCAGCTTCTGCAGGTTGATATCGCGCAGGGCAAACACCGCCAGTGATTTGAACAGTGCGCCGGGGATATCCTTGGTGGCAAACACGATGCTGGTTTTGCCGTCCTCATCTGGGATGTTCTCCTGCTTTTCGATGGTCAAAAAACGGGTAAAATTCTGGTGGTCGCTCTCGATTTCCGAGGCCAGGATGTTGAGGTCGTATTCGAGGGCGGCCTGGTGGCTGGCAATGGCCGCGGTGTCGCGCAGATTTGCCTCGCGCAGGCGTTTGGCGCTGCCGGCGGTGTCGTAATACGGCACGATCTCGATATCCGGCCACTGCTGCAGAAACTCCCGGCACTGTTCCAATGCCTGCGGATGCGAAATCACCCGCCGGATATCCTGCTTGCGGACGCCGGGCAGCGCCATGAGGTGGTGCCGAATTCGCAGATAAATCTCGCCGGTGATGGGCAGCCGAAATTCGAGCAGGAGGTCATAATTCTGATGCACGCTGCCGGCCAGCGAATTTTCGATGGGCACGACCGCGGCGTGAGCGCGGTCCTGCGCCACAGCTTCAAAAATCGATCGGAAGTCGGGAAGCGGCAGGAGTTCGATGCCGGCGCCGAAAAAGCTCACTGCCGCCTGCTCGCTATAGGCGCCGACTTCTCCCTGAAATGCAACTCGCATGAGGCCCCTTGCTGTTAACCATTCATCAAAAAGAGGATCAAGGAAACACGGCGGCCTGCCGTTAATGGAGTGTGGAACCCGGACAGGACGCGATAAATAAATGTCAATTTTGCCAAATTTGTGGACAATTTGCTTGCAAATCCAGGCGCGTTTGTTTATCATCTATGTAGCAATTATGAGACACTGGACGCGAGCCGGTGCCGGTGTTCGGCGAAGCCCCACCGGACTGCCGTGTGGTTCCGCAGCAATGGCTTGAAAGGAGTGGCGCATGCTTCATATTGCCTATTACATCAGCGGCCATGGATACGGACACGCCGTCCGTTCCATCGAGGTGATCAAAGCGCTCGCCCGCAAGTCCCCCTTTTATTTCTTCCACATCAAAACCACGGCACCGGAATGGTTTTTCCCGCTCAATCTGGACTGCAATTACACCTACTACCGGCACTACAACGATGTCGGTACCGTGCAGCACCATTTTCATGAAGTGGATAAAATAGCAACCCTGGATGCCTTACGCAAGTTTTTTGACGACCGGCGGTCGTTTATCGAGCGAGAGATCCAGTTTTTCAATAAATACCACATTCAACTGGTCATTGGCGATATTCCGCCGCTGGCGTTTGCCGCGGCCTACGAAGCCGGTATTCCGGCCGTGGCCATCGGCAATTTTTCCTGGGACTGGATTTACCGATCCTATCTCGACGAACATCCGGATTTCGAGCCGCTGATCAAGGAGATTCAGGAATATTATCGCATGGCCGATGTGCTGCTGCGGCTGCCCATGCACGGCCCGATGCCGGCCTTCCGTGCGGTGGAGGACACGGCGCTGATCGCCCGCAAGGCGCGGCGCAAGGCACGCGATGTCCGCCGCATGCTGCGACTGCCGGATGACGGCCGGCCGGTGGTGCTGGTGGCGCTGCGCCCTGCGGATCTGGAACGCGTGCAATTCGAACGGGTGATGAAAAGATCGCCGTTCAAATTCATCGTCCTCGGCCAAAAGCAGTATGCCGAGCATGCGCTGAACCTGCCGCAGGATTTGATGCCGTTCCCGGAGCTGGTCAACGCCGCCGATGTGGTGGTATCCAAGCCCGGATATGGTATTGTCTCGGAGTGCATGGCCAATCGCACGCCGCTGGTGTACACCGAGCGCAAGGATTTCCCCGAATACCGGATTCTGGTGGATGCGCTGCAACAGCATGCGGTTTCCCAATTTATCCCGCCGGATGCGTTTTTCGCGGGCAAATGGCAGGGGGCCATCGAAGCGGCGGTGCAAAACCCGTGGGACAAACCCGAAATCCCCCTGAACGGCGCCGAGCAGGTGGGTCAGTTCATCCAATCCTTCCTTTCCCAGTTTGCGCCGATGAGCGCCATGTCCAGTTAAAGTGTTTATCTATTCCCCCAATGGTGATGGCCTCACTGAGGCTTGCGGATGAACGACAGGAGCATGCCGCGCAGTGAAAAAATGAACAGCGCGAACAACAGATGCGAGCCGTCGAATTCCTCCGGCATGAATTTGCGATACAGGGCATTCCACAAAATCAGGCTGAGCAGGACCCACATGATTTGCAGGATGGCCTGCTGATAGTGCGCCGGCAGCCGGCGCCGCTGCAGAAATTGTCGGTACCAGTCCACGAAAAATTCGATGCCTATAAAAAGACCCAGCGCAATGAGCAGGGTCGAGATCAAATGCTCTCCCACAGCGTTTCCTCATGATTTAGGGGTGAATGGGCTTTCCGGCATAGCCAATCTCCGCGATGGCGGTCGGTCATAAAACGCTTTCGATAAAATCCAATCAATGATCCGCATCCCGGCGATCGGTTTTGGAGCCGGGCCACCGGGATGCGAACGGTGTTGCCGTTACAGGAATGCGCGTGGTACGGGCAGGTCCAGCATGGTCTTCAGTCCCGGGGACAGGCCCTGCAGCCGTCCGGCGGTGTTGATCAGCGCGGCCACGGTGGCGGTATCGCCGAAGATGCCGCCGTCGATGCGCATGTTGATGGGCGGATCGCCGTCGATGAACACGCTGTCGTTGGGATCATCCGCGCCCACGTACATCTGCAGTTCCAGTTCAATCACCGGCGTATCGTTGATGCTGGCCACGCAGGTATGGCGGATGCCCGCCACCTGTCCGGGCTGCACTTCCACGAATGGCGTTCTGATGGCCTTTTGCGCCAGCACCGGTTCCACCTTTTCGTCGATGGTCTCCGGGTGCCAGTTCAGTCCGTCGGCGATGGCCAGCAGCGATTCCAGCAGGCCGATGTGGCCGAGCTTGTTTTCGGATACCCGCTTCTCGAATTCCGCCTTCTCCAGTCCGGCGCCAATTTTGCGCTGCAGTGGGCCGCGCCGGTGACTGGCATCCACCACGCGCAGCGCGCGGACTTTTTTCACCTCCGCACAGATGCCGGTGAGGGTCAGCGGCAGCACATCCATGGAGAAGCCCGGGTTCACGCCCGTGCCAACGACGATCACGCCGTGCTCTTTTGCGGCTTTGTCGATGCGGTCGCAGAACTCAGGATCGCGGTAGTACGGATAAAACAGCTCCTCGGTGGACGATACCACATTGGCACCCGCGTGGATGCAGGGCATGAGCTGATCTTCCACGCGCGGCAAAAACGAGCTGGTTGTATGCAGAACCACATCCGGCCGGGTGCGTTCCAGCACCGCGCTGGCATCCGGGTGGACTTCGATGCCCAGGGGTTTGGAAAGTCCCAGCACCTCGCCCAGATCGCGCCCTACCAGATGCTCGGCAATGTCAATCGCGCCGACCACGTCCATGCCCGGCTTTTGCAGCGCCAGCCGGGCGCTCGCCATACCAATCGGTCCCAGACCAAATTGCACCACTTTCAGCTTCTCAGACATCTCACCGTTCTCCTTGGGTTATTCATTTTGAAAGTTGGATTGGTTCGGGTTTTAAAAGATCATTTTTCGTAACGATTCAGCGATTTTCGTTTGATGAAATCTTGCCTGTCATCGCGAGCAGCCGCCGCGAGGGGGCTCCACGGCGATCGCTTAGCAAATATGCAAATGAGCTCGCTCCCTCGCTCCGCTCCTCGCGAGGACGGGTTGGAGGCTGAATAGTTACCATTTTTCAGTTGATGATTCCGGCGGTCAGGGACCGCCTCTATCCGATTCTAATAAATGGGGTTATAGGCCGTCCCTGACCGCCGGCATGCTGTGAAATCTTGCCGCGCTATTGGACCATCAAATACCGACACGGCCCAGAATCAACAGCAGGTCGAAAAGTATATAATCATTTCCGGCATGATTTGCAATAGCAATTGAACGATCGGGCAAACGAAATCGTGTTCTATTTGAAGACGCTGTGGATCCGCAATGGTCGGACGATGAATCCATCACCTCCCCCTGTGTTGCTGGCTGGACAACCGGCCGGGAATGCAAAACGGAAAATCCCATTTCGAATCTTTCATTTGCGCACAAAAAATAGTATATTAAATTTCTTCAAAAATGCTTTTTGCGGTCAGTCCACCAGAGACATGCAAACCGATTGAAGCGGAACGATGGCAGAACGAGACAAAATCGTCATTCAAGGCGCCCGGGAACACAATTTAAAAAATATAAACGTTGAAATTCCTCGCAATCAGCTCGTGGTGATCACCGGGCTCTCGGGCTCGGGGAAGTCCAGTCTGGCGTTCGATACGCTGTACGCCGAGGGGCAGCGGCGTTATGTGGAGTCGCTGTCGGCGTATGCGCGGCAGTTCCTCGGCCTGATGGAAAAGCCGGATGTGGACTTCATCGAAGGGCTGTCGCCGGCGATTTCCATTGAGCAGAAGACCGCCAGCCGCAATCCTCGCTCCACGGTGGGCACGGTGACGGAAATTTACGACTACCTGCGTTTGCTGTTTGCGCGCATCGGCAAGCCGCACTGCTACAAATGCGGCAAGCCCATCGAGCGGCAGACCGTGCAGCAGATCGTGGATGCGGTAATGGCGTTGCCGCAAGGCACCAGGTTCCAGGTGCTGGCGCCGGTGGTGCGCGGCCGCAAGGGCGAATATGCGCAACTGTTCGAGGAAGCGCGGCGCGATGGCTTCGTGCGCGTGCGCGTGGACGGCGAAGTGCGCGATCTGGCCGGCGACATCAAGCTGGAAAAGAATTACAAACACAATATCGAAATCGTGGTGGACCGGCTGATTGCCGAGCCGGGCATCAAGACCCGCCTCACCGACTCCATCGAAACCGCGCTGAACCTGGCCAGCGGACTGGTGCTCATCGACGTGATCGGCCAGGAAGAGATCATGTTCAGCGAGCATTACGCCTGCGTGGATTGCGGCATTTCGGTGGAGGAGCTGGCGCCACGCATGTTTTCGTTCAACAGTCCGTACGGCGCCTGCAAAACCTGCAACGGCCTGGGCACGCGCATGGAGGTGGACCCCAATCTGGTCATCGAAGATGAGAATCTGTCGATCTCCGAAGGCGCGATTTCCGTATGGGGCGAAAACCGTGACGGCTGGTATTACAATCAGCTCAAAAGCGTGGCGCAGGAATACGGCTTTTCGCTGGATCAGCCCTGGAAGACGCTCACCGAGGAGCAGAAGCACGCCGTGCTGTATGGCACCGGCGATCGTGAGCTGAAGTTCACCTATGAACGCGGCAATGGCCGCATCCAGGCAGAGTTTTATGGCAAATTCGAAGGCGTGATCCCCAACCTGGAGCGGCGCTACAAACAGACGGATTCCAACTACATCCGTCAGTGGATCGAAGGCTTCATGAACGTGCGGCCCTGTCCGGCGTGCAAGGGCGCGCGGTTGCGGCCTGAGGTGCTGTCGGTGTACATCCAGGGCAAAAACATTTACGATGTCACCCGGCTGTCTATTGGCGAGGCGGCGAAGTTTTTCAACAATCTGGAACTGACCGAGCGCGAACAGCAGATCGTGCACCAGATTCTCAAGGAGATTCGGCAGCGGCTCGGATTCCTGCTCAATGTCGGGCTGGACTACATTACCCTCGACCGCAACGCCGGCACCCTGTCCGGCGGTGAGGCGCAACGCATCCGGCTGGCCACGCAAATCGGCAGCCAGCTCGTGGGCGTACTGTACATTCTGGACGAGCCGTCCATCGGGCTGCATCAGCGGGACAACGCCCGGCTGATCAACACGCTGAAAAATCTGCGCAATCTCGGCAACACGGTGGTGGTGGTCGAGCACGATCAGGAGACCATCGAGTCGGCGGACTGGGTGATCGACCTCGGGCCGCGCGCGGGCATTCACGGCGGCGATGTGGTGGCGGCCGGTCCGCCGAACCTGATCGCCGCCAACGACAGGTCGCTGACCGGCGCCTACCTCTCCGGCCGCAAGCGCATCCTGATTCCGAAAAAGCGCCGGCCGGGCAGCGGCCATTTTCTGCGCATTTACGGCGCCAGCGGCAACAACCTGAAGCATCTCGATGTCGAGTTCCCGCTGGGGACGCTCACGGTGGTGACCGGCGTCTCCGGGTCGGGCAAGAGCACACTGGTCAATGAAACCCTGTACGCCGCTCTGGCGCGAGAAATTATGCGGGCGAAAACCACCCCGCTGCCATACGACCGGCTGTCCGGGCTGGAGCACATCGACAAGGTCATCGATATCGACCAGTCGCCCATTGGGCGCACGCCGCGCTCGAATCCCGCCACGTACACCGGCCTGTTTACGCCGATCCGCGATTTGTTCTCACAGCTTGCGGAGGCGAAAATCCGCGGCTACAAACCCGGACGGTTCAGCTTCAACGTCAAGGGCGGGCGCTGCGAAGCCTGCCAGGGCGACGGCATCATCAAAATCGAAATGCACTTCTTGCCGGATGTGTACGTGACCTGCGAGGTGTGCAAGGGCAAGCGGTACAACCGCGAAACCCTGGAAATCAAATACAAGGGCAAGTCGATTGCCGATGTGCTCGACATGACCGTGGAAGAGGCGCTGGAATTTTTCGCCCACATCCCGGTCATCAAGCGCAAACTGCAAACCCTATTCGATGTAGGGCTGGGCTACATTCACCTCGGCCAGCAGGCCACGACCCTGTCCGGCGGCGAGGCACAGCGGGTGAAGCTGGCCGCCGAGCTGTCGAAAGTGGCCACCGGCCGCACGGTTTACATTCTGGACGAGCCCACCACGGGCCTGCATTTCGAGGACATCAAAATGCTGCTGGGCGTGCTCAACCGGCTGGTGGATAAAGGTAACACGGTGATTGTCATCGAGCACAATCTGGACGTGATCAAAACCGCGGACTGGATTATCGACCTCGGGCCCGAGGGCGGCGATGCCGGCGGCCGCATCGTGGCGGCCGGCACGCCGGAACAGGTGGCCGAGGTCAAGGAATCGTACACCGGCCAGTTCATCCGCCGGCTGCTGGAAAAAGAATCCGCCGAATCCGTGCCCACCAGCGCGGCATGATGATGTGAAATCCGGAGGGATTTTCTGAAATGAGCGACCGTTTTGCCCGGGCCAGACAGACCTTTCCCGCCCTGCATGACCGCGTGTTTTTGGATGCGGCCTGCCTGTCCGTGGTCTCCAACCCGGTGTACGATGCCGTGAAGAATTTCCTCGATCTGTGCCGCCATCCCGATGCCAAGGACGCTTCGCGCCAGCACATCGAAATGGATCGCATCCGCAACCGCGCCGTTCGCGAGGCCGCGCGCTTGCTGAATGCCGATCCGGACGAAATTGCGCTGGTGGAGAGCACCACCCACGGCCTGAACATCGCCGCCAACAGCATTCCGCTCTCGCGCGGCGATCGCATTCTCATCGCTGACACCGAGTACTTGCAGGTGGCCATTCCCTGGAAAATGAAGGAGCGCAGCGTGGGGGTGGAGATCGTGCCGGTGCGTTCGCGGGACAACGGCGTATTGGTGCCCGAGGATTTCGAGCGGGCCATGGATGAGCGCACGCGCGTACTGTGCGTGTCATCGGTGCAGTGGTGCACCGGCTACCGCATCGATCTGGCGGCACTCAGCCGGCTGTGCCGCGATCGCGGCGTGTATCTGGTCGTGGACGCCATTCAGGAGATGGGCGCCTGTCCCATCGATGTCAAAGCCACGCCGGTGGATTTTTTGACAGCCGGAGGGCACAAGTGGCTCAACGCGCCGTTCGGCTGCGGCATGCTGTATGTGGCCAGGAAAAACGTGGAAGCGCTGGAGCCGCCCATGTACGGCTACCTCGCCCTCGAGGAGCCAGAGGGCGGCTGGGGCGCCTATTTCCAGACCCCGGACATCACGCCTTTCTGCGAATGGCATTTTCAAAACACCGCCAAAAAATTTGAGATTGCCGGCACCTCAAACTACCCAGGAGCGGCCGGACTCGGCGCATCGCTGGCGCAGATCAACGAGCTGGGGATCGAGGAAATCTACCGGCACATCCAGCGGCTGACGCGGCGGCTGCACGAGGAACTGCGAAAACTCGGCGCCAGCGTGGTTTCGGCCACCGAGCCGGCTTCGGCGCGTTCGGGCATCACCGTGTTCAATGTTTTCCCTACTGTGGATGAGAACCGGGCTCTCATGCAGGCGCTGCTCAACGAGCGCATTTTCGTGGCTATGCGCTATACCGCCCACATCGGCGGCATCCGGGTGTCCACGCACTTTTTCAATAACGATGACGATATCGACCGGCTGATATTTGCCATCCGGAAACAGCTTTCTCGATGAGGTGCGCTGCTGATGCCTGCCAGCCCGAAAATCCTGTTTCGTTTCCGCCGTCGTCTCGCAAACACCTGCCCTAATTGGATACTGCTCGCCGGGCTAGTTCTGCTTTCCTGCGGCCGGGAGCCCGGTCGAAAGAGCCTGTATATTTTTGCCGCCGCCAGCCTCAGCGACGTGCTGCCCGCGGTGATCGCGGCCGTGGCCGATTCGCTGCCGCAGGCGGAGGTGCGGTACAATTTTGCCGGATCGTCGGTTCTGGCGCGGCAAATTCTGGCCGGCAGTCCGGCGGATGTGTTCATCTCCGCCAGCCCGCAGTGGGTGCAATTTCTGATCAAAAAAAAACGCATTGCTCTGGAGCAGGCCTCGCCGCTGCTGTCGAACCGGCTGGCGCTGGTCGTGCGCGCGGACAATGAGTCTGTGCCGCAGCGGCTGGAGGATTTGCGGCGTCCGGACATCCGATTCATTGCGCTCGGGGATCCCGCGCATGTGCCGGCGGGCATTTACGCCCGGCAGGCGCTGCAAAAGGCCGGACTCTGGGATGCCCTGCGGGATCGCATCGTGTCGGGACAGGATGTGCGCGCGGCGCTGTGGTTTGTGGAGGCCGGCGAAGCCGACGCCGCGATTGTCTATGCGACGGATGCCCGGGTGAGCTCCCGCATCCGCCTGGCCTTTCTGTTCCCCGACAGCCTGCAGCCGGAGATTGTTTACACCCTGGCCGTGCTGCGGGAGGACCCTGCGGTCCGGCGGCTGGGTGAGCTACTGCGCTCAAGTAAAGCGGAAGAAATCTACCGAACGTTTGGTTTCATAATGACACATTCAGCGCCTTGATGGCAAGCGAACATAAAGGAACCATCCTGCGCGGAGAAGGGAAGGAAACGTTTATGAAAGATTACGCCGTTTTGATTGTTTTGCTTGTTCTTGCAGCAAATGGCTTTGGTTGCCGTTCTGAAGATAAGAGCATACCATCAGAACGCATTGTGCCTTTGACCAAACACTGGGAAAAAGCAGTGCCGCTACAAACGCCGCCACGGGGGCTGAAAACCCTCAGCGCGAAAGAATGCGGCAGTTGCCACGTGGAGATTTATCAGGAATGGAAGGCCTCCTTCCACGCCAAGGCCTGGTTCGATCCGCAGTTTCAGGTGGAGTGGGCCAAAGACGATTCGCTGTGGGTGTGCATCAACTGCCACACGCCGCTGGTGAACCAGCAGCCATATCTCATTCTGGGCAAGCAGGGCGGCGATTATTTCCGGCCGGTGAAAAAGAAAAATCCCGATTTCGATCCCGATCTGCGCGACGAGGGCATCACCTGCGCTGTATGCCACGTGCGTGATGGCGTGGTTCTCGGGCCGTACGGTAACCAGAAAGATGCGCCGCATGCGGTTCGGAAAGCCACGCCCCAGGAACTGACCCACGAGCTCTGTCTTACCTGCCATAACGTGACCGATGTTCTCAATCCGACCCTGGTATGTACGTTTCAAACCGGTGAGGAATGGAAAAACGGTCCCTGGGCCCGGGCCG
The DNA here is from genome assembly GCA_030950365.1 of Candidatus Zhuqueibacterota bacterium. Taxonomy (GTDB): domain Bacteria; phylum Zhuqueibacterota; class Zhuqueibacteria; order Zhuqueibacterales; family Geothermadaptataceae; genus Hydrothermovivens. The sequence goes on along the minus strand of JAUZRQ010000042.1, from coordinate 29,311 downwards.
GCGAAACCTGCGTGACCTGCCACATGCCGCTTATCGAGCGCGCGCTGTATCCCAAAGGGCCAGTGCGGGTCACACGCAAACACATCTGGATCGGCAGCGGCATTCCCAAAACCAGGCAGGAAAAATCGCCGGTGGATGATTATATCCCCGGGCTGGATATGCGCATCATCACCTCGAAAAAACGATACCAGCCAGGCGAGCAAGCGTACCTTTCGGTTTTCCTCACCAACCGCCGCGCCGGGCATTATTTGCCCACCGGGGATCCGGAATATTTTTACACCGTCGAGCTGGCGTTTGTGGATGCGCAGAATACTGTGCTGCAGGATACGACCATCTGGATCGGTCAAAAGTGGCAGTGGTGGCCGGTAGCGAAAAAGCTCAAAGACAACCGGCTGAAACCGCTGGAGACGCGCATCTTTCCGCTGGCGTTCGCCATTCCGGCGCAAACCACCGCGCTGCGGTTCCGGGCTGTGGTGCGCACCCACCGCATGACTCGAGAAATCGCCGAACAGGCCGGGCTTCTGGAAATTTATCCCCTGAGCATCGTTTCGCTGAAACAGGAAGTGCCGCTGGTGGAATAGCCGCCGGCGGCGTGGCCTGCCCGCTTTTTGATCGCCTGCCAGAAAAATAGCCGCATCCTCGCGCCAATTTTCTGAACTGCGGGTTGCGGAACCCGTCTCTAATGGCTATATTTAGCTGAGAACAAGGCCGGATTGTGTCGGGCCTATGCACACAGATTCACCCTCAATCATGGATAGCGCGCCACGGATGAGTTATTCTCCGGAACAAACGCTACTACTGTCGCTCAAAGTGGCTTTCGCCGCCATATTGATAAACCTGCCGGTAGGCCTGTGGATCGGCTGGCTGCTGGCGCGCAAGCACTTTCGCGGCAAAATGCTGCTGGATACGCTGGTGAACCTTCCGCTGGTGCTGCCGCCGGTGGTCACCGGTTATTTTTTGCTGCTGATTTTCGGGCGCGAGGGCCCCATCGGCCGCTGGCTGTATCAGGCTTTCGGACTGGCGCTGAGCTTTACCTGGCAGGCGGCGGCGCTGGCGGCGGCGGTGGTGTCGTTCCCGCTGTATGTGCGCTCCGTACGCGTGGCCATTGAAAATGTCGATCCCCGGCTGGAAGAAGCCGCGCGCGTGCTGCGGGCCACGCGCTGGGAGGTGTTTCGGCGCTTGACTCTGCCGCTGTCGGTCAATGGCGTGATCGCCGGGCTGATCCTGGCTTTCGCGCGCAGCCTGGGTGAATTCGGCGCGACCATCATGGTAGCCGGGAACATTCCCGGCGAAACCCAAACCATCCCGCTGGCGATCTTTTCGCTTGTCAACCAGCCCTCGGGTGAGCACGCGGCCATGATCCTGATCATCGTTTCGATTCTGTTCTCATATGGCGGCCTGGCCCTGTCCGAATACATGTTGCGGCGGTGGAAACGACAATCGGCAGAATAACGGGAGATTAGCGCTTGCAAACAACTGATCCCCTGGCTTCATCGCCACCGGTGCTCGACGTTCGCGCTTTCCTGCGGCTGGGCGGTTTTTCGCTGGATGTCGAGTTGACGCTGGGCCCGCGGTTCGTGGCCCTGTTCGGGCCGTCCGGCTGTGGCAAGACCACCACCTTGAAGGTGATTGCGGGCTTGCTGCGTCCGGAACGCGGCCGGATCACCCTGGGCGACACCTGCCTTTTCGATGCGGAGCGCGGTTGTTGCCTGCCCGCGGAGAGACGGGGCATCGGGCTGGTTTTTCAGGACGCGCGCCTGTTTCCGCACCTGTCCGTGGAAGAAAACCTGTGCTTTGCCATGAAATACGTGCCGCCGGCCGAGCGGCGATTCGGCCTCGAGCAGGTGATCGAAGCGTTGAAATTGCAACCGCTGCTAACGCGCCGGCCGCGCAGTCTGTCCGGGGGCGAAACGCAGCGTGTGGCCATCGGCCGCATGCTGCTGGCTAATCCGAAAATCCTGCTGCTGGACGAGCCCATGGCAGCGCTGGATATCCCCACGCGCCTGCACCTGCTCACCGAGCTGCGCGACATCCACGAGCGCTTCCGGTTGCCGATGCTGTACGTGTCGCACGACCTGGCCACGGTGCTCAACATCGCCGACGAGGTGATGCTCATGCGGGCCGGCCGGATCATCCACCAGGGCACCCCCGAAACCGTGCTGGCCGATTTTGTATCCACCGACTTGATCGCCACCGAGACGGTGCGCAACATCATCCAAGCGCGCATCGAACGCCATGATGATCGGCGCGGCACCACCACTATCCGCAGCAACGGTGTCACGTTTGTGCTGCCGCGCATCCGCCGGCAGCCGGGACAGCCGCTGAAATTGGAACTGCCCGCCACCGAGATCATTCTCGCTACCGTACGGCCGGAACAGATATCCGCCCGCAATATATTGCACGGCACCGTACGCAAAATTATGCAAATCGGCAACCGCATCCTGGTGCGCGTGGATGCCGGATTGCTGCTCACGGTTGAAATCGTCGAAGCTACGGTGCAGGCACTGCAACTGACCGAAGGTCGCGACGTGTATCTAATCATCAAAGCCACTGCCTTTCGCCTGCTGAATTGATTTCAAATCCGTAATCATCGCCTCAAAATGAGATAGTGGTCCCGGCGAAAACAGGTTGGGCTCGAACAAATCAAGCCTGCTGCGCTAAATTCAAGTACGAACGGGATAGCCAGGAAGTCCGGATCGTGTGGCACGTTAGTTGCATAATAACGTTATTCGCTTTGGAAGGCATTTGCTATCTGATTGAACATGGATTCAATGCTCGAACAAAACATCATGCATAAATAAAAAACGGAGCAACCATGCATTCGACGTTCTGGAAACGGGTAAAATGGCTTTCCCTCGGCAATAGCAGCCTGTTGATGGGTGTGAGTTTCATGGCCCTGTCGGCCATGGTTGTGGTACAGCATGCCTATGAAACACCCAAACCACCTGAGGGGCGCGGCACCCTCGATTCGGTGGCTATCTGGGTGGCGCACGATCCGGCGCAGAGCTTATTGATGATCACAGACAAAACCCGGAATGTGGTGCATCTTTTTGATCCGATAAGAAATCAATTTCTCGGACGTTTAGGCGAACCTGGCGCGTCTTCCGGGCAGCTCAAACGACCGAATGGCATTGCCGTGGCTTATAACGTCAATACGGTCTCCGGCCTGACCGATGTTGTATTTGTGGTGGAGCGTGATAACAACCGAGTCAGCGCGTTTTCATTGCCCGAACGGCAATTTTTAGGCGCGTTTGGCAATAAACATCTCGATAAACCATACGGCATCGCCCTGGCACGGGTGAATGGTCATCTGCAAGCCTGGATCACCAGCACTGGTAGTTCGCCGGACCGGGTGAAAGTCTTTGAGGTGCGGCCAGGCGGCAACGGCATCGAAGGCCGGCTTTTGTTTGATTTCCCGGTCGATGCCACTCTCGAATCGCTGGTGATCGACCAGGAACATGACCGTGCGCTGATCTGTGCCGAAAGCGCCCCGTATGACATCCGCGTTTACAATTTGAAAGGCGAGTATCAAAGCCGTTTCGGTGCGGGCATTTTCACCAACGATCCCGAGGGCATTGTGCTGTACGACCTTGGCAATGGCGAAGGCTATTACATCGTGGCGGATCAGGAAGCCAGCCCGACGGAATACGAGGTTTTCGACCGCAAAACCATGGACTACATGGGCAATTTTTCCGGCAAAACATCGGGCACGGATGGCATTGCGCTGACGCAGATGGCTTTGCCCAATTTCCCCGAGGGCTCCTTTTATGCGCTGCATTCCGACCGCGCCGTGCATGCGTACGACTGGCGGGAAATCGCCCGGGCCATGAATTTGAAAACGCGAGTCACTCCGATTCCGACCTCGGTTGGCATGGAACCGGGGCGGCCGCCGGTGGAATTTGCCATGGTTAGCAATTATCCGAACCCGTTTCATCCAGAAACCCGGATTCGGTTCTGGGTGGAAAAGGCCGGCAGAGTCACTCTTGATATTGTGAATATGCGCGGGCAGGTGGTGCAGCGGCTTGTGGATGAAGCAAAAACTCCCGGCGAATATCAAACCACCTGGAGAGCGGATGGATCCCCCCTGCCGTCGCAATTATATTTTTTACGTCTGCAGGTTGGACGTTCAACTTATACGCGCAAAATAATACTGCTTCATTGAGGCACGTTAGGGGCTTTTTGAAGTCATGGGATAAGCACAGATGCTCAGGGGAGCTGGTGCGTTCACAAAGGAACGGACAACGGTTCCGGTTTTGGAAATAACGGGCTGTCACTATTAACCAGAACCGCCTGTTTAGGATGAAAACCGTTACGATGGATATTTAATCGGATGGAGAGGGTTCGTTGGTGAGTGTGGTCGCCTTTTCGTCTTCCGTTTGTGAACGCTCCACAAATAGGCCGTAAATCAGCAGGATCAGTCCGGTGGTGATGGCGATATCGGCCACGTTGAAAATAGCCGTGCGCAGGTTGCCGATGCCGATGTTGAGAAAATCGATCACCCGGCCGTCGCGCAAAACGCGGTCGGTGAAATTGCCGATGCCACCACCGAGAATCAGCACAAAGCCAAGAAATTGGCTGGTTTGCAGGCTCAAATTGCGCACCAGATGCGCGGCCAGAATTAGCAGAAAAACGCCCTGCCCCACATTAAATAGCCACCAGCGCACGTCTTCCGGCCAGTGCGCCCCGATGCTGAACGCCACCCCCGGATTTTCCACATACTGCAACCGGATCGTATCCCCGAGATAAGACAGGGAATACCAACGCGGAAGGTTATCTTTGGCCAATTTCTTGGTGGTTTGATCACAGCCCAGGCACAGGACAATAATCAGTAGGGCCAACAATATGCGTGAATGCTTGATAATTCGGTCCATGCGTTCGCTTATCCAATGAATGGCGTGTTAATACTTTCACCGCAACTGCTTCTATCGGTGCGGGGTTGAGAAAACGATGCCTCCTGTCTGGAAGAGCGTGCCTAAATATAACGAAGTGTTACGTCATGTTCAATGCAAAAATAGGCGCAATGGCCATCAGATGCCGAGATTGATCATGGCAGTTGCATGCGTTCCCTCCATTTAGTTGTGCGCCTTTTGGTTACAACCGCTTTTGCAATCTTTTTACTTGCAATTTAAACCGCTGCATCATAAACTAATCAGTTATTTTATCGCCACAAAGCGGACCATTTCTGTAATGGTTCTGCCATAACTGGCTGATGACCCGTGCTAGCTTCTGTGGATGTCGATGAGGACGATCTCCCCGTATGATATGCAGGAGAGCATTTCGTCCGCTATTATGCATCGGCAATGATGGGCAGGCGTGTGATTTATCAAAGCTTCATACAAATGATAACTGGAGGAAAGCCAAACCATGTCAGGCCATGCATCACTCGATGAGCTGTGTATCAATACCATTCGAACCTTATCCATTGATGCCATTCAGAAGGCCAATTCCGGCCATCCCGGGTTGCCCATGGGAGCGGCTGCCATGGCCTACGTACTGTGGGATCGCTTTTTAAAGCATAATCCGCGGGATCCACAATGGCCTGACCGGGATCGCTTTATTTTATCAGCCGGACACGGCTCCATGCTGCTGTACAGCCTGCTGCATCTCACCGGATATGACCTCAGTCTGGATGAAATCAAACAGTTTCGGCAGTGGGGCAGCAAAACACCCGGCCATCCCGAACATGGGCTGACGGCCGGAGTGGAAACGACGACCGGGCCGCTGGGGCAGGGTTTTGGCAATGGTGTGGGCATGGCCATGGCCGAAGCATACCTTGCCGCGAAATTCAACCGACCGGGCTTCGATATCGTTAACCATTACACCTATGCGCTGGTCAGCGATGGCGATTTGATGGAAGGCGTGGCTTCGGAAGCGGCCTCGCTGGCCGGCCACTTGAAGCTGGGTAAATTGATTTATCTGTACGACGACAACCACATTTCCATCGATGGCTCCACGGATCTGGCTTTTACCGAAGATCGCCTGAAGCGGTTCGAGGCGTATGGCTGGCACACGCAGAGGGTAGAGGATGGTAATGATCTCGACGCCATTGCCCGGGCTATCGAGGCGGCGCAGCGCGAAACCGAACGGCCTTCGATCATCGCTGTACGCACGCACATCGGCTACGGCAGTCCCAACCGACAGGACACGGCCAAAGTGCACGGCGAACCGCTGGGTGAAGAAGAAGTGCGACTGACCAAACGCAATTACGGTTGGCCGGAAGATAAAACCTTTTACATTCCCGAGGAGGCTCTGGCGCATTTTCGCAAAGCGCAGGAGCGCGGTCAGCAGCAGCAACAGGCCTGGGAGGCCAAATTCCGCGAATACGAAAAGGCGCATCCGGAGCTGGCAGCCGAATTCCGCCGTATGCTGGCCGGCGAGCTGCCCGGCGGCTGGGATGCCGACCTGCCGCAATTTGCCGCTGACGCAAAGGGCATCGCCACCCGTGTGGCAGGTGGCAAGGTTATCAATGCGGTGGCCGCTAAAATGCCGGAGCTCATCGGCGGCTCTGCCGATCTGACCCCGAGCACCAAAACGGCCATTGATACTGATGGCGATTTCCAGGTCGGCCGTTATGATCAGCGCAACATCCATTTCGGCGTGCGCGAGCATGGCATGGGCGCCATTTGCAATGGCATGGCCCTGCATGGCGGCTTGCGCCCTTTTTGCAGCACGTTTCTGGTCTTTTCCGATTACATGCGGCCGTCCATCCGGCTGGCCGCCCTGATGGAACTGCCTGTGATTTATGTGTTCACGCACGATAGCATCGGCCTGGGAGAGGACGGCCCCACGCATCAACCGATTGAACATTTTGCTGCGCTGCGGGCGATTCCGCGCCTGGTGTTCATCCGGCCATGCGACGCCAATGAGACGGTGGAGGCCTGGCGGGTGGCCTTGCAGCACAAACACGGACCGGTGGCGCTGGCGCTGTCACGCCAGGGTCTGCCAATCATCGACCGGCAAAAATACGCTCCGGCGTCCGGGCTGGCCCGCGGCGCCTACGTGCTGGCCGATGTCGACCGGCCAGCGGAGTTGATTCTGATGGCCTCGGGCAGTGAAGTCTGGCCCACGCTACAGGCCGCCGAGCAGCTCTGGCAGGAGGGCATAGCCGCTCGCGTGGTCAGCATGCCGAGCTGGGAGTTGTTCGATCAGCAGGATGTGGGATACCGCGAACAGGTTTTGCCCGCAGCGGTGAAGGCGCGCGTGGCGGTGGAGGCCGGCGTGGCTCAGGGCTGGCATAAGTATCTGGGCGAGCACGGCATCACCGTAACCATTGACGAACGATTCGGAGCCTCAGCGCCTGCGAAGGTGATGATGGAACAATACGGCTTTGTCGTCGAAAATATTGCCCATCAAGCGCGCAAATTAATCATGTAACACAAAAATCGGATTCCAAGCCGCACGGTTGTTTCCAATTTGAGGGGGATTATCCTTAAATTTAAGTCCGTTATTATGCAAAACAAGGCTCCAACCTCGTGCTCCTCGATTCTCATTGACAATTTTGTGAACGATATCGTCACGACGGTATCTCGAGCTGATGGATGTCGGCCTCCTTTCTCTGGAACAAGTGGCGTATAATATCCTGGCATTTCGCCGTCTCCTTTTTGATCACTTCGGGCAGCCGACATGACAAAACATAAGGCATGCGCAATCATTCATTTATTGCACCATGCTAACTCCTGAAAAAATAAATCTGGATGTTAAAAATGTCCATATTTTGGTTGACAAGCTAAAATCGATTTGCTATATTTTCAACAAATGTTTGGCTATTAAAACAAGAGCAGAAATTGTAAAATTCAGGGGCCCGGTTTTTCGTATGGAAGTCTGGAAAGAATTTGAGCACAACGTCATTACCCACAGCGCGGCCCATCACCTCATGGCCATTGCCGAGCTGCTGAATAAGTATGGCTATGCCCGGGTGACCGACGTGGCCCGCCATCTGGGGATCACGCGTGGGAGTGCGTCCATCACATTAAAGGCCTTGAAGGAGCGCCGGCTGGTGATTGAAGACGACAATAAATTTTTGTTGCTCTCCGAGGAAGGCAAAAATCTGGTGCAGGCTATTCAGTCTAAGCGCCGCGTGCTGATCAAATTTTTCCAGGATGTCCTAGGCGTGAATCCGGAGCTTGCCGAGATCGATGCCTGTAAGGTCGAGCATTTGATCAGCCATGAAACGGGCGAAAAACTGTTGGCATTTATTAAATTTCTATTTTCGGACGAAAAAAAAGCTCGTGAATTTTTGCGGGCATTTCACGAAATGTCTCTGGACTGCGGTGGCTCCGAAAGCTGCCCTTATTGTATGGAAGCATGCTTATTGCGACCTGAATCGTGATGCATTTTCAGCCTGCACGTTCTGATCGATGGGATAGGAAAGAAGGAAGCCACAATCATTAAGAAAGTGATTGAACAGCTAAAAGAATTGCCGGATGAGCTGCAAAAGCGTGTTTTGGAGTATACACAATCACTCGCATAAGCCCAATTGCAGAGCATTTGTGGAAAGCATTTACTTAAATTTGGTGGCAGAATTCCCAGCGATGAATTGGAGAGGATGAAAGAGGCAATAGAGCAAGGATGTGAGCGGATTGATAGCAATGAAGGGTAAATTTTTTTTGGGGAATATGTTTTTTCCTATACTATTTGTTCTATAATTGATTAAAACCATTTCAGACGACAAACATGTGAGCCATCAATGAGGGACGGTGTGATGAAGACTCAGTTGAAGAGTGTCTCAGATCGCGTATTCTCTCTGGATGATTTAAAACCCGGAGAAGAGGCCATTATTGCCGGATACCGGGACGATATCGCGGATGAATTGCGGCTGCTGGAAATGGGCCTGATCATTGGCAGCGTCGTCCGGCTGGTGAAATTTGCTCCGTTTGGTGATCCGATTCAGATTCGCGTGCGCGGTACTGATCTTTCGCTACGACGCGCGCTGGCAAAAAGCATCTTGACCAGGCCAACCCACTTGAATCGCTATGAGCGCAGAAACTAAAATCGCACCCTACCGGTCCGATGTCAGAAAACGAGTCATTCGTGTCGCGCTAGCCGGCAATCCGAACTCCGGAAAGACCACGGTTTTTAACGCTCTGACCGGGCTTCGGCAAAAAATCGCCAATTATCCTGGAGTGACGATTGAACGCAAGTCCGGTATCCTCACCGGTCCCGACCAACAAACGTTCGAAATTATTGACCTGCCCGGGATTTACAGCCTCGTCCCCAAATCTCTGGATGAACAAATTGCCGTAGATATCCTTACCGGCACCTGTCCGATGGAGCCCCCGCCGGATCTGGTGGTGGTCGTCGCCGATGTCACTAACCTGGCGCGCAATCTCTATCTTTGTACCCAAATCATTGATATTGGCCTGCCGGTGGTGCTCGCCCTGAACATGATGGACCTGGCCCGCAAAATGCACCTGAAAGTCAATGTCGAGGGTCTGGCCCGCCGTCTGAATATCCCGGTTGTTCCCATTTCCGCTAAACAGATGGAAGGCCTCGACACGCTGAAAGAAACCCTTTTCATGTTCGGGCAGAAGGGTGCGAATGGCCGTAACGGCCATACCATTCTCAAGTCCGTGGAACTGGCGCGCGTGTGCGAGCCGCTGGTGGAGTGGTTTCAGCAGCATGGCATCGCCAGTCCAGCGGGGGCGTATGCCGAGGCCCTGCGGGTGATTTCACAGCCGGAAGTCCTGGAGCGCTGGCAGAACCGCAACGGTCAGAGCGAACTACCGGCACTGGTTGAAAAAGCCCGGCAAGAACTTGCCGAACGCGGCATTCCCTGGAAACAGGCCGAAGTACGTATCCGCTATGCGGTCATCGATCAGATTTGCGCACAAAATATCACCCAGCCTGAAAGGACCGGCGGCGAACTGAGCGAGAAAATCGACCGCGTGCTCACGCACAAATACTTTGGCCCGGTCATCATGTTTTTGATTCTGGCCACCATGTTTCAGTCGATTTACACCTGGGCCGAAGTGCCGATGAATGCGATCGAGAATGGGCTGTCCCTGCTCGGGCAGCAGATCGAACGGGTGTTGCCACCTGGCCCGCTGCAGGATATGCTCGTCAATGGGGTGGTAGCTGGCGTGGGCGCCGTGTTGGTGTTTCTGCCGCAGATTGTATTCCTGTTCTTCTTTCTGGCTATTTTAGAAGACACCGGCTATCTGGCGCGCGTGGCATTCATCATGGACCGGTTCATGGCGAAGATCGGCCTGTCCGGTCAATCGGTGATCCCACTGTTAAGCTCGTTTGCCTGCGCCGTGCCCGGCATCATGGCCACGCGCACCATTCAAAATCAGCGTGACCGGCTGATTACTATTCTTGTGGCCCCGTTCATGAGTTGTAGCGCACGGTTGCCGGTGTACACACTACTGATTGGTGCCTTTATTCCAGGTATCTGGTTCGGCGGCATTTTCTACTTGCCCGGCCTGGTGCTTCTGCTGATGTACCTGCTGGGCATGGTCGCGGCCGTGGTGTCGGCAACGATTTTGCAAAAATTCGTCATTAAAGGCCAGACCACCAATTTTATTATGGAGCTGCCATCGTACCGCGTGCCGGTGTGGCGGTTCATTTTCTACCGTGTTTACGAAGCCGGCAAGGCCTTCGTCACCAATGCCGGCAAAATCATTCTGGCGGTGTCCATCGTACTGTGGTTTCTGGCCTCTTATCCGAAGCCGGATGCGCAGCATGTACAGGAAATGCAGGGGCTGGCCAAAGCGGGGCAGCAGGTGGACAACTTTCATGAGATCCGGCAGAGCTATGCCGGCCGACTGGGGCAACTCATCGAGCCGGCGATCCGGCCGCTTGGCTTTGACTGGAAAATAGGCATTGGCCTCATCACCTCATTCGCCGCGCGTGAAGTGATCGTAAGCACGCTGGCTACAATTTACAACCTACAGGATGTGGATGAAACGTCGGTGGATTTGCGCACCGCGCTGCAGCGCGATACGTATCCGGATACGGGCAAGCCGGTGTTCACCCCGCTGGTGGCTCTCTCCTTGATGGTCTTTTTCGTGCTGGCCTGCCAGTGCATGTCCACGCTGGCAATCGTGCGGCGTGAGACCAACACCTGGCGCTGGCCAATTTTCATGTTTTTCTATATGCTCCTTTTCGCCTATCTGGCTTCGTTTACGGTTTTTCAGGTTGGAACCGCACTGGGGTTTGGCTCATGAACTGGGATTGGCAGACATGGCTCACCATTGCCATCGTCGTGGTGGCGGCAATTTACACGCTTTCCAAAACCGTGTTGCAATTCGTGCGTGAGGATCGCGGACCGGCGTGCAGCAAATGCGTGCAAAATCAGGGCGCGCCGCCGAAACCGCAGGGCATGGTGATCCCCTCTCACATCAAAAAAAGCATCAAACCGGGAACCGCCAAAACACCGCAGCAATAGCGGAAGTCGGCGCAGCGCGTTGCAGGATAGGGGTCGAACCTCATGCAAGAAACGCGTCCGCAGTCTCGTATTCCCTGGCCTGATGCCCCCCCACCGTTCGTGGTCGTGGCCGACAACATCCGCAGCATGCACAACGTCGGCGCGATTTTTCGCACCGCCGATGGCGCCGGATTTGGGGGCGTGGTTTTGTGTGGGATTACCGCCACGCCGCCACGCCAGGAAATCCGCAAGGCCGCTCTCGGCGCCGAAGACGCGCTCCCCTGGACCTATTTTCAATCCACCCTCGACGCGCTGCAATGGCTGCGCGGGCAGGGTTACTTTCTGCTGGCGCTGGAGAAAACCGACTCGAGTCAGTTGATCTACCGGCTTTCCGTGCGTACGCCGCTGGCCGTTATCGTCGGACATGAATTTCATGGCATCCGCGAAGAGGTGCTGCAGCAAGCGGATGCCGTGGCGCACCTGCCCATGCGCGGTCATAAAATCTCGCTCAATGTCAGTGTGGCTTTTGGTGTGGCCGCTTATGAGCTGAGCCGCCGGGTGTTGGGAAATGAATAAAATTCACCGCTGAAGGCGTACGATTGGATGCGCCCTCTGCCTTCATGGGCGCAATTCGTCCCTCACGTTCATTTTGAAATCCATCCCCCTGTATCGCTTCGATCCGACCTTTCGTCATCAATATCGACCCAGAACTCGGCCTCACAGTGCGCTGGTTGCGAAATGCAGTAGCGCCTCATCCATCCACCGGCGATCGCCGAACGATGTCTCGAATGCCGATAAGAATCCCATGTGTCCGCCGCTGCGCGTGAGGTGCAGTTCGATAGCGCCGTTGTCATCGGGAACGGAGCGAAACATCGCGGCCGGCACAAACGGATCGTCGTCACTGGCCAGAATGTCAACCGGAATGCGAACGTTGGCCAATAGAGGCGCCGCACTGCAGCGGCGATAGTAATCCTCGGCCGATGCAAAGCCGTTGAGCGGTGCGGTCACGCGCTGATCGAACTCGTACACCGTCAAATGAAACGGCAAAGGGATTCGGGGAAAACCCGGAAAATGCGTCTGCATGTCGCGAACCACCGACCGCAGCAGCCGGGAAAACCGCAGGTCATACAGCCGGTTGCGCGGACGGGAAAGGGCATCGGCGCAGCGCTGCAAATCGATGGGCGGACAAACGGCAATAGCCCGGGCAATGTCAAATAGATTGTCCGCGCCGGTTTCGCCGAGATACTTCAACAGCACGTTGCCACTTAGGGAAAAGCCAATGACCACCAGCGGCAGCTCGTGGCACAATTGACGCAGCGTGTCCAGCACCGGCGGCAGGTCTTCCGATTTGCCGGAATGGTACAGCCAGCGAGCCAGGCCGCGGCCCTGTCCCGCTCCGCGGTGATTCATGCGAAAAACGACCCAGCCGCGCGACAAAAATTTCGCCGCCACCCGCAGCATGTACGCGGAATCGGCATGCCCGCCCAGGCCATGCATCAGCAGAACCACGCCTAAGGGCGTCTTCGCAGGCGGGTTTTCGCAGATCACCAGGGTGTCGCCATCGGGCAGGATCACGTGATGCAACAATGTGTGCGACAGCTCTTTCGGCCCCGGGAGGAGATAGCCCAGCAATGTTTGCAAATCGCCGCCTTTCGCCCATGCCGCCGGACGAAAAGATTGCAGTTGCGTCGCTGGCTTCGTTTTCGTCGGATTCTGCATGGATTCCGTCTCCGCAGTCGTGGTCGTGAAATCGTGAAAGAATATAATAACTAAACCTTTGGCTTGACGCAAGCGTCTTTATAACAAAAGCGTGAGGAAAATACGGCCGATGCAGCCAGAAGATTCGGACCTGGTGAAACAAATTCGGGCTGGCGACTGGCAGGCATTCAATGCGCTGTATGATCGCTACCGGGATTTCGTGTTCCGGCAGATTGGCTATCTGGCACCCGCCTTGGCGAGCATCGAGGATCTGTATCAGGAAGTGTGGCTGCGGGTGGTGCGCGTCTTGCGGGAGGACGGGCCGGAAATCCGGCATGTGCGCGCGTGGTTGTACCGCATCGCCGTCAATGTATGCCGGGATGCCCTGAGGCGCAAACGCCGGCGCTTCTGGCAGCGTTTGCAATTCGCGGCCGCGCCGGATAATCCCGTGAGCAAGCCGTCTGCTCCAAAGAGCTTTGCTGATGGCATCGAGTTGCGGCAGGATCTGGAGAAGGCCATCCGCAGCCTGTCACCGCGTCAGCGAGAGGTGTTTGTGCTGAAAGAAATCGAGGGTCTCACGCATGCCGAAATCGCCGAGGCACTGGGCATTTCCGTTGGAACGTCCAAGGCGACTCTGTTTCAGGCCGTCCAGGCGTTGCGTCAGCGGCTCGCACCGGCTGACGCGTCAGATGCGACATCAACGCAGGATGAATCATGAAAGATTGTGACCTCACTCAGCAGCGGCTGCTTGATGATCCGGATGTAACCGATTGGCCGCCGGATGTGCAGGCTCATCTCCGCATTTGTCCGGATTGCCGGCAGTTTCGCCAGCAGATCGAGGCCCTTCGCTCGATGGCTGCGTGTCGGCGTGCCGCCGTCCCGAATAGCCTTGCTGAAAGCGTGCGTGTGCAATGCCGCGATCTCTGGTTGCATATGGCGCCGGAGAGCGAGGGCAAAGCGCCAGCCCCCGGCCGCTGGCGCGCCGGTCTGACCGGTTCGCTCTGGTTGCCCGTCACGGCGGTGGTCCTGTTGCTCGTTATGATGATCGCGGTCCTGCTCGGGGAGGCAATGGCGCCGGGCCCCGAATCCGCGGACGTGTTTCTGTACGGATTTTTTATGGTATGGATGATTCAAAATTTGCTCATGGCTCTGTTCTCGCCGCTGCTGTTGCGACGATCACCATTGCAACAGCGGTGAGTAGTTTCGGCAGGAAAACATCAAATTTCGAGGAGTAGATATGGCGACTTCCGGACAAAAAGTGCTGGGCTTTTTGCTGGTGCTGATCGGGCTGCTCGTGCTGTTTTACGGCCCCTTTTTATGGATGTTAGGGCCTTTTGGCTATTCCTTGCGGCAGTTGTTCCTCAATTGGCCGTCCGGATTCGATATGTCGCATTTTAGCTTGCCCCATGGTGCCTATTTTCCCCGGCTTTTTGTGATGTTCCCGTTATTCATGCTGGGGCTGACGCTGCTGATCAGCATTTGGGTGTTTGTGGATGCGGAAAAGCGCGGCATGAATGGCTGGTTGTGGGGGCTGCTGGCCTTTGTGGGCAGTTTCATCGGACTGATTGTGTATCTGCTGGCGCGCAGCTCACAGCCGGCAACCGCGCCCGTGGGGAGTCTCATTTGTCCCTACTGTAGCCAGCGTGTGCGAGCGGATTTTGTGGTCTGTCCGCATTGTGGCACTTCGCTGAAACCAGTCTGTCCAAACTGCCGTCGGGGCATCGAAAACGGCTGGCGAGTGTGTCCCTATTGCAGTGAAACCCTGGTGAAATAGCCTCACCAGCCGCGGAATTTCTCCCAGTCCCGGCGCTCTTTTTTGGTGGGGCGACCTTTGTATTTTCGCCGCATTTTCTTTTCCGCTTCGCGCTGCAACCGCATGAGCTCCAGCGTTTCCTCGGAAAGCTTCGGGGAGTGGTCGCGGTAGGCCAGTTTGGCATCTTTGGCCGAAAGGCCGCGTTTGGGAATTTGCAGCACCTCGAGCTCAATGTAACGCTTGCCCTTCTTGACCACGATCTCATCACCGACTTTGACCAAGCGGCTGGCCTTGGCCACCTGCCCGTTCAGCTTCACCCGTCCGGAATCGCAGGCATCGGCGGCCTCTTCGCGTTTTTTGAAAATACGCACCATCTTTAGCCACTTGTCGATACGCATTTCCTCCACCGCCGGCGCTGCCGTGTCTTGCTGTGCTTTATTGGCTTTTTTGCCCATGCCGATCCAACGCTTGTTTTTCTATTAAGCCACTTCGACCAAAGCGAGTGCTAGCTCGGTCACTTTCACCAGATCGTCGATGGCGATGTGTTCGTCATTGCCATGCGGATTTTTCGCTCCGATGCCGAGGTTGATGGCGGTTTTGCCCCGCGCATTGAACACATTGGCGTCGCTGCCGCCGTGATAAATCTGTCCGGCGGGCGCCAGGCCCACTTGCTGCATTTTGGTTTTCAAATGCCGGGTCACAAAATGATCTTCAGGAATTTCGAAGCCCTGGAAATGGATGCGATGCCGCAGTTCGTAAGCGCCGCCGTACTTCTCGGCGATCGCCCGCAAATCCGCATCCAGTTGCTGCAGCATTTGGTCAATGGTGCTTTTGTTGAACGAGCGAATTTCGCCGCGCATTTCCACCATGCCGGGCACCACATTGGTGGCCTCGCCGCCATGAATCACGCCGATGTTGGCCACAGTATGGTCATCCACCCGGCCAACCGGGAACCTGGTTAGCATTTCCGCGGCCATGCTCACCGCATTGATGCCTTTCTCCGGTGCAACGCCCGCATGGGCCGGTTTGCCCAGCACACGGATTTTCAATTCCACCGCCGTGGGCGTCATACTGATGTAATGGCCGGGCGAAAGCGAGCTATCAAAAATGTAGCCAGAGGGGGCCTGTAGCTTTTCCCAATCCAGATTGGCCGCACCCAGAAGCCCGATTTCTTCCGCTACCGTAAAAGCAATTTCGAACGGCCGGTGCCGCAAACCGTGGCTTGCAATGGTTTCGAGTACATACAGCAGAACGGTCACGCCGGCACGGTTGTCGGCCCCTAGAATGGTCGTGCCATCGCTGCGAATGACACCGTCAACAATTTGCGGCTTGAGATGTTCGGTGGGGCGCACGGTATCGGTATGCGCGCACAGGAACAGCTCCGGCTTTTGGTCGCCATTGAGCGAAATGATCAGGTTGCCGGCATTGCCGCCGATTTTTTGGCCAGCGTGGTCTTCGTAAAAAGAAATGTTCCAGGTAGATAATTTTTGTTTCAAATAATCCACCACCGGCCGTTCCTGCAGGGATGTTGAATTGATTTGGGCCAGCTCCAAAAAGGTATGCACCAATTTGTCTCGATCAATCGATATGGCCATAATTCGCTTCCTTTCCGATGTGAATACAAAATAAACCGCGCAGCGAAACCACGTAGGCAAATCCGTTGCTTCATGATGAATGAACAGGGCCTGATCCATAGCGGAACTCAATGTCGCCGTGACTTCTAAAAAAAATTTGCATGAACCGCAACCGCCACGATGGGGTTCAATACATGCACACCGTCATTCAGTTCTTCATTCATGGATCCCGGCCTTATAATTTCAAATATAATATGAAAAAATGTCATCTCAAAAGATTTAATTGCATTTGAAAGGAATGCGCCTATGGAGTAGTTTGCTTCAGTTGGGATACAGTTTCGACTCAATAAACCGGATTATGAGATTCCGACATTCCGATATTCCAGCGACTACCGGAGGCCAGAATGCCGGAATGACTATATGAAATTGTACATGAGGAAACCAGGCAGGCTGGTGTATGAGTGCGACGTGACCGCAATTTAAAAAAATTAATGCTATTACTGAACAATCAAGGTTTTTGGAAGAAGGGACGATAGGTATGGATATGTAATTAATTTAATAATAAGGTGTTATTCGGCTTCCAAAAAATGTGAAATATTATAAAATTTTATCATAAACTGGTTGGAAAAACGCTTAAATGTTATTAAATTTAATCCAAACATGAGAGCAGGATGAGCAATGTTGTGACGGGAATGTGTGCATTTGTAAATTAGGTCAAGCAATGGGTTTCGAATATGTCCGGGCTTGCCGGGCAGAAAACCACAGGAGTGAGACATGAATGAAAACAGCCTGACCATCCGTGATAACCGTACCGGGCGCGAATATAATGTGCCCATTGAAAATGGTGCTATTCGGGCAATGGCCCTGCGGGATATTAAAGTAGATGAGTCGGATTTTGGGCTCCTTAGTTACGACCCCGGATTTGTCAACACGGCCTCGACTAAGAGCAGTATTACTTTTATTGATGGCCAAAAAGGCATCCTACGTTACCGTGGATACCCAATTGAGCAAATTGCTGAAGAGGCTTCGTTTCTGGAAACGTCTTTTCTGATCATTTACGGTAAGCTTCCAAATCAGCAAGAACTGGACCAATGGGTGCATGATATCACGCACCACACGATGCTGCATGAAAATGTGAAAAAGTTTATAGAGGGTTTCCGATATGATGCGCATCCTATGGGAATTTTAATTAGCACCCTGGCGGCTTTATCCACATTTTATCCTGAAGCTAAAAAAATTCAAGATCCGAATATTCGAAAATTGCAAATTCAACGACTCATTGGCAAAACGCCAACAATTGCAGCATATGCGTATCGTCATATGCTCGGCCAGCCCTACGTGTATCCGGATAACGATTTGAGTTACACCGGCAATTTCCTCAACATGATGTTCAAAATGACCGAGCTAAAATACGAGCCCAATCCGGTGCTGGAGCGCGCGCTTGACGTGCTATTTATTTTGCATGCCGATCATGAGCAGAATTGCAGTGCTACAGCCATGCGTGTGGTGGGTAGCTCGCATGCGGATCCGTATTCGGCGGCTGCTGCGGCTGCTGCGGCTTTATACGGCCCATTGCACGGCGGGGCCAATGAAATGGTGCTGCGCATGCTGAATGAAATCGGATCGGTCCGGAACATCCCGGCCTACATCAAACGAGTGAAGGCGGGCGAGATTCGCCTCATGGGATTTGGTCACCGGGTGTATAAAAATTATGATCCGCGGGCGCGCATCATCAAAAACATCGCCGATCAGGTGTTTGAGGTCACCGGGCGCAATCCGTTGCTGGATATCGCCCTTGAACTGGAACGGATCGCTCTCGAGGATGAATATTTCGTCAAACGCAAACTGTATCCGAACGTGGATTTCTATTCCGGCATCATCTATCAAGCCATGGGCCTGCCGGTGGAGATGTTTCCAGTGCTGTTTGCCATTGGCCGCATGCCGGGATGGCTGGCGCAATGGGAAGAGCTGCTCAACGATCCGGAACAGAAGATCGCGCGGCCGCGCCAATTGTACGTCGGTGAAGACAAACGCGATTTCGTGCCGATGGATCAGCGCGAATAACGCAATAATACCATCTCCGAGCACAATAGGGCGGGTTGAACCCGCCCTTTTTGTTTTGGGAAAAATCTCTCTCGCTAAGCCGCTTTGATATTTTTTGCAAAAATTCGAGTTCACGCTTCTATTTTTGCGCACTCTGCTCAATGCCCTTCCCCTTGTGGTGGATATATTCTCAACCCCGTCATGTTTTTATTGACAGTTCGCTCAGATTATCCTAATATATTCCCGTCTGGTTGATTTACTCAAATCAAATTTGGAGTATTGCATGCGATTGATGGTTTTGTTTGGCATCATGACGGCCATGATCGCCGCCTTCGCGTGTCAGCGGGGGCCAAAGGTGGCCGATCTTGTGTTCAAAAATGGCACTATCTACACGGTCGATGATCAATTCCGCACCGCCGAAGCCGTGGCGGTGGTTCAGGCTAGAATTGCCTTTGTTGGCTCCAATGCCGATGTGCAGGCCTGGATTGATGATGGCACGCAGGTCATCGATTTGCAGGGCAAAACCCTGGTCCCGGGGTTCATCGATGCGCATTATCATTATCTCGGCGTGGGCAAGCGCGAATACCACCTCAATCTCGACGGCACACGATCGTTGCAGGAGTTTTTGAGCCGGATCAAAGCAGAAGCAGAAAAGACGCCGAAGGGGCAGTGGATCACCGGCCGCGGCTGGATCGAAGAAGACTGGCCCACCAAACGCTTTCCAACGCGACAGGACCTGGACCGGGTGGCACCCGATCATCCGGTGTTTCTTACCCGCGCGGATGGCCATGCTGCGGTCGTCAACTCTCTGGCGTTGAAAATCGCCGGTATCACGGCCGCCACCCCGGATCCGCAGGGCGGGCAGATTCTGAAAGATCGCCGAACAGGCCATCCCACTGGCATGCTGCTGGATCGCGCCATGGCGCTGGTGCGCAAACACCTGCCTCCGGACACCACCTTTGAAATGCAACGCAATTATGCCCTCAAGGCCAATGAAATCGCTCTGGCCTATGGAATCACGCAGGTGCATGACATGGGCGTGACCTGGGACGTGGTAGATTTGTATAAAAAATTGTACGAGTCCAATGAGCTGGCTGTGCGCATCCATGCCTACATCCGTGGGCCTGGCGAAGATGCCGATCGCCTGCTGAACGAGGGGCCACAGATCGGTTTGTTCGATCATCACCTGACCGTGCGCGGCATCAAAATTGTGGCCGATGGCGCCCTGGGCTCCCGGGGGGCGGCGCTGTTGCGGCCGTATTCGGATCAAGATACGCACGGTTTTTTGATTTACAAAGACGAGGAAATTTATCCGACGATCAAAAAAGCCACCGAAGCCGGGATTCAAATGGCGATACATGCCATTGGCGATTCGGCCAATCGCAAGGTACTGGATTTGTACGAAAAAGCCTTTGCCGATATCCCGGCCAGCCGGCGCAAGCTGGCCGATCCGCGGTTCCGCATCGAACATGCGCAAATTGTGGCGCTGGACGATATGCCGCGATTCGCCAAATTGGGCGTGATTCCGAGCATGCAGCCCAGTCATGCCATCGGGGATTTGCACTTTGCCGTGCGGCGGCTGGGATTGGACCGGATGACTGAGGGATATGCCTGGCGTACGTTTATCGATCTTGGCTGTTACATCCCGGGCGGGTCCGATGCGCCAGTCGAAGAAGGCAATCCGATGATCGAGTTTTACGCAGCCTGTGTGCGCAAAGACACCTCCGGGTATTCCGGAGAGGGCTGGCATCCCGAGTTGCGAATGACTCGCGAAGAAGCGCTGCGTTGCCTGACCATCTGGGCTTCGAAGGCCGTGTTTGAGGAAGACATCAAGGGTTCGATCGAGGTTGGCAAGCTGGCCGATTTCGTTGTGCTCGATCGCAACTTGATGACCGAACCCGAGGAGCGTCTGTTTGATATTAAGGTGATGATGACCGTTATTGATGGGAAAATTGTTTTTGAAAGAAAACCCTGAGCACAAAATGCACGTATTTAAGTGCTCCAATCCTCACGGTCGTCGGTTAGGGGAAATACATTCTCGCACGAGAGAAGCGAGTATGACAAATCCAGCCAGCCAAACAAAAAGGGGAAGAGGCAACAGCGAAGCGGGATAAAAATGACTCAATACAGTCCCTCGACCAGGCGGGCGAAAGGGTGGCGCGATTCATTCGACAGATTCATGGTCCAGTTTTCTTAAATATTGCACCAGCGATTCCGTGTGGTGCACACTGGCTGGAATTACCAATAGCGTATCATTCCCCGCAACGGTCCCCAGTATGTTTGGATGTTTGAGCGAATCCAAATAAACGCCGACCCCGGCAGCGCGGCCGGGCAGCGTTTTAATAATTATGCAATGCTCATTGTGCAAGATTTGTAAAATTTCCTGCTGAACAACTTTGCGAATTTGCTGCCCATTGCTATTCTCGTGAATGACATATCGAAATCCGTGTTCCTCTGGCATGCGAACGATGCGCAATTCATGTAAATCCCGGGAAAGCGTGGCCTGGGTGACTTCGATCCCCATTCGTTTTAATTCCTGGCTAAGCTCTTCCTGGCTGGAAATGGCCTTGCTCAAAATGAGCTCACGAATGTGCCGTTGTCGGATTTGTTTGTTAATGATGAACCTCCCCGAAAGATTGACAGGTTGATTTGCTTTGGCGGGAATACTAAATTTGCAAATTTTTGTATAAAAATAAAGCAAAATGTTCACATAGTCAATAATTTTTTATAAATCGGCAGAAAGCGGGCTTTGCTGTTGCGCACCATGAAGTAAAGATGAGGAAGGTGATCATGGCTACCATGCAATCCCTCTGGGCTCAGCCGGAATGGCGCAAACATGTCTATATGGTGCTGGGCGTCTGGCTGATCATGAGTCTGGCCGGTATCCTGCAAATGCTCAGCATTCAGGACCTGTCGACGTTTCAAAAGAGTTTTTCAGTGCTGTTGTGGATTGGCCTGCTGTTGGCTTACCTCGGGCAAATGATTCCCGGCCTGCATGAGAGTTTTCTGGTGGAGAATCCGAACAGCAAGCAAATTATACTGTTTGTCCTCATCATTTTTTATGTTGCGTTTATTGTGTATGCCAATGCAGCTAGCGCATTGACCCCGCGGGATTTATTGGTTGGCGCGGGATACCTCGCTGTGCCGGTAGCCCTGGCCTACATGATTCGCAATAAGCCGCTCCGCTTGTCTCCCGGCGATGCCATTTTGATTCTGCTGATCTGGTTTCCCATCGAATTTGGCCTTTTGCCAGAAATTTCCATCCCTTTCAAACAGGGGCTGGTCAGCATGTATCATCTCTACGGCATCATCCTCGCCATTTTGATTTTCCTGGCCATTCGGCGCATTCCCGATATGGGGCTTCGAATTTACATGTCGAGGCGGGAGGTGTTGCTGGCGTTAAAATTGTCCGCTATTTTTTTCATCGTGTTTGCTCTCCCTATTGGGCTGTCAACGGGTTTTATTCGTTGGCAAATTGATTCGGGGCCGCTCTGGAAGTGGTTTATCGGTATTTTGGGTACCGCCTTTTTCATCGCATTTCCTGAGGAGATTTTGTTCCGGGGCATCATCCAGAAACTGATCGAAAAGCGCATGCAGAATCGTCCCGGAACGGCCCTTATAATCGCTTCCATTATTTTCGGATTGGCACATGCGAATAATCCCAAGCCGCCCTATCTTCACCTTTCGTTTGGAGCCATAGGCGCCTTCGCTTTGCCATGGGTATATGTGGTGCTCGCCACGATTGCTGGCTGGTTTTATGGAAAAGCTTATCAAAAAACCGGCAGCATTGCGGCGGCCGCGCTCGTGCATACCGTGGTCGATTGTGTCTGGTGGATGTTTTTCGCCGGTTAAAGCGATCTCACATATTGAGAGGGGAGGACTATGCGTATACCAGGGCGGATTGCGCTATCCGCATTATGGGCTCTGGCCATCGCAGGGTGCATGAAACAGGAAACCCTGGACATGCGCTATTATTACGATTACGATCGTGATTTCCCGCTGGAGGCCTATGTGGATACCCTGGGGGACCGGCTGTTTCATATCACTTACTATTCGGTAAACGGCAAACGTGTGCCTGCGCTTCTGAGTCTGCCGAAAGCAAGAGCCGCGTTCTATCCTGTAATCCTTATGTTGCATGGCATCGGCGATCATAAAAACGCCGATTATATGCAAATCGGGGATTCAATTTTTTCGGCGGCAGGCTTTGCCGTCTTTCGCCTCGATATTGATCTTCACGGCGAACGCCGGCTAAAGAATTTTTCTCAAAAAAGTGCCAATAAATTTAGCTACACCCTGCGCAATGCCATGGTGCAAACTGTTTTCGATTTACGCCGAGCTGTGGATTACTTGGATACGCGGGATGATATCGATTCAACGCGCACGGCCTTTCTGGGGATCAGTCTTGGGGGAATTATTGGCAGCGTGTTTTGTGGCGTCGAGCCGCGTGTGGAGTATCCCATGATCGCATTGGCTGGTGGCGGATTGCGCATGGCGCTTGGCACCGAAGGCTTGTCCGATCGAATAACCAACATGCTGGCGCCGGTAGAACCCCTGAATTTTATTCATCGCATCACCCCTCGTCCGATCCTGTTTTTGAATGCTACGGATGATGAAGTGATTCCTCGAACTTCGACCGAGATGCTGTTTAATGCCGCTAAGGAGCCGAAACAGATTCTCTGGTATAAAGCCCCTCATCATATGCCCCCGGTGCCGGTATTTCAGGATTGTGTGCGCTGGTTGAAAGAACAGTTTGCCGATTAAATCCGACCGAAGCCGCTAATGGAAATATCCTTTCGCGTGGCGGTGATGGTGACGGTTATCCCGGCGATTAAGTCCAGGATGGCCATCATTAGTAAAATCACAAGTGTGGAGTCCGCAGCAAAGGGTGCGAGAAGAAATTCCAGAAAAAAAATCAGGACGAGCAAAAAAGAGAAGATGTGCTCGATAATCTGAATATTGCGAACATCAGTGGATTTGATGATTTCGAAATAGAGCATAAAAAGACCTAAAATGATAATGCCATCGGACACGTTCAGAATACATGTTTTATTATCAGGGAGGGGCAGGTGAAATAAGGGTTTCGAAAGCAAATCCATGGGGCCATTGTAAAAGGCATAGGCTTTTATGCCAGTATAAATGAGTCCAGGTAAAAAAAGGGTCGGTAAAACACGGATGAGACGAAACATAATTTCACCCCCAATGTGGTTTAGAATATTGCCACCATAATTTGCTGCAGATCGGTGAAGATATATCCACGGTAGGCACAGTGTTGGTTGAAAATGGCTTTCCTGTAAGAAAAATGATATGAAAATAGCCAGCTTTCAATATATATAAAACTCGAATTTTGTTAAAAAGTTGAGAAAAAAATTAAAAAAGTGGATGCTCATGAAGAGGTGTTGGTTAAAACTTCTGTTTATCTTGATAAATCTCTGGAGCATAGCGCTCCATGCCATCTCGTTCTCTCGAGCATTGAATGAAACTCCTGATGAGTTTCTAACATCACATGTCGTAAAAAAAGCCCGGTTTTTCAGTCAAGATCTTGGTTATACATTCACTAATACAAATTCCATCTTTAAATATGAAAACGGCATCTGGCAAAAAATCAACCTGCCCTACGATGTTGAATTGACCAATGTATTTTTTGTCCAACCGGAAATGATCTGGGTAACCTACCAGTTGCCTTCGCATTACCGGGAGGATGTTTTGCTGTATCATAGAGGTAAGTGGCAACAGGTCGAGATACCGCATGTGGATCAGCTCCTTGGGATGGCCTTCGCTGATGAAAACCACGGCTGGGCCGTTGGCCGCTGGGGAGAGCTGCTGAAATATGAAAACGGACAATGGCTCCCAATGCGTTCACCGACTCGCTGCCATATTCGCACAATCGTGCTTGATTCGTTCGGCCGGCCCATGATTACGACGGATTGCCAGATTTTTAATCAAGTTTTTGCGTTGCAAAAAAACGGTCAGTGGCGATACTACGCAGAATTAGAGGCATTCCCGGTCTTTGACCTCTGGCCATCAAGTCCTGACTTTTTCTATTTTTTGACGGAGGTCACTCATAAACTTTATCTGTATCGAGAGGGTGATGTCATTCAAATCCCGATCGATGGGATTCGAGACTTCGCATTGATCCCGCCCGATTCTCTGTATTTATTGACCGATAATGCGGTTTATTTGGTTGTGGACACCTTGAAACAAACGATCCGTTACTTTAGTGGTATTGCTCCCAATCGGATTGCAGCAAGTGAAGACGGCATGCTATGGATCTATGGTGGCATAAACGGCGTCATTCCAATTCGAGGTCGGCCGGAAGTCAACTTAGTGACCAGGATGCGGCTGGCAATTCAATCCTATTTTGACCTGGGATATGCCTTAGGAGCTGCATTCCTTACGATTAGCAGGGAAAAGCAGGGGATTTATATCATTGACGGTGTGCTTGAAAATGATTTGCTAATGATCCATCGCGATTTCATCTTGTGGTATTTGGAGTCGGTTTCCGTGGATGCATTTGGTTTGCAGGAACCAACGAAAACCATGAGTGGGAGACCCAATTATGACTTTTCTGTACTCACCGCGGATTTTAACAACGATGGCCGAGAAGACGTTTTCGTTACTGGATTTTATGGTAAGGTTGTTTTCTTTTTGAATTTGGGCCAAGGCAAATTCAAAGACATTTCATCCTGGGCCGGTTTCAAAGAAAATCCACATCAACGTTTGGGGATTGCGGCGACAGCCGATGTGGACAATGACGGCGATCTGGATATTTTGATTCCCAACGAATATGGCCAGCCCTTGCTAATGATCAATAATGGCGTCGGTCGGTTTGCCGATGAAGCCGCTCAGCGCGGACTGGATATCCCCCTGGGCTCCAAGGCAGGCGCCTTTGCCGATATCGACGGCGATGGCTGGATCGATCTTGCCGTGACCACGTTCGGAGAAGGAACATATCTATATCGCAACCGTGGCGACGGTACGTTTGATGATATCCGCGCTGAGAACCCAGCCTTGCGGTCCGATCGGCCAGAAAAGTGTTCTTCTCTGACGTTTGTAGACTATGACAATGATGGGGATTTTGATGTATTTATTAGTAAGTTGTATTATCCAAACCAATTGTTGCAAAACGATGGTTCTGGTCATTTTCGGGATGTAACCCGGGAAGTTGGTTTGCATGAACATGCGGATAGCCGTGGCGCCACGTTTTTTGATTACGATCTTGATGGCGATCTCGATGTGTTTATCGCCAATATGGGCCTGGATCGCTTTTATGAAAACGATGGCTCCCAATTTATTCCAAATGAAGAATTCGACCGACTCCGACACAATGGATGGCTTCCACGACGAGTGACACAGACCCTCTATGGGGGATTCACCACAGGCACCGTAAAAATGGATATGCTGCGTGATGGTGATATTGATCTCCTGATTCTGAGTTTTGATCATGAATCGTACTTATTGCACAATTACATCAATAAGTCGGATTATCTTGTGCTTGAAGTGACCGGGGTTAAGAGCAACCGGAGCGCCATTGGTGCCGTAGCCGAGTTATATCCGGCTGGTAAAGCCGGAGATCGGACGGCCATTTTGGCCACTCAGATGATTGAAAGCACGTCCGGATATGCATCGCATGCGCAAAAGCTCTTGCATTTTGGCGTGGATGCAAAGAAAAAATACGATGTTGTTGTCAAATTTCCTGGCGGTGCCGTTCGGGAACTGCGCTCGCTTTCGCCCGGCCGCTATTATCGGATTGAAGAGCTTTCAGGTTTCCCAAAATTCCATGCACGCCTGCAACAATTCGTTCGAAATCAAATTTTTGGCTACCGTTCGCATTTAACTGTCTTGCAAATATTACTACTTATGCTGTTGGTCATAATGCTAATCCTCTATTGGATTAGACAGAATTGCTGGCTGGCCGATGCGACGGGCCAATTCATTTTAGGAGTGCTGCTTGGGTTTATCAGCATCAAAAGTGGCTTGGTCATTCGTGATGATGTGCTATTTTTCGTGGCCCCGATAGGAGCGGCATTGTTTGCTGGGGCAGCAGTCATGCAGGTTTATAAACTATGGCGGTTGAACTATTCTCCTGCCGCAAGCATGGAAGTACTCAGTATGAAACTGGCGGCGTTTGGCCATAGTCAAACAGCAGCCAACCTGCTATCGAGCCTCGAATTTCAGCTCCGCAATTTCCCCAAAGGCGAAATGCCGTGGGAGTTTCGATACCGTTTATTGCAAAAAGTGGACTCGATCCGTGAGCAGGTTATCCCCGATATCTTACTGATTATTGAATATTTGATGACTTTGAAAATTGCTCGAAACCAGGCAATCCGGTTACTAAGAATCACGATGAGCTTCCAGCGTGGATTGCGCCAAATTCATCGACGTCTCCAATCCAGCAAACCGATCCGCGATTCGGCTTTAAACAACATCACTCAAAAGCTGCAGGCTTTACGTGGTGGCATTCGAAAGCTCCGCGACCTGGTCCTTAGCCAGGAAATTTGTGATATCATTAAAGAAACCCAGGTGGTGATCCGGGCTTTTGTGGACTCGGATACCGAAGTCGTGCTGCATAGCGACGAACAAAATTTGTATGCACGCATTCCCATAACCGAATTTCGCAGTATATTGAACGAACTCATTATCAATGCCCGTCACGCCATGCGCGGGAAAGCGAAAAAACGTGTGGATATTTATATTCAAAGCAATGGGGAAATCATCCTGGAAGTGGTAGATCAGGGACGTGGGATTCCTAAAAAGAAATGGGAAACGATTTTTGAACGCAATTTTAGTGATCGTGAAAGCGGCGGATTTGGATTATATCATGCGCGCTTTATTTTAGAAAAATTTGATGGGAAAATTTTGATAAAAACGAGTCAGATAAATAGAGGAACCACGATTCAAATGCACTTGCAAAAAGCCACGCCGATCTATTCCACTTCCAAAAGGAAATACGAGGGATTTTAAAATCGAAAGGGGTTGTCATGGCTTACAAACGCTCTATTCTGCTCATTGATGACGATGAGCAATTCTTAGACGATTTTCAATTTTTCACAAGCAACGATTACGACGTTCAATGCACCACCAATGGTGAAGAGGCCATCACCCATATTCGCATGCAAGACCCGGATGTGGTGCTCCTGGATATGTGTCTAAATCATGGAGAGGATGGCCTCGATTTGCTCCGCCGAATTAAAGAAATCGATCCGGACCTGCCGGTAATAGTTATTACACAGTATCCGACCCACAATAGCGCAGTAAAATCCATCAAATTAGGGGCGCAACATTATATTGAAAAAACACCGGATCTGAACACATTGAAAGCCATCATTGATCAACAAATTGCCAGCCTGCCGTACCGACGCTATTACCGGGAACATCAGGAAAAGAAATATGGCGCATTGCTCGGTAACAGCCCTGCGATGCAAAAGCTGCGCAAGCGCATTGACCAATGCGCCCTCGTCGATGTACCAGTGTTGATTGTTGGCGAAAGTGGAACCGGCAAAGAGCTTGTGGCCAATGCCATTCACCGCAAAAGTGCCCGCGCTGCGCAACCCATGTTTTCGGTAAACTGCAGTACGCTATCGCCATCACTATTTGAAAGTGAATTTTTTGGCCATGAACGCGGCGCCTTTACTGGGGCTTTCAAGCGCAAAAAAGGCAAAGTCGAAGTTGCAGAGAATAGCACCCTGTTTTTGGATGAGATCGGCGATTTGCCTCCGGAATCGCAACCCAAGATTTTAGAGGTGATTGAATATGGCCGTTTTCAACGAGTCGGCGGCACCGAAATTCTTCACGCTGATGTGCGGATCATTGCCGCGACCAACCGGAATTTGCAAGAGGATGTGGAAAATGACCGGTTCAGGGAAGATTTGTTCTATCGGTTGAATGTTTTGAATGTGATTGTCCCACCTTTACGAGAACGAAGAGAAGATATCCCCGAATTAATCCGTCATTATTTAGAACTAGCCTGTCGAAAGATTCGACGTCCTGTGCCTAAAATTCCAGACGTGGTCATGGAGTACTGGCAAAGTTATCACTGGCCTGGAAACGTACGGGAGTTGCAAAATAAAATGATGAATGTAGCTCTTGAAACCGAGGGCGATACCATTAGTCAGAGCCTGGTTCGGAGTCCACAAATGAACATGAGTTTCTTAGAGGAATACCAGGCCCTGTTGGAGCTTCCTTATGATCAGGCAAAACGTGCCTTGATGGACCGATTTCAATATGATTACGTCAAAGCGGCGCTACAGCGCAATCAAAACAACATTACCAAAACCGCCAACGAAACCGGCCTTCATCGAAGTACGATTTATCGAGTACTAAAAAAGAAATGATGGAGCATACTGAGCGTCGCATGGAGGCGACAATGAGTTAACATTTTGTAATTATTGAAACTATTCCGAAAAATCCCTTCCTGTCACTGTCGTTTTGATGCGACACAAGGCGGTTCCTCAGGTATTATCTAACCCATTGTAACCTATTGATATTATTGATGATGAAGCTGGTATGAAAATTTGGCATGAAATTGGCCTTAACGATTTGTAAAATCATAGACGGAAATGAAACATTTTCCCTGCAATGCGGAATTTTATTCATAAAGCCTTTTTATATTGAATATTCACTGAAGGGGCGAATGGCTCACACGGGATACCAATCAGCATGAACAGTTCAGACTTGGTTCATTACCTTAAACAGCACATCGGCGACCGCATTTTCTTGAATGCCAATGATCAGAAGCCGTATGTGCTGGAATCGGTGGAGAGGGATTATATCCGATTGGCACAAACCAAAAACCATGTTCGCAGTTCTATAGAAACCTTTGTGGTGCCTCTCACAGCCATTGTCTCCGTGCAAAAAATTGATGGCGTTCCGGGGGTGATA
>JAUZRQ010000041.1 GCA_030950365.1 Candidatus Zhuqueibacterota bacterium | reverse complement strand
GGCGTCGGTTTGGTTGTCGCAGGCCGGAGCCAGCGTTAAACAGAGCCAGCCGAGGATGAAAACCAAAATTGGAGCGTGACTGCGCATCGAGTCGTTCTGTGGTGATTTTTAGAATATCTGATCGATTTTAGATGGGTTCGTCCTGATGCTGCCGATATGGCCGGAAAATGAAAGTTGCCGTCATTGGCGAAATGGTGGAAATTCGCCATACCTGGCCCTGTTGCTCCAGGGCAGGTAATGAGCCAGAATAATGGCGGCCACTTGCGGTGAAATGGCACGCCGATAGGCTCTCAGCGGTCAGTTTCTTAAATGATCCATCTGAGAGCATTAAAAAAATTCAGCCGCTGCAGGCGGAAATGGCATTTGCAAAGCCATGCCAGGACAAACCGGCGCCGGCCGTTCCTTTGTGTCTGCATTAACACAAAAATGAAAATCCCTATTCCTGAAAAAATACATGTGACAAAGACCCTGGAATTTATTATATTTAGCATTATTACCCGTTGCGGTTGCCGCATCGGCCCAATCATCGCGTTGTCTGGCGCCCGACTTCGCTCCAGCGAACCCAATCCCGGTTACGATTTGCTATTCCAATATAGATCCTTTTTCAACGCAACACCGGTTACCATTCAAACTACAGGAACAGGACGACATGGATTTGAAACAGGAAGCCCGGCGTTACCATAGACATGGACGGCCGGGGAAGATTGAAGTTATTGCCACCAAACCCTTCACCACCCAGCGCGATCTGAGTCTGGCCTACTCGCCGGGTGTGGCCGTACCCTGTGAGGATATCGCCGAAGACCCGGCCGCCGCTTATGATTACACGGCCAAAGGTAATCTGGTGGCCGTGGTCTCCAATGGTTCGGCGGTGCTCGGGCTGGGCAATTTAGGCGCACTCGCCTCCAAGCCGGTGATGGAAGGCAAAGGCGTGTTATTCAAAAAATTCGCCGACATCGACGTGTTCGATCTTGAAGTCAGTGAAACCGATCCGGACCGGTTCATTGCCGTTGTGCAGGCGCTGGAGCCGACCTTCGGCGGCATCAACTTGGAAGACATCAAAGCGCCGGAATGCTTTTACATCGAAGAAACGCTCAAAAAGAAAATGAACATTCCGGTGTTCCACGACGACCAGCACGGCACGGCGATCATTTCCGGCGCGGCGCTGCTGAATGCGCTGGAGCTGCAAGGCAAGGCCATCGATGAGGTGCGCGTGGTGGTCAACGGCGCCGGCGCTTCGGCCATTGCCTGCGCGCGTTATTATCTTTCGCTGGGGGTGCGGCCGGAACACATGCTGATGTGCGATAGCAAAGGCGTGATCCACACCGGCCGGGAGGGCCTGAACCGCTATAAACAGGAATTTGCCCGCGATACCCGCGCCCGCACCCTGGCCGAAGCCCTGGAAGGCGCGGACGTGTTCCTCGGGCTATCGGTGGCGAACGTGATGACGCCGGAAATGGTGAAAAGCATGAACGACCGGCCCATCATTTTTGCGCTGGCCAATCCCGATCCGGAGATCGAGTACGACGTGGCGCGGGAGGTACGCGAGGATGTCATCGTGGCCACCGGTCGTTCGGATTATCCGAATCAGGTCAACAACGTGCTCGGCTTTCCTTACATCTTCCGCGGTGCGCTGGATGTGCGCGCTACTGCCATCAACGAAGAGATGAAAATTGCGGCGACGCGGGCTCTGGCCCGGCTGGCCAAAGAGGATGTGCCCGCGGTGGTGCTGCATGCCTATGGCCTGGAAAAGCTCACCTTCGGGCCGGAATACATCATTCCCAAGCCGCTGGATCCACGCGTGCTGTTGTGGGTGGCGCCGGCCGTGGCCGAGGCGGCCATGCGCACCGGCGTGGCGGGCCGCCGCATTGTGGTGAGCGAATACAAAGAGCAACTCGAGGCCAAGCTCGGGCAGGCCCGCGATTTCATGCGCATCATGATCAACAAGGCCAAGCAGGATCCGAAGCGGATCGTGTACCCTGAAGGCGAAAATCCGTACATCCTCAAGGCCGCCAGCATCATTGCCGAGGAGCGTATCGCCGAACCGATTTTGTTGGGCCGGCGTGATCGCATCGAGCGGCTGGCCAAAGAACTGAATCTGAAAATCGATCACCTCACCATCATCGATCCGCAGACCGATTCCCACCGCGAGGCATATGCAAACGTGCTGTACGACATGCGTTGGCGCAAGGGCATCATCCGCGCCGATGTGGAGCGCATGCTGTCGAATGCCAACTATTTCGGCTGCCTGATGGTGCACCTCGGTCACGCCGATGGCATGGTGTCGGGGGTGACGCGGCACTATCCGGACACCATCCGGCCGGCGCTGCAAATTGTGCGGCCGCGGCACGAGGGCGGAGTGATCGCGGGGGTGTACATCATGCTCAAACGCAACAAAGTGTACTTTTTTGCCGATACAACGGTGAATATCCAACCGAGCGCCGAGCAACTGGCGGAAATTGCGCTGATGACGGCCGAGTTTGCCCGCCAGTTCGATATCGAGCCGCGGGTGGCCATGCTGTCGTTTTCCAATTTCGGTAGTGCGCGCACACCGGAATCGCAGAAAGTGGCCGAGGCCACGGCGCTGATCCGGCAAAAAGCACCGGATCTGGTTGTCGATGGCGAAGTGCACGCCGATACCGCATTGATCCGGAATGTATTGCGCGAAAATTTCCCGTTGAGCACGCTGGCAAAATACGGCGGCGCCAATGTGCTGATTTTTCCGGATCTGGATGCCGGCAATATCGCTTACAAGCTGGTCAATACCATGGCGGATGAGGTGGAAGCCATCGGCCCACTGCTCATCGGGCTGCGCAAGCCAGTGCATGTGTTGCAATTCGGCACCAACGACGAACGCGACATCATGCACGTGACGGCCATTGCGGTGGTGGATGCCCAGCATCGCGACCGTGCGTGAAAATGTGTTTGAGATTGTCAGCGAAAGTGTTTATTTTAATTTTTAATAAAAATATCATTTCTCGCATCACGGCCATTCATCATTCATCGCTGCGGTGTCGGACACCGCGGCTGAAAACAGGTATCTGAGGACGGTTGCATGGGACCCGGTGCGACACGGGACCGTCCTGATTGGCATGAACGGTTCAGTACTCAAAGGACGGAAAGGAAAACGACGGATGAAGATTGGAATCGTCAAAGAGCGCAACATCGAAGAAAAGCGCGTTCCGATTACACCGGCCGGGGTATACACCCTGGTGCGGGAGGGACATGAGGTTTACATCGAGGAAGATGCAGGTGAGGAAGCCGGTTTCTCCGATGAGGCCTATTTTGTGGTGGGGGCCAAACATGCCGAATCGCGGAAGGAAATTTTTGATAAAGTGGACATGGTCGTCAAAGTCATGCCGCCGGATGAAACCGAGGCGCAACTGCTGAAGCCGAAACAGATTTTGCTGTCGTTTTTTCAGCTCACCATGCGCACGGAAAAAATTGTCAACGCGCTGCTGAAAAAGAAGGTGTACAGCTTCGGCACCGAATTGATTCCGGCGGCGGATGGCAGCTATCCGGTTCTGGTGGCGATGAGCGAGATCGCCGGGCGGATGTTGCCGCAGATTGCCGGTCGCTATCTCGAATCCACCTACGGCGGCCGGGGAATTGTACTGGGCGGCGGCCCCGGAGTGCCGCCGGCATCGGTGGTGATCCTGGGCGGCGGCGCCGTGGGCACCAGCGCGGCGCAGGCCTTTCTGGGGTTGGGCTGCCAGGTGTTCGTGCTGGACAAAAGCATCACCGCGCTGCGGAATATCGATCGGCTGTTCCAGCGCCGCGCCATCACCATGATGGCCAATCCGTATGACATTGAGAAAGTGGCGCGCTTTGCCGATGTTCTCATTGGCGCCATTTATGTGCCGGGTGAGCGCACGCCACGCATCGTGGCCCGCGATGTGGTCATGCAAATGAAAGAAGGCTCGGTCATCATCGACCTGTCCATTGATCAGGGCGGATGCATCGAGACCTGCCGGCCAACCACCCTCAGCGAGCCGACCTATGTGGAACACGGCGTGATTCACTACTGCGTGCCGAACATTCTTTCCAGCGTGGCGCGTACGGCCTCGCACGCCCTGAACAACGTCACCCTCGGTTTCGTGCGCGATGTAGCACGCTGGGGCGTGGAAGAGGCCCTGCGTCGCAGGCCCAATTACCAACACGGCCTTTTGACGTTTGACGGTGTGTGTACGCATCAGGGGCTGGCCGATTTGCTGGGCATCGAGAGCGTGGTGCCGGCCTCGCTGATCGTTTCGGAATCGCACAATTGACATACCGGGCCGGTTTGGGAAAGGAGCCCGGACTCGGGACAACAAGCAAGCAACCCGGAAGCCAAAGACAGGACTTTATGTGAAGGAGAACGACCATGGACAGGCTGACGATTGATGATTTGCAAATCGCAGGACGTCGGATTTTGATGCGCGTGGATTTTAACGTGCCGCTGAAAGACGGCAGGGTGGAAGACGATACGCGCATTCAGGCCGCTCTACCCAGCATCAAAAAAGTGCTGGATGATGGCGGCAAGCTCATTCTAATGTCGCACCTGGGCCGGCCCAAAGGCCAGAAGAAGCCGGAATTTTCGCTGAGGCCGGTGGCCGAACGTCTCGGCGAGGTGCTGGGAAAATCGGTGTCGCTGGCGCCGGATTGCATCGGCGAAGAGACGGCGAAGATGGTGGAAGCGCTTAAAGATGGCGAGGTATTGCTGCTGGAAAACCTGCGTTTCCATGCGGAAGAAGAGGCCAATGATCCCGGATTTGCCAAACAACTGGCAGCGTTTGGCGAGGCGTACGTAAACGATGCCTTTGGTACGGCCCACCGCGCGCATGCCAGCACCCAGGGCGTGACCAAATTCATCAAAGAATGCGCGGCGGGTTACTTAATGAAAGCGGAACTGGAAGCGCTGGGCCAGCTGCTGGAAGGCGCGGAAAAGCCGTATGTGGCCATTCTCGGCGGAGCCAAGATTTCCGGCAAAATCGATGTGTTTCGCAATCTGATCACCCGCGTGGATCACATTCTGGTGGGCGGTGGCATGGCCTACACCTTTTTCAAAGCCAAAGGCGTGCCCGTGGGCCATTCGCTGGTGGAAGAAAATCGCATCGCCATGGCGGCGAATATCCTCACCGTGGCCGAGCACCATCATCCACACAAGAAAGTGCAAATCCACCTGCCACTGGATCACATTATCGCAGATAGCATCGATGCCCAGCGCGGCGAGGTGACGCCGGATGAACATATCCCGGACGGCAAAATCGGCGTGGATATCGGCCCGAAAACGATCGAAGCGTACAGTAAAATTATCGCCGAAGCCCGCACCGTGTTCTGGAACGGTCCCATGGGCGTGTTTGAGAATCCGGCGTTTGCCGAAGGCAGCATGGCCATTGCCAAAGCGGTGGCCAGCGCCACCGAAAACGGCGCGTTTACAGTGGTCGGCGGCGGTGATTCGGTGAGCGCGCTGAAGCGTTCCGGGCTGGAAGACAAAATCTCCCATGTGTCCACCGGCGGCGGCGCTTCGCTGGAATTCATGGCCGGAAAGGACTTGCCCGGCGTGCAGGCGCTAACCAGGGCGCCGAAGAAAACAGAATAATTTTTGTATGTAAATGATTTTTTAAGACTTGACTTCTGAGATTCAATGAAAACAAAACATCTCATTGTCATCGGGGATTCAAGGAAAATGCTTGAAATCCCCGATGAATCCGTGCATTTGGTCGTGACCTCGCCTCCATACTGGCAATTGAAAGATTATGGCTCTGAGAACCAAATTGGGTTTAATGATTCTTACGAGGATTACATCAATCATTTAAATTTGGTCTGGAATGAATGCTATCGCGTGCTGCATCCAGGGTGCCGGATGATTATTAATATTGGAGATCAGTTTGCTCGTTCTGTTTATTACGGACGATATAAAATCATTCCCATCAGAACGGAAATCATCCGGTTTTGCGAGACAATCGGTTTTGATTATATGGGGGCGATTATCTGGCAGAAAAAAACCACCATGAATACAACGGGTGGCGCCACGATTATGGGCTCTTACCCGTTCCCGAGAAATGGGATCATCGAAATTGATTATGAATTTATCCTGATTTTTAAGAAACAGGGTAAGCCCCCGGCTGTATCGAAGGAGATTAAAGAAAAATCTCGCATTTCCAAAGAGAACTGGAAAACCTATTTTTCTGGACACTGGTATTTTAATGGCGAGAAGCAGGAACAT
>JAUZRQ010000040.1 GCA_030950365.1 Candidatus Zhuqueibacterota bacterium | reverse complement strand
GCCATAAAAAAATCCCGGGCGATGGGCCCGGGATTCTGGCAAGGCATTGCTCATTCGCCGGCGGATTCGGCTTTCTTCTGCCGGTATTTTTCTTTGTACTTCAAGTACAGGGTTTTGTGCTTGTTGTTCAAATCCACCTTGCGGCCCTGGAGAAACAGCATGTCCACCTGGGTGGGAATTTCCAGCGGATCCCCATCGGCGACGAATAGCGAGGCATCCTTGCCCACCTCCAGGCTGCCGACGCGGTCGGCCACGCCAAAAATTTGCGCGGGATACAGGGTAATGGCCTTCAGCGCTTCCTCGCGCGGCAGGCCATAGGCCGCGGCCTTGGCGGCGTGATACGGCAAATTGCGCTCATTGCCCATGCGCGATCCGCCCGCGATGCAGAATGGGATGCCGGCATCGTACAATTTCTTCGGCAGGATGAACGGAGCGTCGAAATCGGCGTCGCGGCGGGAGGGCAGCCGCAGCACCGGGGTGACGACCACCGGAATGGCTTTGCGTTTCAGCAAATCCGCGGCCAGCGGGGCATCCGCGCCGCCCACCAGCACCATTTTCAGCTTCCAGCGGTCGGCAAAATCCACCGCCGCCCGGATTTGCTTGATATCATCCGCGCCGATGAACACCGGCAATTCGCCCTTGAGCACCGGGATCATCGCCTCCCAGCGGGCATCGAATTTGTGGAACGGCACGCCTTTGGCGCCGGCGGCTTCTTTGGCCACCATGTAGGCCATTGCCTCTTCAAACGCCTTTTCCAACCGCTTCAAATTCTTTTTCATGCTTTTCCGCTGTTGCTCCGGAGTCTGGCGCATCCACCACGCCGAAATCACCGTCATGCGCGGCCAGTTGATCCACATGCCCACCGGCGCTTTCAGAGTCATGTCTTCCCAGGTCCAGCCATCGAGCATGATGAACGCCATCTGGCCGGCGATGACGCCGCCGGTCGGGCGCGTGACAGCCAATCCGACGCCGTTTGCGCGCGTCACCGGGAAGTGCTCGGAATCGGGATTGATGGCCACCTCGGGCCGCACATTGGGATTGATACTGCCGACCTCGGCATAATCCCGCGTGGCGCGCACCGCGCGCACTTCCACCAGGCCCAGCGAGGAATTGCCCTCGATCAGGCTCGGATACACGTGCTTGCCAGAAATACCGATGCGAATGGCATCGGCGGGCACGGTTACGCTAGTGCCAATAGCCGTGATTTTGCCTTTATCGAACACGATGGTGCCGTTGGCGATATCGCCGTTGGTGATGGTGTGAATGGTGCCGCCCACCAGCGCGATGGGCTTTTTCTGTGGCGGCGCCGGAATCTGATCCGACGCGCTGCTCACCGTGACCACCGCCAGCGTCAGCAGCAGCGCCAGCACGGTCGTCCGGCCGGAGCCTTTTTTCAACAGATCGAAATGTACCGTCTTCATACAAACCTCTCCTGCGTTTCGGTGTGCGATTATTGCGCGATCCAGTCAAACACATCTTCACACTGATACGGGCGGCCCATCCGCCGTCGCGGCATGTCGGGTTTGCCGCCCTTTTTGCCGGTTTTGAGGATTTTTTGTACCAGCTTCGCCCGCTGTCTGGCCACCTCCTGTCGCAACTGTTTGTCCTCTTCGATGTCAAAATATTTGCGGCCATCCACCCAGGTTTGCTCGCAGCGGCTGTAGGTGGACATGGGCGGGCCGTTCCAGATCACGAAATCCGCATCTTTGCCCGGCTCCAGGCTGCCCACGCGATCGGCCACGCCGAGCTGCTTGGCCGGATTGAGGGTGACGAATTTCAGCGCTTCTTCCACCGGCACGCCGCCGTATTTGATCGCCTTGGCGGCCTCGGTATTCAACCGCCGGGCCAGCTCGGCGCTGTCGGAATTGTATCCCACCACCAGTCCCTGCTCATACATCAGCGCGCCATTGTACGGGATCGCATCGTACACCTCGAATTTGTAAG
Source organism: Candidatus Zhuqueibacterota bacterium (assembly GCA_030950365.1). Taxonomy (GTDB): domain Bacteria; phylum Zhuqueibacterota; class Zhuqueibacteria; order Zhuqueibacterales; family Geothermadaptataceae; genus Hydrothermovivens. The sequence goes on along the minus strand of JAUZRQ010000040.1, from coordinate 78,278 downwards.
CCCACCAGTCGGAAAACGTGGAGGCCATGGCGCCGTGCTGAAACATCACATCGGCGACTTTGTAGCCTTCCAGAATGTGCGTGAACACGGCGACTCTGAAGCCAATCTCTTCAGCCACGCGCATCAGCGCCAGGATTTCATCCTGTCGGTACGAATGGCAATGGATGTTGCGCTTGCCATCGAGGATTTCCAGCAGGGCTTCCAGACGCAGGTTTTTGCGCGGCGGAACCAGATTCTTGTTTTTCTTGCTTTTTTGGCGGTATGCCTGCCATTCGCGGCGGTAGTCCAGCGCCGCCTTGAAATAGTCGCGGAAGAACTGTTCCACGCCCATGCGCGTTTGCGGATAGCGCGTGGTGAACTGATCGCCCCAGTTGGATTGCTTGACATTTTCGCCGAGAGCAAATTTGATCGTCGGTTTGGCTGCCTTAAATTTCATCTCATCCGGCAGGGCGCCCCAGCGCAGCTTGATCACCACGCTCTGACCGCCGATGGGATTGGCCGAGCCGTGCAGCAGGTGCGCCATCGTGGTGCCGCCTGCAAGCTGGCGGTAAATGTTGATGTCGTCGCTGTTGATTACATCCTCGATGCGCACCTCGGACGAAATGGCGTGCGTGCCTTCGTTCACGCCGCGGTTGATGGCGATGTGGGAGTGCGCGTCAATCATGCCCGGGGTCACATGCTTGCCCGTGGCATCGATGATCACGGCGCCTTTGGGCGCTTTCAAATTCTTGCCGATTTTTGCGATTTTGCCGCGCCGCACCAGCATGTCCGCGTTTTTCAGCGTGCCCTGCGGCCCGACCGTCCAGATGGTGGCGTTTTTGACCAGCACCCACTCCGGTTGCTCCGGCAACGACGGTCGCCCGAACGCGCCATCCGGATACACCACTTCGAATTCGGCCATTTGCACCGGTTTGGCTTTGGCCGTGTCCGGCTTGGCCTGGAACGGTTCGGTGCGATTGGCCTGCCAGCGAAAACCGCGGCCCTCGCCCCACACGCCGGTACCCGAGGCGAGGTCGCCTTCCACCAGGCCGCTCAGCCGCGCGATGCCGGCAAATCCAGCAGAATCACCGGCGAACGACAGCGACAGCAGCCGGCCGTCCAGGGTAACCCTGGCGCCGCGGACTTTTTTGCCTGCCAGTTTCATTTCCACCGAGGGTTTCGCCGCATCGCCTTTGAAGTTCACGCTGGCTTCAGTGGTCTGGCCAGCGGTGTTCAGGCGGAACGCCCATTTGCCGCGGATATCCACGTCCGGCACCGGGGTGATTTCGTACCGTTTGCCCTGCACGTAGGTATCGAGAATTTTGGTCTTGTCATCAAATAAATCACCGTCAGTGACGATGAGATTGGCCAACCGGCCTTTTTGAATGCTGCCAAGCACCGCCGCCATGTTCAGCCAGCGCGCCGGCGTGGTGGTGACGGCCGCCAGAGCGGCGTCTTTGGGCAGGCCGCGCTTCACCGCCATGCGCAACTGCTTCAGAAAATCGGCGCTGTTCTTTAGTGTGGCCGAAGTCAGCGCAAAGGGCACCCCCGCCCGGGCCAGCCGGCCAGGATTCTCCGGCGCGAAATCCCAGTGCCGCAGCTCGCGCAGGTTCACATCCATTTCCCGCTCGGGGGTGGACACATCCGGTGCTTTGGGAAAATTCACCGGCACCACCAGCTTCAAGCCCGTGGCTTTGATGGCATCCAGGCGGCGGTACTCGCTGCCTGTGCCGCGCACCCACATGTTGAGGCGAAACTCGCGCGCAATTTTGGCCGCCCGCAAAATGTCCAACTCATCGCTGACTTCCATCAGCACCGGTTTGCGACCGGCGAGGTACGGTTGCAGCGCTTCCAGCGCCAGATTGACTTCCGGCGCATCCTGTCCGGCAGGGGCCGCCCGGTATGCCCGCCAGGCATCGCGGTACCAGCCGGCATCCAAAAATGCCTGCCGGATCAGCGCGATGGCGCCCATGAGCGAGCCCGGATAGCCGCTCACGCCGCGGCCCCGGAACGTCCGTCCTTTGCTGAACGACATGGCCTGCACCATGTCTTCGGCCAGAATCAGCTCGTTGGGCTGACCATCGGCCACCAGCACCAGCACGCCTTTACCGCGAAAAATGCCCTCTTTCGGCAGGGTCAGCACCGCCGTGATGCCGGCCTTGCGCAGGGCCTCGGCAGATTTCTGATCCGGCTGAAACAGCTCGGCGGCATCCACTTCGGGGCGCACGGTCGGATTCCAGTAGTGTGCGCCTTTTTGGGCTTTGGTGGATGCGCGGCCGCGCATGCCGCTTTGCTGCTGCTGATTGCCTTTGGCTGAAGGCAACCCGTAATGCGTGTATAAGTCGATAAATCCCGGATAAAGGGTTCTTCCCTTGAGATCTTTCACCACCGCATCTTTGGGGATGATCACACGCGTGCCCACGGCATCGATGATGCCGTCGCGGATGACCACGGTGGCATCGTCCAATACCTGTCCCGGCGCCACCACCACGCGCGCATGGGTGAGCGCCAGCACATTGGGCGTGTTCTCATGCAGCCCGATCACCGGGGCAGTCTGGCTCCATCCCGGTTGAATGGCAACAAACAGGAGCAACACAAGCATACTCCGGATCACAACAGACGATCGCTTCATAAAGGGTCCCTCATGTTGGTTTAATGGTTTTGGATCGTTTGCGAGGCCAATCGGAAGAAGGCTAACCGTTTTTCAGGCGGGGCAGCGTATTCTGCATCGGCGCTCCCTCTCACGCTAAAAGGACGATGGGCCGGTGAAATTGTTTAAGCCGAAAGCACCGATTCCGCTATTGGTTGGAATCAAAAGTCTCTCGCAGAGACGTCGGGTTCGCAGAGGGTTCCATGGCATAGAACACGGATAAAGCGGATGGACGTGGATTTAGCTCCTTCCTCCTTTTCTCTTTCCTCCTTCCCAAGTTTAACTTGGGAAGGAGGATAAGCTGCATTGACAAAATGGGCCTATTCTCATGTGAAATACGAAAAATAGAAGCCAGAGACACAGCCGCTTTTCAGCAGTCACTCCCCAAAATGCCAACCGGGCGCGATCAGCGGCAGACAGCATTCCAATAAATCCATAAAATTTTCATAATAAATATTGGTTCCGCGGCATATTTTTTTTAAATTAATCAATTTCAATCATGCATTTGCGGCATGTTCAGCGGTGCCAGGCTGGAGCTCCGCGAGGCCTATTTCCGCACCGTTGCAGGAATGAATAAGCCCGTCCGGCCAATGGAGCGGATTCGTCATAGCCGGCAACGGACTGATTGATTGCTGCATTGAAGTGCCCGGCTAAAGCTGAACGGAACTTTTGACGCCCTCATCCGCCAGCGCAGTCACGCTGCTGGCGGATGCACCGCCTGTCACGGGCGCCGAGATGGCAGAGACATTTGCAAATTGTTCATCCCTCTGTGAGCCAGGCGCATTCCGTGAGCGCCTAATATCAACAGGAACCTTTCACACGAACCCGGTAGTTTGGAGCGGTCATACATGTACTACAAAAAATTCCGAAAACAGGACCTGATTCTACGAGACCTGCTGGCCGTCGATCGGACGGTGCTGGCCAATGAGCGCACCCTGTTGGCTTATGCGCGTACAGCGCTGACCTTATTTATCGCTGGCGTATCCTTCATTCATTTTTACCCGGCACGCGTGCTGTACTGGATCGGCTGGGGTTTTGTGCCGGTGGCCGCCCTGGTGCTATACACCGGCTTCCGCCGCTTTATGACCATCAAGCAAAATCTCGAGCCCCTGACCGAGGTAAAGTCCAAAGAAAAAGACCCCCCGCAAGAATAGATTGAAACATCATGGATTAACGTTTGAGGATGACGATCATGGCAGGCAAGGAAATTCCAGAGTATAATTTTAAGGCCATCGAAAAGCGCTGGCGCGATTACTGGCGCGAACAGGGCTTTTTCAAGGCCAATTTGCAAGATGCATCGCGAAAATTTTACTACCTCAACATGTTCCCCTACCCTTCCGGGGAGATGCACGTGGGACACGGCCGCAACTGGCTCATCGGCGATGCTTTTTGCCGTTATCTGCTCATGCATGGTTACAACGTGCTCAATCCAATGGGCTACGATGCCTTTGGCCTGCCGGCAGAAAACGCCGCCATCGATCACGGCATTCATCCAAAAATCTGGACTTACAAAAACATCGAGACCTTCCGCAGGCAGTTCCGGCAATGGGGCGTGGAGTTCGACTGGGACCGGGAAATCGCTACCTGTGATCCGGAATATTACAAATGGAATCAGTGGATTTTCATTCAGTTTTACAAGCGCGGTCTGGCCTACCGGAAAGCAGCGCTGGTGAACTGGTGCCCGGGTTGCGACACCGTGCTGGCCAACGAACAGGTAGTGGATGGCCGCTGCGAACGCTGTGGCAGCGAGGTGGAAAAGCGCAACCTGACGCAGTGGTTTTTCAGAATCACTCAGTATGCCCAGGAACTGCTGGATGACCTCGACAAGCTGGAGCACTGGCCCGAGCGCGTCAAAACCATGCAGCGCAACTGGATCGGCCGCAGCGAAGGCGCCATGCTGCAATTCGAAGTCGTCGGCCACGAAGAGCCGCTGGAGGTGTTCACTACCCGCCCGGATACGCTTTACGGCGCCACGTTTATGGTGCTGGCTCCAGAACATCCATTGGTGGAAGCGATCACCACGCCGGAACACAAAGACGAGGTTCGGCAGTACGTGCAAATGGCGCTCGCCGAAGGCGAAATCAAACGCGCCCGCGCCGACCGGGAGAAGACCGGCGTGTTTACCGGCGCCTACGCCATCAATCCAGCCAACGGCGAAAAAATTCCCATCTGGATCGCCGATTATGTGCTCATGGGCTACGGCACCGGCGCCATCATGGCCGTGCCAGCGCACGACCAGCGGGATTTCGAATTCGCGCGCGCGTTCAATCTACCCATCGTGCCGGTGATCCGCCCGAAAGATGTGGACGACCTGAAGGCCGAGGAAATGCAGGAAGCCTACATCGGCGAGGGTGGGGTGATGATCAATTCCGGTCCGTTCAACGGCCTGCTCAGCGGCAAGGAGACCATCAGCAAATTCATCGCTGAATTTGAAAAACAGGGATTCGCCAAAGCGCAGGTGAATTACCGGTTGCGCGACTGGCTGATTTCGCGACAGCGCTACTGGGGCACCCCCATCCCGATGATTCACTGCGAATCCTGCGGCATCGTACCGGTGCCCGAGGATCAGTTGCCGGTGCTGCTACCCGAGGTCGAGTTTCTCGGCAAAAAGGGCCTGGCGGCCATCCCGGAGTTTTACGAAACCACCTGTCCGCAGTGCCATGGCCCGGCCCGCCGCGACACCGATACCATGGACACATTTGTGGATTCCTCATGGTATTTTCTGCGCTACATTTCACCGCACGACGATGAGCGACCGTTCGACAGCGAGCGTGTGAATCAATGGCTGCCGGTGGATCAGTACGTGGGCGGCATCGAGCACGCGATTTTGCACCTGCTGTACGCGCGTTTCATGACCAAAGCCCTGCGTGATCTAGGTCTGCTGAATTTCGACGAGCCGTTCAAGCGTCTGTTCACTCAGGGCATGATCACCCACAAGGCGTACCGCTGCAAAAGCCACGGCTGGATTCGCCCGCAGGACGTGGCCGAGAACGAAACCTGTCCGCAGTGCGGCGCGCCGCTGTCCACGGAAATCGCCAAGATGAGCAAATCGAAAAAGAACGTGGTTTCGGCGGACGAGATCATCGAGCAATACGGCGCCGACACCGAGCGGCTGTATACGCTGTTCATGGGACCGCCGGAGAAGGAAATCGAATGGAGCGCCGAGGGCGTGCGCGGCGCATACCGCTTCCTGCGCCGGGTGTGGACGCTGGTCAACGAGCAGGCCGAGGTGGTGAAGGCCGGTCGCGGACAAACCGTGCGCGGCAGCGAGCTTTCCGCGGAGGCCAAAACCCTGTGGAACCGGCTGAACCAGAGCATCAAGGCGGTCACCGAGGATTTTGAACAGTTCCACTTCAACACGGTGGTCAGTGCGTTGATGGAACTGAGCAACGCCATCAACGACTATCTGGCCGCGACATCCGAGCCGCACGCCGGACTGCTGAGCCAGAGCATCGAGGCGCTGGTGATCATGCTGTCGCCGATCTGCCCGTTCATCGGGGAGGAGCTGTGGCGCGTGCTGGGCCACGAGGATTCGATCCTGCGCGCCGAATGGCCGAAGGTCGATCCCGAGGGGCTGAAACTGGATGTGGTGGAGATTGCGGTGCAGGTGAACGGCGTGTTGCGCGATGTGATGAAAATCGACGGGGCGCTGGCCAAAGACCGCGAGGCGCTGGCAAAGCATGCCCGCGATCTGGAGAAAATCAAACGCCGCCTGGATGGCAAAGAGGTGCGCAAGGTGATTGTGGTTCCCGGGAAGCTGGTGAATTTTGTGGTGTGATCCTCGCCCGGGGAATTGGCATCGTACGATACTAAAAAACCAGGCTTCTTTATAAGAGGCCTGGTTTCTTTTTTCCTCACAACCAGAGATTCAACAGCGCCGCCGCATCCGTGGTGCGGCTCAGGTAATGCCCACCCTCCCACACTGCTATTGAACTGCCATCCGAATCAAAATCCCATAGAGTGCCACGCAGAAACACATTGATGCCGGCGAGGCAGCCGGCCAGGCCCACCCGTCCGGCCAGCGCATATTTCAACCATGCCTCTTTTTCCGTAATGGTTTTGAGATCGCGGAGATCCACATCGTCCGGTGTGCGGTCGCGGCCATAGCCGCGCCAGGGACTCTCCCAGATGCCCGCCGGCACCAGATACGACGGCACCACCACAAACCGCACGCCCTGAGACCGCAGCGCCGCGTAGGTGTCGGGATACCAGGAATCCGCGCAAATGAGCACGCCCATACGCCCTGCCGGGGTGTCGAAGTGCGGCAGTTCGGCCGGATCCGCGGCGCAGGTGTAGGGTTCTTCCAGAGGAATCGGATGCACTTTTTTGATCAGGCGTTCATCCAGCCGGCCATCCGGATGAAACACCGCGCCCATGTTGTACAGCGGTCCGTCGCCCGTCCGCAGCATGCCCTGCTCGACTGTCGGCCCGGGCATCAGCACGGAGCCAGCCACCACGGTGACGCCAAAGCGGCTCGCCAGACGCGAAAACGCCTGCTGATAGGCATCGGCGATGCGATCGGCGTGCATGCGAAACAGCGCGTCTTTGATGCGATCCCTGCTGCGAGCGTGAAAAAGCTGTTGTGCAAAACCGGCCGGCCGGCGCAAAATCAGGTGCAGCATGGCAACGGTCAGGGAACGCGCGCGCAGAACACGTTGCGGCGCATCCAGGGCCACCAACCACGTACCAATATACTCCGGGAACACGACCACCGTTTTGTCGCTGATCCATCCGCGGCGGGCCGCTTCATCCAGGTAGCCACCGAGTTTGTGCTCGAAATACTCGAGCCGGTGATAATCGTCCACGGTCATCACCGGCTGGATTCCCAGCAAATTGCCGGTCCCTGTATCGGCGCCGATGTCCACGCATTCCTGCAAGTATAGCGGCGGCTCAGGAGTATGCCATTCGGAGCGCGGCTCGGATGTCTGTTTTTCTGGCATGAGATTTCCGTTTTTTCAATCTTCCGTTGAAACGCCAGACACCTTTAAGAAGCCTGGCGCTTAGGATGGTTTGCATCATTTGTACAGCAACCGGTCTTCCAGGCGCATGTAACCGCGAATGAGATGGCCGATCGCAAAGCGGATCGGCTCGGGCGGCCAGGGGATCACCTTACGTCCGACGAAAAACAGCTCCGTGCGCTCAGTTTTCTTGCCGCAAATCAGCTCCGCAATGGTAAGGCCGTTCAAATGCGTCATCGACACGCCGTGGCCGATGCAGCCAACGGAAAACACCGCCCGGCGGTCGGCGCCGAGAAACCCGATGACCGGCGCCATGTCGGTGGTAATGGACACCGGACCGCCCCACCGGTGCGTGATGCGAATGCCGCGGAGCTGCGGAAAAATCTCGGTAATGTGTTGCTCCAGATGCCGGAACGTGCGCTCGTTCAGGTCTCGGTTCAAATTGGTGCCGTAGGTGAGAGTCACATCGCCGCCGCCCATGACGATGCGGTTGTCGCGGGTCAGCCGGTAGTAGTGGATGAAATTGCGGGCATCTTCCACGCCGGCGCGGTTCTGCCAGCCGATGGCCTGCATCTGCTCGTCGGTCAGCGGCTCGGTGAGCACGATATGCGTGAACACCGGCGTTTGCTTCGACCGCAGCTCCGGGAAAGCGATGGAATAGGCATTGGTGGCGAGTACGAGATATTCGGCCTGCACTTCGCCTTCCGGGGTTTTGATCAGGAACCGCCGATCTGCACCGCGCCGGATGCGAGTCACCGGCGATTGCTCGTGAATGATCGCTCCCTCGCGCTCGGCCAGCGCCTTCATGGCGCGGGCCTGTTTGGCCGGATTGAGGAGGCCGCAGCGCCGTTCGAACCAGCCCAGGCGGTACAGATCGGCATTGAATTCCTGCCTCAGCCGCGCGCGATCCCAGCGCTCGATGCCTTCGAGCTGCCATTGTTCCGCCAGTTTGAAATCGTGTTCCAGCCGTTTTTCCTGGGCTTTGCTGGTGGCCACCAGCAGGTAGCCAGTGGCCTCATAATCGGAGTCGAGCTGGTGCTCCTGCACGAGTTGGTGCAGGTAATCCACCGCCTGCTCCATATAGGCATGCGCCGTCCGGGCTTTGACGTCGCCGAACCGGAAGCGTGTGATGCCCTTGGTCAGGCCGAACAGGGTCATGGAGAAGCCGCCGTTACGGCCGCTGGCGCCGTAGCCGCAGATATGGCTCTCCAGTAGCCGCACCTCGAGCCCGGGATCGAGCTTTTTGAGATGATACGCCGTGCTCAGTCCGGTGAAACCGCCGCCGATCACCGCCACGTCGGTTTTGACCGTGCCTTCTGGCGCCGGGTTGGGCGTGATCGGTCCGGGCAGGGTTTCCAGCCACCAGCTTTTGTTCCAGCCGATCATAATGTGGTCCTCGGTTACACTGTTGTGATTTCGCCCTGAGTCGAATGATCCGGCCCTTTCAGGGTGGATGAAATGGTGTGGCCTGCCATGCCAGGGCGTTGTCCTGGTCTGTATTTGTTTTGCCGCGTTGCGACTGGTTCAGAATGATTGCTGGTGCGTTGTTTTTCTTCGCGTGCTTCGTGGCCTTTGTGGTTAAAAAATTTTACGGCCATGAACATCCAATGGAAGTCCACATCAAGCGGTTATCTGGTCAACCATACACCGTCAGAGACGGTGTAGGATCGGTGGTTGGAACCGTGGTTTCCTTCGTGTTCTTGTGGCTTTGTGGTGAAAAAAATTTTTCAGCTCCGGGCTCACACGGGGCGCGGGCTACTTTTGAAAACCTTCACCAGGTCGTCACAGAAATTCCATCAACTCGCCCAGCGAGGTGACCACGAAATCCGGCTGCACGTCTGATTTTTCCAGGTCTTCCGGACGGGTCTCGCCGGTGAGCACCAGGATGGATAGCAAGCCGTTATCCCGGCCGGTGCGGATGTCCGTTTGCAGCCGATCGCCGACCACCGCCAACTCCTCGCGCCCCACCCCCGCACGCCGCAGCATACCTTCCACCATCGGTCGGTACGGTTTGCCGAGAAACATTGGCTGCACGCCGGAGGCCGCGGTGAGCGCCATGGACAGCGATCCACAATCCGGCATCCACTCGTCGTTTTCCGCCGGGCAGGTCAAGTCCGGATGCGTGGCGTAAAACGGCACGCCCCGGTGCAGCAGCCGCGCGGCATGGCGCAGTCGGCTGTAATCGAAATCGAGATCGAAACCCAACACCAACGCGTCCGGCGAATCCGGTTCCATTATGAAGCCCTTGCGCTCAAAGAACCGGATCAGCGGCTCGGTGCCCAGCACAAACAGCCGGTGCCCGGGACCGTGATTGAGCAGATACTCGGCCGTGGCATCGGCCGAGGTGTAGATGCGTTCCACGGGCACCTCGAGACCCATGCGTGCAAATTTTTGCACATACTCCCGCGGCGATAGCGACGAATTGTTGGTGGTAAACAGATACGACCGGCCGGTCTGCTCCAGATGATGCAGAAACGGGATGGAAAAGTCAAACAGGGTGTCGCCCAGATAAAATGTGCCATCCAGGTCGAGACTGAAACATTTGATGGCCTGCAAACGGCGACGGAATTCGTTGTGATTCAGCATGGAATTTCAACCTAAATGATAGCCACTGGAAGATTGAATGCGCGCTCCAGAAACCAGGTTATGCCAAACAAAAAAATGATCGCCGAGGTCGTCCAGACGAATGCAGTGCGGTGCGCCGATCGGTTGATGAACCACAGCATTGGCAGAAACAGCGCCACGATCACCACCTGCCCCAGCTCCACACCCAGATTGAACGCCAGCAGCGACGACACGAGTCCGCGCGACGGCAGCCCGAGCTCCTGCAGCACATTGGCGAAACCGAATCCGTGAACCAGCCCGAAAAAGCCGGTGAGCAGCCAGCGGCGGTCGATGGATTTGGCGATAAAATTCTCCGCGGCCACATAAGCGATGCTCAGTGCAATGGCCGATTCCACCAGCTTCACTGGCAGATTTACCCAACCCAGCGCCGCCAGGATCAAAGTCAGGCTGTGCGCCACCGTGAAAGAGGTGACAATTTTCACCAGATGCCAGAAACGCCCGCCCAGCACCAGCAATCCAAATAGGAACAGGATGTGATCGATGCCGATGAAAATATGCTCGATGCCGAGCCGGATGAACGTGACAATTTGCCGGCCAAGATCGACCTCGTCGCCGAGCTGCAGCCGGATGGTCGGCAGATCGGCAAAGGTCACGTATTGATGCAACTGTTCGCCGTGAACGACTTTGATGAGGTTCTTGAAGCGCTCCCCGAAATCGTCGAAGAAGAGAAACTTTGCGTTAAGGGCTGTGGCATTTTTTAGTGGCGGCGAACGGAACCGGAAGTGCACGAACACATTGCCCTGCCCATCGCGGGAAACGGCATGGTCGATAAAGCCCATCTGCAGTGGCAAATAATCCACGCGCACTTCGATCCGGGATTGCATATAGTCGATCATGCGCACAAAATCCTGTGCCCATGCGCCCGCGGCAATGGCCTGCGAGTCGGCCCCGGCCAGACCGAACACCCGCTGCAGATCGGTGGTATCGAAAATCAACTCGAGATGCAGCGTATCCCCGCGCATGGTGATGCCGGTATAGCAGGTGTACATCTGATGCGCCCTCACCATCGACGCACCTAGCAGCACGGCAGCCGCTGCGCACAGCCCTGTCCAGCGGATTAATTTCATGCTCAGGCATACGTCCAGTAATGAGGTCGAAGATCCCGGAAATACACCAGCCGTTCGATGCCGGCTTCGGCGAACATCTGCGCGGCGGTTTCGAAATGCCGTCCGATTTCAGCCGGGCGGTGGGCATCGGAGCCAAACGCCACCGGAATCTGTTTCTGACGGCAATAGACCAGCGCCTTTTGCGATAGAAACGGACGGCCGTACGGCCGGTCGAGGCCCTGGGTGTTCAGCTCAACGGCCATATCGCACTCCGCCGCGGCGGCCAGAACGTCGAACATGGATTCTTCGTACAGGTTTTCGTAATCGGCGAAATACACACTGCGCCCACGCTCATCCGCACGGTCGAACTTGCGTAGCAGGTCGATGTGGCTCAGGGTCTGGAAAAAGCCTGTGCGGATCAGCCCGATGAGCCAATCGTGGTAGTCCTCGATGATCGCCGGCAGCCCGCGCGCTTCGATGAGCTGTTCGAAATGCTCCCGGGTGTCGTCCCACATCACCACGCCCAGACCCGGCGGCTTGCCGGGAATGTCGTCAATCTCGCCGGGTAGGAGATGCACCGAGCCGTGCAGACCACCGATGACCAGTCCCATGCTGCGCGCGCGGTCGAGAATGGCCTCAACCGTCTGCCGGATTTCGTCGAAGGCGTCCGGGAAATAATCGACTTCGAGGCCGAAGGCCACATCAGTGCCGTGAAACTGCAACAAAAAGCCATCGAGCTCATCCGGCGACATGGCAAAAAAGTAATCACGGTTGGGCCCGACCTGATATTTTTCCGGCAGTGGCGCGTGTTCGCGCACGCCAAGAATCACGCCCTGTTCGCGGGCGGCGTCTATCATGGGCTGCAGTCGATGCGCGGGAAGCGGTTCCTGATGCGGACGCAGATGAACGTGTTCGTCATAAATCTGCAACGGCATAGCGTGCTCCGAAATAGATTGACGATTGTAAGGTTTGAATATAAAAAGGGAAGTTCCTAAATGGCAAATGAAAAAGGCTAAAATATCATGCCAGACACGACGATTATTAAAAAAACTTAAAAAATATTTCTTTGTACGAATTTTTACTTGCAAAACATACAGATTGTCTATATTTTAGTTAGCTTTGGATGTTACACTATGCAAATGTCGATCTGCGTGTGTATTCCGGTCGGATGCCGGCGAACCATAGAGAAATGCTAGCTAATAGAAACCATGTTAAGAATTCCCAGGTTTATCACCTATACGACATACAATTTTCTGTATCATGTGGGCTGTTTCGGCAAGTTAGTCTACCAGACCATCATCTCCATTACGGACGTCCGCACCTATTCTGGCCATGTTGTTCCGCAAATGATGCACATCGGCGTAATGTCGCTGCCGATCGTCGTTTACATTTCAATTTTCATGGGGATGGTTATCGCATTACAGGCCGTAACCCAGTTTACGCAGACCGTTCCGCTGTATATTGCCGGTACGGTGGTAGAAAAGGCGGTGATGCAGGAGCTGTCCTCGGCCATGATTGCGCTGGTGCTGGCCGGACGGGTGGGCGCGTCCATCGCGGCGGAAATCGGCACCATGAAGGTCACCGAGCAGATTGATGCCCTCGAGGCTATGGCGTTTAATCCGGTTTCGTACCTGGTGGTGCCACGCCTGTTAGCCGGGCTCATTATGATGCCGGTGCTCACGGTGTTTTCGGCACTGATTGCGTTTGTATCGGGCTGGCTGACCGCCATTAACCTCACCGAATTGACGACGTTCGAGTTTTTCAAAGGCGCCAAATTGTACGCCACCTGGAAGGACTTTGCGCTGCCGCTGTCCAAGGCGTTCATTTTTGGTTTCTCCATCATTATGATTGCCTGCTATCAAGGATTTAATACCGAGCAGGGTGCCGCGGGCGTCGGCCGCACCACCACCAAAGCCGTAGTCATCGCCTGTTTAATGATCCTGACGCTGGATTACGTCATGGCCAAAATCATACTTTCGTAACCCGAAAGAATTGGGATCAACGGTCAGAGATCGAATGCAATGATTAAGATCATCAATGTAAAAAAGAGCTTCGACGACCAGCCGGTGCTGCGTGGGGTCAGCCTGCACATCGAAAAGGGCAAGACCACAGCGATCATCGGTGGCAGCGGTTGCGGCAAATCCGTGCTGCTCAAACACATGATCGGGCTTTTGAAGCCGGACGAAGGCAAAATTTTAATCAACGGCGTCAATATTGCAGAATTGTCGAAACAGCAGCTCAATGATGTGCGTAAGCGAATGGGTATGGTCTTTCAAAGCGCCGCGCTGTTCGATTCGCTGACCATCGGCGAGAACGTGTCGATGGGCCTGCGCCGGCATTTCGACTATCCCGAAGAGGAAATCGAACGACGCACGATCGAATCGCTGGAGCTGGTGGGGCTGAAAAATGTGGAGGACAAGTATCCTTCGGAACTCAGCGGTGGCATGAAAAAGCGCGTGGCCATAGCCCGCGCCATCATCACTCGGCCAAAGGTGCTGTTGTATGACGAGCCGACCACGGGATTGGACCCACCGCGCGCCGACGCCATCAATCAACTGATCATTGAACTCAACCAAAAATTACAAATTACATCCATCGTGGTCACCCACGATTTGCATAGCGTCTTCCGCATTGCCGACAAGGTGGCCATGCTGGAAGGCACGATTCGCTTTTACGGCACTCCAATGGAGTTACTGGAATGTTCTGAACCCACTGTGCGCAGTTTCCTGATAGCCGCACGGGGGCATGAACTTCTATTCAACCTGCCCAACCCGGCTTAAAGATCGGCAGGTGCGATTGTTGAAGCTAAAGACCCAATAAGGTAGTGAGGGAAGGTTCCAATGGCAACTAAACGAAAATTTACCAACGAGGTCATCGTTGGCCTGGTCATCATCGTCGCCATCGTGGTTTCGGTGTATGGCTACATTTTTCTGCGCGAAATTCCGGTTCGCCAGAAAGGTTTTCATGTGTACATGGTGTTTAAGGACATCACCGGACTGGAGCGCGGAGATATGGTCACCGTGTCCGGATTGAAGGTGGGACGGGTGCGGGAAATGCGGCTGGACAACGGCTATGTCCGGGTCAAGGCCTGGCTCAACGGCGATATCCCCTTCCCCAAAGACTCGCGTGCCGCTATCCGCAGCATTGGCATGATTGGCGAAAAATACATCGATCTCAAACCCGGTGTGTCGGAAGAAACCCTGCGCGAAGGCGATGTGATCAAAGGCGAATACATCAACGACATCGCGGATATGGGCGGACCGGTATCGGAATTGATTGCCCAGCTTAATGTCCTTTTGCACAAAGTGAATGCCGCCATGGATTCGGCGTTCAGTCGCGAAACGCAAAAACACTTTGCCGAAACGCTGGAATTCGCGCGCAACATTTCGGCGCAGATTCAGGACGGGCTGCGGCGCAACATGAATGAACTGCAGAGCTCGATCCGCAACTTTGATGCGATTACGACCGAACTGCGCGGCTACTGGCAGCGCAACCGGGTGGCCATCGACAGCACGACCATCCATGTGGCCTCGCTGGCCTCGCAAATGCGCTACACCCTGTCCAATCTCGATAGCGTGCTGACGGTGACCCGCCGGTTGCTGGCCGAGGTGGAAAACGAAAACGGCACGGTCGGCAAAGCGATCAAGAGCCAGGAACTGTACGAAAAACTGAATTCCACCCTGAATGAAGCGCAAACGATTTTGAACGACATCAAAAAGCATCCGGGCAAATATCTGCAACTCAGCATTATTCGCTTGTTCTGACCTATTCATCGTCGAGAACTTTCCCAGGCCGGAGTCCATGGACTCCGGCCTTTTTATTTGTATCCAACAACTCCAGGGTATCTTTAGGGGCTGTGTATTTGACTGGGAAAACGCCCTATAGCCAGAAGTGCTGGAAGCGTACTGTGGTGTTTTCACTACATCTGTAGCGATTTCTCACGCTTTTCGGGAGCCTCTTGCATCAAATCAGATCGCTTTATCCTTTTGTTTTTCAATCATCTACACCGTCTCCTCATTTTTGGCACCGTTCTTGATATATAAGCGGTTCGGAAGTAATGCTTGACCGCGGTAAGCCAATTCAGTGTTGAACCCATAACCTTGCAGGAGGTTACCATGTTGAAGATGAAACACCCCCTGTTGCCCGGAATACTGCTGGCGCTGGGAGTGATCTGGGGATGCGAAACCAATCCCACCGATCCTACCAACGTCAACGATTCTGATTTGAGTAGCAAGGCCGTTCAGAACAGCGCCGAGATTTACAATACCGTTAGCACAGTGAAGCAAGTCACCGAGGTATTGCGCGGACCAAATGCCATTTTGCAGGTGGATCAGCCCGGGGCGCAGAACATCGGCTCGCTATCCGCACAGGCGCAACAGGTCAAACAGCATGTGCTGCGGGCGTACCAACTCAATCAACGCCGCAGCAACAAAGTTCTGGGCGCTATGTCCGATTCGCTGATCTGGGAAATCACCCAAAAGGACAAAATGGCCGGCTATACCGAACGCGTTCGCCTGTACTATGATTTCGACACTGGCAAAGCGCGCTTCGAAGCCATCAAATTCGATTTCGACGACCGGCACCAGATCAAATACGATTCTGCGACGGTGAAGCTGGATTTGAACAAGACCCTGGATGATGAGTCCGATGACACCATCGAGTCATTTGAAGAGCTGAAGCAGTACAAAGTGGGCCACCACATGGTGGAAGAATGGGCACGCGTACAGCTCGATGATTACGCTCCCGGCACCGAACCCACGGGCGGCGAATTCGACAAGCGCATCGATTATGCCGAATCCAGTTTGATTCAGCAGACGGTCGAGCATGCCCGCTTGACGACGGATCAGGGAGGCGAGTGGTCCAAGGTCGTGAAGTACAACGACGGCACGCAGAGCAGCGAGAAGGTTACCTTCACCGCGGATGGCAAGGGCACGTTCGAAGAAGTGCGCCGGTTTGGCACCCGTATCGAAGGCACGTTTGACAGCCCCGAGGATGACGGCGTGGGCAGCTTCACCAAACGCACCACCTTCCCGGAGGGAAGCGATCCGAAGTCAATTTACGAGACCGGCAATTTCACGCTCGATTTCGCCGATTCGACCATGCATGGCTCATTCGAAAAAACCGTGGAGTTCAAAGATGGCAGCAAATTGTCGGAAACGGTGAAGTTCGATGAATCCTACGAGAACGGCAAGAAAATCACCCGGCTGGAGATTAACCAGAGTGATGGCAGCCACGGTATTCTGGTCATCGAGGAAGGGCTGGATATCGACCGCGTGAGTGGCGAATGGACCGACCCGGATGGCACCTACACCAAATTCAAGATCGATTATTTCGCTGACGGCAGCGCCCGGCTCGAGTTTCAGATCTGGGAATCGCGGGCGGCTTATGATCGTGGCGAGGATCCCATCGTCAGCGGCATGATCAACTTCAATCCGGACGGTTCGGGCGAAGGCACGGTCACCGAAAACGGCCAGGAACAATCGGTCACGGTCGGCCCGGATGGCTCGGCCGGGGGCATGTAAATTGGCAACAGCGTCTCTGCTCCTCGAAGGCGTAACCTTGCGACGCGTTTTCTGCAACCTGCCAGGTCTATGCGGCCTGGCGGGTTGCGCTGTTTTGTAGGCCACGCAAGCTTTTTCTTGCTCGTTGGATTGTTTTTGCTTACTTTGAACCGGATTTCGGGTTGTGAATCGCTGTGAAGAAAAAATCATTCTCTCGCAGGGCGCGCAGGGGGGATTTAGGGGAATTTCAATGGCGACGGTTTACAATAGAACACGGACAAAGCGGATGACGCAGATGAGCACGGATGTCCATTTTGGGGAATTTGAAATTATTTGCACTTTTTGCGCTGGTCATTTTGATTTAAGCCACGGATCAACGCGGATCGTGGATGAATGGTTTTGGCATCCATTGCAATCACCGCGGAGTGCGCAAAGGCCGCAGAAAAGGCCTCTTTGCGATCTCCGCGTTCTCAGCGGTTATAGAAAATGCCTATCAGTTCAATCACTGGTCGGCGCTACAGTGTTTTCTATAAGTTGTGATGCTATGCAATCGATTTTATAAAATCCCAAAAACTTTGTCGCAACATAAAAAACCACAATAGTTCTGAACCGCGCAATTCCGAGTCGATGATGTTCAAACAGGTTTTGCTCTCCTTTTTTTTGTATGCCGGCCTACTACTGGCAACAAATGGCCCGGCCGGCGCGCAGAGTCCCACAACCGCCCCGCGACTCGAGGTCGAGCGCATCGACTTGTTGGGCCGCAAGAAAACCCGGCCGCAGGTCATCTACCGCTACCTCACCTTCAGCCTCGGCGATAGCATCACCGCCGCCGACATCGAGCGTAGCTGGACCCGGCTCATGCAAACCGGCTTTTTCAAACAGGTGGAAATTTACACCCGGCCCGGAAGTGCGCGTGGCAAAATCATTGTGATAGTGGAAGTCGAGGAACGGCGCTGGCCATATGTGCAGTTTGAGGGCGGCCACAGTGATCTCGACGGCTGGTATTTCGTTCCGCTGAGCGTCCGATTTGACAACATGCTGGGGCGTGGCCAGCTCTGGGGCATTCAATTCGTCCTCGGCGATCGCGTGAGCAAGCTCCGTCTTACCTATTCCCATCCATCCATTTTTGATGATGCATTGAATCTGGGTATTGAGCTATACGGCGGCAGTCGCGATTTCATTCATTACATCAATGCGCAGGAACTGGTGCAGCAGGTCGAGATGAACGGTTCTAAATTGCGCCTGGGCGGCAACCACGGCTTGCTGCGCTATTTCTTTTTCGAATACCGCAGAGCCACGTACACTCCCAGCACGCAGGCGCGCTACACGCAGTTCGATTCCGTGCTCACAGCCAACCGCTTTCCGCGCGCGCTGCGTGCCGATCTGCAGGCCACGCGGGTGGCCGCGTTTGCCCTCGGCCTGCAGGCCGATTTCCGCGACAACGTTCACTATCCGACCTCGGGGCTGTGGGGCGCGCTGGCGTTCGAGAAGGCGCATGAAGAACTCGGCAGCGATGTCAATTTCAACCGCTATCTGGCGGACGTGCGGTTTTATCAGCGCATGGCTGGCATGGCGGTGGTGGCGTTGCATGCCCGCTTCACCCACGCCAGCGATGACGCGCCGTTTTACCAGCGTTTCTATCTTGCCGGCGCCAATTCGCTGCGCGGCTATTCCGAACGCCGCCTCACTCCGGTGGGATACGGCAACACGTTGCTGCTTGGCCAGGCCGAGCTGCGTCTGCCCTTTTCCGGCAGCCGCGTGCGCCGGCCGTCCGCGGTGGGCGTGCTGTTTTTCGATATCGGCGGCATCTGGCAAACCGGCGCGGCCATTCGCTACGAAACCATGTTCCGCTCCGTCGGCTTTGGCTTCCGCTTCAAGCTGCCAATCATCGGCCTGATGCGGTTCGATTTTGCATTCCCGTTGAATAAATTCGAAGACAAGGATTTCAAACTCCACCTTTCGCTAGGACATGCCTTCTAAAACACATGGCTACAGGCTGCGGCGGTTCGCACTGTGTCTGATAGTGTTGTCCCTGTTCGGCGAGGCGATCGCCGGCGAAACGAAGCAGCCAATTCAGATTCGGGACCTGCGGGTGCGCGCCAACGACGGCCATCTGGTGCTGGAATTTCGCGCCGACAACCTGATCAACGAGAAAATCAAAGGCATCATCCAGAGCGGCCTGCCGGCGGCGGTGGAGTTTGAAATCCGGCTGCTGCGCGGCAGGGGCGAAATTTTGCGCAAGACATTCTTCCGCACCCTGACCTATGACATCTGGTCCGAACGCTACGCCATCCGGTACGAGGACACCACCGAGGTCTTCACCCGCTTCGACGCCATGCTTGCGCGCATCAGCCGCTGCACCGATATGCTGATCACCACACTCCATCGGCTGGACCGGCTGGCGCGCTACACGGTAAAGCTACGCGCGACAGTGCTGCCGGTATCCTTCCGGCAAAACCAGAAGTTGTCCGGCTGGCTCGAGGCTTCGGAGAAAGAGGACGACATCACCTCCGAAGAGCGCGCCAGCGGATTCAAGTTCAACATCAGCCGGCTAATTTCCTTTTTCATGGGCAACCGTCCGGGCCGCGGTCGAACGTCCCGGTGGGTCGAGACCACCTTCACTTTGTCTGATGTGCAAAAATGATTCGCATTCAAACCAAACTCATTCTGGCCATTCTGTTCGTATCGCTGTTGCCGGTGCTGCCGCTGTATTTCGTAGTCAATGATTTTTTTAAGAAAAGTCTCGAGGTGGGCTTCAACGCCAAAGTCGAACAGGCGCTGGAAAATGCCACACAACTGTCCCGCAGGCTGCTTTCGGAATACAAACAGCAGACGCTGCGGCAGGCCGAAATGGTGGCCGAGCGTTTTGGCGCGCGCGGCAACGACTGGTCGATGACCGGAGCCCTCGCAGGTGCCCTGCCCGATTCGCTTCCAATGCGCGTGCAGCTCTATGACCGTAAAGGCACGCTGGTCTTCGAGCGCGCCACCGAATCGGCGAGCTTTCCGTCGCTGTTCATGAACCGTATCCATCCACTGCTGCAGGAAGCCCGGCCGCAGATCATCGACCATCCGCAGCAGCCACAGTTCATCTCCGCGGCAGTGCCGCTTCGCAACGGTGCCGGCCTGCTGGTGCTAACCCGCGGACTGGATGCTGGCTTCACCTCGCGTTTTCAACAGATTGTGGATGTCAACCAGATGTTCAAAACCCTCGGCTTTTTCCGCGAGGATTTGCAGCGCAGCTTTCTGATGGCCTTTTTTGTGATCTACATTCCCATCAGTTTGATTTCCATCGGTCTGGGCATCGCGCTGTCGCGGCGGATTTCACGGCCGATCCGGGAACTGGCCGCCGCAACACAGGAGGTCGCCGCCGGCAACTGGGAGCACCGGGTCAGCGTGTCATCGCGCGATGAGTTGGGCCAGTTAGCGGAATCGTTCAACCTCATGGTGCAGAATTTGCACGAGAAGCAGCAGCAGGTCATTGCGCTGGAAAAAATGGCCATGTGGCGAGAAATGGCGCGGGTGCTGGCGCACGAAATCAAAAACCCGCTTACTCCGATTCAACTGACCATCCAGCAGCTTCGCGACAAGTACGCCGGTGATGACGAGTCGTACCGCAGACTGCTGCAGGAATGCAGCGCCATCATCAACGACGAGATCAAATCGCTGCAGAACCTGGTGCGCGCGTTTTCGGAATTTGCCCGCATGCCGGAGCTGCAGCGCCTCGATGGCGATCTCAACGAGCTGATCCACGACATCATCCGCCTGTATCCGGATGCGAATATTCAAATGCAGCTTGGTGCAAACGTGCCTCGCTTCCGCTTCGATCCCGATCAGCTTCGCCGCGTCCTGATCAATTTGATTGAAAATGCGTTGCAGAGTCTGGAGAAAAAAGGCGGCGGCGCCATCCGCATCACCACGCGCATGGCCGATGACCAGGTGCTTTTGTGGATCGAAGACACCGGCACCGGCATCCCGGAAGACATCCGGGCGAAGATCTGGGAGCCGTATTTTTCCACCAAAAAACACGGCATGGGCCTGGGCCTGGCCATCGTGCGGCGCATCATCGAGGAACACGGCGGGCATATTGCGGTAGATAGCCAGCCCGGCGAGTGGACGCGGTTTGAAATCCGCCTGCCGGTAACGGGATAGCGCCAATCCGGCCTTACCATTCGCACTCCCAAACGTCGATATCGGGAGAGCGGGAGCGTTTTTGGCCAGGACACGAGGACTGAAACGAAAACCAATCTTGTTGTGGAGTCAACATGCCTTCGGAAACCCTGCTTGTGGTTGATGACGAAAAAAACATCCGGCGCTCTGTGGAGATTATCTGCAGCGGCGAGGGCTACGCCGTGCGCACGGCAGACTGCGCCGAAGCGGCGTTTCGTACCCTCAGTCAGGACGCCATCGATCTCGTGCTGCTGGACCTTAATCTGCCGGACATGGATGGCCTCGAGGTGCTCAAAAAATTGCAGCAGGATCACCCCGAGCTGGTGAGCATCGTCATCACCGGCTATGCCACCATCGAAAATGCTGTGGCGGCCACCCGTTACGGCGCGTATGATTTCATCGAAAAGCCCATCCACAAAGAAAAACTGTTGCTGGCGATCAAAAATGCGCTGCGGCAGCATCAATTGCAGCGCGAAAATGCGCAACTGCGCCGCACGGTGAGCGGCCGCTATGAGATGGTCGGCAGCAGCCCTGCCATGCAAACCATCCGGGAGCAAATCCAAAAGGTCGCTCCCACCGACGGGCGCGTGCTCATTCTCGGCGAAAGCGGCACGGGCAAGGAACTCATCGCGCGCGCCATCCACGAAAACAGCCGCCGCCGGGACAAGCCGTTTGTGCGCGTCAACTGCGCGGCCATCCCGGAAGAGCTGATCGAAAGCGAGCTGTTCGGCAGCGAAAAGGGCGCATTCACCGGCGCGGTGGAAACACGCGAGGGCAAATTCAGTCAGGCCGACAGCGGCACCCTTTTCCTCGATGAAGTCGGCGATATGAGCCTGAAGGTGCAGGCCAAAGTGCTGCGCGTGTTGCAGGAGGGCGAGTTCGAGAAGGTCGGCGGCCGGAAAACCGAAAAGGTGGACGTGCGCGTGATCGCTGCCACCAACAAGGACCTCGAGGAAGAGGTGCGGCAGGGCCGGTTCCGTGAGGATTTGTATTTTCGGCTGAACGTCATTCCCATCGTTTCGCCGCCGCTGCGAGAGCGCCGCGAGGATATTCCGCTGTTGGTGGAGCATTTCATTCAAAGCTATTGCCGGGAAAACGGCTACCGGCAAATCCGCATGTCGCCCGAGGCCATGGAGGTGCTGCAGCGGTACGACTGGCCGGGCAACATCCGTGAGCTGAAGAACATCATCGAGCGGCTGATCATCATGACCGGGCAGGATGTGGTGACGGTGGCAGATTTGCCGCTGCACCTGCAAATTCCCGAGGTGCGGATCGATGCCCACGCCACCGCGCCGCTGACGCTCAAAGCCATGAAGGAAAAAGTGGAGCGGGATTATATTCTGGCCATTTTGCGCAGCCAGAACTGGAACATCAGCCGCGCCGCGCGTATTCTCGGCATCGACCGGACGAATTTGCATAAGAAGATCAATTATTATCGTCTATCCCCGAAAAGCAGCGGTTGATGGACCGGTTTCTGGAATGGCATTGATTCACGCTGGCAGGGACTGGGAACCCTGCCAGCGTGGTTGTCACCTATTAAAAAAGCGAGCCCGTGTTCCGGGCTCGCTCGCATGGGGGGAGGGATTACAACAATAGTACGGGAGCTGCCTGGGAAAAATCGTAGCTGCCAACACGCTGGCCACATCCTGTGCCTGGCCCGCGTGAATTCATGGCTTCAAAGAATTTTCACTAAAATCCACCCTTCGGCCGGACTTCGCCAGTAAACACCGAATCGACGATGGACTTTTCCAGGTAAATCAGCTTCATCACCGGCACCTGCTCGGGGACTTTGTTGACCGGCGGCGGCTGATAGATCATCAACCGCGGATCGTAGCCCCACAGTTCCACCGAGGTCACGCCGTTGCGTTGTTCCAGATGCAATTTGATCGGCTGGCCTTTGTAATTGCGCCGCAGGCCCCGCAGCAAGGCGGCAAAAATACCGCCCATGGCGCGTACAGAATCCGGCGCATTCTCGAACAGCTCTGGTGGATCATCGCTGTCCGCCGTAAACTTGACATTGCCGCCGAAACTCCAGCCGTTCATGATGCGCTGGGCGTTTTCGGTCGGCGTGATCAGATAAAACTTGCCACCGGGGAACGTGCGCGCCAGATCTCCTTCACCGAAACCGTCACCGGTGAGATCGTAGATCACCATCTTGTCGATTTTTTCTTCCGGGATCATGAAATCCTCGGCGAAAAAGCGGATCAGCCGTGGATTCGTGACCGTGGCGTTCTGCATGAGCACCTGATCCACAAGCACTCCCGATTGTGTCTGCGCGGAGACGATGGGCGCCACGGCCGTGCCGATCAACACCAGAATCAAACAACGAATTCCTTTCATCATTCACTCCCGACGTTGTTTTCCATGCGACACTGTTTCCATTGTTGAAAATAGTCACGCGCTTTGTCGTAGAGCCCGGCGCTTTTGTGCGCCTTCACCATGAGGGACAGCAACTCACAGGATTCCCGGCTCGACAAGGCGCCCTCGGCATGCGCCAGCGCTTTTTCACCGAAATAGATCGCTTTTTCCGGGCTGTTCCAGAGCAGCGTGACCATCTCCACGTACGATTTAGCCACCTGATTCCAGTCGAACTCGATGGATTTGGTGAAATAGGCCAGCGCCAGTTTTTTCTGTTGTCGCTCCAGCGCATCCACGCCCATTCGGTACAGCATGGCGCCATAGGTGTCCAGATACTGCTGCACTTCCGGCGGCCGGTTTCGGCTCTGCGCCACCGCCCCGAGCGCCTCATATACGGCCTTCATGCGCTCCACCGCCGTTTCCTTGCGATTGAGAAACTCAAATTCGACCACGGCCAGTTTGTGATGCACCGCCAGTTTGGCCTTTTTGGTTTGTAACTTCGGCAGCAGTTTTTTGCATAACCGCGCCATGCGGTCGTAGGATTTCTTCGCTTCCAGCGCCAGAATTTCATCCCAGACTTCGGACGCGCGAATATTGCCGCCATCCCAGTTGATCCACGCAAGGTAGTTTTCCACATCCTTGCGCTCCTGCTCCGTGCGCGCATAAGTTTTGGCCATGGCGAACTTTTTCACCGCGGCCGGTGCATTGTACAGCCGCGCGTACATATCGCCCTGCATGTAGGCGTAATAGAACAGCGTGGCGGTATCCGGTGGCGCTTCAAAGCTGGTTTTGATTAGCACGGTTTCGGCGCGGGCGAAATTTTCCAGCGCCCGGCGGTAGTCTTTGAGCTGCATGTAATTTTCGGCCAGCAGCCGGAACAGGTCATGCTCGCCTTTTTCAATGCGGGTTAAGCGCTCCAGAATTTCAACGGCCTTCTTGAAGTTTTGATCCTGGCCGAAGATGTTTTGCAGGTTGTAGTAGGTCACCGCCAGCAACAGACGGGCATTTTTGTCAAACGGATTCAGCCGCACGGCGGTTTCCAGGTGCTGTTGCGCTTTCAAGCAATATTGTAGCGCCCGCTGAAAGGCTCGTTCATCAGTGCCATTCTTGGTCAGCGCTTTCCAGCGCTGCAGCGCCTGCGCGCCCTTGGCCATCTCGCGGTCGAACTGAGCCTGCTCGCTTGCAGACATCGGATTGCGCTCGACGCGTTGCTCAAGATACGCCCAGAAATCATCCACGCGTTTCAGGCTCTTTTTGCCGACCTCGGCGTGTTTTCTGGCTTCGTTTTCTCGGCGTGCCGAAACGAAATTCTCATTGGCCAGCCGATTGGCCTGCACCACCGTGGTGCTATCAAGGCCCGGTGGCACGCGCAGCACCCGCTTCGTGGGCCGCCGCAGCGGCAAAGCACAGGCCGACAGCAGAATAAGCGCCATACCAAAGCTCAGCAGCGCAAACCAGCGGTAATCCCTCACCTTCATAATCGCCATCCCTTTGTTGTTCATTGCCGCTAACGTTCGGTTCCGGTCGGTTTTTTGTTGCTCAAATTTAACCTGCTATTTTTTCTCTACCGTTTGCCACCACGCCCAGAAAATCGAATAAAACTGATCCGCGCGATCGCCAGGAGCTTTGCGCGAGCTAATCAACGATTCGATGCGGCCGCGGCGGCGGATGACATCACCGATAGTGAGAAAGTGACTCTCTTCCTGAATGCCGCTATCCTTGAGTAAAATGAAATCGTTGCCTTCCACAAGACACACACGTAAAAATAATTCGTGCTCATTGCATGACAAAAAGAATGTATATTGCCGGCCACGGTAACGGAACGACACCTTTGAGGACAGGTCGCCGCGCTCATGGCCCATCTCGTGCGCCACTAACTTGGGAATGGGACCGGGATGTTCTTTCATCCATTTGATCAATGCATGCAGATCGATAGTGGCCTCGCTGCCGCCGCCCTCGCCGGTGGGCAGGGATATTTGCGCACTGCCGGCGCCACTGCCCGCACTGCGCGTGGCGCGCATGCCTTTGGCCGATCGAAAACCGGAGCCGTTGACCGAGGTAACGTTGGCCAGATTTGGCGACACCGCACCAACCTCCACCGCCGCACCCGAAACCACCCCGGCAACGGCTTTTCTGCCACTGGGTCGGCGCGCCGGCCGGCTCCTGAACGGCGTCTTCAACGAATTATCGGTGACGCCGCGCGTTTGCCGCTTTACATTCAAACTCACACCGGATTTCGGCGGCGAAGGCACTTTCACCACGGTGCGGCGGTTGGTGGTTTTGTTGGCCACCAGTTTCTTGGATTTGAATTCCTGTAACAGCTTTTCTACATTCACCTGTGGCTTCGACCGCCTGGAGGCTTTTTTGCGCGACACCTTCACCGATTTTTTCGGCCGGGTGTTCTGCCGCGTACGGCCTCTGAATTTCTGCACCGGCGCCTTTTGTTTTTTCTTGTCAAAGCGCAGTTTTACCAGTTCCTGCACCACCATTTGCTTCTCACGGTCGTCATCCATCTGTAACGGAATGAACGACAGCAATTGCATAATGATAAAAATCAGCAACAGGACGCCGACGGTGATGGCCAGCGACAGATTCAGCAGTCGATCCTGCTTCGCGATGTATTCAGTTAATGCGGTCATAGTTCAGGTTCTTCTCAATTCGGTTCCGTTGACAGACATCCAGCACATCGATCAGGTCCTGCATGATGCTGGATCGATGCGGCTGAATGTTCATCACCAGTTTCGCGCCTTTTTGTCGATAGACCGTTTTGGTTCGTTGCAGCAGCCGTTCCAGGCTATCGAGATCGCGCACCTGCTTTTTGCGGCGGCCGTCAACCAGCACATAACGGGCGCGGTATACGTGCAAATCCGCCATGTGCATCCGCATCCGTGGTGGCTCCGCATCGCCGGGCGCGGGCAAATCCACGTACTCGGTTTTCAACCGGCTGATGGCGATAAATCCCAACAGAATGATCAGCGCCACATCGATCAGGCGGATCATCAGGCGATTGTTATTCACGTCTCACCACCTCCATGCATCCAGATCGTGGACATGGGCTTGCTCCTTTTGTCCTGTTATTTATCCAGCACCCGCACCACATCCAACCCTTTGGGAATGCCGAGGTCGCGGCAGAGGCGCGCCACCTGCATGCTGTAGCGGGTCGGCGCGTCCCAGTTGGCCCGGATGCGCACGCCGAGGTCTTTCCCCTCCGCGCGCAGTTCGGATTGCAGCGCCACCAGATAGCGCCGCAGGTCGCGCAACCGGCGAAATCTTTTCGAATCCCGATCCACCGTGAACATACCATCGGCATGCACGCCCACGATGAGGATCACCG
The DNA here is from genome assembly GCA_030950365.1 of Candidatus Zhuqueibacterota bacterium. Classification (GTDB taxonomy): domain Bacteria; phylum Zhuqueibacterota; class Zhuqueibacteria; order Zhuqueibacterales; family Geothermadaptataceae; genus Hydrothermovivens. The sequence goes on along the minus strand of JAUZRQ010000040.1, from coordinate 51,660 downwards.
CGCCGTCGGGCGCCCCCTGCTTGGCTTCGGTGCTTTTGGCCGGATCGATGGCCTCCGCATTGCTGATCTGCGACACCGCGATAAATCCGAACAGCAGGATGAACACGATGTCGATCAGACGGATCATCAAATTGTTGCGTTTGCTTTCCACATACTCGCGTTTGTGTTCCATCGCCCGAATCCTTTATTTCAACAGCGTCCATTTTTGTTTGGCCCGATAGGTCTGCCCGTCGCGCAGTTTGACATAAATATGGGCGAAATAAACCCCGGACCCTACCGGCTGCCCGTGCTGATCCTGCCCGTTCCAGCGGTATTCATAAAATCCGGGCATGGGCTGTTGCCAGCGGTCGGAGCGAATGGCCTGGCCGCGCAGATTGAAGATGCGTACCCAAATTTCTCCTGCCTGCGGCAGCGCAAACCGCACCCGCGTGGACGGGTTGAATGGATTCGGATAAGCCGGCAACACCTGAAAAGTCTGCACGGCCGTTGCGCTGCCATCGCGCCAGGCTTCCGACACGGGCACTTCCACGGCCTGTCCGGCGGCATTGACCAGAGCGATGTAATCAAACGTTAGCAGGTCTTTCAGCGCCGCTTCGGGCAGGTCCACGGCGATGCTCATCAGCACCGCGCCGGACATGGCCTTGGTAGACGTAGCCGGCTGCATCAGCCCGATGGCCAGCAACTGCTCCTGCGGAATATCCTGCACCAGCATTAGCGGCTGCGAAGCCCACAGCTCTCCGGGCTCCACACTCACCACCCGAGTTCGCTCAGGATAGCGTAGCCGCAAGGTGATGCCCATCAAATCCTGGCTTTCTCCGGTTTGATATTCGAGAACAATGCGATATTCTCGACTGTCGTCGAACCGCTTTAAATAGGCCGCAATGCGACCCTGTGGGGTGGGCGGTTCGTTCCACAATGATTTTCCATTTTGTTTATAAAATCCTGCCTGCACGTTTTTACCCCAATTCAGTCCGATCGGTATCAAATCGCGCTCGTCGATTCTGCCACTGCCATCGGCATCGGCGTGCGCCGCCCATTTTTTTGGATAGCGGGCACTATACTGGGGCTTCCAGGCCAGCGGGTCGGGTTCATCCGGCCGTCCCGGCCCCTGGATGCTCCAATAAATGCCCAGCATGTTCACATCACTCAGCTCCACCGCCCCGTTGTGATTGGTGTCCCCCGGCCAGACGGTCATGCCGTTGCTCCAGTCGCGGTAATGCCGCAACTGCACCGGCAAATTCCATCCCAGGCTGTCCGTGGCCAGCAGATTCACAATTTCGAATGCGGCTTCCGTGCTGTCCGGCATGTCCCAGCGGACATCGAACCGCATTTCGGCCAGGGCCCCACGTCCTGCCACCATGGTAAAGCCGGCCTTTCTGGACAGCGTCATATTGATCAGCCCCTGGTTTGCATCCACGCTGTAATCGAGTTGAAATTCCGAGTTGCTGCCAAACAGCACGCCGCCCCGCAACGCCTGGTTTTGCGGATCGGCCACTTTCAAATAAGTGGGATCGAACTTGATGATAAAGCTCAAATGTTGCAGTCCCGGCAGGGACTTGGTGTCCGGCGGAATTTCCAGTTGCAATCGAAACGGCTTCCCCGGCCGCAGCACATCCCCGGAATTCAGCGCGAAAGTCACGTAGCCGTACGCCCGCAGGGTCAACGGCACCGTCTCCGTTGGGATGGCCACATTGTCCCGATTGAACGCCTGGAAATTCTGCAGCGAAAACACCAGCGGGAAACGGTCCGGCAGACTGGTGTCGGCCTGAAACGTGAATTGCATTAGCTTGCCAAATCCATTGATAAGGCCACCGGTAGTCTTCTCCACCGTGATATCGATGTTGCCGCGCTGCTGATCCACGCTGACCTGCACCCGGTGCTCCCCGGCGCTGCCAAACAGGTTGCTCACGCGCACCGATTGCGCCAGCGGATTGGGCACCCGCAGGTAGCGCGCATCGAATTTCAGCCGGAATGTCATCCGTCGCAGCTCATACACCGGCACACTGGAGTCGGGGATGCGCAATTGCACCGTGAACGTACGGCCGGGCACCGGCACATCGCTGGAGGCCAGCGCAAAGGTCACCAGGTCCAGCGGTGCGCGGTAGCTGGCCGTATCGGATGATGTCGAACCCAGCGCATTGACGGTGATGCGGACATGCCGTAGCGTGCCATCGCGCGCTGGATTGTGCGTGGTGTACGTAATGCGATACACATGATGCAGCAAGGCCGAAATTGCTTTGTAAATATCATTGAGATCACCCGAACTGGGGCTGCGGTAGTAACGCCCGCCCGTGGCGGCGGCGATGTCCTGCAATACGCGTTCTTCCTGACTGCCACGCCCCAAATTCAGGCCGATCGTGAACACTGGCACGCCCGTGGGCCTCACCGCGTTCAATGCCTCCTGCAACGTGCTGTTGCTATCCTTGTCATGTCCGTCCGTCAGCAGAATGATGGCGCGTTGTCCCTGCCGCGTCTCGATCAGTTTGGCCGAATGAATCAACGCATCGAAAATCGCCGTGCCGCCCTTGGCATTGATGCCCTGGATGGCCGCGATCAGCGAATCCTTGTTGTTGGTAAAGGTGTAATCCGTGCGCACCTTGCTGGCGAAACTGACCACGGCCGCTTCGTCATTTTTATTCATGAGCTGTACAAATGTCACGGCGGCATTCCGGGCATCCACAATGGGCTGGCCGCGCATGCTGGTGCTGCGGTCAATCACCAGCACCACCGTCACGCCAATGGAATCGGTCAACTCTTCGACCTTGATTGGCAATTCGCGGACCCCGTCTTCATGCACCACGAAATGGTTTTCGTTCAAATCACCAATGTTGTAACCAGAATCGTTTTGCACGACCACGTAAGAAACAATCACCGGGAAGCCGGTGGCGTTCACGCGGTTATAATGCAATTTGAGCTGGTTCGCCACGCCCGACAGCGCGCTAATCCGGCCGGCAGCAGCGATTCCGGCATCCATTTGTGCCAATCCAGGACCGGTCATGCCAAAAATTAGAGCCAGGATGCCCAACCAGGCGGCCATCCGGCTTCGGTTGAACGTGCGCGCAAGCGCATGGTGACGATGTTTGTTATTGGTGCCGTTCATGGTGTCGTCCCTATGCCATCCTTCACGTTCCCATCATCCCACGGATTGTACCTGCTTTGTGCTGCATGACGATGCGTCACCGAATCAGTCCCAGAAGGCCGCGCCGGATGACGCGATCGCCCTTGCGAATGCTATACAGATAGGCGCCGGGCAGCATGGGACGTCCCTGCGCATCCCTGCCGTCCCAGACATCCCGTCCATCGGTCAGGCGACGGATGATCCTGCCGGATCGGTCCATGATCAAAATCACCCAGTCAGACGGAATGCCGCCATCGCGCTTGAAACGCACGCGATCGTTGAAACCATCGCCATTGGGCGTAAACGGATTGGGCACCACATCGATTTCCGGTGCGATGACCTTCAGGCACAAAATCGGCCCGGCGTCGATCTCGATGCGATTGCCCACGGAATCGTTGGCCGTGATGTTGCTGACCTGAAAACATACCTGCCAGCCTTCCGGCGCTTCGTCGGCCAGTTTCAACGGCAGGCGCAAAATCACGCCGTCACCATTCTGTCCCGGTGCGCCACGTTTGCGGCTCACGGCCAGCGAAATCAGTTTGCGGTCCTGTTCATGGCGGATAAAGGTGTACACATCCGGCATTAGAAAATCACCCTTCAATATCTCGGTTGGCTGCGCAAATTCCAGGTACTGGTCATCGGAATAGCGCAATTCGAAGCTGATGCCGAACAGGCTGCGCACCGGATTGTTCGGCTCGCCGACGTGGAATCGCAGCTCGAAGGCGGTGCCGGCCAAAAGCTCCATCTGCGGCTTTTCCATCCAGAGTTGCGGATTGCCGCTACTTCCCGCCACCGAGGTTTCGCCGCTCTTGCACGCTTCGCTGCCGGCATACAGCGGTGCGTTCAGATTCAGCATCGCATACAGGGCTGCGATTGGGACCAACCTGCCGGCGGACGATGTCGCTATCAACTGTATCATGGATTTCATGGCCTTTTCCTCACGCCCTGCGTGGTTTAGAGATACCCGTTTCCTTCTTCGACCACCGCCGACTCCACCTCGGTGACCGGAACTTCCGCGGCTGGCCGGCGGTGATGCGAGCCGGCTGCCATGGTCAGATCGGGATTCACCGTACGTACGCGCGGTTCGGGTTCTGTTACCTTTTCCGCCCGCATGGATTTGGCCTCAAGGTATAGCAACGCCTGACGCAATTCTTCCGCCCGGTTGGCCAGCATGTTTAACTGACGATTGAAGAAGGCAAAGATGCCGGTCGCGCCCATGTTCAGAAACAAGCTAATAATGAGACCAACCAGGGTAGTCACTAACGAAATACTCATGCCTTGCAAAATGGTTGGACCATCCAGCCGGCCAGCGTGGAAGGTTTCAAAAATGCCCCACACCGTTCCGAGCAAGCCTAGTGCTCCGGCGGTGTCGGACAAAAAGCCCAGCACACGGTTGAAGGTCTCAAAGGAGTCTCGTTCGGCATTCAAATAGGCGTTAATGTCATCGCCAATGGGCTCGGCGCGCTTGGTCTTATTGAACGTCGCAATCATCTGGTGCATCAGCCGTGAAGCGCGGTTGGGCTGGCTGGTCTGCACCATGCGAATCACACGCCGAATGTCGCCGGAGCCGATTTTTTGCTCCAGTAGCCATTTTGCCCGGGACTTTTCACGGTATTCCTGTAAGCCTTTGTAACTCAGCAGGAAAATCCCCGTCCCGGTAAGCAATACGAACGGCCAGAAAAGCCAGTCGGTCATTTCGATGATGTCCCACGCCGAAAGTTCCTTTTCGGCCCCATCCTGATTCTGCTTCGCTTCCGCCTTCTGAGTCGTTTTCGCCTTCGCCTGCTTTCGTTTGTTGACCGCTTGGGAGGTCGAAATCGAACCAATTATCAAACCGGCAACCACCAGAATTGCCAGGTAATGCCACTTCAGTTTTGTAAAGTAGTATTTCATGACCATTGGACTCTCCACCATTGTTGATTATGGAATAATTGTCATGTCTTTTATTCAAAGCATAATTGCTCAGTTCAATAGATTTACAACTCGCCGGACGAAAACCTTTCTTCCTCGGTTTGGGAGGTTTTGAATTCTGGGTCGCCTTTGAAATGAATGCGCACATGCCGACGGATGAGGGTAACCTGTACTGGCTTGGATACCACGTGTCTTTCACGGCCGCTGGTGGTCATAATCCGCAAATCGCAAATATATCGTCCGGGCTGTACCAGCCGGCCGCGGTCGTCGCGCCAGTTCCAGGTGAGTCGATATGGCAGTCTGCCGCTACCTAAAAAGGTAGCAACAGGCTCATTCCGGGCATTTAAGATACGCATCTGCCAGTGCAGCGTCTTGCGAGTCTTGGTTGGAACCTCAAGATAAATTCCAAGTTCGCTGGCCGATAGCTTCGGCTTTTTGCGCTCGATGCTGATTCGCCCAGGCTGAAAGCCTCGGAAATCGGATTTTCCCTTACCGGAGACCAGCTTGACAATTTGTACGCGAGTGGCTTCTGCTGTTAGACGCGCAACGGCGCGCTGAATCTCACGTGCGTCCTTCAAGGTGCTAGCTTCAGCCAACAGATAGGCATTAAGCGTGGGGATTGTTTCCAGATATTTGGCAATACTTTTAGCCAAACGACGGTGGCGATCGAGCCGACCTTCTCTGGTTTCAAATTTGTTCAGCGGCCCGGCGACCACAACCAGCATGTTCTCATTATGAGGTTCGGTAGTGTTCATGTATTCAGGAATAAGTTCCGGAAACGCGCGCAGTTCTTCAATACGCAGGTCGGCCGTCATGCTGCGGTACACCGTTTCTTCCAGAATTTCCAGCTTGTTGGTGGTGAACAGGATCACCGGCTCGCCAATTTCCGGGCGCCGCCCGAGAATATGTGTATAAATCAATTCCTGCGTGCCCGCCGATGCACCGCGCGTGCCTTCCTTCGGCAGGTCCACGACATAATCAAGACGGCTGTTGCGGTTGAGGTTAAGTTGCGCTTCAACCTTAATCGGCATGGAGTGTTCGTAGCCAAGGCGCAGTTGTCCGACTGAGCTTTTCGTCATGGTGATGATCATGCCAAATCGCCAGCGCACGCCATCATCTCGGATCAGCAACGTTGGGGTGATGTTGCCGTACCGATAAGCAATCGAAGCCGAGATTTCACGGGGATAAATGGCCTGGTTCAGTCGTCCGACATTCGGGCGATTGGCATGATCCACACCAAGCCCGAAACGCCAGTTGTCCATTTCGTAGTACGCCCCGACTCCAAGGTTGAGGTTTACCGTGGCCAGACCGCGTTTCAGCAGGGGATCGTTGGGATCGAAGCCCACAAAATCTCCGGCACGAAAACCGCGACGCTCAAGCCCGATCTTCGCGCCAATGGACAAAGCCGGCCAGATTTCGTAACCCAAAAGTACCGATGCCGCCACTTCCGAATACAGTCCGGCGCTGAAATATCGCAAAGCCCCGCCAATGGCGATGTCGTAAGGCAAATAAAACGGAAAACTGGCATTGATGCGGTTTTCACGAATACCGAAAGCGCTATTCGGCAGAAACCCGAAATGATAAACCTTGAGGCCAAACGAAATTTGCGTGCTATGGAAAGGCAGAATCGCTGGATTGATCTCTGAGGACCAGGGATACTGTCGATCAGCGGAATTCCAGATTTGATAGCCCTGCGCCTGCAGGCCACCCATCATTCCGAGCAACCACAGCCCAAAAACCAAAAATCGAATCCCATCCTTCCGTGGTTGACGATTCCTCATGGTCGTCTCTTTCCTGGTTGCAGTGCGTGTTAGACAGCTTAATTGAACAACCCCAATTTCCCTGAGACGATGCTCTGGTCGTCCATCCTGTTGGGCACAGTACCTAAAGCAATTAAAATGCCAGAAGAAACCGTTTGATGAAATGCAGCGAGAAATTCATCAAAAGCTCCTCAGCGTGATGACAGGCAATTGCTTGAAAAATAGAAGGCTATAATGGTGGGATAAAGTAGATGATGTTTACGACTTCTCGTTTAAAACTGGAGAAAATTGGGGACTCGATTCGGTAAAATTTCAAAATTGTCTATGCAGCTCTTACAAAATAGAAAAGTTAGAATTACAAATTTGTTAATATGTAATTTAACCAGAATTTTTGCTTCATGCAAATCTGAATCAATGGCTCTTGCATAAAAGAGCTTTGACGAACTCTTTATTTTTCTTTTAGCTCCCATGTTCTGCGATTCAATTAACCTGGGAGGCCATTGAGGGGCGTTAAAATTTTGGCCACATCATGGTCAAGCCTTTTTGCATGGACGCCACAAATGTAAAACGACAGGAATCGCATAGGACGGTCATTCGTCAGATCGACAAAACTACCTGATCTGGATCCTTCAAACGAGTATCATTCGCCTGAAAATCATAAACCTTTGCAACCGTAACACAAGCGTGTTCTCCAAACCCCAGCTCATCATTGCCCCCCACATATCCCCCTTAGGCGAAATCCAATTTGCTGGCCTTGGGGCTGTACGCGCATCCGACTCCGTTTGCAAGCATGACCGCTCATTCTCCTTCGACGGTCTCCGACAGGCCGACACAAGCGTTGCATCGTTCACCGCTATCTTGCCCCGAGCCCAATGATAGCCCTATTATTGAACCGCTTCAATCATTGCTGCAAACTCGTCGTCGACAAGATCGGTCTGCGCCAATCGTTCCCGAAAACCTTAAATTTTGCTCAAATCCAGCCCTTCTGTGAAAATGCTGAAACCAACCAACCGTTTAGCGCTTAGCCTATCATCAGAGCACTCTTTATTATTTTATGGTAATGTGAATACTTCAAAACAAAGTAAAATCTTCCAAGGAAACCGTAAACGGGTTTGATCAAGAAAATGACAAAAATCTTTACGGAATCGCGTCGAAATTTTTAAGCATCTCTTCAAGAACCTTCTCTCTCACTTTCTGGGTTTGTACCTGTTGATAAATTTCAGGTGGAGCCACTCGCTCACTGCATTCGGAACGGTTCAAACCACAGCGTTCGCAGGTTTCATTAACCCGTACCGTTGGCACTTTAGGGTCGTTCCAGAAACGTACCCTTTGTTTAAAATCATCGTTCATCAAAAAACCAATCGACATACTTGAATTTGTCCCTTCGATTAGTGCCAATGGACGAGCCAGGGTAATGGTAAAGAACTCTGCATCGCTTTCTATGAATTTAGAACGTTGAGCAGCAATAATGGTAAATTTTGCATTCCTCTGTTTCTGTTGCTCGGCTAACCTGTTCAGCAAACTAATAGATAGCCAACGTCGACAATAATGTTCATTCAAGCCGATACCGTAAGGCACATTGACTCTGGACATATTGAGTTCTTTGGTAAGGCGATATTTTTGGCTTCCTGCTGCATTATTAAAACGCAAATAGAAAATTTCTTTTAATCCAAAGAATCGGGGGATAATTTGGCTTAGACGATAAAGAAACATCTCGGGTGTGGCGTCGTAGCGTCGCATCATAGCTAAAAATGCCTCCCCATCCCAACTTTGATTTTGAAAAAACTTTGATATATCCTCATAAAGCAGGTCACGATTTATCATGAGGGCACCGGCAAAATATGAAGCTTTAAAATTGTCGAGTACCTGTTCAAAACTTCGCACTTTGAGCCATGAGGACGTGATAGCCCTTTCTTTGAGTCCCAAATAATTGTAACCAATTTCTCTTCCTAAAATAAATGCTTTTTGTGACGCTAGCAATTTTTCATTCACCAATAACCTCGGGGGCTTCGAGTCAACCCAAACCGACCGAAATTTTTGCAATTCAGGATATTGGTTTAGGGTCTGTTCATCGATTACATAACCATAGTCCGCTTCAAGAATCTTTTGAAAACGTTCTTTTTTTATTGGTGGATTCATATCCCATTTTTGTTCGCGTACAAAGCGTTCCGCTGCTACCTCAATCTCTTCAAAATAATTGTTGTGGAGTTTTTGATACGAACGTAGAGTAGCAAAATAAAAATGTTCCACATGCATGTCATACGCTTTGCCAATTTCTAAAATTGTACGGATGAAAGCACCGGCTTTTTGCGGTGAACTGGTAATCAAATCGAGAAAATCCCCCGGTGCAATACCAAAAAAATGAAACGGAAATTCTTTCAGCAAAGAAGAATTTAAAACCGCATTCAGGGAATCTAGCTCTTCTCCCATCTTCATTGAGACCAATTCATCAAATGAAATACCTAATGCCCGTGCCAAAAGGACAATTTTCTCAGGCTTTGGATATTTCTTCCCTTTCTCGATCTCGCTTAAAAACGATATGGAAAGCCCCGTGCGGGCAGCCAATTGTTTTAAAGATAAGCCCTGTTTCAAACGATATTGCTTCACTTTGAAACCGAGGATCAGACGAACGTTATCTCCATCCATTTTTATCCTCTCCACTTCTATTTGGTAATCTTCAACGTATCTTGCCCTTTTTTACACCTCAGCAGAATTCTTAAACAATAAAATAAGATTCCACGCCACAAAAATCCACAAATTATTTCACTATCAGCGAAATAACCTAAAATTTTCATAATTTGCGTAATTACTTTATTGGCGAATTTATATTTTTTAGCGAATTTTCGCTATTTTTCTTGACATTTTCTCATCCCTTTTTTAACTTTCCAACCAGCTTGATCAAAACAGTCCATTCCCTGGGAGGTGAGAATGCCAAAAGCGTTGTTCTGACTTCTCTCAATTCCCATAAAAATTTGGATAGAGAGCCTAAGGAGGAGTTCTATGTCACAAAGCGCAGTATCTATATTAGAAAGTGTAACACTTATCGGGGAGTTTACTTCTGACTGTGCACGTATTTTAACACCGGAAGCCCTTGATTTCATAGCAAAGTTGCAACGCGAATTTGGGGAGACAAGAGAAAAATTACTTCAAAGACGGAGAGAAATTCAGGCTGAGATAGACTCGGGTACCATGCCAAACTTCCTTGAAAAGACTCGTCGCATTCGAGAAGATACTACATGGAGAGTTGCCCCCATCCCTGATGATTTACAAAACCGGCGAGTGGAAATTACTGGTCCGGTTGATCGCAAAATGATGATCAATGCCCTTAACTCTGGTGCCAATGCCTTTATGGCCGACTTTGAGGACGCCAATTCGCCAACCTGGATAAACTGCCTGCAGGGGCAATTGAATTTGTGCGATGCGGTTGACCGTACTATCACTTACACCAGTCCAGAGGGGAAACAGTATCAATTAAACGATGATGTTGCCACCCTGCTGGTTCGGCCACGTGGTTGGCATCTACCTGAAAAGCATGTGTTGGTGGATGGTAAGCCCATATCCGCCTCTCTCTTTGACTTCGGACTCTACTTTTTTCATAATGCAAGGAAATTAATCGATCGCGGCAGTGGCCCTTATTTTTATTTGCCAAAATTAGAAAATCATCTGGAGGCCCGCCTGTGGAACGAAGTCTTTAATCTAGCTCAAGATGAACTGGGGCTGCCACGAGGCTCCATCAAAGCAACGGTACTTATTGAAAACATTCTGGCAGCCTTTGAAATGGAAGAAATTTTATATGAACTTCGTGATCATATTGCCGGACTAAACGCAGGACGCTGGGATTACATTTTCAGCATGATTCGTAAATTCCGAAACCATCCCGAATTTTTACTACCGGATCGAGCCCAGGTTACCATGACGGTACCTTTCATGCGCGCTTATACGGAACTTCTGGTGCAAACCTGTCATAGACGTGGAGCGCATGCGATTGGTGGTATGGCTGCCTTTATCCCGAATCGTAAGGACCCACTGATGAATGAAATGGCGTTGGCGAAAGTACGAGAGGACAAGGAGCGGGAATCCGGTGATGGTTTTGACGGCACCTGGGTTGCCCATCCGGATCTGGTGCCGATCGCCAGAGAGGCTTTTGATGCCATCCTTGGTGATCGACCTCATCAAAAAGAAAGGCTAAGGGAAGATGTTCAGGTCACAGCAAATGACCTTCTGGATGTAAGAAGTTTGCAGGGGCATATAACAGAAGATGGCTTCCGGAACAACATAAGCGTGGCTATTCTGTATTTGGAAGCCTGGCTTCGTGGTATTGGTGCAGTGGCTATTGATAATCTGATGGAAGATGCCGCCACGGCTGAAATTTCGAGAAGCCAGCTCTGGCAATGGCTCCATCACCATCAGGCAAAACTGGCAACTGGTGAAAAAATTGATGAGGCGCTTTTCACCAAATTGCTTGCACAGGAATTAAAGCAAATAAAAGAGGTTATTGGGCAAGAAAGATATGCACAGGGCAAATTTGAAACTGCCAGAAAAATTCTCGCTGAGCTTGTGCAAAACAATCATTTTACCGAATTCTTAACCATTGTTGCCTATAAACATTTGAATTAAACCATGGAGGAAATTATGGATAAGCAACAACAAATTCATGCCTTAAACAATGTCTGGGCTAAGAATCCTCGCTGGCGGGGCATTGTTCGTCCTTACACGGCCGACGATGTAGTTCGACTTCGAGGTTCGATTCAGATTGAATATACACTTGCACGCATGGGAGCGGAGAAGTTCTGGAATCTGGTAAACACCGAACCGTTCGTTCGGGCGCTGGGAGCCTTGACAGGCAATCAGGCGATTCAACAGGTGCAAGCAGGCTTAAAAGCCATTTATATCAGCGGATGGCAGGTAGCTGCCGATGCCAATAACGCCTATCATATGTACCCCGATCAGAGTCTATATCCGGTAAATAGTGTGCCCAACCTTGTCCGCAGGATCAACAATGCCCTTGCGCGTGCAGACCAGATTAGTCATTTGAATGACAATGGCCATACTTCCTGGTTTGCCCCCATCGTAGCCGATGCGGAAGCCGGTTTTGGTGGACCACTAAATACGTTCGAATTAATGAAAGCGATGATTGAAGCCGGAGCTGCGGCCGTCCATCTTGAAGATCAGCTTTCTTCACTTAAAAAATGCGGTCACATGGGAGGCAAGGTTCTGGTCCCGGAGCGGGAGTTTGTGCAAAAGTTGGTTGCGGCAAGGCTTGCAGCCGATGTTCTGGGGGTCCCCACCGTCCTCATTGCTCGGACCGATGCCAATTCAGCCAGCTTGATCCGAAGTGATTTTGACGAGGTGGATGAGCCGTTCATCACCGGTGAAAGAACTACCGAGGGCTTTTTCCGAATAAAAGGCGGCCTTGATTATGCCATCGCCAGAGCTCTAGCGTATGTACCTTATGCCGATATGATTTGGTGTGAAACTTCCAAACCAGACCTGGGCGAAGCACGTGAATTCGCTCAGGCAATCCATGAAAAATTTCCCGGTAAACTGCTTGCTTATAATTGTTCGCCATCTTTCAATTGGAAGAAAAATTTAGACGATAAAACTATCGCAGAATTTCAGGAAAAACTAGGTGAAATGGGGTACAAATTTCAGTTTGTGACTCTGGCTGGCTTCCACAGTCTTAACACTGCCATGTTTGACCTTGCGCGTCAGTACAAAGATCAGGGCATGGCTGCTTACTCCAAACTGCAGGAATACGAATTTGAACTCGAGACTACCTGTGGCTATAGTGCCATAAAGCATCAAAAATTTGTAGGTGCGGGATATTTCGACCAGGTGCAAATTGCGATTGGTGGCGGCCAATCGTCAACTACGGCGTTGAAAGGTTCAACAGAAGAAGAACAATTCGAGGAGGAGATTGCGGCTTAAAGTTTGACTTACACGGATCGATTATAGTTCTAACACATCTTTCTGGAGGCTAACGTATGATATTATAGAGGATTACGTTATTCACATAAAAAACCAAAAACACACACCTAACAAGGTAAAGAATTGGGGCCTCCTGGCAGCTATGATTCTAATCATGCCAGTGATGGCATGCGGGTGATCGCCTGGTCCGAGCCATCAGTCAACAATATCCTACTCATGAAGCTATGTTTGTAATCAGGGATAGCGGCTTTTAGGATCAGGCGATGATCCGCTATTTGGAAGACTATCCGGATATTTACTAAATATGCAGGAGAATATTGAATCTCAACTACAATGTTTATATTCAATGATGCAAGTCTGAAGATTAAAAGGAGTTTGCCTTGACTCGTATGAACATTTTTGGGGCCTATTGCTGCTTTATGGTGATCACTTATGTGCGTTATTATATTTATAAGCAGGACAGGCCGCAACAAATTGTGCGTAAAGCTATGAATTAATATCTTTGCCCATGAAGAAGGTCTGTCGAATCCGTCAACTCTTTCCACAGGCAACTCAGCTTACCAGGGAACATGACAGATTGATCCATTAAAGCAAGACGTCCTTGGGGCGAGGTACGAGGTACTGTTGAATAAAACCGATTAAATCAATTCTGATTCCTGATTCGCTACGGTAAGGTTTAGAATCTTCTGAATGTCAGGAAATTTTTTATAGAAGAAAAATTGATCAATTCAGGACCAAGAATGTTATGGTAAAGAGATACTTGAGATACTCCCCTATCTAAAAAAAGCAAACAACAATCCAACAAGGACGGCAATCTGTCCCACCCAGAACGCAAACATCCATTTGATCATCTCACTTCTGACGGACTGAATTTCCGCAACGAGCCCTGACTTCATCTCCGACATCTCGCCTTTTAATTCGACTTTTATTTCAGCCATTTCATTTCGAAGCTCGGCCTTCATTTCAGCCATTTCATTTCGAAGCTCAGCCTTCATTTCAGCCATTTCAACACGGATTTTCGCAAGCTCTTCCGACAACCGGTGCTCAAATTTTTCTTCTACAAATTGAATGATATTGTTCTTTTGTTCATCAAGGGCTTGATTGATGAGATTAACCAGGGACGTCACACCATCATCGCCCAATTTGTCACGCAAAGGCTTTTCAACGGTTATGACCGGCATGGGTAATCTCGTATGAAAAGTTTGATCATTTTTAACCAATATCTACAATTTAAATCCAGATTTCAAGCAAAAAATTGGTGATGGGTTCGATTCAGATAAAAACCAATGGCCAGGGTAGGCACCATGCTGACAAGGATCGCCAGAGTGGCTGGCACGCCCGGATTGGCGAAGGTGAGCGGAGCACCGGGGAACCACTCGGCGCCGAAAAAATACAACAAAAAATGCGTCGCCAGGGCAAGCGCCGATGTGGCCCATACCAGCCACAGCGGTAGTCGGCGGAACAGAATGCCGCCCAAAAGCGGCGGCACGGCGGCCACGGCCATGCCATACACACCCACCTGCCCAAAAATGCCCAGCAGCTTTGGCGGTCGCAGGCAGATGATAAACGCCGCCACGGCGATGATGATAAGGATTACATGGCTCGCACGGTAGGCCAGCGCCAGCCGTTCCTCTTCGGATCGCTCCCGCTTGCTGAACCGTCCGATCACGTTTAAAAACAAGTCGTTGGCGGTGATGGTGGACAGCGATACCAGTATGCCGTCCAGGGTGGACATGCCCGCGGCCAACAGCACCACGCTGATGACCGTGAACGTCCAGCCCGGGAACGCCTGCTTGATGTACAGGGTCATCGCCAGGTCCTGCCGGAATACGCCGGTGACTGGATCCATAAGCGCGTCCTGTGGCAGGGTGATCCGGGCATAAAAGCCTGCAAATGGCAACAAAAAAAACAGCGCTAGCACCGCTACTCCAATGAACAGGTAGCGCCGCACCTGGCGGTCGCTTTTCAAATACAGCGCTTTGGTGAGGATGTGCGGCTGGCACACCAATGCCGCACCAATGAGAAAGCCGCTGATGTAAATGGAAAACACATTGTTATACAGATTGCTGGCAGGATTGACCCATTTGACCAGATTGGCATCCTGAGCGGCCAAACGCTCAAAAAAGCCCGGCGAATGGTCAAGCAGCAGTGGAATGCCCGAGCCCAGGATCAGAAGAGACACCAGGATCATCAGCGTGCCCTGCAGGGTGTTGGTGAACACGTGGGCATAGGTGCCACCGAGAAAAATGTAGCCGGTGACGAAGGTGAGCATAATCACCAGCGCAACGGTGTTGGACACGCCGAGAAGCTGCTGCATGACGATGGAAAGTCCGCCAACAATGAGTACCACAAAGGCGAGCGCAAATAGATTGACCAGCGCAAAGAAGGCGGCGAACCCGCGAGAACCGAACCGATTGCCGATCCAGTGCGGCATGGTAAGGGCATGCGTGCTCTCGCCCAGCCGGCGGAAGCGAAAGGAGAGCACCACCAGCATGAGGCAAAATCCACTGCCAACGGCGACCACAAAATGCATGAACGCCGCCAAACCATGGACATAGATGAAGCCGGGATTGATAATAAATGTAGCGGCGGAGGCCACGCTTGCGGCCATGGTGATGCCCACCACATACGGCGACAAGTCACCGCTGCCAATGGCGAAACTGCCAAAATTGGTGGTTTTCCGAAAACCGCGCCAGCCCAGATAGGCCGTACCGATCATGTACAACAGAAACAACGCCCACGCCAGGGTCATGCCACTCCCTCCGATCCAATGGATTTGGATTACACTGTCGAATGCATGGTCTTCGTTCGAGAAACCGCAGAGTTGTAATAAAAACCATAGAAAGTGCGGAGACCTTTCTCTAATGATGCATTGAGCTCAGCGTCCTCCACAATTACAAACCGGCTTGCAAAAACATGCAGCCATCACATTTCATCCTGCCCATCATTCATCGCCATTTGCCGCAACTGTTTCTTGTCAATCTTGCCGATGGCCGTTTTCGGCAATTCAGAGACGAACCGGATGCGCTGCGGTATCTTGTATTTCGCCAGCCGTTCGCTCAGGTACTCCCGCAGCGACGCCTCATCCGCCGTTTCGCCTTCCTGCAGCACCACAAACGCCTCGCCCACCTCGCCCCATTTCGCATCCGGCACGCCGACTACCGCGGCCTCGGCCACGGCCGGATGCCCGTGCAGCACGCTCTCGATTTCCGCTGGATACACGTTTTCACCGCCGCTGATGAACATCTCCTTGCTGCGCCCGATGATGGTAAAATAGCCTTCGGCATCGCGGCGGGCCAGATCGCCGGTATACAGCCAGCCATTCCGCAGCGCCTGCCGAGTTTCTTCCGGCTTTTGCCAGTAGCCGGCAAACACGTGCGGCCCGCGGATCAGCAGCTCGCCAGCCTCATCCGGCGCGCACTCCGTGCCATCGGGACGCACGATTTTCATATCGATGTGAAACAGCGGGAAGCCCACGGAACCCGGTTTGCGGCGCACATCCGCTTCTGGCAGCCAGAAATTGTTGCCGGTGGCCTCGGTCAGGCCGTAGCCCAGTTTGAAATCCACACCTCTGTCCCAGAATGCCTGCATCACCGGCGTCGGACACGGCGCGCCGCCGCTGATGACCAGCTTCATGCGCGAGAAATCCGCCTGCGCCCAGCGCGGATGCTGCTGCATCATGATATACATGGTGGGCACGCCCACGTACAGATTGATGCGGCCGGAATCGATCAAATCAAATGTCTGCTCCACGTCGAACCCCTTGCACAAAACAGTGCGGCCGCCCACGTGCACCAGCGGCAACATGAAAATATTCGGCCCGCCGATGTGAAACAGCGGCAGTTGCAACGGCGCAGCATCGTCCTGCGTCAGGCCCCAGCTCACCACGGTATTGATGCAGTTCCAGGTCATATTGGCGTGGGTGAGCACCGCGCCTTTGGGCAGACCGGTGGTGCCGCCGGTGTAAAAAATCGCCCACGGATCGTCGGGTTTTAGATCCGGGCGTTCCGGTGGGTTTTCGGACATGGCCTCGCGATCATTCAGCGCCAGATCATCGGGATGCGCTCTGGCATCCATGGCGATGAAATGGGTCACGCTCTGCGCATGCGGCCGTAGCTCGTTCACCTGCTCGCGCCATTCGCTGGAGTAGATCAGCACGCGCGGCCCGGCATCATCTATGATGCCGCGCAGTTCGTGCACCGTGAGCCGCCAGTTCAGATTGTGCAGGATGGCGCCCATTTTCCCGCACGCGAACAGCACTTCAAGGTATTCGATGCAGTTGCTGGCATACACCGAGACGCGGTCGCCTTTTTGCACGCCGAGGCGCTGCAGAAAATGCGCGGTGCGGTTCACGCGGCGGTTCCAATCGCGGTAGGTCAGCACGGTTTCGCCGGTTACGTCCTCGATGGCCACGCGTTCCGGCGTGAGCTGCGCGCGTTTCTCCAGCCAATCGGTGACGAAGGCGGAGGGTACAACATCGCTCATGGCGCGTCCTCCCGATGTTCTGCACTGGCATTCACCGGCCCCCAGCGTACACAGGCCGCGCCCCACACATAGCCGATGCCCGCCGCCACCATGATCATGAGATCGCCGGGCTTGAGCCGGCCGCGGCGCCGGCCTTCGATCATCGACAGGATGCTGTCCTGCTCGCCGATGTGCCCGAATTCATCAAGATACACCGATTGCTCCTCGCACAGGCCCAGGTGGTTCAGCATCTCGCGGTGGGCGGAAGGCTTGACCAGGATCATGTTGAGGTAATCGATATCGGCGCGGGTGTATGGGCGGCCGTGCGGTGCCGGGCCGCTTTTTCGTAGCGCTTCATCAATGCAACGCAGCCAGTTCTGCATGGAAACGGCGTTCAGCCGCTCTTTCATTGCTTCGGGCTCGACGAGATCGAAATAAAACCGGCCCTCGCGCACCGCCGCGTCGGTAGGGTGCTCCACCGTGCCGCTGGCCGGGATGATGACGTGCCGGCTCATGGAACCGTCGGTGATGAGGTGAGTGCCCAGCAGCACGTTTTCTGCGTGGCCTTTGCGCAGCAGCATGGCGCCGGCTCCCGCGGCGATGTTGAACATGAAACTGGTGCGGTGATTTTTCAGATTGATGCGATGGCCTACCGAATAGCCACCGGCGATGAGCACGGTGCGGATGTCCTCGTTGCTCCACATCAGGTCGCGGGCAAGCTGCATGGCCGCGATGGTGGTGCAGCAGCGCATGTGCAGATCCAGCGCCCACGCCCGGCGCGCGCCGATCTGATGCGCCAGGTCGATGCCGGCCGTCCAGAGCAGGTACTCCTTCCACTCCTCAGTGGTGCACAGCACCACATCGATTTCATCCGGTGCGATGCCGGCCTCCTGCAGACAGGCTTCGACGGCCCACACGGCCATCTGATTCGGGTGTTCATCCGGACCGGCCATGTATTTTTGCTTGATGCCAAATTTTTCGCGGATCACCCATTCGGGCAGGCCGCTCTCGTGGGCAATGTCTGCCGAGGTCATCACCTGTTTCGGCAGATAAAAGCCCAGCCCGGCAATGCCAATGGGCGGCCGATGATTGGCTTCTGGATTTTTCATACAGCTTTTATGTTGATTTGTATGGATTGCTTGTTCCTTTTTGACAGGATTCACAAGAAAAAAGGATTAACAAGAAAAATTCAGTATGTACAGCGAGCTGGCCTTCTGGCTATCAAAAGTGAACGAAAAAGAGTTTCTGAAATGCCCGAATTTGATTTAATAACCTGCTTCGTCCGCGAATAACAACTTCAATGTCCATATTTATCAAGAATGACCACACGATTCTGAATAATTGCCGCCCCATCGTCAGTTTTTCCTTTGTACCTTCTGGGCCATTGTCGTAAGCCCCATCACACCCGTTGGGCCTCTTCCCGCAGCGCCTTTTTCAAAATCTTCCCGGCGCCGGAGACCGGCAGCGTCTCTCGAAACACGATCCGTTTTGGCACTTTGTACCGCGCCAGGTGCTCGCGCAAAAACGTTAGCAATTTGGCTTCCGTTACCGATTTGCCGGTCCGGCGCACTACGAACGCCACGCCCACCTGCCCCCAGCGTTCATCGGGCACGCTAACCACCGCGCACCGCGCCACCGCCGGGTGCTGATACAGCACGGCTTCGATTTCGGCCGGGTAAACATTCTCACCGCCGCTGATGAACATGTCCTTTAGGCGATCGACAATAAAAAAATATCCCTCGTCATCCACATAGGCCAGGTCGCCGGTGTGCAAAAAGCCCTCGACGTCGAACAGCCGGGCAGTGGCTTCGGGGTCATTGTAATATCCCGTGGTAGCCGTGGGACCGCGCAGCACCAGCTCGCCGATCTCGCCCGGTGGTAGCGGCCGGCCGGTGTCCACATCCACCACGCGCGCATCCACAAAAAAGTTGGGCATTCCGATTGAACCCGCTTTGCGTTCGGCATCCTCGGCGGACAGCGAAAACACGCTCGGCCCGAATTCGGTCATGCCGAACCCCTGCCGGAACACCACGCCTTTTTCTTTGGCGTATTTGCGGATGAGCGGCACCGGCATGGGCGCACCGCCGCTCAGGCAATACCGCAGCGAACCGAGATCGGCCTCAGGCCAGCGTGGCGATTCGGTGAGCGCCTGAAACATGGTCGGCACGCCGGCCAGCAGAGTCACGCGCTCCTGTTCGATCAGCTCCAGTACCCAATCCGGCTCGAACCGGCGGAGCTGCACGATGGTGCCGCCGAGGATCAGCAGCGGCAGGGTGAAGGCGAACAGACCGCCGGTGTGAAACATCGGAAAAATGTTCAGGAACACGTCGGTGGTCTGGACATCGGCAAGGTGGGTGTTGAACGCATTCCAGACGATCTGCCTGTGGCTGATTTGCGCGGCTTTGGGCTCACCGGTGGTGCCGCCGGTAAATAGCAAACAGGCAGTATCCAGCTCGGTGACCGTGTAGCAGCTTACCGGCGCCTCCGTGGCGGAGTCCAGCCAGCGCCGCAGCGAATCGCCATCGTCTGCCGAAAGTGGCACCCAGTCAGAGCTGGTTTTGTCGCGCAGCTCCTCGGCCACGTCCTGCATGGGCGGCTCGGTCTCGTAAAACAGCAGCGCCGGCTCGGTTTTGCCGATCAGCCGCTCCAGCTCGCGCGCGTGCAATCGCCAGTTGAACGGCACGAAGATCGCGCCGAGTTTGCCGCAGGCGAAAAACAGGTCATAAACATGCAGGCCATCGTAGGCCAACATGCCCACGCGATCGCCTTTGCGGATGCCGCGCGCCTGCAGCGCATTGGCGAGCCGGTTGGCCCGCTCGTTCAGCTCGGCGTAGGTCAGCCGGCGCGGCGGGGACTGGGTGGCATCCACCAGCGCGAGTTTGTTCGGCGAATACAAACACCGCCGCGCGAGATAGTCACCCACATACATGGTTCATTTTCGTTCACGATCCGCTGTTTACTCCATTCTGGCTGGACAGAGAGTCCGACCAATGGTTAGGATACCGCTTTTTCGGCCGCGATTTTCTCGGGCTGAGGAGTGCGGTCCTGCAGCAGAAACGCCAGCACGGCCTCGTTGAAGGCATCCGCATGTTCAACAAAAAACAGATGCTTGCCTTCGAACACCAGCAAACGGGATTGCGGGATATAATTTTTGAGTGTCTGCGCATTTACCAGCGGCACCGTCGGATCGTCTCTACCAGCGCAAATGAGGGTTGGCGCTTTGATTTTGCGCGCCAGATGCCGGCCGTCGAAGGCGTTGCCGGCCAGAAGCTGCCGGTAATACGCATACTCCGGCTGCGGCAGCCGCACGCGCCACTCGGTGATGAAATCCAGCACCGGGCGCTGCCGCTGGCAAAATTCGCGACTGAAATTCAACGGGTAAGCATCCTCGAGCCGGTCCTTTTTGGTTTTGCCGCGAGGCCGGATCAGCCGGCTGAGCACGTCGCCGGTGGGGCCTTCCTGCACCTGCCCGCCCAGCGAGGTGCTGGCCAGCACCAGCTTGCCCACGCGATCGGGCCAGTTGGCCGCCATGTACTGCGCCACAAAGCCGCCCATGGACGCCGCCAGCACATGCGCCTGTTCGACGCCGAGCGCATCCATGA
Source organism: Candidatus Zhuqueibacterota bacterium (assembly GCA_030950365.1). Classification (GTDB taxonomy): domain Bacteria; phylum Zhuqueibacterota; class Zhuqueibacteria; order Zhuqueibacterales; family Geothermadaptataceae; genus Hydrothermovivens. Next base: position 30,877 of record JAUZRQ010000040.1, on the reverse strand, counting down.
GGGCCTTCATATCGTGCGCAAACAAGGAGATCGTATAGCGCTCGTCCGGTTTGTCCGAACGCCCGCTGCCGCGCAGCTCGGGGAAAATGCAGCGAAAATGCCGCGTCAGCGCGGCGCGGTTCCAGTGCCACAACCAATTCCCAGCGCCCAGCCCGGGGATACACAGCAACGGCTCACCCCTTCCCTCTGCTTCCACATGTAGCTCGATACCGTTGACACGAATTCGCTTTTCCAATCCACTGCTCCAATCGACAAATGATTGTGTTTTAAACTTACGGCTAAAATACCAGCCCGCCATCCACGGACAACACGGCGCCAGTGATAAAACGCGCCTCGTCGGAGGCTAGAAAAAGATAGGCATTGGCCACATCCTTCGGCTCGCCCATGCGGCCCAGCGGCGTTTTTTCTTTCACCATGGCGATGACCTTTTCGGGAATGGTCTGAATCATCTCGGTGGCAATGAACCCCGGGGCCACGGCATTGACACGGATCTGGCTGCGGCCCAGCTCGCGCGCCCAGGTTCTGGTCATGCCAATCACCCCGGCCTTGGTGGCGACGTAGTTGCTCTGGCCGAAATTGCCGTACAGCGCCACGATAGAGGCGGCGTTCAGAATCACGCCGCCTTCGCCCTGCTGCTCCATGATGCGCGCCGCCGCCTGACCGCACAGAAACACTCCCTTCAAATTCACATCAATGACACGCTGCCACTGCTCCAGGTCCATTTTCACCAGCCGGGCATCCGCGGTAATGCCGGCATTGTTGACCAGAATATCCAGCCGTCCGAAGCGATCGAGGGTCGCCTGCATCAGCGCATCCACCTGTTCCGGCCGGGTGATGTCGGTTCTTACGAACAGCGCATTGCCCTGCTGGTTGATTTCTTCGACGAGAGCTTCGCCGTTTTCCGAATCCAGATCCGCAATGACCACGCGGGCGCCTTCACGGGCAAACGTCAGGCAGGTTTCCCGTCCGATGCCCCGCGCGCCGCCGGTCACAATGGCTATTTTTCCCTGCAAACGCATGGTTAATTCCTGTGATTTCAATTTTTTTCATCCAATTGTTCAATAATCGCACCCCACTGTGGGATGCGCATATCATACGATTTCCGTCAGATTTCGCCCGTCGTATGCAGCGGCGGCTACAGCGTCTTAGCTCCACTCGCGCCGGATCTAAAAACCAAGGCGCCCGGTAGAAAACCGGACGCCTTTGTGCTTATTGCACTTGATAGCGCACTTCGGCGGTGATCAGGCGCCGCGTGGCCGGCGAGGCCACCATCTCCCGCAACGGCGTGTCAAAAATATTCGTCGCCGAAATATTCAACTGTGCCTTCGGATTGAATTGATAGGAAAAGCCCAGATCCACGGTGGTGAAGCCGCCTAGCGGTCCCTCGTCTTTGAAATTGAAACTACCGGTTCCTTTGCCCGCTTTGGTGGCGCGATGCCGACCGGAGATGAAATCGTACTCATCCACCCGGCGCACGGCAATGGACAGGTAGGTGCCCCGGCCGAGCAGATTGGCAAATCCGGCGCCGAAGTTAAACTTGTTTTGCGGTGTATTAAACGACAGCTCCTCAAATTTGCCGTCTTTGTTGAAATCGTTTTCCGGATCTTCGAGATCGACCGGATTGATGTAAGAATAATTGAACCACACATTCACGCGTGGATCGATCTGGTAGCTCACGCCGAGTTCGAGGCCGTTGATGTTCACCCGGCCGAAGTTGCGATAGGTGAGCACGTATTCGAACGGAATGGCCACATCGCCCTGCTTCACCGGAAATACTGGATTGGCCGGATCCGCAAACGAGGTGATGGCCGTCAGCGGACTGATGAAATTCTGGTATTTGCTGCGATAAGCGTTCACGTCAATGAACAACTTTTTGGTGAGCAGGCCTTTGTAGCCGATTTCAAACGTTTCGTTGACTTCCGGCTCCAGCGGGTCGATGACGGTGCCGTCGGAAAGCGTGAATCCGTGGCCATTGCCACGCAACCGCACTGGAATGCCGCCGGGCAGCATGCCAAAGCCAAGATACAGTTCCTGCTGCAAAATCGCCGGCGCCTGGAAGGCACGGTTGTAGGTCACGCGCAGATTGCCATAGCCCGGCACTTTGAATACTACCGCCGCCCGCGGACTGAATTGCGATTTGTAATTATCGTGCGTGTCGTAGCGGCCGGCCAGCACCAGCTTCAGGCGCTCGCCCAGATCACGCTCTACCTGACCGTAAAACCCGGCCTGACGGATTTTCAGCTCATTGCCCGTGGTGTCCGACAGATAGGTGCCATTGCTCACCGGCCGGTTGTCTTCGTAGTTGAATCCGGCGATCAGCCTGAAACCGGCGAGCTCGGTATTGTACTGGGCCTCGAAATCATAGCGCTTGGACTTGTCGATATATTTAACCTTATCAATAGCTTCGTCTTCCGTCATGGACACACCGGCATTGGCCATGGCAATAAGCATGGCCACCTTGTTACCGATGGCGTGCGTCCGGCCGGCGTCGTTGCCGGTGCGGTAAAATTGAATAAAGAAATGCGGCGAGGATAGACGGATGGTCTCGTAATCGTACTTCCACCCCAGAATCTGATTCCGGCCCACATTCGTCGTGCCGATCGAATTGGTGACACTATAGCCGCCCTCAATCATGAGTTCAATTTCTGGAGTGAAGTTATAATATAGCGCCGCCAGGGTACGAAAATTCAAAATACCGTGGTCCGGATTTTCGAGATAAGCCTTGCCAGAGTTGTCATACCCAACCGTATCATTCTTGGTCCAGTTCTGACCTTTCAGATATTCAGCATTGACCTTGAATGCCAGTTTGTCGTTCACAATCTGCGCATGACGCAAACGGCCGGTTAAAATGGCGTTTTGGCCGCCGCCAAAGGCAATGGTGGTTCCCGGATAATCACGCGGATGCTTGGTGACTACGTTGACCAAACCGTTGTGAGCATTGGGACCATACAGCGCCGAGGCCGGCCCAAGAATGGTTTCGATGCGCGCGATGTCTTCTTTTGGAACCGGCAAAATGTTGCCGGCAGCCAATCCGGCCCCCGGGAGCATGGCATTTTTGCCGTCTGCCATGAGCTGCATGCGGTAGCTGTACGCCGTCATAAAGCCGCGTGCGTTGATGCCCACGCCATCGATGCCGGTGCGGTAGATATCCACGCCTTTGGCTTTCACCAGTGCATCGCCGTATGTAAAGGCCGTGGTGCGCGCAATCTCATCCGCATTGACGACCATGATCGTGGCCGGGGCCTCGGTCAGTTTCTCGACCCGCCGCGAGGCGCTGACCACGATCTCCTCGCCCATCACCGTGGACGGCTCGAGATCGAAATTCACGGTCACGGTTTCGCCGGCATTGAGGCGCACTTCCTGAATCATGCTGTGATAGCCGATGAAGACCGCCTTTACGGTGTACTGGCCGGGTGGCACTTGCTGTATTTCAAATTGTCCATTGGTATTGGTAGCGCTGCCGAGCGAGGTGTTGACGATGACTACATTAGCCCCAATCAGTGGTTCCCCGGTATCATTGGCTTTCACGGTGCCACTAATGGTGCCGGTCTGCCCCAGGGCAGGCAAAACATTTATGCCCAAACCGAGCATGGTCAGCACCAGACCAGTCCCCCACTGACAGAATCGTTTGAATAAGAACCTCATAGGAACCTCCCGCAGTTTAAATGAAGTGATCTAGCGCCAGCCAGGCGGTTTATGCGACTGGCGATATTTCTCCCGTATGTTTCCAACCTCCCACTCCCAGCAGGGGTATCCCCAATGCCCATGCGAGGTTGACTGCCCTCTGCCCATCAGAGCCGGTATTGCTTCAGGTACGTGTCCACATCCGGCAGCTGGTTGCGCGCTACCTGCCACTCCTCGATGAAATTGCGATACGAACGCAGCAAGTGATGGTAAAACTCTCGCATCTCGATGAACCGCTTGCAGATCAGACGCAACCGTTCCTTTTCCTCGCCCTCAGCCTCTTGAAGCCGTCGGGCCACCGTGGCCAGATGGCGCTCGGCAATCTGCAAATTGCCCTCATTCAGCCGCGACAGATTGATGCTTGCCTGCAAAAACACGTTGTCCACGATTTGGTAATGAAATTTGCGTTCACCCTTGACCCACGCCTTGCGGATGAGCTGCAGCTCCTCCAACCGTTTGCAAATCTGGTTGACCGGGCTCTTGCTCACGTGTAGCTCATGACTGATGTCTTCCAGAGTCATTGGACGGTGCGCGCAAAGCAGCAGACCGACAACGCGGCCCATGAGCTCGCTATGCCCGAAGCTTGCATAACCATTACCAAAATCTTCGACAATGGCATCTACTAACCGATCCATGAGATGGACACCTTTCCGGATTCCCTGTTCTCGTGACCGTGCCGGCATGCACGGGGATTACTTGTGTTGCAAAAATTCAATAACATCTCGGTTAAATACCTGCGGAATTTCCACAAAAAACTGGTGACCATAACCGTCGTAAATTTTTAGCTGACTGTTCGGCAGCTTGGCCGCCAGGTTATGCGCATTTTGCACTGGCACCACCCGGTCTCCCGTGGCGGCCATTACCAGCGCCGGGATGCGAATCGCCTTCACTTCTTCCGAGAGATTGAACGACGCCCCAGCGGCAACCTGCGCCATGAACGCCTCCGGCGGCTGTGGATTCTGCAGCCGCACCTGCACCTGATGGTCAAATTCCGGACGGCGCATAAAGTCCTCCGAAAAGGCCAGCGCCAGTTTGCGCCGGACCAGCTCCTCGGGAGTGCCGTCGGTGGCGAGCATCTCCTGCAGCACGTCCTGGCTCATCGGCACGTGATCCGGACCGCCGGCGCTGGTACTCACCAGCACCAATCGATCAACATACTCCGGATACCGGTAAGCAAAATCCAGCGCAATGAACCCGCCCATGGACACGCCCAGCACATACGTCTTGCGGATATCCAACGAATCGAGCAGTGCCTTGAGGTCATCGGCCAGCATGGCAATGCTGTACGGCCCGCCCGGCTTGTCTGAACGCCCAACGCCCCGGTTATCGTAAATCAGCAGGCGGAAATGCCGGGACAACTCCGGCACCTGCTTCTCCCACAGCCAGGTAGCCACCCCCAGGCCTTCAATGAGCACCAGGTGCGGTCCCTGACCGATTTGTTCGTAATACAGACGCACTCCGTTGGCTTCCACAAAGCCGGTGTTTTTGTACATAACTCGACTCCCTGTGCACGCGACAACGACCACGGCCATCCAGACTAGCCAGCCGGTTCGCTTCAAAATAATCATGAATCGTTTTTCTCCACAAAAGCAAGAATACATGTTTTAAAATTAACCGCCACTCGTTATGTGGCGTTGCTCCGCCTGTTCGGTTTGCCTCAGCAGCCGTTCGGCCTGAACGGTAAACGTTTTATAAACCTCCAGCAGCCGGGCGAGTTGGTTTTTGGGATGATTTCCGAATTTATCCAATGGCAACTTTTGGGTAAGCTCCTGGATGCTATTGAGCCGGTTTTGCAGAGGCTGGAGCAGCAAACGAATCGATTGCGACCATGCGTTTGGGGTCAGCCGGAAATACAACCGCCGACTACCGTTGTTCCAGGTTTTTTGCAGCAGTCCCTGATCACACAGTTCACGCACGACCTGGCTCACCGGACCTTTGCTGACGTGCAATCGCTGTTTGATTTCATCCAGCGTAATTACACCATCATCGTGCAATAGTAGCAACGCGAGAATCTGTCCTCCCAATGCCTTGTGTCCGGCCATATAGAAACTCTGACCGAACGCCTGCACAAATTGACTCCTCTCATAGTCGTATTCCATAAAATATCCGTTCATTTGGTAAATTTGATATTTACCAAACAATAAGTATAAAAGGATTTTTTGTCAAGCATTTTTTGACAAAAAATTCATAAACCTGATCGATTTTTACAATGAAATCTCGCAGAGCTCGCGGGGCACGCAGAGGGTATTTGGACAGATTCAACAAGAAAATGCAGAGGGCCTGATTTTTCAAGCGAACACGGATAAAGCGGATGACGCAAATGTTCAGGGATTTTCATCCTTCGAAAATAGACGGCATGCAAAACCGGTTGGCAAGAATGAATAATTGCATCAACCACGCAGTCATACTAAAAACTTTGTGGCTTTGTATCTTCGTGTGTCAATAGAAAAATTAGTCTGATAGCCGCAAAACAAACCACCACCGATAGAATCGCGCAGGCCATTTCCCACCCGTTCATTTTTTATTGTAAAACGCCCTCTGTACCTTTATTTTTTTCGCATCACCAAGAAAGGGAGTCTTCTCATGAGTGCACGAGGTTCACAATCCAAATCCGATATCTTCCAAAAATTTTCGCAGTACGTTTCATCCGGCAAGGCGCGTTTTTTTCAGGAAAATGGCATCGAGTTCGTGTTCGGCCGGCGCGAAGGGCCGTTTGTGTGGGATATTGACGGCCAGAAGCAGCTCATCGACTGCCATTGCAACGGCGGCGTGTTCAACCTCGGCCACAGGCATCCGCGCATCGTGCATGCGCTGGAGCAGGCGCTACGCCAGTTGGACATCGGCAACCACCATTTTGTCAGCGCGCACCGCGCCCGCCTGGCCGAAAAACTGGCCGAAATCACGCCCGGCGATTTGCAGTACACCGTATTCGGCGTCAGCGGCGGCGAGGCCATCGACACCGCCATTAAAATTGCCCGGAGCGCCACCGGCCGTCGCAACATCCTCTCCGTCAAGGGCGGATATCACGGGCACACCGGCTATGCCGTGGCCGCCGGCGATTCTAAGTTCAGCGCGCCGTTTCTGGCCGAATCGCCGGAGTTCGTGCGCGTGCCGTTCAACGACGCCGCCACACTGGAACAGACGCTGAATACCGATTTTGCCGCCGTGCTGGTGGAAACCATCCCGGCCACCCTGGGCATGCCCATCCCGGATGAGGATTACTTCAGCCGGGTCAAACAGCGCTGCGAGGCTGTCGGCGCGCTGCTGATCATCGATGAAGTGCAGACCGGCCTCGGCCGCACCGGTCGCGCCTGGGGCATCGAGCACTACGGCGTCGTGCCCGATATTCTGGTCACCGGCAAGGGCCTCAGCGGCGGTATCTATCCCATGACCGCCACGGTAATACGCCCAGAGTTAGAAACGGTGTTTCATGATGATCCGTTCGTGCACATTTCCACTTTCGGCGGTGCGGAAATCGGCTGTGCGGTGGCCGAAGAGGTGCTGGCCATCCTGAAAGAGCCGCTGTTTCTGACCCAGGTGTACACACTGGCGCAAATCTTCGAACACGGCCTGGCGCAATTGCAAAGCGCGTTTACTCCCCTGTTCCAGGAAGTGCGCCAGAAAGGCCTGATGATCGGCCTGAAAATGGCCGATCCTGCTCTCGGCCAGGTGATGACGAAGGCCTGTTTTGAAACAGGACTGCTGTGCGTATTCGCCGGCAACGATCCCTCGGTGGTGCAATTTCTGCCGCCGCTCATCATCGAGCCGGCGCTGGCCGAAGAAATTTTGACCCGATTGGAAAAGGCGCTGAAACTGACAGCGCAATGGGTGAATGCATGAGGTGGCGATGAACATCGACCTGGACCGCTTGCAGGCATTCGAAGATCAGCTCAATCCCGCGGCGCCGGAGCAGGGCACGGAGCCGGTGAAAATTCTCGGCTATGGTGAAATTTCTGCGGTGTTCCGCATCGAGTCCATGCCCGACGTGGCGTTCAAACGGCTGCCGCCGTTTCCCAATCCCGAAGAGCGCGCGGCCTACCAGCAGGTGATCGAGGCTTACATTCAAACCCTGCGCGACCGGCTGGATGTGGCCGTAATCGAATCGCAGTGCATTGCCATCGACAACCGGGACGGCGAGCACATTTTGTACGTCGCGCAACCGATTCTGCCATCGGCCAGCATCGGCAACCAGTTTTTGCGCCAGGCGTCTGAGACCGCGTTCGAGAGGTTTTTCCGCGAGCTACTGGCCAATTTGCTGCGTATCTGGCGCAAAAACGCCAGCGACGGCCCGGGCGAGCTCATCGGTATCGATGCGCAGGTGTCCAACTGGGCCGTGCAGGGCGAAAACGGCCGCATCGATCGGTTGCTGTATTTTGATATCACCACGCCGTTTTTGCGGCATCACGGACGGGAAAAATTGAATCCGGAAATTTTTCTCAAAGCCGTGCCATCCTTTCTGGTGTGGTTGGTGCGGTGGGCTTTTTTGCAGGATGTGCTGGACCGGTATTACGATTTGCGCGCCGTGCTGATGGATTGTCTGGCCAATTTGTACAAGGAAAAGATGCCGGAGCGCCTTCCGGCAGGATTGCGCATCGTCAATGATGTATTGCGAACCGAGGCGGCGGAGCTGGGTATCGAGCCGATTGGCGAAGACGAAGTGCGCAAGTATTACAAAGAGGATGCGCTTATCTGGACGATTTTTCTGAATTTCCGCCGGTTGGACCGTTTTCTAAAAACCCGTCTTCTGGGCCAGAAATATCAGTTCATCCTTCCCGGCCCGATTGAGCGGTAGCGGTGGATGTCGTTTGAATTTCAGCACAATCCATGAGGAATAAAATTTCTCGCTGAGGCGCGGAGTGTGCAGGGGAACTCTGCGGTTCCACAATCAATCCGTGTTCCATCCGCGTCAATCCGTGGCTCAAAAAATCGCCCCAATTGCTGATCATACCTCTCTTTTAACAAGGGAATTAGCCAGCCTTCGATCTCATACGGTCTCTGACCGTGTGTTTCTGAATCGATCTCGAGTCGATTGCATATTTGTGTTCAGATGCGACGTATTATCGATCTTTCGCCCCAATCCCAGCGGCGAATATCGGAAGGCAACATTGAGACCTGGAATCAAGGCAATTTAAACACCGTTGCAAACGGTGTTGGATCGTGCAAAATCGCATCAAAAAAATCTCTCGCTGAGGTGCGGAGTGCGCAGGGGAACTCTGCGCTCTCCGCGAACTCTGCGGTTTCCCTCAAATCAATCCGTGGCTTCCCCCCCAAAAATCGGCTTTCCCACCTTCACGGCACTACCTCATCCAGAAAACGCAACACGGCCTGTTCGTACATCTCCCGGTGCGACCGGAACGCGGCGCCGTGTGTGGCATCGGGGATGACGACGAACGCTTTGCGCGACGTGGCCGCCTGCTCAAACAGCCGACGCTGCATCTCCACTGGCATGCGCCGGTCGGCTCTACCCGCGATGAACAAAATGGGCCGATCGTCCAGCTTCCGCACGGCAATGCGCAAATCGAACTCCTCGGGCTGAAATCCCACGCGCCAGCGGGAGAACAGGATGATCAGATCGCCAATGGGAAACCGGGGCAGCCCCAGCACCAGTTTTAAATGATGCGAAATGGTGCTTTCAAACGACAGAAACGGGCTGTCCACGATAACGGCATCAATGTCGGGCGTCTCGGCCGCGGCCAGCAGCACGGCCGCCGCTCCCATGGACACCCCAAACGCAACCACCGGTCCTTGCCAGCCGAGAAGCTTCCGCGCATGGCGCACCGCCGCTTCCACATCCAGCCGCTCGAGGTAGCCCATGCCGCTCAACCGGCCGCCACTTTTGCCATGACGTCGCAAATCCAGCAGCAATCCCGCAAAGCCGTGATGCCATAGCCACGCTGCCCGTTCGAGCATTTCGTGCCGGGAGCGAAACAATCCGTGCGCATAAACAATCAGCGCGCGGGCGCTATCTTGCGGCAAATACCAGGCATGAATTCGCACGCGACTGGTGGTGTCACCGGATTGCAGCGCCGGTGCATCGAACCAGATGGTCTGGTATGGCACGTCATAATCGGATGGCATGGCGGTCAACCGGCGATCCATGGGACGCGTTTTGGCATGCGTGATTAGATATGAAATCCCGTAAGGCAGGACGATCAAAATCAGCACCAATAAAAGCAGCAACACACTCATTAGAATTCGTTTTATCCAACGCCAGAAGGTAGATTGATTTTGCATAGCTTTTTAGAAATGCATTTGGGTTGTCGATGGAGTGACAGCATCCGGTGTTTCTTCCGGTGGCAGATGCAACCGGACGGCTGCAATAACCAGCGCTACGCCACTGCACAGCGCTGCAAAACCGGCCACGGCCACGAAGCCCAGATGTTCGAATAGTTGTCCGGCCACCAGGGCTGAAGCGGCGATGGCCAGCTTGGCGATGGTGCTGCGCATGGCCAGATAGGCACCGCGCTGCTCGGCCGGCACCAGTTCGGTGATGACCGCCTGATACGGGGCCTCGCGCAGCGATAGCAGCAAGCCACCGGTAAGGCAATACAGCATAACGGCGCCGCGGCTCTCGATGGCGACCACGGTCAGCAACACCGGCGCCAGCAATGCGCTCCAGCCTGCTAGCAGGAACCGTTTCCCCAGGCGATCGGCCAGCCAGCCGCCGGCTACAGAGCCGACCACCATGGCGCCGCCAGTAACCAGAAACACCACGGCCACATCCGCCATTGTGTAGCCAAATCCGTCCACGAGCCAGGCGGCAAGGTAGGTGATCAGGCTGGTGGTAGAGCTGACCACGGCGATGGCCAGCCACAAACCGCGGCGCGGTATTGGTCTTTTCAAGAAATTCAGATATTGCCCTATTTGCTGTCGAGCAAACCGCCTCGGCACAAGAGGGCCTGCCAGCCCGGTATAGAGCTGAGGGTCATTGATCCGTGGCAAAATCAGGCTGAGCAGCAACGCCAGCAGGCCGAATCCCCAGAAAATCACCCGCCAGCCGAAGGCGCTGGCAACGAACGCGCCCGTCGGGACGCCTGCCACCGCTGCAAGCGAATACATCCCGGCCACCCAGCCCATGGCGCGGCCCCGGCGTTCGAAAGTGAACCGGTCCGCAATAAGCGCGACGATACAAGTGGAAAAAATGCCGCCAGCAGCCCCGGCCATCATCCGCGCGACAGCGAGACCCCAGAAGCGATCCGCCATGGCGCCAAGCAGCGCAGCCAGCGCGAACAGACCGGCCCCGGCACGGATAAACCGCATCCGGCCGAAACGATCGGACAGCGGCCCAACCACCAGCGCCGATAGCGCCGCCGCCAGGGAATACAGGGTGACCAGCGAACCGGCCATGGCAATGCTTACTGAAAACCCGCTTTCGAAAGCCGGCAACAGCACCGGAATGACCTGCACATCGGTGAGGCCGAGGAAAAACAGACTCATAAGGAGCGCAAACGCTCCGGGATGCAACGCCGGCCGGGATCGCCGCCCAGATGATGACCATGTCACATCGGCCGCATTCATGGCGTCAGTTCGTCATCCACATTCTCATCGACCGAACTACGGCCTTCGCGATCCCAGAGGGATGCAACCAGGTCCTCCTCCAAATTGGCAATATCGGTGCGATCAACGATGGTCGCGGCGTTGATGGCGATGGCCACGGCAATGGCCTCCCCCACCTCTTCCCGGGTGGCGCCATGGCGCACCGCCTTTTTCACATGCCCTTTGAAACAGCCCTGGCAACCAGTGGCAATGGACACCGCCAGGGCAATGAGTTCCTTGGTTTTCATATCCAGCACGCTGTGAGTCGGATCGTACAGCTCGCGGTAAAAATCGAAATATTTCTTTTTGAACCGCTCGGGAATGAACTGATACGATGACATGATTTTGGGCATACAACCACCTGTTTATTGTTTAGCGCTTGTTTCCGAGTAATTATTAGGCCCCCTGGCCGTCATCGCGAGGAGCGCAGCGACGTAGCGATCTCATTGCCCTATCTGCAAAGAGATCGCCATCCGCCAGCGGTCGGACACGTCCGTCAGCAGTCGGAGAGGTGCACCTGCCTCACGGCGGCTGCAAGCAATGACAGCCAAGATGTCAACAAACCCAAATAGCTGAATCGTGATGTTTCCGAATGGATTTCGCCGTCTCGGAATTCCGGCATCCGGCGATCAACCGCCACCGAAGAAATTAGGAATACGTGGGCGTCTGGCTATTGTGCCGCATACTGCGCCAGTTTGCTTCGGGCTTCGTTATATACCAGCGCGCGTTCCAGACCGCCAATGGGGTTATTCACGATCTCGGCCACCAGTTTACGCGCCCGGTCAGCCTGGCCCAGAGCTTCATAGGCCCGCGCCATTAGCATACGGATGAAGTGATCCTCCTGATCGGCCTGTTTCAGGTGCTCCAATGCCTGCTTCGGTTTATTTTCTTCAAGATAGATATAGCCCAACAGATAGTGATAAGCAGGCAAGAACCGCTTTGCCTGCTCGCCCCCGGCATCCAGCATTTTTTTGACGATGCGGGCATGTTTCCAGGCATTGCGGAAATCTCCCATTTTGGCATAGCTGCGCGCCTTGCCGTGATGCAGCCGCCCGAGCCAGAGCTGCTTCTGAGTTTCGCTCATGTTGCTGCCAGACACCAGCGAGTACCCCTTCTCGTACAGCGCCATCGCCTTTTCCGGCCGGCCATTTTCTAAATTGATGCGCGCCATGGAATTGTAAACGAACACCGGCGTGCCGTTCGGGTTGCGATTCAGGTAATCCTGGATTCCCTCTTCCATCGCGGCCAGAGCCGCATCGACATTGCCGAGATATAATTCAGCAAATGCAATGCCATAATATCGCAAAGTCGGATTTCCACCCTCCGGCGTGATTTCCGCCGCTTTGCGGTAGAATTGTCTGGCCTTTTCGTATTCGCCGAACCGGATGTAGGCATTCGCCAGCCAGTCAAATCCGGCGACGGTGGTGGAGTCCAGTTGCACGGCCTGCTCAAACACCTGCGCAGCGGCGGGGTACTCGCCTTTGTCGAACAGGATGCGGCCATGGGTGAAAGTTACATGGAAATCGTTGGGGAAGGTTTTGCGCAGCGTTTCCAGAAGCCCGAGAGCCGCGTCGTGGTCATCGCTGCGCCAGGCAATCACCGCTTCGATGAGCGTGCGCTCGGCCATGGTGGCTTCGGCCGCTTCCTTTCGGGCGCGTTCGAATAGCTGCTGCCGTTTTTCTGCATTGTTGGTCAGCAGGCCGCCGTATAGATAGGCCAGGGCAAAGGTGGAATCGGCGGCCAGCGCTTTTTGCAAGCTCTCGCTGGCCTGCCGGTTCATGTAGTTATCCATGTAGCGCAAGGCGTCCTGCAGGTTAGCACGCGCTTCATCGGATTTCGAGGTCATGGGGAATTCCCGCGGGCCACAGGCGGTCAGCGCTGCCATGGCGAGAACCATCACCAGAAAACGAAAGCCGTTCTTTGCCGTCATAGCGATCTCCTTTTGGTTGGTACGTTGAGTTTTTTTTCAGGCCTTGGATTCGGGCGCGAGGGATGTTGGTTAAGGTTTGGTTAAGGTATCGATAGTTGTTTGCTAATAGACCGCTGAACAGCCGTTTTGTTTAGTCGATTTTATCAGATTGATTTAAGGAGTACCGGTTGCTGTTTCAGGCTGCAGAAATGCCTCGCCGCAGCGGGGGAGTGTGCAGCGGCTGTATTTCCAAAATTGCAATTGCCTGGAAATTTAATTTTTCTTATATTTGAGCTTCTTTGTATGCCAATCGAATGCTGCCGCCTCTAACCGCGCAGCAGCGAATGACCATAGAATCACGATTCGGAACCCATTATAACCCCACACAGGCCATGAAACGAAAAGCTCCGTTAGTCATCATTTTCGTCACCCTATTCCTCGATCTTCTCGGCTTCGGCATGATTCTGCCGATCCTGCCGTTTTACGCGGAAAGCTTTGGCGCCAACGCGTTCGAGATCGGACTGCTATCGGCATCCTTTTCGCTGATGCAATTCCTGTTTGCTCCGTTTTGGGGCCGCATCTCCGATCGTGTGGGACGGCGGCCGATCATCCTGATGAGCCTGCTGGGGTCGTCGGTTTCGCTACTGCTGTTCGGCATTGCCTCGAGCCTCACCATGCTGTTTGTGGCCCGCATCTTTGCCGGGATTTTCATGGCCAACCTCTCCGCAGCGCAGGCATACATCGCCGACGTCACGCCGCCGGAAGAGCGTGCTAAGGGCATGGGGCTGGTGGGCGCGGCGTTTGGCTTGGGGTTCATTTTCGGGCCCACGTTCGGCGGATTGCTGTCCGCCAAGGGGCTGAGTTTTCCGGCCTATGTAGCGTCCGGCCTGGCGCTGCTGAACTTCATCGGCGCGTATTTTCTACTGCCGGAATCTCGTTCCAAAGAAGCAATCAACCATTCGCGCTACCACAAGCGGCTGTCGGCGTTTGATTGGCACCAGTTCCGCAAGGCGATCTTCCACCCGCTGGTCGGTTTGTTTCTGGTGCTGTTTTTCTTTATCACCCTGGCCTTTGCCAATCTGGAAGCGACGTTTGCGCTCATGACGGAACGCAATTTTCATTACAATGCCCAGGACAACGGCTATCTGTTTGCCTACATTGGCATTCTGGTGGCCATCGTGCAGGGCGGCCTCATCGGCCCGCTGACGCGCCGCTATGGCGAAGGCAGGCTGCTGACCGCCGGGCTGATCATGCAGGCAGTGGGATTTCTGTTTCTGCCGTATCTGCACAGCCTGCCGCCCATGCTGATCATGCTGGGACTGGTGGCCGTGGGCAACGGACTGAGCAACCCCAGCCTACAAAGCCTGATTTCCCGCAACACGCACGAGGACCAACAGGGCGGGGTGCTCGGGGTATCGCAATCCATGGGCAGCCTGGCGCGCGTGCTGGGGCCCGCCTGGGGCGGCTGGTTTTTCGACTGGCTGGGCGTTCCCGCGCCGTACTGGAGCGGTGGCATTTTGCTGTTCCTCTGCGCGGGGTTGAGTTATTATGCCGTTGTGAACCTGCAGAAAAACCTGGCCGCGCAGGAGGCCGCAGCCGTGTCGGAGTGAACAGCGTTAAACGCGCGCCGTTTTTATAGCCCTTGATGAACGCGGATGACGGCGGTGTCCTGGCGTGATCTCTGCCAGTTCCCACCGCTCACAAGGAGCGGTTGCCACAGGGACGATGGCCGGTACCTTTCTCCGAGAGTTTTGCGCTTCTGCGAGAGATTCACGTTTTCTGATCATGGCCATGGCCCCCCTCTGTCCGCGTTTGATCCATGTCCATCCTGGCTTGAAAAATCGATCCTTACTAAAAAGACAACTGTTACAATTTTATTAGGCCATTTTTTCCTGAAATTTTGTTATATTAGAAATGGTGTGAAAGAACTAGACCGTTAGATTCATTTGATCCAACATCAGGAGACGATCATGGCAAATAAAAAGGATTTGTTTGGTACAAAAGCAAAGCTTGACACGCCGCAGGGGGCCGTGACCCTTTACCGCCTCGAAGCCCTCGAGAAAGCCGGCATCGGCCATATCAATCGCATGCCGTTTTCCATCAAGGTGCTGCTGGAAGCCGTGCTGCGCAACCTCGACGGTGAACTGGTCACCGAGGACGACGTGCGCAACCTGGCCGGCTGGCGTGGCGATCGCGTCAGCCAGCAGGAGCTGCCGTTCAAACCGGCGCGGGTGATCCTGCAGGATTTCACCGGCGTGCCGTCGCTGGTGGACCTGGCGGCCATGCGCTCGGCCATGCAGCGGCTGGGCGGCGATCCCAAACGGATCGAACCGCTGATTCCGGCCGAGCTGGTGGTGGATCACTCCGTGCAGGTGGATCGCTTCGCCAGTACCGATGCCCTGACCTGGAACATGAAAATAGAATTCGAGCGTAATCGAGAACGGTACGAATTTCTGAAATGGGGCCAGAGCGCATTCAAAAAGTTCAAAGTTATTCCCCCGGGCGTGGGCATTGTGCATCAGGTAAACCTGGAGTATCTGGCCCGCGGCGTGTTTTTGAGTGAGGAAGATGGCGAGAAAATCGCCTATCCCGACAGTCTGGTGGGCACCGACTCGCACACCACCATGATCAACGGGCTGGGCATTGTTGGCTGGGGCGTGGGCGGCATCGAAGCCGAGGCCGTGATGCTGGGCCAGCCGCTGTACATGCTCACGCCAGAAGTCATTGGATTCAAACTGATGGGCAAGCTGGCCGAAGGTGCTACCGCCACCGATCTGGTGCTCACCGTGACGCAGATGTTGCGTGAAAAAGGCGTGGTGGGCAAATTTGTGGAATTCTACGGGCCGGGCCTGGCCGAGCTTTCTCTACCAGATCGGGCCACCATCGCCAACATGTCGCCCGAATACGGTGCTACCATGGGCTTCTTCCCCATCGATGCGGAATCACTGAACTACCTGCGGCGCACCGGCCGCTCCGAGGAGCAGGTGCAGCTCATCGAACGGTACACCAAAGAACAGGGTCTGTTCCGAACCGCGGATACGCCCGATCCCGAATTCACCGACACCCTCGAGCTGGATCTCAGCACCGTGGAACCGAGCCTGGCCGGACCGAAACGGCCGCAGGATCGCGTGCGCCTGTTCGAACTGAAATCGGCGTTTGAGAAAATCCTCACCGAACCGTTTGAAAAACGCGGTTTCAACTTGAAACCAGAAGATTTACAGCGCTCCGTGGAGCTACGCGCCAACAGTCACGTTGAGACCCTCACGCATGGTTCGGTGGTCATCGCGGCGATTACGAGCTGCACCAACACCAGCAATCCCTCGGTGATGCTCGGCGCCGGCATTCTGGCGAAAAAAGCCGTGGAAAAAGGGCTGACGGTGCCATCGTATGTGAAGACCAGCCTGGCCCCGGGCTCGCGCGTGGTGACCGAATACTACCGTCAGAGCGGACTCGATAAGTACCTCAACGAACTGGGCTTCGACGTGGTCGGCTACGGCTGCACCACCTGCATCGGCAACAGCGGGCCGCTGCCCGAACCGGTGGCCAAAGCCGTTCAAGAGGGCGACCTGGTGGCCGCGGCCGTGCTGAGCGGCAACCGCAATTTCGAAGGCCGGATCAACCCGCTGGTCAAGGCCAATTATCTGGCATCACCCCCGCTGGTGGTGGCCTTTGCCATTGCCGGCACGGTGGACATCGACCTGACGACCGAACCGCTGGGCACGGGTAAGGACGGCCAGCCGGTGTATCTGAAAGACATCTGGCCGACCAGCGAGGACATCGCGGAGTACCTCGATCGTGCTTCCGATCCGGAAACCTACAAGAGGATGTATTCGAATATCAACGAGTTCAATCCGTACTGGAACGAAGTGCCGGTTAAGGAAAGCGAGCTGTACGACTGGAAGGAGGAATCGACCTACATCCGCGAACCGTCGTTTTTCATGGATCTGAAGCCGGAGCCGGATCCCATTCAACCGATCGTGGGCGCGCGCGTACTGGCGCTGCTGGGCGATTCGGTCACCACGGATCACATTTCACCCGCTGGCGCCATTCCGCCGGAAAGTCCGGCCGGACAATATCTCATTGCGCGCGGCATCAAGCCGCACGAGTTCAATTCGTACGGATCGCGGCGCGGCAACCATGAAGTGATGGTGCGCGGCACGTTTGGCAACATTCGACTCAAGAACCTGCTGGTCCCCGGTACTGAAGGCGGCGTGACCATCCACCTGCCCGATGGCGAGCGGATGTGGATTTACGATGCCGCCATGAAATACAAACAAGAAGGCGTGCCGCTGGTGGTGATTGCCGGCAAGGAGTACGGCACCGGCAGCTCGCGCGATTGGGCCGCCAAAGGCACCCTGTTGCTGGGCGTGCGCGCTGTGCTGGCGGAAAGCTTCGAGCGCATCCACCGCAGCAATTTGGTTGGTATGGGCGTGCTGCCGCTGCAGTTCCGCGAGGGCGAGTCTGCGCAGGCGCTGGGATTGACCGGCCGTGAAAAATACTCCATTCACCTGAGCGACGACATCCAGCCGCGACAGGAAGTGACCGTGGAAGCCGAAAGCGACGATGGCAACAAGCGAACGTTTTCGGCCATTTTGCGATTGGATACGCCGGTGGAAATCACCTACTACCGAAACGGCGGCATCCTGCAAACGGTGCTACGCCAGATGCTCAAAAGCTGACAGCCCAGAGAGGCATCTCCAAGCCGGATATGGCGGTTTCCTGTGGATCGCCGTTCCGGCTTTTTTTTTGGTTTGACGAAACGCAATTTTTCGGACTCGATGTCGCTTTATGTGAGGCGGTCCCGGAAAGGATCAACAGGATCGACCGGATCGGTTTTGATGGTTAAAGAAATTATGCGGTTCTTTTTGCCATTTGCCGGTTGCTTTCGTGACCATTTTGTATTATCTTTTCTCATCCAATTGAGTACCAGCGTCGGCCATGGCAATGATGTCATGCCATGCCGGCGGGCAAAATCAAGGTGATCCTCTGGCAGACCGGCCATGACATTGCGCCCGACACAATTCCGAATCTACTTCATGACTTTGCTGATCCTGGTGCAGCCGATGCTGATCGTTGGCATGGCCAATGCTCCGGTGGGTGATATGACCGATCTCTGCACCTGTCCCCCGGACCGCTGCATGTGTGACCATTGCAGCATGCACCAGCCAGCGCCTGCTTTCACCGGATCTCACACTTTCTGCGGCTGCCAAATCAAAAACGAACCGCCGGCGCTGCCGGGAAAGCCGGTCTGGCACTACAGCGGCGTGGATTACAAATTCCTGCCGCAGTCACTGCAGTGGCAAAATCCTTTGCTTGTCAATATCTTTTTCCTACGCCTATTCTCGCCCTCCCAGGCGATCGTTCTTGAACCTCCGGATCCTCCTCCCCGTCTTTTCGCCGTCTGATAGCTTCGTTCTTCAAATACGTATTTCTGGACGTGCGTTCGGAAAGGCGCCGTGGTATGCCTGCAGGGCCGTGGTGTGACCGCTGCCGTGCAACCGTGCAACAGGCGCATTCGCATGGTTTCTAGCAGATGGTGGCATGGCGGAGACGTGTGCCCCGGGCTGGGCTCACCGAGCAGGCGAATCCGTACGCCTACATCCAAGAGACTCACCATTCAAAAGGAGGATCCACGTGAAGATTCGATATCTCATTGCTATCGTAGCGTTTTCCTGTAACGCGGCGATAGCGCAGACCAGCGCCCGCATTGCCGGCATCATCACCAATGCCGAAACGCATGATCCGGTGATCGCGGCCAATGTCGTGATCGCCGGCACACAACTGGGAGCCGCCACCGATACCGAAGGCCGCTTTCGCATCGATCGCGTACCCGCGGGGCAGTATGTATTGAAAGTCACCGCCCTGGGGTACGAAACGCACGAAGAACCTGTGCAGTTGACTACCGGTCAAACCCTTTCGGTGGTCATCGAGCTGTCTCCCACGGTTTTGCTGTTTCCGCCGGTCACTGTAACCGAAAGCGGTTTCCGGCCGGCAGAAGCATACAACGTGAAAGTGCTGCAAGATGCCGACGTGCGGCCGGCCATTTCCGCCGAGCTGGTCGCCAGCATGCCCGGCGTGTACATGCAGCGCGTCGGCTCCTGGGGTAGCAAGCCGGTCATTCGCGGATACCGCGATGAGCAAGTGGTGGTGTTCGTGGACGGCGTGCGGATCAACCGCGCCGGACCTGCTAAAATGGATGCGGCGCTGGCTACCGTGCCCGCCGAACAGATTGATAAAATCGAAATTCTACGCGGACCGCGGGCGGCGATCTACGGTCCCGGCGCCATCGGCGGCATGATCAATGTAGTTACGCAAAAGGCGCCCGTGCTGACGGCGGAAGGCGTGGCCTATCACGGTTTCATTCGCGGATCTGCCGCTTCGGCTGCACGGCAAAGTACTCTGACCACCGGACTTTCCGCCACCACGAAAAAGCTCAACCTGGCGCTGCGCTTCGGCCAAACCCATCAAAGCGATTACGACACACCCGAAGGCGTGGTCCCCAACACCGGCTTCCGCGAGCGCTTTGCGGATGCCAACCTACGATATCAATTGTCGCCCAATCAGCAGTTGCGTATAACCGGACAGATCTACCGCCTCATCGATGCCGGTTTCCCGGCGCTGGCCGCCGATGTGCCGGACGACGACCGCGATGCCCTGGCCGTGCAGTATGACTGGCGGCGGCCGGGCCGCAGGTTGTTCAAAATGCACGTGTCGGTGAATTACCTGCGCATGTACCACCACATGATCGTAAACGCCATCGACAACAGGATGATGAAGGTAGATGCCGACGTCAAAGCCACGTCGCGCACCCATGCGGCCAAATGGCGGGGTTCGGTGCTGTGGCATCCTGGCTGGTCCACTCTGTTCGGCGCGGATTTCTACCGATGGAACGGCGATGCCTCACGGCAGCGCACCATGCTGAAAAAGATGACCGGCCAAACCATGATTCCAGACGAAGAAACCCTCTGGCCCGGCGTTTCCATCGATGATTTCGGGCTTTTTGCGCAAAACACATTCCGTCTGGGCGAGCGTACGCAGCTCGAGGCCGGCCTGCGGCTGGATCGCATCGTGGCCAGCGGCGAGCTGCCGCAAAATTCGGTGATTCAAAAAGCGCCGGATTTTAGCAAAAATCAGGTTTCCGGTAACCTGATTCTATCGTACCGGCCTTCCCGCAGTCTGTACGTTTCGCTGGCCCTGGGTCATGCGTTCCGCACGCCGGATCCCACCGAGCTCTATATTGCCCTGCCGCTGCCGGTGGCCACAGGCATGCCGCCCCTGGGGTTCTTCATTGGTAATCCGGATTTGAATCTGGAAAAAAGCTGGCAACTGGAGCTGGGATTTGGCGGCAAAAGTAGAGGCATTGAGTGGAGCACCAATGTGTATTACAACCGCATCGATGATCTGATTCTGGCGCTGGTCAACGGCGACAGTCTGAACAATCTGCCGGTGTATCAATACACCAATTATCCGGAAGCCCTGGTTCTGGGCGGCGAGGCCAGTTTGAAATGGCGGATCAATGCAAAGTGGTCGTTGGACAATCAATTTTCTTTCACCTATGGTGAAACCCGGGCCACCTTGCTGACCATTGCCGAAGGTGAACCACTACCGGAAATCCCGCCGCTGGAATGGAGCAGCGCACTGACTTTTGCGCCGGTGTCCTCTTTTTCGGCGCAGATCCGCGGCCGTTTTGTGGCGCGACAGCGCCGGGCAGCGGCTTACACGCGTGAACAGCCAACGGATGGTTTCAGGGTCTTCGACCTTCAGATGGTATTCCGCCCCTCTGCCAACCTCACCCTGGTGGCCGGGGTACGCAATCTGCTGAACGAAGCCTATTCCGAGCACCTGAACCAGCTCGGCCGCGGCCGGTCGGTGGCGATTCAGCGCAATCTGGCACGCATCCTCAATCCCGGCCGTGACGTGTTTCTTTCCATGCAGTGGACATTTTGAACGTTTCTGGCCTCCCGTTTCTCCCCAACATGAAACACCCGGTGCCCGTACGGCGCCGGGTGTTTTTTATTTGAGGTCGATGTCGATATCGCAGGAATCACTCACGCGAAGGGACTGCAGGTTCGTGGTCGGCGGAGGATTGCGGCGTCCGCGAGAACAGCGACAGGAGACTCTTTAGCCAGAGACCGGACGAGATGTCTCGAGGGTTTTTGCCTGGCTGCCCGCTTCCCCACCGGAATTTGGGGAGAATCGAAACCAGAACGAGCACGACCGTCAGGGCAACGATGAACGCTGTTGAAAGTTGCATCCAATAGCCCAGCAAAGCCAGGATCCAGTAGCGTGGCGCCCGGCCGGCAACCAGCGCCAGTTGATAGCGCGCCAGAGGATACCGGCTGGCGATGCTCAAAAATTTGAACGGATAAAAGGGCAGCGGTGACATGCCGGCCGCCACCAGAGTACAAAAGGGAGCGCGCTCGAACCAGCGGATAGCGGTTTGTATCCAGCGTTTGCTGTCCAGCTTCTCGCGCATGCGATGGTGATGGATCATGGGCCAGAGCACGCGGTAGTCGATGTAACCGGCGATGCAAGCGCCAACGGTGGCCGGCATGGTGACCAGCAGCGGCGGGAAAAATCGGGCCACGTGCAATACGGCTGGTTCATGCGGGAGCGGCGAAATCAGCATGTGCGATGGGATGGAATACAGCCCCAGGTAAAACAGCAACCGATATTCGGGAAGGGAAAACGCCCCTAAGAGCATCCCCAAAAACAAAATGGAAAAAAGAATGGCCACAGCGGCTCCTCCGCGCATTCGGATTGACCTATTGGCTCAGCCCGAGAGCGATGCTATAACGAGGGACGCCGATTGATAAATCAATAGACCCTGTACCGGAGGTTTGAACAAAACAGGCATCAATGATGCGTCTCCGGCTGATTATAAATAAAAATAACAATACAAATTGAAATCGCCAATAGAAAATTAAGACCACGGAAGCAGGGGTCAGCCTGCACAGCAAGCTATTAATACAGGCCTGTCACTGGACAGAGAAAATTCGATCAGCGCCTGATCACCCGGAGAAGTTTGAGGCTCCCCTGTCATTTCTTTAGACTTCGCATGTTGCAAAAACAGATACAAAACAAGAAAAGGGAGGCCAGACATCGGCCTCCCTTTTGCTTGTCCCTGTCCAGAATCGATCTTGAAGTCGGTATCGGAGTCGGCCAGAATACGTGTTACGCCGCCAGCACCGGTTTCCGGTTCCGTTTCCGTCGCAGGATGATGCCCTTGCGGGCATGGTATTGCACACTGACGCGATCTCCAGGTCCAATATCGTTTCTCAGTAGCGCTTCCGCAAGCGGGTCTTCGATCTGAGTCTGCAGCAGTCGCACAAGCGGCCTTGCACCATAGTGGCGCTGTTGTTTCGCCAGGTGCACCAGATGTCGCATCGCTTTCGGAGTCACCGTCACAAACAGTTGTTGCTCGATCAGTTCGCGGTTCAGGTTCCGAATCAGAATTCGCAGGATCTGCTGGAGGTCGTCCTCCGTCAGTGGATGAAATTGAACAATCGCATCGATTCGGTTCAGAAATTCCGGCTGAAAATGCTGCTGCACCGCCTGCCAATAAACGCCATGCGACTCGGATTCCGTCGCCGGTTCGGTGTCGTCTCGCAAAAACCCCATTTTCCGGGATAGCCCCGTTTGCGTGCCCAGATTCGACGTCATGATCAGAATCGTGTTGCGGAAATCGATCGTGTTTCCCTGTGAGTCGGTCAGGCGGCCTTCATCGAACAATTGCAGGAGGAGGTTGTTGACCGCCGGATGCGCCTTTTCAATTTCATCGAAAAGCACAACCGAATACGGGCGTTTTCGAATCAACTCGGTGAGATGCCCGCCCATCTGATAGCCCACGTAACCCGGAGGGGCCCCAATAATTTTCGATACGGAATGCGGTTCCTTATACTCGGACATATCCAGCCGAATAAGCGCCTTTTCCGAGCCAAACAATTTCCTGGCCAGAGCCCGTGCCAGCGCAGTTTTGCCCACGCCGGTTTGTCCGACAAACAAAAACACACCCACGGGACGGCTCAAACCGTTGATGCCGGTGCGTCGTCGGCGGATGGCCCGCGCCACGGTGGCAATGGCCTCGCGCTGTCCCACGATTTCGCGGCTGAGATCGCTTTCCAGATTCAGCAGCGTTTGCTTTTCGTCGCGCTCCAGGTTCTGCACCGGCACGCCGGACCAGTTCGCCACAATGTCCTGAATCCGCTGCACGTCCACCTCAGGGGGTTCGCCCTGCACACTGCCATGCTCCAGGCGCACGCTGGCCCCGGCCTCATCGAGCAGATCGACCACTTTATCGGGCATGAAACGGTCAGTGAGGTAGCGATCGGCCAGCCGGATGGCCGCATCGATGGTCTCTTCGGGAAAGCATACGTGATGATACGCCGACAGCCGCTCGGCCACCTTCTTCGCAATGGTGCGCACCTGGCTCAAATCGGGTTCTTCCACGCGCACCGGCTGGAAACGCCGCGCCAGCGCTTTGTCTCTGGCAATGTGCTGCTGATACTCCTGATACGTTGTGGCACCGATGCAGCGGATTTCGCCGCGAGCCAGCGCCGGCTTGAGGATGTTCGCCGCGTCCAGCGCGCCCTCGGCCGAGCCCGCGCCAATGAGCGTATGCAGCTCATCGATAAACAAAATAATGTCGTCCCGTACTTCGATGGTTTCGATGACTCTCTTTAACCGATGCTCGAACTCGCCGCGGTATTTGGTTCCGGCCACCAGATGCGTCATATCCAGCCGCAAAATCGTCTTGTCGGCAAACCATTTGGGCAGTTCCTTGTTCACGATCATCTGTGCCAGTCCCTCGACGATGGCGGTTTTACCGACGCCTGCCTCGCCGATCAGCACCGGATTGTTTTTGGTCTTGCGGCTCAAAATTCGCGCCAGTTGCTTCACTTCCTTTTCGCGGCCGACCATCGGTTCCAGCATGCCTGCGCGCGCGGCTTCGGTCAGATCGTAGCAGAACTTTTTAAGCACTCCGGACTGCGGCTGTTTCCTGGTACGCGGTTGCTCGCGCAGCGGATAGATCCGGGTATCGCGCCGTTCTGGAAATTCGGGCTCGCTGGTGGGTTGCGTCATCAGCCGTCGCAAAATGTTGGCGCCAATGCTGTCTTTTTTGCGCATCAGGCTCCGCAGAATGTGCGGCGCGTCGATTTCACTACTGCCTTCACTTTCGGCTTCATCCACGGCGCCTTTGAGGATGTCCAGCACATGCACGCTCACGTTTTCATGCTCGTTGGTCACCGGCTCCTGGGAGTCTTTCTGACGCGTGATCTCTTCCAGAATCCGCCACGGATCGATGGCATCGGCGCCGAGCACCCGTTGCGGCAACTCCGGGTCCACCTGCACGAGACCGGCCAAAAGAAAGTGCGAACTCAACACTCGCGCGTTCAGATGATTGGCCCAGGCTCTGGCTTCGGAAATAATTTTGCACGCGCGTTCGGAGTAGCGTTCAAATTGATAGGCTGGATGATGATTCATGGCGCACCTCGAAATACGGGACGACCGGGCTATGGGTTGTGGTTATCGGATGGTAGAGCAATATTAATACCATGCTGGAATCCTGTTTAAAAAAATCACCAGATCCGATTTTCCTGGTCCGGCCCAGTGGCTGTAGATCACAGTATTTCATCCAATTACTCAGCTTCAACAATAACACAAAAAAATGTCACTCATGTAACAAATTGATAAAAGTCTCAAAATGAAACGAATCGAGCAATTCATTTTGAACTGCCAGTGGGCTGATGCAATAGGCCTTTTTTGCATTTGCTCATTCACATCGTTCATCGCAATGGATGGATTCCATGGCTATCCATCAATTCTGTCAACGAATTACGAAACAACCCAGCATTTCCATACAAAAGCAACAGAACCAGACACAAGCCAGGACGCTTTAGCGTCCTTCCCGGACTGAGCCGGCGATTCATCGCGCGGCGGTATAGGGGCCACTATCCTATTTTTTTCCAAATGGTTATAAAAAATGATTTTCTTGTAAAGCGAATAAAAATTTTTCAGAAAAACTATTGATTTTTCAACTAAATGCCTTAACTTACCATCACACGGGAATTTCGATACCATGTCTAGAAATATCGCGATTCTTCCTGGCTACGGGGACTCCTACTGTTGTATTCGGCTCCACTCTGTAAAACGTTACGCTACTGACAATTCTTTCTCCATTCGACGCTTCGCCCCGGCAATTGCGGCTGCAGGATTGACATCCGGGACACGGACACCGCGAATGCGATTGCCACTTCCTGCCGTCTTGACGGTCGTTGTGACGCCTGAAAAGTGAGATTCTTCGTCCTTTCACCTCCGAATCTCCTGAATAATACGTCCGAGCAGGTTGGAGGACGGATACGCGACTTATGGACCATGGATCATCTTTGCCACATGATGCGGGACCGGATTAGCGCGATTCCCTGTCTCTGTCAGCGTCTCGTCGCCTGGCAAACCATGCTTCCAGTGGCTTAACGCCATGGGGAATACAGGGCCCTTCACCACCGGATCCGGTTCATGCGTCACCATGCTTACCGAGCTCCATATTGCGGCGCTGCCGACGGCCAGCCTACGCGCCAAGGGGCCGAAAACGCCAGCCATGCCGTTGGCGCGTCCTGATCCCGGTCGTGTTTGCCGATGCCGCCTATGCGAGCTACCGCCTTGCCGGTTTGCCTGGTTGCTGTCTCGACGCATGCGGACGTACTCCGTGTATTCAACGTCATCCATTCATCATTCATTTTAAAGGAGGTGGGAGCTGCCAATATTATTGTTCCACAGGGAAGGGTGTGGATTCGGCCATGGTTCGATACAGGGAAGTACTGCACAGGAAACGGCGCGGGGTTGCCTTTCCAAATTCACCGTTTTAGGATGTTCACTTTTAAACGTGAAGGAGACGTACCATGGCACAGATTCAAATGGAACTCGAAGGCGAGTTCAAATCGATGGCTCCGGTATTAGAAGAGCATGAGGAGCCCATTCTGGCCAGGCAAAACGTCGTCGGACTTGGCCTGAGCACCAAAGTGAAAAAGGACCGCGAGACCGGCGACCATTGCATTGCGGTGTTTGTCTCGCAGAAAATGGATAAATCCATGCTCAGGGAAGAAGACCTGGTGCCGCCGACCCTGGGAAAATTCAAGACCGACGTGGTGGAAACCGGAGAGATTTTCGCCGGAGCCCTGACGGCGGCCGACACGGCCAAAGTCGAGCAAATCGTCAAAAACCTGCTGGGCAATCATGATTTGATGATGCGCGAGGCGCAGCCCCTTCCCACGCTGCTGGATCAGGAAGAGGAAATGGTGGAAGAGGAAATTCGGATCGAACTGCTGCGGCAGCGCCTGCGCCCGGTGATGGGAGGCATGAGCATCGGGCATTACCGGGTCACGGCGGGCACCATGGCCACGGCGGTGATCGATCGTAGCGCCTATCCGGGAATGCCGCAACGCTACTACATTTTGAGCAACAATCACGTGCTGGCCAATGCGAACAACGCGCGCATCGGCGATCCGATTCTACAGCCAGGCCCCATCGACGGCGGCCGGCATCCGCGGGATACCATTGCCCATCTGTCCCGGTGGGTGAACATCCGCTTCGGCACGGGCGCGGATCCCGGTACGTTCCCCAACAACTATGTGGACGCTGCCATCGCCGAGGCCAACTTCCATGACATCCGGCGCGAGGTGTACTGGATGGGCGTGATGCATGGCATCGGCAAGCCGCAATTGAACGCGATCGTGAGCAAAACCGGCCGCACATCCAATTACACCACCGGCGTCATCCGCGCGATCAACGCCACGGTGATCGTCAATTACGGCGGCGGCCGCCGGGCCAAGTTCGTCCGCCAGATCATGACCACTCGCATGTCGGCGCCAGGCGATTCGGGCAGCATCGTCTGCGACGAGGACTTGCGGGCCATCGGCCTGCTGTTTGCCGGCTCCAGCCGGGTTACCCTCTGCAACGACATCCGCCTGGTGGAATGGCAACTGGGCATCAAAGTGGCCTGATCGATACACCCGCAGGGGAAGGTCGCGCTTCCCCTGCGGGTGTTTGCTTTCGAACCTTGCAGTTATGTCGCCGCGATTGGCCGGCGCAATCGTTGAGCTTTGCAGAATCGCTTAACAATTCACTGAACCGGGAAGCATGACCATGATTTTCAATCATTCGTTGGTTTTTCTTTGGTTTGCTCTGAGTTTGATTTATCTTAAAGAGTCCAGGTATATCGTATATTTCAAGGAGTGAAATGCCCATGAAGGAGGCCATTGAGAAAGTCATCGAGGAGGCCAGTCAATGGCTGAACCTCGATGGCGTGGAAGGCATCGGGCAGGGAGAGCATGGAGGCGAACCCTGTATCGTGGTCCTCATCTCCGTAAAAAAGCAAGACCTTGCCGATCAAATCCCGAAGACGTTCAAAGGATACCCGGTAATTCTTGAAGAAACGGGAGAGTTTCGGGCGCTGTAACTTGCTTTCGCTATCCTTGCCCCATGCAGGGGGATGCACCCGGGGGATACATTCAAGCCGCGAAGGGCCGGCGTCTCATCCTGGCTTCTCCGTAATACCAGAACCAGGCCCCATATAGCATCCGCCATGGCCGCTGAACTGGCAGCCACTTTGATTCCTCGCGGCACATCACCATGCCCAGAGGATTATTTCTGCCAGCATGGTGGTAAATCGCTGCATGCCGCAGGGTAGCGCATGCCACA
This sequence comes from Candidatus Zhuqueibacterota bacterium, assembly GCA_030950365.1. Taxonomy (GTDB): domain Bacteria; phylum Zhuqueibacterota; class Zhuqueibacteria; order Zhuqueibacterales; family Geothermadaptataceae; genus Hydrothermovivens. The sequence continues at coordinate 3,051 of JAUZRQ010000040.1, read as the reverse complement.
GCGTACTGGCGATTGAATCTGATATTGCCTGTCGCAACCATGCAACATGGATATATCCATCTGTTTTTGTTGATTATAACCCAATTTCTCGCTACACCTGCATGTCGCATGCATGCAACACCATGCCCATAGAGGCCTGCTTATCGAAACGGCTAAGCGTTTGAAAAATAATCATTAATGAATATACAAAGATTATGGTATAGTCTTTGCAATTAAATAAACCAAATGATGGCTCTTTGACAATAGTGACTCTGGCCTTTTAGGAGTATGGTAACGCGGCAACGCATAGACGAAGTATACGCCGCCGATGTCCACGACACATCAACTGAAGTTTTTCCTGTATTGCTAAATGTTGGCGTCCCTGGCGCGCCTGGTGCATCAATCACATTTACAGCAAAAGAGGTAGAGCAATTGTTTGTCTCATCAACCTCTGTCACAGCGCCCCCTGCACCAGAATTACAATCCAGCACATTGGAAGAATTCCCTGAATCTGCTTTAATCACTATATTGTAATTCCCTGTATTTGACGGCGTCCAACACAAAGTCCCATAATCTGAACAAGTATAACCCTGAGAAGCAGGCCAGTACTGACCATTGATAATATTACTGCTCACAAATTCCTGTGCTTGATTATTATTGGCATATGAATTATCTATATACAACCTGTTGTAGAAATATCCCTCTGTCTTGGTCCCAATATTATTTACTCTGTAACCATATATCTGCTGATCGCCTTTACACACAGTGGAAGCCCAGCCGCTCCCAATCCGGTCAACCGTAAAATCAGCCTTTGCGCAACTGGTTGATTTGGAAAACTCAGAAGTCCAGCCAGTATAGTCACCCGTGCCGTCATTCTTGCAATCGCCATTGCAGGCCCTTGCTCGAAAATTATAAGTAGTACAGGCAGTCAAGCCAGTAAATGTCAAATAATCATTGCAGTTCGCACATTCCAAAACCGTGCCTGTGGTCACATTTTCAATCTGAATTTTGGAGTTGCCGGAGGTCAAATTAGAAAACATGCCATCTGCTTTTGCCTGTATAGAGGTCTCTGTCACAGATCCAAACAAAACCCCAGTCGGCGCCTCTATCGAAGTATAAGCGCTGACATTAGCAGCATTACTGCAAGAATTCGAATGACACGCCTGGATCGACCGCTGATATTTTGTGTTTTTATTCAAAATAACAAGCTCATCCGTCTCTTTAAAAGTGCAAATAGAACCACTGCAATAAGTGGATTTATTCAGTTGAATGCTATTCCCGCTTTTCAAATCTTTGAACAAATAAAAAGTGGCATTGTCGTTGCTGTGTATCCGTCCGGTGAACTACGTGTTGCTTTTTCTTAGGAGCTTTTTGGCGACCAATTTTGCGGCAGGAGGTCTTTGAGGTGTTTATGCGGATGGTCTGCGATACGATCCAGCACGTCCCTGAGCCAGGCGAACGGTTCGATGCCGTGTAATTTGGCTGTGGTCAACAGGCTGTACAGCATGGCCGCCCGGCGCGCGCCTTCATGGGAGCCGGCAAAGAGGTAGTTTTTGCGGCCCAGGGCCAGCGGCCGGATGGCATTTTCCACCAGGTTGTTGTCGATTTCCACCTGGCCGTATTCGACATAACGCGTCAGCCTGTCCCAGCGTTTCAGGGCATAGGTGATGGCCTTGCCGATTTTGCTTTCTGGCAGGGTGGTCAGATGGTTTTGCCGTAGCCAGGTTTCCAGGTGGTTTAAAATAGGCCGGGCCTGTTGCTGCCGCAGAGCCTGGCGGTCGGCATGGGAGAGCTCGGCGTCTCGTGCATGACGCTCGATGGCATAGAGCTTTTGGATTTCGGCCAGGGCATACTTCGCCCGTTCGGGGTCGTTGTCCAGCGCCTCGGTAAACTTGCGTCGGGCATGCGCCCAACAGGCAACCAGCACGATCCTTTCGTTGGCTTCGAAGACTTCGTAGGCCTGCCAGCCATCGGTTTGCAACAGGCCGGCGAAGTTTTTCAGGCAGTCGGTGGGCCCTTCGCGACCGCGGCCCTGGCGGTAGTCGAACAGCGCCTGTTTGTTCAATGGATCATAATAGGCCCAGTGGTATCCCAGGTGGCATCGGCCTTTGGTGTGGTAGTCCAGCACACGAATCGGCGTCTCGTCCGCCATTAAATAGAGCGATGCCAGTACGCTTTCGATGTGCAAGGCATGTAAGGGCTCGAGAATATCGCACACCGCCGCAATCCAATCGCCCAGAGTTGAGCGCGGAATCACCACGCCCTGGCGCTCGAGCATCTGGCTCTGGCGGTACAGCGGTAGATGGTCGACATATTTGCTGATGGTGACATGGGCCAGAAGTCCGGGGCCGGGCTTGCCTTTTTCGATGGGCCGGCTGGGCAGCACGCCGATGAGGATGCCGTCGCCGTTGGGTTTGGCATATTTGGGCCGCACATAGCGCGTGACGCGCAAGGTGGCCGGCGTGTATTCCAGCTCTTCGGTGATGGTTTCGCCGATTTTTTTCAGCCCGGTGGTGTCCTCCTTCGGCTCGATGACCACGACGTCGCGCGGCAGGTGGGCGGGCAGGACATGGCGACTGGGCTTTTGGGGCTTGTCTTGTTTGCGGCGCGTGTAGGTGATGGTTTCGGTCTCTGGCTCGGGCTCCGGGGCGGTTGCGATGGCCATATCAAGCTGGTTGCTGTCGGCCGGTATAAAGCGTTCCCGCTTCTGTCCGAAGATCAAGCGCTTGAGCTGGGCAAGTTCCTGCTTGAGAAACGCATTTTCCGATTGCAGGCGTGTGTTTTGCGCTACAAGCTCATCATAGGTGGGTTTTTTGTCAATATTTGTTTGCATAAGTTCAATATAAGCAATTTGTTGCAAAAAACCCAGCACTTTTTTCAAAAAATGGGATTTTTTTAGATAGCCTTTTGGTGCGTGGGCGGATTTTGGAACCTGGGGCGGCGTTGGATGGAAGCAAGCTCAACACCGGCGATGAGCAGCACCAGTTCATCCCAGGTCAATTCGATTGAGCTGGCGTTTGGCGCGAGTTTGGGGATTTCGAAGGTGCCTTTTTCGAGGCGTTTGTAATAGAT
>JAUZRQ010000004.1 GCA_030950365.1 Candidatus Zhuqueibacterota bacterium | reverse complement strand
CTGAGGGCCCGGCCATTGAGATAATTTTGAATTAGAAGTGGCGTTATTTAAAAAAAATTAACCCAGGCAAATTTTGCAAGCTATTAATCGCAGCGCGAAATTGAAACAATTATGGGGTGATGCAAAAGGGCCTTCTTTTGTATCGGAAAAGCATATCACGGGCGACCGCCGTTTGGCGGAAGCCCGTGACATTTATATAAGATTCTTGGCTTCATGAAACAGACTTTTGCAGAAATTATGGATAAGGACCTTTTTGTATTTTCACAAATCATTTTTTTTTCAAAACCTGTTAAACCAAAAGCAATAAAAAAAGGCAATTTGATATGAAAAGGAGCACCGTATTTAGGTTTAATTTGCTTCGTTTTATCCTTATTCTTTGTCTGATTTTAGGGCTGATTGGATGCAAAGGAAAAGATTCCCTTGAAAAGGGCTCCTTTTATTCAATGTTAAAGGATATTCCTGTGCGAGATAATCGATTTGGCAAAAGAATCTTTAAAAATGATCTTTATGAGTTAGAGGAACGAACGAAACTTCCAGATTATGTAGGCGACATACGCCAGTTGCGATCTCATAGGAAATGGATCTACATGTCAGATCGAGAATCAATTTATCGATTTAAAAATGGTATTTTTGAAATAGTATTCACTCCAGAGAAAGGACAGGGGCCAAACGAGGTTCCTCAAATATTTCGTTTTGATATTCGAGATGACGATATTGTTGCGATAGCTGGATATCCCGAGGCAAGATTGCTGCTGCACCAATTGTCCACAGATACCTCCATGCTCATCATGACCCAATATAATGAACATGTTTTAATCGATAAAAATTATAACTTTTATGGGATGAATAATAATGATTTATCGGGATACATGTTTTGCAAATTCAACATAGATGGCGACAGTGTTTTAAGTATGGGGCGGTTTTTCAAGAACCAGGAAAAAAGCCTGAATATGTTTGATGCATATTGGGATTATAATGAAAAGTACGATCTTATTGTTATCGGTTTTATGTATGTTGGCTATTATCTTGTGATGGATACCGGCGGAAGGGTGAAATACGCCATTGAAAGCTTTTATCTGCCCGGAAATTATCCTAAAATCGTGACTCATAATGATGTATCTTATATGGATAACGAAGGGAAGGCCATTCTTTTACATCTTAGCACAAATAAGGATGAGGTCCACATCTTTACGGCGCATGCTTTAAACAAAAAGAAGAAAATATACGGCGCTCTGATCGATGTATTTGATATTCGCACCGGCACTTATATGTTTTCATACGTTTTGCCCGAACCGTTACACTGGCCAATCTTACTTTTAGATGATTATAGCCTTGTGGCGATCACTCAAAACTATGATTTGGTCATATGGAAAAGAAACCAATCAAACGCTTTCTAAGCAATTTGGGTGTTTTTGGATTTTCAAGCTTCATCGTAATGCTTTTTTTATATTCAGCGGTGAAGAAAATCGCTCAATTCGACTATTTCGCATATGTTCTTAGCAATTATCCGATTTATAAATATATACTTGTCAGCTTTATAGCATCAAAATATTTAGCATTTGCCATAGCCATATTAGAAATAGCTATTGTATGCGCTTTTATCCTGTTTAAAATAAAATCGGCTATCATTCTTTCATTAACTACTTTGATTCTGTACGCTATTAATCTCATTTCTTTGATTGTTGAAAATACATTTTTTGAATGCGGTTGCGCCTTATTTTATAAATTTTCAAATCCAAATATTGCATTAATGTTTGATAGCTTATTGATTCTCATTCATTTTTATATTCTTGGTATGATAGCTAACGAGAAATTTAATAGCTTAACCAAAGAATTTTTAACCCGTCTTCGATAGTAGTAGGTAAATCAATAAGGGCGTAATTATTTTATTATCAGTAAAATATATCTATATTTTGAAGACTCGGCGTTTTACTACACTATATCCGTCCGGTGAACTACGTATTGCTTTTTTCAGCAGCCTTTGCGTGACCAGTGTTGTGGCAGGAGGTCAGCGAGGTTTTTATGCGGATGATCTGCGATGCGGTCGAGCCCATCTCTGAGCTAGGCGAACGGTTCAATGCCGCGTAATTTGGCCGTGGCCATCAGGCGACACAGCCTTGCCGCCCAGCGCGCCCTTTCATGCGAGCCGGCAAGCAGATAATTACTTCTTCCCGGCGCCAATGAACCAATGGCATTAACCCCAAAATAGGTTCGCCCACTTCAAAAAAACCCGCGTTAGCGGCGCTCTGTTTGTAGCCGCCAGCCGGCCCCCAACATCGCCAACCGCGTAGCGGTGACAGGCATCCCGGCGGCAGGCGCTGCGCACCGCCTGTTTCATTGAAATAATAGATTGCATCGACGAGATGAAACAATCTTTCGCAGCGGCCCCTGCCGCGCAAAGCCCACCTCTCCATCCGGCCGATTTTCTTTTGAAGACGACGCACAAACGGATGAGGAGATATAAAAAAATCTAAAGAAAAAAACAAAATTTCGAAAAATTTTTCTTGACAAACGGAGGGGGGGATTTTTTATATTTAGGTAGATTTCATCTCAGGGGCGGCTGCTGCGGCTGTAAAAGGATGAAAAAGCCGAACAGCAGACAAGTGGGAAAGCCTGATGGCAGGAAATACGCTTTACAAATTTTGTATAAAACAAGAGCCCCAACTCTGGCAGGCCCAATAGCGGCGTGCGAGGGATGGGGCTTATTTGTATCTGAAAAGATGTTTTGTTAAAAACAAATTAAAATTTGCTGAATTATGATGAAAATTAAAAAAATTGTAAATTTATTCTTTATAGTTGGTTATGTAGGTGCAGGATTAACCGTTCTCTATTTTAACTCAAAACTCAAATCAAGTTTACAAAAGCAACTGAATATTAATAAATCCCATGTTGAAGAACTCAGACAATTACAGTCTAAAGCATTGCTACAAAGTTATGAAGAAAATTTAGAAGGCAGTAAATTGACATTTGAATCTTTGAGACTATTTTCTGAAAATCTCTTATCAATAATCAGTAGTCCTAAAGTAAAATATGGTATTGTCATTTTGTTTACGCATTTCGATTGTGCATCATGTGTTAGTCGAGAACTAAGAATTTGGGAGGAAGTTTGGAAAAAATTTAGTTTTCAAGATAGCGTTAAAATTTTTGCTATTGTTGAAACCAAACAAATTCAATTGGAATCCAGAGGAGTAATTAGTTTTCCAGTTTTTATTGATGTCAAGCGGTCCATTTTTTCCAAATTGACGATACCACATGGACATCCTGTCGTTATTTTATGGAATCGTGAAAACGAAAGAGTGATATATTGCCATTTAGCTGAAGCTGGAGATGAAAATAAATCTTTCATTTTCCAAAATAAGGTTTTGCGTTTCTTAAATTGGATTGATTAGCGAAATTTAAAATTCAAGAGGAGCCCACGTGAAGCAGATATTGATCTCTATTTATGTATTTTCATTATTTGCAGGTTGCCGCAATGATCAAAATTTAGAAGA
>JAUZRQ010000039.1 GCA_030950365.1 Candidatus Zhuqueibacterota bacterium | reverse complement strand
CCATCACCTGGGATGGGCGAACGCAAAGCCGGCTGCTCGTATCCAGTGGCATTTATTTTGTCCATCTGGAGGTGGTGGGACAATCGCAGCGGCTGCGGCAGAAAATCGTGCTTCTGCACTAATGGCGCAGCATCTGCTTCGGTTGATTGTAACTATTCAGCATGTGCCGTTACTGGTCATTGGCTTTCAGCGGCGACCGCGAGGGAGATGCTGAAATGCCGGTATCTCATATCCTTTTGTTCCAAAGAAAGAGATTCCGGTATCCGCCAGTGGTCGGACACATCCGCCAGTGGTCGGACACGTCTGCCAGCTGGCAGAACCGGAATGACAATTTCAATATCGAAATGGTTGATATGACTGAATAGTTACACTTTTTTGATCAGATGAATATAAAACTTAACCATATCCACATAGTTTTGCACCGAGATCCGCTCGTCGATGCCGTGAAACCGGTGCAGATCACCGGGGGTGATTTTCACCGGGATGAAGCGATAGATGTTCGGGCTCAAATCTGAGAAATGCTTGGAATCCGTGCCTCCGACCACCAGCGAAGGCGTCACGATGGTGCCCGGAAACATTTCGCGAATGGTGCGCATGACAAACGCGAACTGCGGCGCCTCCACGCTGGAAACCGGCGAGGGATTGCGCCCGGCGGCCAGCACGCGAATCTGCACACGATCATCATTGACCGTGCGGCGGATATGTTCGACCACGGCATCCACATCATCGCTCGGCCGGATACGGAAATTCACCACGCCGCGCGCCCGCGTCGGCAACACATTTTCTTTGATGCTGCCCTCGAGCATAGTCGGTGCGGTGGTGGTGCGCACCATTGCGTTGGTGGTGGGGTTTTGGGTGAGCTGCGAGGCCAGCATGCCTTTAAACAGCCATAAATTCGCCATCACCAGCTTCATGCTGAAAGGCATTTCCGGCCCCAGAAACCGAAACATCTGATCCACCGGCGGCACCAGCTCCGCCGGCATCTGATGCTCTTCCAGTTTCGCAATCGCTTTGCATAAAATGCCCACGGACGTCTCCAGCGGTGGCATGGACGAATGGCCGCCCGTGCCTTTCACCGTGAGCTCGACGCTAACATAGCCCTTCTCGGCCACACCGATCATGGCCACATCCGGCTGCACGCCGGGCATCAGGCCACCGGCGCGCGCGCCGCCTTCATCGAGCACGAACTCGAGCCGAACGTTCCGCTCCGCCAGCAGCTCGGCGATACGCCGGGCGCCGCGGTTGCCGCCCAGTTCTTCATCGTGCCCGAAGGCGAGGTAAATCGTACGCTGCGGCTGAAAGCCTTCCTGCAGCAGCGCCTGCACCGCATCCATGATGCTGAACAGGCTTGCTTTATCGTCGATGGCGCCGCGCCCCCATATGTAGCCATCAGCGATGGCGCCGGAAAACGGTGGCTGCGTCCAATGCGATTCCGTGTTCGGCTCCACCGGCACCACATCGATGTGCGCCATCAGCAATACCGGTTTCAGCTCCGGATTGCTGCCTGCCCATTTGAACAGCAGACTATAGCGGTTTACTTTTTCCATATCAAGCTGCCGGAACACCTCGGGATAAATCGCCTCGAGATAGCGGTGGAACTGCTCAAACGCAGCGGCATCGAACCGGGCCGAATCCTGGTAGGAAACGGTCGGAATGGTCAGTCCTCCGGCCAGGTGCCTGGCCAGCGCATCTTCATCCAGCACCACATCTGCCACCGGCGTCACCTCGGGCTGCCGCGACTGGAACCGCATGGTGTTCATGATCAGCACCGCCGCCAGCACCACAATAAAAATGCCCAGAAATTGCAATATCCGTTTCATGGTTCCCTCCGTTTCATCTTTTAGAAAAGCGCTATAACGATTCAGCGAATAGTGAAAACCCCATAAGAAAGAAAAGCAAACCTTCAGCAGTGGCGCTGAGACCGTTGAGGTTTCATTTTAAGGATTTCGGAATCGTGAATTCATCATTTCAAGGTTTCAGGGAGACCATCCGCGTCAATCCGTGTACATCCGTGGCTCCCCGAAAATCAGTGCCAATCTGTAAAATCTGTGGTTTTTGGGGGCGATATCCAAATTCATTAGCAAAACGTTTCATGGCGATTCAAAATGGCAGTGCCCGATTTGTGCTGAATAGTCACAAAGCGCTTGCCTATATTCAACCCGTTCCCACATTTTCTCATGTTTGACTCAGGTTTTCAAACTGCCCGCAGTGAGGCCGCCATAAAACGATTTTTGCATGGCAAAAAACAGCAAAATCATGGGCAGAGCCGTGACCGCCGCACCGGCCATCAGCAACCCGAAATCGATGCTGTACTGGCTCTGCAGAGTGGCCAGCCCCACGGGCAGGGTGCGCATGTCGTCCGAATGCGTCATGATCAGCGGCCACAAAAACCGGTTCCAGTTGCCCACAAAATGAAACAAGCCCACCATGGCCCAGGCCGGCCGGCTGAGCGGGAAAATCACCCGCCAGAACACGTGCCATTCGGACGCGCCATCAATGCGGGCGGCGGCCTCCAATTCTTCCGGCAGCGACTCGATGAACTGCTTCATCAAAAAAATCCCGAACGGCGTGGCCAGCGTGGGCACAACCAGCGCGGCCAGATGGTTGTACCAGCCCCAGTTCACCATCATTAAAAACAGCGGAATCATGGTGATCTGCTCCGGGATCATCATTCCGGCCATGATCATCCAGAACAGCCACGGGTGCCAGCGCGAGTGCCGCCGCGCAAAGGCATATCCGGCCATTGTATCGAAAACGATGTTGCCCACCGCCACCAGCGACGCCACCACCAGGCTGTTGGCCGTCCAGCGCAATACCCGGGCCGATTGTAGCAGGGTGACAAAATTATCCAGGGTCACCTGCTCCGGAAGCCAGTCCGGCGGCAGGTTCAGGATGGCGGCGGACGGCTTGAAGGCCGAGACCATCATCCAGTACAGCGGCAACAGAGATATGGCCGCAAACGGCGACAACAGGACCACCGCCAGCCAGATTTGCCGTTTCGATACTCGCCGATTATGGGCCATACCGGTCAGCTTTCCAGTTTCGGTCGCAAAATGGAAAATTGCACGAAGGCCAGGGTAAAAACCAGCACGAACAAAATCAGCGCCATGGCGGCCGCTCGTCCGAGTTGCAAATATTCGAACGCGGTCTCGTAAATCAAATACACCGCCGTTTGCGTGGCGCGATTCGGACCGCCGCGGGTGAGCAAATAGATGGGCGTAAACACCTGCAAACTGCTTAGCGTGCCGATGACCAACACAAACAGAAATGCCGGACGCATGAGCGGCCAGGTAATGTGCCTGAATTGCCGCCAGCTGCCGGCGCCCTCGATGGCCGCGGCTTCGTACAGCGATTCCGGAATCTGATCGATGGCCGCCGAAAAAATGATGACGCTGACGCCCCAGCCGGAAACAACCGCCATGAGCATGATCGAGGGCAGCGCCCAGGTCTCATCGGCCAACCAGTATATCGGCCCAAAGCCCAACAGCGATAGAAAATAATTCAGCAGCCCAAAGGTCGGATTGAAAATCCAGAACCAGATTAGCGCAATGACGGCATCGGAAACTACGCCCGGCAAATAAAACGCCGCTTTGAACGCATGCTGATACGCCCGCCGCAGCGGCTGCATCAGCAGCGCGAAGGTCAGCGTCAGTGCGGTGGAAAGGGGTACCACGCCCAGGCTAAACAGCAGAGTGTTTTTCATGGCCTGCCAGAAGCCGGCGGAACGCAGCACCGTAGCAAAATTGTCCAGTCCCACAAATTGCGGCCGGACGATGCTATTGCCGCGAAACGGATCGTAACTGTAAAAGGCCATGATCACCGCCTGCGCCACCGGAATCAGCGTCATGACCACAAACAGGATCAGCGCCGGCGCCAGAAAAACCAGCGACCATAGTTGTAATCGGCGGCGGTAGGATGATCGAATCGTCATAAATGAATGCTTCCATGAAAACAGAAAATTCGATTGCAGAGGGCCCGGATATTATTAGGAAGCAGCGCCAGGCTGGTCTAATCCAGACGCTCCGCTGCAAGCACAGCGTTTACCTGCCGTACGTATTCGGCCAGCGCCTGTTTCGGCGGCACGCCACTGAACACAGCCTGATACAGAGGCATGCTCAAATCTTCGATTTTTTGCGAATGCGGCTTGTGTGGTTCGGGAATCGAGAACCGCATGTAGTGCCGGAACACATCAAACCGGGCATCGCCGTAATACGGATTGCCGCAGGAACGCCGCACCGGGAACGTGCTGTTGCCGGTCACGGCGATGGCATTGCGGGTGCTGGTCAAATAGCGAGCGAATCGCATGGCGGCATCGCGTGCCCGCGGATCATCCTGTTTGAAAATCACATAGGCGGCCAGCATAGCGGTGGCATAGGAACGATATCCTGGCCAGTGCGGAAACTGCACAAAGGTGTAGTCAAACGGCTCAGGAGCCTGCGCGCCAATGGCCGATAGCATCCACATGCCGCCCGGAAACATAGCCACCTTTTGCTGCAAAAACAGCGTGTATGCATCGGTGTATTTGAGCCCGGCCGCGCCGGGATAGGCCACGCGATATTTTCGGAGCAAATCCGCCAGAAATTGCAGCACGGTGATCGCCTCGGGCCGCAGCAGCGTGCATTGCGTTTCCGCATCGTTGAACTTGCTCAAAATGCCATGCCCGGCCAGGAAGGCATCATAGAGAAAATGGTTATCCACGCCGAACAGCGGCAGGGCATATACATCCGGTTGGCCATCACCGCTGGTGTCGCGTGTCACCGCCCGTGCCGCTACCAGGAATTGGTCCACCGTCCAGCTCTTTTCGGCATTCCTGGGCAGCAGATGCAATGCACCAGCCTCCCGGAATAGATCGAGGTTCACCGCCAGCGCGGTGGTGGACATGAACCAGGGCCAGCCGTATTTGTGGTCTCCAACGTTTACGCGCTGCCAGACGAAATCCGGAATATCCGCCAGATCCGTGGGCCGCAGATCATCGTCGATGGCCTCGAGCACGCCTCGGGCCACCAGTCGCGGAATCTCCCGCGCGTTGCGGTAGGCCACGGTTGGCGGCCGTCCCGCCGCCAGGGCCATCTCCAGCTTGATTTTCTCATCCTGCCAGGGCAGCAAAAGAAAATGCACCCGTACCTTCGGGTGCATGGCTTCAAATTCGGCGATTTTGCGACGCGGCCAGACATCGTACGGCTGCCGCTGATCGATGGCATGGCCAAACAGGCCGCGCCACTGCGGCAAATCCCAGTAAGTGATCTGCACATGTGCGCCGCTGCCGACCATCTGCGCCGCTTCTTCATCGGCTCTCGGCACGCAGGCTAAAACGAGCAGCAGCAGTGCCACCATCGTTCTGTACATGGCCGAAAATTACTCCTTCGCCACGATCGCCAGTTTGTGGCCATCTGGACTGATGGCCAGCCGGGTTATGCCGTGCACGCCAAAGCTGGCCAGATCGGCCACGCTCTGCCAGGTTTTATCCCGTCGAGGATCGAAGCGGTACAGCACGCTACCCTGGCCCATCAGCAAGATACCGCCGGGTGTCCAGCAAAAATCCTCGCTGTCCGGTAACGTGCGCACGATGTCCGCGAACTCCAGTTTGGGAAACCGCAGCGACTTGATCCACCACTCACCGTCGGATAGTTTATGCACAAATGTGATGGCCGTGGTGTCGGGCTGTTTGCGCAAACAGCGGCCGATTTGCCCGAGAAAGATTTGCGTTTCCTGAGTGCGAATATTGGCAATTTGCAGGGTCACAGGCTCGCCAAGCACGAACAGGGCCACGCGAACGGAATCTAGCCAGGCGTGATAGCCCACGGGCATGATGTCGGGCAGCAGGACGCGTGGCTCGCCGCCATCAAGCCGAAATTGCCATAGCCGCTGCGTGCTGTCACGCTCCACCCGCACGGCGGAAAAATGGCGGCCGTCTGGCATGGCCGTGGGCGAGTACTCGCTTTCCTGCGTGGCCGTCACCTGCCACACGGAATCGGCATTCAGGTCGTAGCGGAACACATCCGTTTGCTGCCCGTTGCGCATGGAAGTAAAGAGAAAGCTCCGGCCGTCTGGCAAAAACAGTGGCTGGTTGTCGTATCCGGGATGCGCCACCACCTTTTTGCACTGGCGGATGGCGAGCGAGTCGCCATGCCATTGCAGCTCAGCGAGAAAAATATCCGTGACCGGAGGCGATTGCGCCAGAGTGAAAGTCGCCTGGCTGAATAGAAGCAAAATGCTGCATAGAATGGCTTTCATTCCTTTGTTCCTCGGTTGAAAGTGCAAATAAACTGCCGGAATTATGGCGTTAGACCGGCCTCGTAGCTGAGCATGAATTCGAGAAATTTGGAAACTTCGATCATGTCTTTGCCGACAAACCGGATGCTGTGGGCATCGATGCGATCCACGATGGGCAGAAAGGCCAAAATCTGCGACGGCCGGTAGTTTTTGAACGTGACCTCGAGGGTCACCGGCGTTTTCAAATGGAACGGTTTGAATTCCGACAGCCGGCCGATAGCCGCTTTGACTTTTTCGGCGATCAGTTTTTGCGCCGCCTGCGGCGTCAGCGTTTTGGCCGAATGAAAACTGATGGCCCATTTGACCACCGCACCTTCAATCGGTCCGATGAGATGGCGGGCCTCTTTGACGATGGCATCATCGCCGGAGATCATGATTACCGGCACGCCAAAGTGGCCAGCAATGGCCGCGTTGATACCGGCCTCGGGCATGGAGCGGCCGTTCAGGCGGATATCCGCCAATCGGGCGCTGGACATGGTATGCGCCCGCACGCCGTCGGGATTGGTCGTACTGGAATGATAGCCGATAAAGATAGCCGCGTCAAAGGTTTCATCGATGCCTTCCATCATCATCAGCGGGCGCGGCCAGGAACGCACGATGCGCACGTTTTCGGGAAACTTGTCGATCAGCAGATTCTGGCCGTTGCCGTGCGAATCGCTGACCAGGACTTCCGTGGCTCCGGCTTCGAACGCCGCATTCACGGCGGCCAGCACTTCGCCGGTCATGAATTCGCGAAAACGGGCATACTCGAACCCGGACGGGCCGAGCTGCTCGGGAGAGACGACCCCGGCAACGCCTTCCATATCGGCAGATATGTAAATTTTGAGTTTCTTTTGCGCCGGAACGGTGGCCGCAAATGCCATGACGAACAGGGTCACAAATAAAACAGACAGGCTCATTTTCATGATGTTCAGTCCTCCCAGATTGACAGCCATGACCGTGGGGACATATTTCCTTTGAAAATTATGTAAAAAGAAGTATATTCGATTGCAAATGGAAAAAGACTAATACGCAGGGGGCTGCGGGGACATGAGCCAGGATAGCGCCTGGAAAGATGTATTGGAAGGGCTCTTTCCTCATTTTCTGGAGTTCTTTTTCCCCGAAATTTATCAGGACGTAGACTTCAACAGGGGCTTTGAATTTCTGGACAAAGAGCTGCGGCAAATCCTGAAACGCAGCGAGACTGGAAAGCGGATTGTTGACAAGCTGGTCAAAATTTTCCTGAAAAACGGTAGTGAAAAATGGCTTTTGCTGCATATCGA
>JAUZRQ010000038.1 GCA_030950365.1 Candidatus Zhuqueibacterota bacterium | reverse complement strand
ATCTCACTACCTGACACTTTCTTGCAAAGTATAAAATAATTTTAATTGTAGTGTTGGGAATCGGCATTGATTGATGTAATAATCCATAGTTCTCAGACCGATCTGAAACAGACTGAGATCGCATCGTTTGCTTCGATGGATGTGAGGCAAGATGTTTTTCTCAATCGCTAGAAGGCCGAGATAAATGATCCAGATGTAGGCCAGTGCGGTTGCGATCATCAAGCGTTCCAGGCGTTTGGGCTCGCTAAGATGACTTTTGTCTAATTGAAATCCACGACTTTTGTGATCCGAGAAGAGCGTTTCGATGCTGAATCGTTTTTGGTACCAATACGCGGCTTCTCTGACAGGTAGGATATTGGGCACCAGATAAATGGGCTCTTGAGGTTGGGGTTGCCAAAAGACCAGTAGATGGACAAGCCCCACGTCTGGATGGTGGTAAAAGGCGACATTCGGGATTTCGAAGTAGCCATCCGAAAAGACGCCGATGTGTTTTGGCGAGAAGACGTCACTATTTTCGCAGAAATTTCGATTCTTGGAAACACGCACAGAGAATAGCCAACCATATGAATTTAAAAGCTTTAACAAACCACTGTTATCAAATTCACCATCCGCCAGTAGTCGGACACAGTCGCCCAGGAAAATCACTCTGGTCTTTGGAGGAACAAGTTCATGCACTTTGTGTAATAAATGCTCATGTTCCAGCTCCGAGAAGTGACCTTTAGGGCCTTGGCGCACCAACCAGGCGATCGGCAAAGCTCGCTTACGATAGACAACACTAGCCACCAAAGCGGTACAGGATCGGCCAACCGCGGTGGTATCAAAGACGATCACAAGCTGCTTTTGCATGGCGATGAGGCCTTCAATTAGCGTTCGCACATAAGGCAAATAATAAAATTTATAATCGATGTTTTCATTGATAAGCCAACGGTTTAAAAGCCGAACTCGGCTTTCAAATTTTCGATGATCAACCATTTTGCTGGCAATCTTCGGTAACTGACAGCTCTGACTGGCTATAATCCCATTGATAAAAAAGGCTAACGTGTTTAAATGACGACGAAAGTTCCCGTTTGCTTCAACCGGCAAAAGTTTCAATAAACTCTTTACAATCGAACGATAGCGTCGTAAATTGTCACACATGAGATATGCTCCTGGTTTTTTTAATAGTTAATTATCTCATTTCCAGAAAGTTAAACAGGAGCATATCTCTTTTCAATATTATTTTTTCTAATCAATGAATAAAAAAGTGTCCGGTAGTGAGAAAAGATGTATCAATTTGGTAAGAAAAAAGTAGGATGTGGAGGATGTGTACAAAACAAGTGACATTAAAAATTGTAGTAAACTTAAACTTTTTTAACATTTTTTTCGATCAACGTTAAGGATTTATCTATTTTGTCTGGGTCCGCTCTCCAAGCAAATTCAATTTTACCATGCTTTAAAACTATAAAAAGCGGAAAATGTTCAGGTCCAATCCATGATGTAGTAAGTTTTAGGTTTTTACAAGAAATCAACGGGAGCTTTAATCCTAATACTTTCTTATAGAATTCAAAATTAGCGTTGCAACTTAAAACCCATATTAAATCTTCAGTAGCCTGGAATTTCTGGGCAAGAGCGTTAAGATTTTTTAAATGGAAAATAACGCATTCAGTACAGGTATTTGCAGAAAACGCAAAAATGACAATCGTACTATTTAGGAAATCTTGAGAATCTGCATTGGGTAAATATAACTGACGATCTAATAAATCATAATAAACTACCAAATCTGAAGAATCTTTAAAATTTAATGACTCATTCTGAAAAAATTGGCTCATTATTAATATCAATAAAATAAACATACTTGCATAAATAAATTTTATTTTAGTAAGTTTTTCTAGTTTTCTAATCATCGGTACTGCCTCTATATTTATACTTAATTAACACCGGATTTTTTAAATATCCTTTTGAATCGAATTGCTCGGGCTGATAAGCTAAATAAAGATAATTATTTGCTGAATAAACAATGTAGCCAGGAATTAAAATCTTGTGATCATTTAAAACGTACCCAGATGTTGAAAACAGCTCTATTAATAGCTTACCCTTTACGGCAAACATACCAACAATGGTTTTTTTATTTAAAAAATGCATGCTTAAAAAAAGATCAAAATACAATTTATTCTTTCGTTGAATAAAGTGTTTCATAATATCCTCTTTTGTTGCAGGCAAATCTTGGCTTAACATTGAAAATCCCAAATGTTTGCTTTTAAAAATGCGCTTTCGGTTTCCGTTTAAATCGTAGACATAGATTTTGTCTTCTATTGCATTGGATACATAAATGTTACCTTTATCATCTGCAAGCAATCCGCCGCCTAAAAATCTTCTGATAGAGTTCAGTAGAGAATTCGGAAAATCAATACGAAAAAGACGTTTCTTCTCCTTCCTTTGAAGATCGAAATAATAAAGATAAATACCATCTGCAAACTTATCACTATAAATTATCAAATTGCCTTTAGAGTCAACCGCAGTTTTACCAGATGAATATAAGTCATCAGTATAATACTTTGCCTTAAATTCACCTTTACTGTCAAAAAGAAAGTATCTATATACTGCTCCACAGACCCAGAATCCGCCATCATTCGATAAAGCAATATCGTAAGGCTCTAATTTTATCCCAGGGAATTGTTTTTCTACAGAAACTACCTTAAAAGAGCGATTTAAGATATTCACAACATATACCGAATGTGAAATATCGTCCAAAATTACATATATTTTTGAGTCGAGCGCTAAGGCCTTACTTATCTTGCCAATTACCAGGCCATCAATATTAAAATCGATTGTGTCTGTTGGGAAAAAAAATTTCTCAAACTCCTTGTAATTTTCTTCTCTTGCACCTACAGATTTCACCAGCATAGTTAAGAACATTGGTAAAATAGGTAATAAAATATTAATCGTTTTCAAACGCAAATGTTTCAATTTGCGGTTCTCCCATCTGTGTGAAAATTTTCAGTTTTAAGATTTTATTAAATGTTTTTATTCGTAAAAATTAGAAATGTTCAACCTTATGGTAATAATAATCTTCATCATCGCGAATATTTGCCTCACACAACGCATGGCAATCCCTTAGCCAAAGCGGCAAAGACATTGCGGACTCATTTCGTTTCGCACAGCGAAGTGTAAAAAGCCGTACTGTTCTTGACGGCTAAATGAACTATATAAGCGATTCTTTTACAATCCTAATTTTTAGCACTCTTATTCTGGATCACAAAAACAGTGCTGCGATGCATAGCAATCATTTCCAGGTCGCCAACAGCTAAATCCTACACCTACCCAACCTTCTCCAGGACAATAGCAAACTCCTATCTTCATGAATCTGTCTTGGATATATTGCGCATTTGCGACAGATGATTGCCAAGGTCTATGAAATTTCTCGCTAAGAAAAACACTTATCGCCAGCAAAATTAACCAAAGCAACCTTTTCATCTTTAACCCTCCTTGTTTTTAGCCTAAGAGTTTCATTTCATTAACCACTTTCAACTAAAGGGACTCTCGTTTTGCGGAGAAAATATCCGAGCTTTCTTCCGCCGCAGCAACCGCCCTGAGATGAAATCTGCTACAATATAAAAAATCCCCCCCCCCGTTTGTCAAGAAAACTTTTGCGAAATATTGTTTTTTTCTTTAAGATATATTTTTATATCCCTTCATCCGTACGTATTCCGGCTCAAACCTGCCACCCATTCCGGTGAAAGTTGCCGGCCATTCCGCCTGAAAACTGCCACCAGACCTGTTTAAAAGAACAAGAAAAGTTCAGAATATCAAGTGGTAAACTTTCGTCCGGAATCAGTGGCAACTTTCACCGGAATATGCACTATAGCAGTCAAGGAACCCCGATAGCCGTTTATGCTTCGTGCACCTGATGGTCTTCGGGGTTTCCCTCAAATCTATCAAAACGACAATGCCTGATAGCAGCCGTCAAACTACCATCTGCATGAATCCGTGGCCCTCCGTATGCCAGCCAGGCTTCAAATGATGGTGTAGCGCAAGCAGGTTACTTGCGCCGCAAAACCGGGATGCAACCATCAATTCTGTTGTTTTTTGCCGGTGATCTTTGTATTTTTAAGTCAATTCAAAATGCCGTCAATTGCAATTGTGGGAGGGTTTCGTGATTACGTTAACCGTTACAGCCATCGATCGCATTCTCACTCTGATGGAGAAAGAAGACGAAAAAGACCTGGCGCTGCGCATCGCCATCACGGGGCGCGGGCCGGGCGGTTTCCAATACAACCTGAAATTTGTCAAAGTCAGCGAGAAAACCGACAACGATGAGGTAGTGGACATTGGGCCGTTTCAGATTATTATGGACAGGGACAGCGCGCGCAAGCTGAACGGCGCCACCATGGATTACATCGAGGACGGCTACCGCGGCGGCTTCGAGATCGAAAATCCCAATTCGGTGTGGGACGATCCCGTGGCGCAGCGCGTCCAGCAGGTGATCGATCACCAGATCAATCCGCAAATCGCCTCGCATGGCGGCGTCATCACGCTGATGGATGTGAAAAACGGCACCGCGTTCATCGCTTTTGGCGGCGGCTGCCAGGGCTGCGGCATGGTGGATGTCACGCTGAAACAGGGCGTGGAGACCATGATCAAACGGGCGGTGCCGGAGATCAAACACGTGGTGGACATCACCGATCACGCCGCGGGAACCAATCCGTACTACAAGCCATCGTCCGGAGGCGCATCGCCATTCGGCGGGTAGCCGCTACCCAGGTGCATTACATTCATTCCGCAAAATACCGATCAATTTGAAATCCTTTCACATGCGGCGCAGGGCGTCGCACGTTTTTTATGGCATTTCCCTGCGGATGGTCAAAATCGTTGGTTCGGCCCCCTGTTCACGGGCGATGGCGATCTCCGCGCCGCGGAACGCCACCTGATCCAGCCTGCTGGCTGAAGCGGCCGGCCCCACAAAGCGGATGCCCGCCCAGGTCCGCGCCAGCAGTGGCTCAAACACGATCGGCTGATCGGCGTGCCCCACGGCCCGCAGCACGCCGCGCACGTCCAGTCCGCTGTGCTTCAAAAACCGCACCCGCGTTCCCGGCCGGATGATCAGCTCGCCATTCTCCGGCACCACGACGGTTTTCCCGACCGTGATCACCCCCTGCCAGACGGTTCGCCGGGGCAGCCGGCTTTCGTAATATTTCAAAAACACGTGGAACCGAACGCGGCCATCCTGCTCGCGAATATCGGTAATGGCCAGACCGGTCCGCCGGTGGCGCCGCATGTGGGTGTTCGGCGTTGTGTATGGCGTGATTGCATCGCGGCTGGCGTACGGAAACAGATGGACTGGCACCCTGGCCTGCCGACGGCGAGCTTGGCGAAAGGCCCGGGCGTTGGCCGGCAGGATTTCCGGCTCGCCCATGCCGGTGGCGCGCGAAATCAGCAGCCCCTCGCCCAGCCCGCGGATCATAGGGCACTCCGGCTCGTATGGGATTTCGAAGTATAGATGATTTTTGCGGTATTCCAGCAAAAAATAGCCGCCGCTCAGCGGAATTTTTACGGCCTGATTGGTGGCAGTGAGATCGCCAAGCTCCACATCGAGGGTGTCCCGTCGGATGACGATGGGCCGGAGCCAGCCCAGTTTCATCTTCTCCCAGGCGCTCAGCACCACGCCGTTTTCGAGCGACACGGGGCCTCCGGAGCCTGCCATCAGATTCCAGCGCTGCAGCCGGTTGCGGTGGCCACCGCCCAGCAGTTTGTGGCCGATCTCATGCAGAATGATGTTGCGCATGCTCATGGCGTAGCAATCGGTCTGGTACGTGCCGGAGTTTTTGCGCGCGTCCATGCTGCCGCGGATTACCGGCTCGTCCGGATCGTCGGGATCGGCGATGATCACCGGCGAGGGCAGATAGTCGCCGTTGGCCACGCCCTGGTAGTGGCCGCTGCGCGCGCGGCCGTACGTAAATTTAGGCCGCGCCCGGTTGATGAACAAAATCCAATCCACGTAACCATCACCGTCGTTATCGAGTTCACGCAGGTCGTAATTCCGAATGAGCCAGCTCAGCACGCGGCGGTTGTTCTCGCGCCACTGCCGTTTGTTGCGCGCGCGGCGAATCGGCGGACCGGTGTACGCCACCTCCCGTCCATATAGCCATAGCTGCCCGCCGGACATGTGGTAGAAAAACGCCGTGATGCTGTTCGGCTTGCGATCGAGCTCGGCATGCGCCGTAGCCGGGTCGAACGCCCGATCCACCAGAAGCTCCCCCATCCATTTCGGCGCTGGCGAGTCCACCGGCCATTGCTGCACCAGGCAGCGCAGGCTATCCGAATAGGCCGGTCCTTCGGCGCGGAATTGATCATCGGCCAGCTTGAAATACAGCGCCATGACGCGGATCTGGCGCACCGGCTGCGCGACTTCCCATTGCCGCCACAGGAAGCCCGTTTCATTCCATTGCAAAGCCGGGGGCTCTGCCATGGCAGTAGCAGCCGTCTGTGGGGTAGAGCCCGTCTGCCGAGTCGCTGAGATACAGCCATTGGATGCAACGAACAACAATAGTAGCCAAAACCATTTTATATTGTTACGGTTCATAGATGGACGAGAAGGTGGATCGGTGGATTATCAAAAAGGATTGAGGGGGATTGTCCTATAAACGAAATCGGCGAAAACGCATCGAAAGGTTGTGTGAGCCGCACGGCAACGCCCGCCGGGCCGTTGCCGTGCCCATTGCGATTCTGGAGGCATTCACTCTTTCAGCTTCAACACCTTATACAGCCGATCCTGCACCTCTTCCGGCACGGTTTGCTCCGGCAGGTGGCGGTAGAGATACACCGTCTTCTTCAGGCTATCCACGTATGCACGGCATTCGGGGCAGCCTTCCAGGTGCTTTTTCAAATCCTGGCAGATCGGCGAATCGATATTTTCTTTGAGCTCAGCGCAAATCTGTTCTAAAATTTCAGGACAGGGCATAGCTCCCTTCTCCGTATTTCTCTTTGTACGCCGTCAAAACCGCCTCGCGCAAGCGCATGCGGGCGCGCTTCAGGCGCGAGTAAATCGCCTCATGGCTTAAATCCAGTATCGATGCGATCTCGTCCGTGGACAGGTTTTCCACGTCCTTCAGAATAAACAC
The DNA here is from genome assembly GCA_030950365.1 of Candidatus Zhuqueibacterota bacterium. Classification (GTDB taxonomy): domain Bacteria; phylum Zhuqueibacterota; class Zhuqueibacteria; order Zhuqueibacterales; family Geothermadaptataceae; genus Hydrothermovivens. The sequence goes on along the minus strand of JAUZRQ010000038.1, from coordinate 140,166 downwards.
CACCCTGTAGATATCGGGTAGGTTTTCGATGGCCGTTTGCAGGATTTCCCGCGATTCTTTTTTTAGTAAATCATCAAACGGATTGGTCACCTCGGGGGCCAACCGCGAAGGCTGAATCTCCTGATTTTCGACGTCGGTCAGCTCGGCAATCAGGCCGCGCTGCCGCTGGCGTTCCCGCAGCTTCATCAATGCCGCGTTGGTGGCAATGCGGTAAATCCAGGTGCCGATGTCGCTTTCTTCGCGGAATGTGCCGATTTTATCCACGACTTTAAGAAACGTTTCCTGCAGAACATCTTCGGCATCCTCTTTGTTCCACAGGATTTTCAACGCCAGATTGTACACCTTGCCCTGAAAATGCTCGACCAGCTCGCGAAACGCGCTGCGGTCGCCGTTTTTCAGGCGCGCCAGAAAATCTGGCGTATTAAAAGAGGTTTTTGAATAGACCTTTTCCACGTTCTGCCTTTTTGAGCGCTTTACGAAACGTTTTTTCCTCGATACGGTACTTGGCTACGAGATGTCCGTTCACAAAAATCAGGGGAATCCGCTCTGCGTATTGCTTCTCCAGTAATGGATCCGAAGTGATGTCGATGTCTATCATTTCAATAGCAAATTCGTCGGTAAATTGCAATACCTTTTTCTTGACAACCTCACACAGGTGACAATCGGCTTTGCCATAGATTTCCACGCGAATGGGCTCGCAATCACTCGGTTTTGTCATCGCTGTTGCGTTTTTCCATGAACTTCTCGAACGTCATGTTTTCATAATGCCGCTCGGAAAGGAACTCCAGAATCGGCAAAAATTGATCAGCCGGGATGTAACCCGAAACCGACGTCAAAAACTCGCCCTTCGGGCTGATGAAGACCGTGGTCGGATACCCTCGAACGCCGAACGCCCGCGCCAACTGACGATAGGTGAGCTCCTGGCCTTTGAACGACGTTTTTTCGTCGCTCTCGGCGTCCACCTTGCTCATGACCAGCTTCTTGCTGGCGAAATCGATCACATCTTTATGGCCATAGGTTTTTTCATCCATCACCTTACACCAGCCGCACCAATCGGTGTAAAAATCCACTACCACCATTTTGTTTTCTTTTTTGGCTTTGGCCACGGCCTCGCTGAAAGACAACCAGGTAATGGCAGAATTCTTTTTCTTCTCAGATGCCTGCAGCGTCGTCCCCGTGCTCAAAATCATCCCCGCAATCAGAAACAGCAGCAAGAGTCGGCGTAATACCATCATTCGTACCCTTGTTAAGTTATCCATTAGTAGATGAATTGTTTCTATTATCAACATTCTGCGCAACCAGCGCATTCCCAAAGAATGACACCGCTCAGCCGGATTGGTTCAAAGGCGATCGCCATTTTTTACAAAACGTTCACATTATAGGTCATCGGCAGATTATCTTTTTTTGACATGCTGATCTTCAGAAAAATCCGGCCGCTTGTGTCGGGTGAGAATCGTGAACACGCCAAAAGAAAACACCAGCGCGTAGCCCAGAATCAATTCGATACGGATCGGCTCGTGCATCATGGCCTCGTAGGCCGCCAGGGCGAAGCTGATGACCGCATAGAGCGTCCCGCGAATGACGTATCGATTCACATTGGCCTCTTGTGCGACAATTAGAACAACACCTTGCCACCCACGTCGGCGGGCGGCTCGATGCCGAGCCAGCCTGCGAGCGTTGGCGCGATATCCACGGTGCGCACGAAATCGGCAACGGTTCCATGCTGAATGCGTTTGCCGTAAAACACCAGCGGCACATGCGTGTCATAGCGGTACGGAGAACCGTGACTCGTCCCCTGGGCCCAACTGGTAAGCAAGTAATACGGCTTCAGGCGCAAGGCCAGGTTCGGTGAACGCTCCGGATGAAAACTGCGTCGGAAGTTCTCTAAAAACGGCCGATCATTATCGGTCCCGGTTTGCATCAGCTCGCTGCGGGTGAACACGTCTTCAATGTAAGGCAGTTTCTTCAGTGCGTCAGCCAGAGCGGCTTCCACATCCGCAAGCTTGGCCCCGCTCTGCTGGATCGCCTCTTCATTCAGCACGATGCCGTTGGCAAACGTCAGGATGAGCTTGCCCTGCACACCGAATTGTTTTGCCACGCGTTTCGCGGCCTTGCCAGCCGCACTCATCGCATCGCGGAAGGAAACGCGTTTGGCATCGAAGCCACGGCGTTTGAGGTCTTCCGGCAATGGCAGCCCGCCATGATCGCCGGTCAGCACCAGCACGTAATTGCGTTCGCCCACGGTCTCATCCAGAAAGCGCATGAAATCACCCAGGTATTTGTCCAGACGCATGAAATGGTCCTGCGCTTCCTGGCTCAGCGGCCCAAACGCATGCCCGATGGCATCGGCGGCAGAGCAGCCCACGAACAGCAGGTCCGGATAGCCATCCCGGCCGAGGCCCTCGTTGGTGACAGCCGCGCGGGCGAACTCGAACACCAGCTCATCTGCGAACGGCGAGGTGGTCAGCGCTCCATAATACGCGCGGTTCGGTTTGCCGGCTTCGCTGGGGAATTCATGCGGGAACGTGGTATGAATGCCGTCAAACTCGGCCATGAATTCGTCTTCGCGCGACACAAAATAGGCCTCTTCATCGGCGGATTTTGTCCAGCCGCTTTCCAGATAGCGATCGGCCAGCTTAAGCGCATTGAACGAGTCCACCCAGGCTGGATAGGTTTTGACATAATATTCAGAGGTGACAAAAGCGCCGTTGCGGCTGTTGTACCAGTACACGCCGTCCGGATGTTTGCCGCCCATCATGATGGCAGGGCGGTCTTTGCGGGAAATGGCAAACACCTTACTTTGCGGCGATGCGGCCTTCAGCCAGTCACCGAGCGCTGGCTTAAGCATGCGGGCCGGGGACCGACCGGCCATGTCAGGGTAGCCAAGAATTTTGGCGCTGGTGTCATCGCTGCAATACACCTTCTTTTTTTCGGTGCGCTCGTACCAATCATTGCTGACAATGCCGTGATGCGATGGGAACGATCCGGTGGAAATGGTGGCATGCCCGGCGGCGGTTACCGTGAGGGCATGATCGTGATGCGCATTGGTGTACAGTTTACCTTCTTTAAGCAAGCGGGCAAAGCCATCAGTAAAAAGCCCGGCATAGCGATTCAGATAATCCGCCCGCATCTGATCCACGACCACCACGACAACCAGTTTCTGTTTCATTTTGGCTCCGACACTGGTTCTCACGCAGCCGTTCGTCCACAAAACGGCGGCAATCAGCATCATAGCCACAAACAGGCCCATTGTTTTTTTCATAATAAAACATCCTTTCGCAAATATCCTTCCAGCGTCATTCAGAATTACCGCCAATATATGAATTATCTGGAAAGAATGCAAGAAAGTCCGGCGCAGTCGGACAGGCACGCAAAGGCGAAACATACGTCTCCGCCGGAGGAAAAACGAAATGGCATATGGACAAGAGGGCAAGGCGGCGGATGGTGAAATCACAGGATATTCGGCACCAACACCCCCAGGCCAACGGTGATAATCAGGGTCAGAATGATTTTGTCGAACTTATACTGAACATTGCGGAAATAAATCATGGCCGTCAACACGACACCGATAGCGATGGACAGAATCAGGAACTGGACCTGATTTTCCATGAGCCGGAATATGCTGGCGCTGATGAATCCCCACAGCAGCGAAGCGCTGCTAAAAAACGCCATGGTCATCCAGCTATTGGTCAGGAACTCGCTCTGCATGGTTTCCACTTCCTGAGCGGGCAGTTTTGACTCCAGTCGCCAGGTGCGTAATAGCACGTAGGCCACGCACACGATGCCAACGATAAAGCCGGATAGTAAGCCGCGCAAGATGGTTTCCATTTCCTCGTCTCCGATGAATGAACGTTTGAGGTTAAAGGGCAAACCGAAGCATGACCGGGGCCAGGCCATGCTCCGGACGGTTTCCATCCAAGAAAATCTGTGCGTTCCAGCATACCACACCGGTGGGCTCCAGCCCCGGGGAGCGGCCCTGCCGGGGGCATCATTCCCTGTAAATCAGTTTAAAATCGCCGTTGCCGTGCTTATCCCGAAACACAAAACGGCGGTCAAGATTGCGATAGTACCACACTTCCGTCTGGAAGTGATCCAGCTCCTGGCTGGGACGGCGCACCCAGTCGGGCGGGCCATAGCGGATGTAAATCCGACCGCGGTCGGTCTGCCAGCCCTTGCGCTGATCGGCGATGAGGGTGAAATGGCGATTGGCAAAGGCCACGCGCCGGTAAAACTCCTGTTGCAATTCGTTTTCGACCGTGCCGGGCGTCGGATCGCGGCGTTTCCAGAACTGCTCCCAGAAGATCCTTTGCTCCGCGCTATCCGCGGCGATGAGCTTTCGATACTGATCCTCGGGCAAAATATATTTCATCGGCCCGATACGATCGTTGATGTCGATAGCGGTCGGCGCAGCCATCCCCGGTGCCCGGGCATATTGAATGGCGAAAAAGTCCTTACCATGCTGCTGGCGTTTGCCCTGCCGGCAGATCACGGTGATTTTGTACCGCCCATTTTTCAAGACGGAGTCAGGCAAGATTTCGTTGAATACTGTGGCCCGCGTTTGGGGCAAAAATGCCTTCTGCCACTCCGCAATGCGCCGGTTTTTCCAGTCGCTCAGCCGGAAACGCAGCACCGCCGAGTCGCCGGCAACCAGTCCGCCCACAGGCACGCGCACCACCGGTCTGGCGCGGAGGTCCGTGAATTCGCGGCTGAGATTGCGCCGCAGGGAATCGGGATGCCCGGCCTGCTGTTCAAAAAAGCCGAATTCGCCCATTTGCAACCGCTCCGCGCGGTAATCCCGCACCTCGATCTCGCGTTCACGCCTCAGGTGCTTGCGGGTCTCCAGATCCATGATGTCAAGCATTAGCCGGAACATCCCGGAGGGCACCAGCAGAGTCACGCATTCCTGGTTCAGGTGCTCACGGCTGTTGCTCTCATCGAAGGCGCTTACCACCAAACGTCGCCGAAACAGCACGCCGGTGATGCGGTTTCTATCTTCATCCACCACATCGACCGCTACTTCGTAGCCAGCGGCATAGGTTCCCGAATCGGTGCGTACGAACTGCAGCACATCGTTGATCAGTCCTAGTTCGATCTCGAGCGCCGTTCGGCCGCTATCCGCGGGGAGCTGCAGTACCCGAAACACGAAGGGCGGCTTGCCAAAGATCGCTTTTGCCTTTTTGCCGTTTTCCGCCGGGCGGCTCCATCCCTGAGCCAACAGGCCGATTAGCAAAAGGGCGATTCCGAGCCTTGTTTTCCAATCCATGTTTCCGGAAGGGCACTCATCCTTGGTTCAAATCCGGCCGGGCTAAAATTCGGCGCCCAGGGAAAAATAATATTTGGGTTTCGACGAGCTGCGATACAGATCGGAGGTCCAGGCCACATCGAAGCGCAAGAGCAAAAGGCCGAGATTGGCGCGGGAACCGAATCCGTAGCCCATGATCAGGTCGTTCAGCACGGGATAGCCGTTGTCGCGCGTTCGGAAGGGCTTGAACGAATCGCTGTTGCTCCAGGCGCCGCCAATATCAGTAAACAGGGCACCCCGTACATTGGCCAGTCCAATGGACAGCGGCCAGCCCAGAAGCAGATACCGGATCATCGGAAAACGGAATTCGAGATTCACGAGCGCGAAGCGGTTTCCGGATTGCTCGTAATAATCGGCGCCCCGAAGTGGCGTCACAAAGGAACTGAAATAGATATCTTCCGGTCGGTCGATACGGACTCCACCTACAAAACGTTGATTAATCCAATTATCAATACCGCCGATGAAAAAGGTTTGCGGATGCTTTCCCCCGCTGATCCCACCGGCGATGCGCACCACAAAATTGTATTCCTTTTTAAACTTGATGTATTTGCGGTAATCCATCTGCGCGGTGACGAAATCGAGGCCGTTGCGGCGGTCCACCCGCGGGCTGTAGATCACCGAAAACGCGCCGCGGCTGCCATTCACCGGGCCGGTCCATCCCCAGACCGTGGTGTCTTTCACGTACGACAGGCTCGTCATCAGCACCCGGATCTTGCGCATCGGCGCCCCGGCGAGATCGATGAAATCGCGGTTGATGCCCAGCCAGAGCAGCCCGGCATCGAAGCGGCGGTAGCGGCTGAGCGGATACGAGGCAAACAGGTTGGCGCCGAAATAGCGGTCGCGCATCAGGCCCAGCCGGCCGGAAAAAAAGAAGTAGGCATTATGAAACGCGCCGATGCCAAAATCCGCGCGACGCGGAAGGTAAAAATAGCGTACCAGAAAATTGGAATTGCGCAGATCGTAAAACAGGTCGGTGAATACATCGAGACGGTGGTCGCCGAGGATGTCGGAGATGGAAAACTGGGTGGTGCCCTGCACGCCGAAAAACTGGCTATAGCCGGCGTTGCCGTACACGATGTCCGGCGAAAACTTGGGTTTGTACGGCCGGACTTTGTAGCGGCCATCGCGGGTCTTGTAGGTGGTCGTGTCCAGAAACGCGATGCGATCGGTGGGGAACAGAATATCGCGCTCGGCAAAATCGGGATCGAAGATGTAGTGGCGGTATTTTTCTCGCGTGCGATCTTCACGCACCCGCGCCGCCGTGGCCAGCCAGCCATCGGCTTCACGCTGACGGCGCTTTTGTAGCGTGGTGAGAAAATGCGTGGGCTGCAGTTGAATCGAGCCGGGACGGATGTCCAGCGGATTTTTCAGCAGGTAGATGTCGTAGCCGCCGTTGTAGAACGCCACAAAGGCCAGCCGGGAACCATCCCCTCCCCAGCTCAAATGCGAGATGCCGGTCAGCACATTGGTGATGGGATAGGTCTCGCCGGTATCCAGCCGGTGCAGATAAATGTTGGCGATGCCGCTGCGGTCGCTGGTGAAGGCCAGATACCGTCCATCGGGCGAAAACACCGGATATTTTTCCCAGAACGGCGTGTCGGTGATGCGCTCGATGCTACCGGTTTCCGGGCCGGTGGCCTGCACGAGGTAGATATCGCGGTTGCGGTAATCGAAACGGTAGATTTTGAAGTTTTCGGGCAATCCGTCAGGGTCCAGATACTCGCCGCGGTCGCTGCTGAACACGATGCGCGTACCATCCGGCGAATAGCTGGGCTCGAGGTCGCTGAATACGTCGTTGGTGATGGGACGCAGGCGGCCGGTTTCTAGCTGAACGGCATAAATATCGGACTGGCCATGTTTCATGCCCACAAAGGCGATCTCATCGCCGCGCGGCGACCAGGTGGGACTGAACACGCCATCGAGATCGAATTTCAGCGTGCGCACGATGTTGCGCTTGTCCACATCCACGATGTGCAGCGCATCCTGGCCGCCAGCCTTGGCCGCAAATACAATGTGCTTGCCATCCGGCGACCATGAGATGCCCGGCCGCAACCAGTGCAGCTCTTCCAGGCTGCCCGTACGCTGCCCGGCCACCAGCCGCGCGATGACCTTGCCGTCGATGGCACTCATGAGATAGATGTCGAAGTAATCGGATTTGTCGGACAGAAACGCGATTTTATCCCCGCGCGGCGAAAACGCCGGACTGTTATTGACGAAATTGTGATAATCCACATGATCGGTCAGTAGCTGAGCAAACTCCGCCGGTTCCTGCCGCTCGGAAATATCCGGCCAGTATTGCTGTTTCAAATATTTCTGCCAGCGCTCGCTGAGGTCATCCACCCCCATGCCGATGGATTGCCGCAAACCGCGCTCCAGACTTTTGCTGAGTTTGGTACGGTTGAGGATTTCACCGATTTTTTCGCCGCCGTATTTTTGCGCCAGATAGTACAGCACCGACTGGCCGCCTTTGTAAGCCAGAAAACCGCGAAGGTAGGGGATGTCCGGTATGTAGCCGTTGAGCGCGGCATCGCGGATGAACATGTCGCTTTCAGTGTCCCAGCTCCGGCTCTCGTATTCCGCCAGCCCCTCGATGAACCACAGCGGCAGTTGCATGCGCGTCAGTCCGGTGATGATGGACTGGATACCAGAACCGAACACCATTTGCAGCATCACCGCATGCGTGAGCTCGTGATGAATGACGTGCCGGAATTTCTCCCAGTCGCCCTCATAAGGAATGACCACGCGGTTTTTGAAAAACTCGGTGAATCCGCCGACGGCTTCCTCACCCGGCGCCAGTTGCACGTTGGTCTGTTCGAAATCGTTGTGGCTATTGTAAACGATAATGGTGATGCGGTCGGTGAGCTCGTAACGGAAATCTTCCATCAATTCCTGATAGCTTTCCTCGGCGGTCTCGGCCACAAATTCGGCGATGGATTCTCCACCCTCGGTGAAGTAGATATCGAAATGCCGGGATTGCAGCATGAACGTCTTGAAGCGCTTGTATTGCACGTGGTTTTTGCCAAAATACTGCGAATGGGCGAGCGGCGGAAAGACCACAAGCAGGCAAACGGCGAGAAGCGTCAATCTCACAAGTCGCATATCCATATCTCCGAAGTCAGCCGACCGACATCCGTTGTCAACCGGGGTGAGCAAAAGGAAAATGGCGCCCGCGGGGGATCCTATGGAACCGGTCCCGGTTTGCTGTTCTATTCCGAAAAAGGCCTGGCAAGCGACCGGCCAATCCGGCCGTTTTGCCATTCGGCCGATCCGGCGCTCAGACGGATCTCGTAGGCATGATTGAAAATTAGCCCGCATAGCCCTGGAAAGCAAGTAAATTTTCGGGAACTCACCATGCCAATGTGGCCGTTCGGCAAACGATCGCAAAAATGAATCTCCGCACTGTACGCAGCCCGTTCTTTCCGATGTTTTCCCTTGCCATTAAAGGCCGCGTTTGCTAATTTCATGGCATTCCACGGCAGAGTAGCCGATGCTGGCGCTGCCGGGGAGTGAATGCGCGGCCGGAAGGCCGAAGTGATTCATGATTTGCCAAAAGGATGCTATCATGAAATTTCCGTTTACGCTGGCTTTCGCCCTGCTGTTCTTAGCCCTGTTCACCATCACCTGTGGCAACCGAGACGACCGGGACAAGATCCGCGCCGATTATGGCGAGCCGGATCGAATTATATCCCGCGGGATTGATCCATTCTGGCAGGAAATCTGGTTTTACGACCGCTTCGGCGTGGGATTCGAATTCCGCCGCACCTCGGGATGCGGCAGTTTCCGGGACGTGTACCTGTTCCAGCAGTTCGCCTACCAGCCTTCACCCGGCGATAGCAGCAAAACCCAGATTGTGCCATTGCCGCAGCGAAGCGATAATCCGGTATCACCCTTTTAGCGGCGGGCGACTCTGGCCAGGATTCAACAATCCCTATGCTGAAACGAGGCATACCAGAATAGGAAAGCGGTGAGGGCTTTGTTATCCTGCCATCGTTTTCTCAGCGCTTAAAGCGCTGGTGCATAAGCCTTTTTGTAATTATTTGGATCATTCAAACAAACATGCAAAACAGCAACGGCACAATTTCACACAAAACGCAATCATCCCGAAAAGAGGGCACGATGGCTGAATTAGAAGTCAAGGATATTGTCCATTATCTGGATGAGTACCTGCGCATCCGGGAAATCCCGGATGATTCTTTGAACGGATTGCAGGTCCAGGGCAAAAAGGAAATCAGCAAAATCGGCTTTGCCGTGGATGCTTGCATGCAGGCATTTGAGGCGGCAAAGGACGCCGGGGTGGAGCTGCTCATCGTTCACCACGGCCTGTTCTGGGGAAAAGTGGAGCCGGTGGTGCATTCCATGTATGAACGGTTGCGCATTCTCATCGAATCCGGCATCAATCTGTATTGCGCGCACATCCCACTGGATACCCATCCGGAAGTGGGCAACAACGCTCAGATTGCGCAAAAGCTCGGGCTCGATGTGGAATATTATTTTGGTTCCTACAAAGGCACACCGGTGGCCGTGTATGCCCGCTCGCCGCGCAAAATTACCGCCGAAGAACTGCTGGTCAGGCTAAAATCGGTCATCGGCGAGCACGTGCGGCTGGATGCTTTCGGCCCCAAAACGTTTCGCAACATCGGCATTTGTAGCGGCGCCGGCGCGTCGTTCATCCCGGAGGCCCGCCGGCTGGGCATCGATGCGTTCATCACCGGTGAGCCGCGGCACGGCTTTTACCACTTCGGGCGCGAGGAGAACATGCACCTGTTCTATGGCCGCCACTACGACACCGAAACCATCGGGCTGCGGGCCCTGGCCGAGCATTTGCAGGAGCTGTTTAAATTGCCCACCGAGTTTTTTGAAACCCCGACCCATATTTGAGAGGCATCAGGGGGCAGTTATTCTGCCAGGTTCTTGATCACTTCCCGGATTTTCCGGCAATCAACGAGAAAAATGCAAAACCATTATTGAGGCTGATTTGATGCTCAGAGACGTTTTTCCCGCACCGAGTCGCCAGCACCTCATCGCCGTTCCGGCTATCGCGCTAACTCTATTCCTTCTATTCAATTTCGCTCCACCCGGCAAACGCAGCACCCTGCCCGATGCCGCCCGACCGGGCATGGCGGCCATTGAAGCCCAAAATATGCAGGCGCTGTTAGAGTTTCTCGCCTCGGATGAGCTGGAAGGCCGGGGCACGGGCCAGCGCGGCCTGCAGGTCGCGGCGCGTTTTTTGGAAACGCAGTACAAACTGGCTGGCTTGCAGCCACCCCCCGGGCATAGTTCCATGTGGCAAACGTTCTTGGTGCGCAAAAGCCGCATCCGCCCGGATTCGCGAATCGTGCTGTTGCGCAAGAATCGATTCAGCACCAGTGAGCATGCTTTTGCGCTGTATCAGGATTTCTACGTGGCGCAAAGCGGGGTTCGGTCAATCCATCTGAATGCGCCCGTGGTGTTTGTCGGCTTCGGTGTGGTGGATTCGACCACCGGGTACAGCGATTACGATCACGTGGACGTGCGCGGCAAAATTGTGCTGGCGCTGTCGGGCGCACCGGAGCCGCCGTCCATGCAACAACCGGATAGCCCGTCCCGGCGGATGTCACCTCTGGCCAGTCGCCGCAAAAAAGCCGAGTTTGCGCGCCAGGCCGGCGCCGCGGCGCTGTTGCTGGTCTCCGATCGCTCCATCCCGCTACTCGTGGCGCGTTTCAGCCGCTGGCTGAAACGTCCCTCGTTCTCGCTGGTCGAGCAGCAGCCGGATAGCGTTTTGCCGCAACTGGTCATCAGCCGCAAAATGGCCAATGCCATTCTCGCCGAAAAAGACATGACCGTGGATTCCCTGCGCAGGCGAATTATCCTGACGCACAAGCCGGCCTCAATGGTTTTGAAACGCGTGCGGATGAAAATCGACATTCAGAAAGACAACGAGATTCTGGAAACGCAAAACGTGGTGGCCTACTTGCCCGGCGCCGATCCGAAATGGCGCGATGAAGTGGTGGCCATTGGCGCGCATTATGACCACCTCGGCATCACCGCCGACGGCATCATTTACAATGGCGCCGATGACGATGGCAGCGGCACAGCGGCCCTGCTGGAAATCGCGCGGGCGTTCGGCCGGCATTCGCCGCGCCCGAAGCGAAGCCTGCTGTTCATTTCGCATACCGGCGAGGAGAAGGGACTGTTGGGTTCACGCTATTTCACCCAAAATCCATGGATTCCGCTGGATCGGTTCGTGGCCATGCTCAACATCGATATGATCGGCCGAAACGAGGAAAACCGCGTGTTTATCATCGGCTCGAATTTTCTGTCAAAGGAGCTGCACCGTATCAACGAAATGGCCAACACGGCGATCGGCCTGGATCTGGATTACCGCTACAATTCCACCACCGATCCGCGGCGGTTTTATTACCGCAGCGACCATTACAATTACGCGAAGCACAACATCCCCATTATTTTCTATTTCACCGGCACACATGAGGACTATCATCAGCCCACCGATACTGTGGACAAAATCGATTTTCACAAAATGGAGCGCATCGCCCGGCTGGTGTACCTCACCGCCTGGCAGGTGGCCAATCTGGATCATCGGCTCGAACTGGATGGGCCAATGGCGAAGTAAAGCTGGATTCTGCAACAAAATATGAGCGATTTTTTTCTACAGCTATCTCAAGCACCAGGCACCTTGAAGGTGCCTGGTGTTTTGTTTCTCGGCTCAATTTGTAGAACGAAACTCTAATATTCTTTGCCAATCGACATATAACCCGAATAGCAATTTCGACTGATCTAATCCAAACAGCTTTGGTTGAATTGTTATGAGTTATGGTAACTATTCAGCTATAAAGAACAGATTTGGTATCCACCCGTCATTGCGAGGAGCCCCACATCAAGTGCGAGGTAAACTCCGCGACGACGCAATCTCCTTGTGAGAGGCAAGGAGGTCGCCAACCTCCGCCTTGTGGCGGAGGCTGGCGATGACGGGTCCTATTACAGCCTGTTGATAGGGCTTAATAGTTACGAGGTATGAATTGCAATGCGATAATTTTATTGATTTTTGCCATTGTTTTATTATTGCACGCATAAGCGTGCAAAAGAATGGAGGGTTATTTCATGAATAAAAACAAACTACATGAGCTTGTTGATGCGCTACCTGAAGATGAGATTCAGGCAGCCCAACGCTTTTTGGAATTTCTGCTAGAACAGGAAAATCAGCGACGATTCGCTAATGCCTTTGAAAATGCTCCCGAGGAGGCTCAGGACATTAGCCCGGAAGAGATGAAAGCCATCGAGGAAGGGGAAAAAGATTTGCGGGCTGGTAGAGTCAAGTCCTTCGATAGAGTAATGAAAGCGTTGGGGGCATGAAATTACTTATAACAAATAGGGCCCAGAAAGATTTATCCAAATTGGACAAATCTACCATTAACCGTAATTAACCGTATAAAACATTCCGTTACAAAGCTTCTCACCAATCCCGAATCGGTTGATTAAAAAAAATTAAGAGGCCAATCCAATAAATAGCGCTTGCGGGTCGGCAATTATCGATTAATTTTAACGGTTAATTGGAAAGACAACACGATTTGCATTTTACGGGTAATTCATCGAAAAGAAGGATATTAACTTGAAGGTACCTGCTATTTTTTAAATCCATCTCCCCCCATCCGTGTTCAATCCGCGTTTATCCGTGGCTCCAAACTCCCTCCTCAAAAAATCGCTTGCTTTCGCCATGCCGCGAGCGATACATTTCATTGGCATAACGGCTAACGTTGACACAGGCCATCAACCAATTCAACGATCGATCATGAAAATTGCCATTTTGCTTTCCGGCGGGGTGGATAGTTCGGTGGCGCTGTATCTGCTCAGGCAGCAGGGCTATCAGGACATCACCGCCTTTTATCTGAAAATCTGGCTCGAAGACGATGTGGCCTTCCTGGGCGAGTGTCCGTGGGAGGAGGACCTGAAGTACGCCCGCGCCGTGTGTGAGGCGGCCGGCGTGCCGCTCGAGGTCGTGCCGCTGCAGCAGGAGTACTACGACCGGGTGGTGTCGTACGCCCTCAGCGAGCTCCGGGCCGGCCGCACCCCCAGTCCGGACATCTTCTGCAACCAGCGCATCAAGTTCGGCGCGTTTCTCGATCACATCGACGCCTCATTCGATAAAGTCGCTTCTGGCCACTACGCGCAGATTGTCGAAAAAGACGGCCTGTACTGGCTCAAGCGCGCGCCGGATCCGGTGAAGGATCAGACCTATTTTCTGTCGCATCTCAGCCAGGCGCAGCTTGCCCGGGCGCTGTTTCCCATTGGGCATCTGCACAAGCGGCAGGTGCGCGAGCTGGCGCAACGGTTCGATTTGCCCAACAAAGACCGCAAGGACAGCCAGGGCATTTGCTTTCTGGGTAAAATCAGCTATCCGCAGTTCGTGCAATCGTACCTCGGCGAGATGCCCGGAGACATCGTGGAGCTGGAGACCGGCGCCGTGCTGGGACGGCACCGCGGTTACTGGTTTTACACCATCGGACAGCGGCAGGGACTCGGTCTCGGCAACGGGCCGTGGTACGTGGTGAAAAAGGATATCGAAAAGAACATCATTTACGTGACCCACAAGCGCAACATCGAGCGCTGGGCGCGCGACCGGTTCATTGTGGCGGCGGTAAACTGGATCGCCCGGCCACCGGCGACGGGCGATCTGCAACTCAAAGTGCGCCACGGGCCAGAGATCGTGCCTGGCCGCATCGAGCCGCTGCCGGACGGCCGCTGGCAGGTGACCATGGCCAAAGGCGATCCAGGCATTGCACCGGGCCAGTTTGCGGTGTTTTACGATGGCGACCTCTGCCTTGGCGGCGGCGTCATCGACGAGATCGATGTGCCCGAACCGGCGGCGGTGTGATAAGCTCTGCTTTCGCCTCCGTCCCAGGTTGCACCTGGGACGGGAATAACAAAGAAGCTCCGCTTCCCCCCTCTCTTCTCCTTTCGGTCCATTTCCGTTGCATGCGGCGGCATTTTTTCGTAGCATGATTCCGTCTATAGAATCACAACCGGAGGAACCCCACTCATGGCTCGAAACTATAAAACCATCGACACCAAACTCGTGCATGCCGGCGAGCCGGAGCCGCTCATTTACGGCGCGGTGGCCATTCCGATTTTTCAATCGGCCATGTACGAGTACGCCGGCGAAACCCGATACGACGACATCAAATACATCCGCCTGAACAACACCCCCAACCACGTGGCCCTGCACGAAAAGCTGGCCGCGCTGGAAAACGCCGAAGCGGCGCTGGTGACCTCCAGCGGTATGGCCGCCATCACTACCACCCTTCTGACCGTACTGAAGGCCGGCGATCACCTGCTGGCCCAAAGCACGCTTTACGGCGGAACGCACAGTTTTTTGACCCAGGACTTCGCGGATTTCGGATTGAGCTACGATTTCATCGATGGCGATGATCCAGCCGACTGGCAGGCCAAACTACGCCCCAACACACGCGCGATGTATGTGGAAGCCATGACCAACCCCCTGCTGCAGGTGGCCGATCTGGAAGCGGCGGTGCAATTCGCCCGCGAACACAACCTGGTTGCCATCATCGACAACACCTTCGCCAGTCCGGTCAACTTCCGTCCGGCCGAGTGGGGCTTCGACCTTTCCGTTCACAGTTGCACGAAATATCTCAACGGCCACTCCGATCTGGTGGCGGGCGCGGTCATCGGCCGGCGCGAGTGGATCGACCGCATCATGCACCGGCTCAATCATCTGGGTGGCTCTCTCGATCCGCACGCCTGTTTTCTGCTGCACCGTGGCATGAAGACGCTCGCTGTGCGCGTGCGCCAGCAGAACCACACCGCGCAGAAACTGGCGCAGTTTCTCGAGATGCATCCGGCGGTGGATCATGTCAATTATCCCGGATTGAAAAGCCATCCCCGCCACGAGCGCGCGCAGAAACTGTTCGACGGCTTCAGCGGCATGCTGAGTTTTGAGCTCAACGGCAGCCTGGAAGCGGCGAAAACGTTCATTGCCAAATTGCAATTGCCCATCGAAGCCCCCAGCCTCGGCGGCGTGGAAACCCTGGTCACCCGCCCGGCCACCACTTCGCACTCCGGCATGTCCCCGGAGGATCGGCAGAAACTGGGCATCACCGACAGCCTGATCCGCGTTTCGGTGGGCATTGAAGATACCAATGAGCTGATCGACGATTTTGCGCAGGCGCTGGAAGGGCTTTGAGAGAGCTCAATGGATCACCGTTTGACTTTATTTTGCTGAAACGCCCTGCTGGCTTACAGAAAGCTGCTACAGCTTTGGCAGCTATTTTTTTGAATTGCAAGGAAAAATTGAAAAGCCCTTTGAATTTTTACACTCGGTCCATCGATTTGCAACCGTTCGTCAATACGAACACTTTGCCGCTGCATTGGCGGGAAAATTACGTACTTTTTTACTATCTTTATTCGTCAGGAAGACGTTGATTCCCGGGACGTCATAGCTTATTCTAGCAATTACCGGACTCTAAAAAATGCTGAATGGAACGTTACGGCCAAGAAACGAATTTCTAACCATACGCCAGTCAACATCCATCACCAAGCCATGCATCGTTTGTTAAAACCTGGACTTTCGTGTATCCAACAATTCGGACCTGTCAAGAGCCGATGTCCAGATTATTCTTACATTCAGCCCATTCGGTCTTACTAACAGAGAAGAATCGACCCCGGATTTTCAATAGAAATAGGAGGCAATTCATGTTAACAAATCTGTTTTTGATTTGTACAACCGCCCTGCTTGGGCTACCGCTTTTGGCGACCAGCCAATCGAAAAAGGGCCCGCTTTGGCAAAAAGCGCTCGAGATCCACCGGAGGGCGATTGTGGTGGATACGCACTCGGATCTGACATCCCGACTGGTGGATGAAAACGTCGATATCAGTAAACGGCTGCCCGACGGCCATCAGGACCTTCCGCGCATGCAGGAAGGCGGACTGGATGTGCAATTCTTCTCCGTCTATGTGGCGGCCAAATACGCCCAAAAAGGCGGCCCCAAACGTGCCATGGAAATGATGGACGCGGTGTACCGAATGGTGGAGAAATTCCCGGACCGCATGGAGATGGCCAGCAGCGTTTCCGACATCTACCGCATCGTCGGCCGTGGCAAAATCGCCGCGCTGATGGGACTGGAAGGTGGGCACGCCCTTGAAAATTCTCCGCACATTCTGCGCATGTTTTACCGCATGGGCATTCGCTACATCACCCTCACCCATTCCAATACCAACGACTGGTGTGATTCCTCCACCGACAAACCGCGCTGGGGCGGGCTCAATGAGCTCGGCGAGAAAATCATTGCCGAGATGAATCGGCTCGGGGTGATGGTCGATGTTTCCCACATTTCCGATGAAGCCTTCTGGGACGTGATCCGGGTGAGCAAGGCTCCGGTGATCGCCTCCCACAGCTCCTGCCGCGCCATCGCCGACATGCAGCGCAACATGAGCGATGACATGATCAAAGCAATGGCCGAAAAGGGCGGCGTGATCATGATCAATTTCGGCTCGTCCTTCCTGAATCCGGAGTGGGGGAAGCGCACGAATTATATTTTACAGCAAATTCGCGACAAATACCGCGGCGATTTCGGCATGTGGGGCAAAATGTGGGATGAAATGAACAAAAAGGATCCGCTACCACCGGCCACGCTGAAGGATCTGATCGATCACATCGATCATGTGGTGCAGCTCGTCGGCCCGGATCACGTCGGCCTCGGCTCCGACTTCGATGGCGTTTCCAACCTGCCGGTAGGGATGGAAGATGTGAGCAAGCTGCCTGCCATCACGTATGAGCTGCTGAAGCGCGGTTACAAGGAAGAGGATATCCGGAAAATCCTGGGTGGGAACCTGCTGCGCGTGATGTCGGAGGTGGAACGCATTGCAGCCGAACTGGGACAGTGAGAATGGAAGCAACGGCGACCGGAGGACGCGGAAGCCATGCAACCCTAAAATTTTGGATTTGAATTCTTTTGCCATTCATAAATAAAAAAAGCGCCCTGGGAATCATTCCCCGGGCGCTTTTTTATGCCGTATCCGCGACTACAGCTTCTTTTTGATCAAATAGAAATCGATCTTTTCGTCATATTCGCCGGTGAGCCGTTCTTCCAGCTCATCCACCGTTTTCGGCGGCGGTACGATAACCATGTCGCCCGGTTTCCAGTTGGCCGGACAGGCCACGCCGTATTTATCCACCGTCTGCAGCGCATCGATCAGCCGCAGGATTTCATCCATATTGCGGCCGGCGTTGAGCGGATAGTACACCAGCGCACGCACCACTCGCTCAGGATCGATAAGAAATACCGCACGCACCGTGGCCGTGGTGCTCTCCGCCTCGTGCAACATGCCGTATTTTTTCGATACATTCATATCTAAATCAGCGATAACCGGGAAAGGAATGGTCACGCCGGTTTTCTCGCGGATATTGTTCATCCAGGCCATATGCGAATGAATGCTGTCGATGCTCAGCCCGATGAGCTTGACGTTGCGTTTCTGGAATTCTTCATAGCGTTCGGCGAATGCCAAAAATTCCGTGGTGCAAACCGGGGTAAAATCCGCCGGATGCGAAAACAGCACCACCCAGGAATCGCCCTGCCACTCGCTGAGGGTCAGTTCACCATGGGTTGTAATAGCGGTAAAATCGGGAGCCTTTTCACCGATTTTGGGAATCGAGGACTGCGGCTGGGTGATTTCTTCGCTCATAGCGACCTCCTTTATTTGAAAATCATACTTTCATTTAATTTTGCCAATCATCACAATCTGGACACACGGTTCATTGTTCATTAATTAGATACAACGAAACATCAATTTGGCCAGGTTTTAATTATCACCGCCGCGCGACTCCCGTAGCGCGACTCTCCTGAGTCGCGAACTAGAATACAAGCCGGGCATATCGAAAAAACTCGACTCGGAGAGCCGAGCCACACATAATTCCCGTAGCGCGACTCGCCTGAGGCGCGAACCAGAATACAAGCAAGGCATTTCGCAAATAACTCGACTCGAAGAGGCGAGCTACAAATCCGTCAACAATAAAGGCAATTTTCAGCCGTTCGGGCTTAAATGATTTGTTTCTCTGGCTTCGATAGTGTAAAATCACAACAAAAGTAAGTAATCATACATTTCTAAATCCCCTAAAATTGCATGCGTTGAGTCCCGTTTTCGCAGAAAGGCCCAAAATCATCAACCAGTTGGAGGGAGCAATGGCAAAAACCTGGCTCATGCTTGGCGCATTGTTTGGCGGACTGGCGGTAGCGCTGGGGGCGTTCGGCGCGCACGCTTTAAAAAATAGTCTGAATGCCTATGCGCTGGAGATTTACAATAAAGCCGTACTTTATCAGATGTGGCATGCGCTGGCCCTGCTAGCGGTCGGGCTGCTGCAACAATGGCAGCCACCGCTCAATGTGAATCCGAGTGGCTGGCTATTTACGGCGGGTATTGTTCTGTTTTCCGGCAGTTTGTATATTCTGGCGCTTACGGGCGCAACCGTCCTTGGCATGATCACGCCCTTTGGCGGCGTGGCGTTTATCGCCGGCTGGCTGTGGCTGCTGCTGAAAGTGTGGAAAGGATAATGGCCGGAAAGTGTAAAAAATGGCCGCGGCGATGGATGAACGATTGACACAGCATTTCAGAGCAAAAACTTACCGAATGCGTGTCATTCTCTCTTTTTCCTGCCGCACCTAATCAATGCGTCTCTGAAAACGATGGCCGTATTGATTGGAATGCGCCAGCCGCTCGAAATAATCATACACGATTTCCGTTATCCGTTTGGCGGGCCGTTCACGCAGCTCGGGATTGTTGAAGGTGGACATGACACTCAGCGCAAACGGTCGCTGATCTAAATAAATAATGCCGGTTTCGCAGCTCACTCCCGGCACACCGCCCGGCTTGGCCGCTACCTGTATACTGGTATCCGAAACGGCGGCTCGCATGCCGGCTTTCACGCGCGAAAGGATCGCGACCATGGCGCTGCAACTGGATGCACTTGCCATTTCATGCTTGTAAATTTTCTGTATCAACCGAACCATTTCAAGCGGCGTGGAAATGTTCTCGCGGTCTTCGCGTACGGCTTTCGCATCCATCATTTTGCGCCGCAATCGGGTGGTTTTGAATCCGAACTCGTCCAGCATGGTATTGACGTTGCGCATTCCGGCCTCGTGATCGTTCTGGCCCAACACCCGAATCAGCACATTGGTGGCGATGTTGTCGCTCCAGATAATCATTGCCTTGAGCAGCTCTTGAATGGTGCGCTGCAATTGTGGAGCGCCCTTTTTAAATTCGTTCTTCAACCGTCCGCTCCCGCCAACTACATCCTCGCTGGTGATCGTAATGGTGGAATCCAGAGAAAGCATGCCTTTTTCGATCTGGCGAAAGACCTCGATCATGATCGGGATTTTGATGGAGCTGGCCTGCGGGAACACATAATCGGCATTGATCTGAAACACCACTTCCCCATCCTTCAAATCCATGGCCGCCATGCCGAGCACACCATCCCAGTTCTCTGAAAAGGCTTTGATTTTTTGCAGCGTTTTTTTCTGCAACAATGAATCCGGCAGTTTCTCCTGCGCCCACAGACTGCTGGCAAAGCATCCGGCCAGCAACAGCATCACAACCGCTTTGCGCATTTCCTCTCCTCCCTGCTTGCAACCGTTCAAACCAATGAGCGAAAGCCGCAGACCGCCGACGATCCGTGCTTTCGCTCCGCTCTCAATGATCGCCCGGATTTATTCATCATTTTTCCGGGTCACGGCGCGGCCCCCGGCTTCATTCCGGGTTGTACGATTTCATAGCCATCTTTTTCCTTGGCCTGGCGCACCATCCGGCGCACATCCGCCAGCAGTTTCTTGGCATCGTAAATGATACCGTCTTTGATGGTGTACTTCACTCCGCCCACGCGGACCGGCTCGTTGTTTTCGTTCAGCTTGATCGCGCCGGTGCCGTACAGCACTTTGAGGTTTTGCAACGGATTTTCTTCGACCACCACCAGATCAGCCAGCTTGCCGACCTCCACCGTGCCGATCTGATCGGCCAGGCCGAGCGCCTCGGCGCCCCAAAGCGTCGCCGAACGGATGACTTCCAGCGGATGAAAGCCGGCCTCGCGTAGTAGCTCCATTTCGCGAATGTAGGCAAACCCGTATAGCTTGTAAATGAAACCGGCATCTGAGCCAACACACACGCGGCCGCCGCGATTTTTGTACTCGTTCAGAAACGTCATCCAGAGCTGGTAATTGCGTTTCCACTCCACTTCATCCTCGGTGGTCCAGTAGAACCAGTACGAACCATGCGATTCGCGATTGGGCCGGTAAAATTCCCACAGCGAAGGCAGGGTGTACTCCTCATGCCATTCAGCACGGCGCGCCCGCATGAGATCGCGGCTGGCTTCGTAAATGGTCATGGTCGGCACGATGGTGAAATCCAGCGCAATCAGCTCATTCATCACCGCATTCCACTTTTCGCTGTACGGCGGCGCGGCCTGTTTCCACAACCGGCCCGCCTGGCCGAAGCGATCCTGCTCGTTGTTGTAATTGTAATCCAGCGGGAAATCCTGGACGGTGCGATCGGTGAACATGGCCTCCGGCAGGCCGTACCAGTGCTCCATGGTGGTGAGCCCGAGCCGCGCAGATTGTAGCACGTTCATCCAGGCCACTCCCATCTGCGCATGGTGACAGGCGGTGCGCAGTCCGTGCTTTTTGGCCTCGTCAATGGTCGCCGCCATGATGTCCGGCCGGTAGGAACTCAGCTTCAGACCGTCGGCGCCGCGTTTGGCCACTTCGCGTACCCATCGGCGAGCCTCTTCCGGTGTGGCGATGGGCCCCTTGTGCCCCTGCCCGAAACGCACGTAGGCTTCGATCCGCGGCGCGGTGATTTCGTTGCGCGCGCTCTTTTCCTTATGCTCCAGAACCCAACCCAGGCCGTTGCCGCTGCCCGGGTCCCGGATGGTGGTGATGCCATGCCCCATCCACAATTTGAATACGTATTCGGCCGGTGTGCCCTGCCGCACGCCACCAATGTGCGCATGCATATCGACAAAGCCGGGCAGAATGTACATGCCGGAGACATCGAGTTCTTTATCGCCGGGATTGGCTTTCGGACGCCGTTTGGGATCGATGGGCAGACCGGGATAGCCAACGCTTTTGATATTGACGATACGGTTCTTTTCGATGACGATATCCACCGGCCCGATGGGCGGCGCGCCGGTGCCATCGATGAGAATACCGCCACGAAGAATGAGCCGCTGGAACGGGCCATCGCCTTCGGCACGGAGCGGCGCTTTGGGAATGGATTTGGGCGCTTCCTGCGCGAAACCGGCAGCTATCGTCATTAACCATAACGCCGTGCTTCCGATGGCCAGGCCGCGTATGAATTTCTTGCTCCACATGGTGCTCCCTCCATATTCATGGTTATGAATCCGTAACAAAGCATCGATGGACACAAAAAGAGGTCACGTGCGGGTCACCACATATCACGGAAACAGTGGTGGATGTTTCCGATGAAAATCCGTAGCATCCTGAACCGCCTTGGCCACGGCCAGCACCGTGGCTTCGTCGAACAAATCGCCGATAAAGCTGATGCTGGTGGGGCTGCCCTTGTCGTCAAAGCCGTTGGGTACCACCACGCAGGGATGCCCCGTCAGGTTGGTCATCAGCAAGTTGTTGCCGCCGAACGAAGGAACCACGTACAGATCAATGGCTTCAAATAGCCGGTCCAGCTCTTCGATCACCAGCGTGCGGATGCGATTGGCCTGAATGTACTCCACCGCGGGAATGAACCGCGACGTGCGGAACACGTTGGGCCAGGCATTTTTGATCTGCCGCACCAGCAGGTCGTCACGGTTGCTGCGTGTGAGTTCGTCAAACGCCGCGGCGGCCTCGGCGCTGAGGATGAACGACAGCGAACGTACCGGATAGGTATCCGGCAGTTCAATGGGAATCAATTTGGCGCCCAGCTTACGCAGGGTCTCGAGGGTTTTGGCGTCGTTTCCTTTGCCGCGATAGTCGCGCTCGAACAGGCTTTTGGTGTAGCCGATACGCAGTTCGCTGAACTTCACGTTCGGATCATAATTGAAGGGCACTTCTACCACGGTTTGATCGATGCCGTCCGGGCCGCGGATGGCCTCGAACACGATGGCGCAATCTTCGACGGTGCGGGCAATCGGGCCAATCTTGTCCATGGACCAGCTCAGGGCCATGGCGCCGGCGCGACTCACGCGGCCAAATGTCGGGCGCAGACCGGTGACGCCGCAGCGGGTGGAAGGCGAGACGATCGAGCCCCATGTTTCCGTGCCGATGGAAAACGCCACCAGCCCGGCCGCCGTGGCCGCCGCCGATCCTGCCGACGAGCCGCTGGAGCCCTGCTCCAGATTCCACGGATTGCGCGTTTTGCCGCCGAACCAGACATCGCCCCAGGCCAGCGCGCCGAGGGTGAGCTTGGCCACCAGCACCGCACCGGCCTCTTCCAGCTTTTTCACCACCGTGGCGGTTTGGTCAATGATTTGATCCTTGTACGGCATTGCCCCCCAGGTGGTCTTGTAGCCTTTGACCGCCAGCAGGTCCTTGGCGCCGTAAGGAATGCCGTGCAGTGGGCCGCGGTATTTGCCCGCGGCGATCTCGGCATCCGCGCGCCGTGCCTGCTCCATGGCCAGCTCCTCGGTCAGGGTCACCACGCACTGCAACTTCGGACCGTATTTCTTCAGCCGGTTCAGGTACATCTGCGTCAGTTGCACCGAGGTGATTTTGCGCGTGCGGATGAGCTCGGCCAGCTCCGCCACGGAGGCATAGGCCAGCTTTTCGAGATCATCCGGCGCCTCAGGCGCGTTGACCTTCGACCACCGGATGGGCTTCTGGCGGGTCTCCAGCTTTTTGCCTTTGGGGATGGGATTGAACAGCAGCGCGGGCGGCACGCTGTTATCCAGAGACACCTTGCGCAGCGCCTGATAACTGCGCAAATTACGATTCAGGCCGTCCAGCATGGAATCGATCTCGGCGTCGGTAAATTCCAGGCCGATGAGCTTTTCCGCCTGTTTCACCATCTCGGCTTTGATGACCGGTTCTTCCCTTTCTTCCTGCTGGGCCAGGGCGATTTGTTGTGACAGTCCCATGAATACCAACGAAAACATGAATAGCCATCTCATTTTGCGCATTTTTCCCTCTCTATATTTATGGTGATGATGCTGCCAAAGCGTAGCATTTTTGTGGCACGAAGTCAAGCGAATCGCGACCAACTGTCAGAGATACCGGACACAGGAAAAATTCTTGCACGCGCTACACAACCCAGCGGTTCAGAACCTGCTGCCTTATTGGACCAGACCTATGTAAAATCTTTTCCCCACCTGAATGGTCTGCCGGTATGTATTTAAAAATTAAATTGGATTATGCACTTAGACCGTAACTATTCAGCCGTATCAACCATTTCGATATTTAAATTATCCTTCCGGCATTTCAGCGTCTCCCTTGCGGTCGCCGCGCGCGATGGCGGAGGAGGGGCCTATTTGCTTTTTTTCAAATAGTTGAGACAAAATTTTCGTAACCAATCAGCCCATGAGTTATTTATCTCTCCGAGCCATTTCATGAAAAGAGATTCCAATATTTTTCACTATCCAAGATTCGTGGAATGGCTGAAAAATTGGAATGATATCACAATTGAACCTACGGATATTCTTAAATAGCCACACAGATTCAATGGGGATACAGCATGAGGGTCAAATTAGGGGAGATCGAAGCATACCTGCATCAGACCTTTCCGTTTGCGCGCAGTTGCGGACTTCGGCTGGCCGAATACAATGGCGAGTTTCTGAGGCTCCAGGCCCCGCTGCAGCAGAATAGCAATCATCACAATACCGCCTTCGGTGGCAGTCTGGCCTCGTTCGGCATCCTGGCCGGATGGACGCTGCTGCACATGAAGCTGCGCGAGCATGACATCGATAGCCAGCTGGTCATCCAGAAAAGCCGCATGGATTTTCTGGCACCGGTGAGCCGCGATTTTGAGACTCTGGCTCTCATTCCGACCGATGATGCATGGCGACGTTTTTTGAATACGCTGAACCGCCGGGGCAAGGCGAGAATTCATGTTTGCAGCCAGATCATCGTCGGGGACCGTGTTGCCGGGGTGCACGAAGGCGCGTACGTGGCCCTGCGGAACGGGCAGTAATCCGCGACCGGGCGGTTTTGGAAAGGCCTGGATGCGGCGGGAGGTGCCGGTCTGCCAATCGCACGGCATCAACGCGCTTGAGGATGAGCAAATGGGCACGATCACAGGCTGGCCAGCAGCACGGCGAAAATGCCGGTAAAGAACACGCCATCAAAGGTTCCTGCCCCGCCAATGGACACCACCGGAGCGCCGAGCTTATCGAAGGTATCGGCGTTGAGCAAATCGGCGCCTATGAGCACGCCCAGCGTCCCGGCACAGTAGGCCACCACCGGTGCCTGGTCGGGGCTCAAAATCAGCGCGAGAATGGCAGCGATGAGCGGCGAGATAAACGGCGGGCTGGCGATGCCCAGTCCGCGAATGGGCCGGGAGATACGCTTGGCCACCACGGCAACCACGAACGTGGCAATCACAATCTGAATCAGCAAATGCAGATGGGTGATGATCAGGTACAGCGAAATCAGGCCCGGAATCAGCGCACCGCCGACGTTGATGGCCACGGTGGTTTCCTGCTGCCGCGCCGGCGCCGGAATGATGAACCGGTAACCGAAAAAACGAATCACCTGCCCCGGCATTTCGAGCTCCGACCGCTTCTTATACAGCGGAATGTTGATGTAACTGCCAATGATGGTCAGCAACAGCAGCGAGAAAAGATGCTCGGGCGCCATGCCAATGCGCTCGAACGCGTAGGTGATGATGCCGAAATGCACGAAGAGGAACAGGAACCCCAGCAGCGCGACGAACAGGAGAATGAACAGAAATGTGAGCGGACTGAAGAACAAGAGATGAACTCCGGAATATGAGAAATGTAAAACACCGCGCACCTTCGAGGTGCCCGGTGTTTATGGCAACATTATTGCGAAAACAATCGTGAAATATCGTTAAAAATCACATAGGTCATAATCGCCAGCAGCACCACTACGCCGATAATTTGGATCACTTCGCGCATGCGCAGGCTAATGGGCCGACGCGAGATGCCCTCCACCGCCAACAGCACCACGTGGCCGCCGTCCAGCACCGGAATCGGCAGCAGGTTGAGCAATCCGAGCTGCAAGCTCAATAGCCCCATCAGGCGGATCAATTCCATGAAACCATTGCGTGCCGCCTCGCCGGCAAACTGAGCAATGGCAATGGGCCCGCCAATGGCCTTGCCCGATTGCTCTCCGGTGATCACTTTCCAGACGTAATTCAGCGTCAAATAAGCAATGCGGACGTTGAACACCACGCTTTCTTTGGCCGCGGTGAGCAGTCCGTATTTGACTTTGATGGTCTCCTGCAGCGGCGTCATGCCAATGTATCCCTTGCCGTCGGCCTCATCTTTACGCGGCGTGATGGTAATCCTCATCCGCTGGCCATTGCGCTCAATATCGAGGGTGATTTGCTGGCCGGGACTGTTGTGAATCACGGTGGTGAGCTGGTTCCAGTGTGTCA
This sequence comes from Candidatus Zhuqueibacterota bacterium, assembly GCA_030950365.1. Classification (GTDB taxonomy): domain Bacteria; phylum Zhuqueibacterota; class Zhuqueibacteria; order Zhuqueibacterales; family Geothermadaptataceae; genus Hydrothermovivens. Next base: position 114,302 of record JAUZRQ010000038.1, on the reverse strand, counting down.
CGGGGCTGCCGTTGATACCAACAATCCGATCCCCTTTCTGAAGTCCGGCTTTCTCGGCAGGCCAGCCCTTGCGCAAATCCCCAACCACCGGTTGAAGGGGCGGATAGATCCCGAGGCCCTGCTCGGCCGCCTTCACCGAGTCCATTGACAGGTTCAGCGCAAACGACAGCGTCTGGCCATTACGCTGGATCGTAATGTCAATCGGCTGGTTGAGTGTGGCGTTGAGCCGGGCGAGTGCCGCCTCCCAGTTGGGCACATCCTCGGCGTTGATCCGCAGAATCACGTCTCCGGGGCGCAAGCCAACCTTTTCGGCCACGGTACCGGGTTCGATCCAACCGATGCGCGCTTCGTGCTTCAGGAATGCTGGCTGATCCACACCAACCATGAAAATGAACATAAAAAACAGGACCGCCCAGAGCAAATTCATGAATGGGCCGGCCAGAATGATCACCAGCCGCTCTAATACTGAACGAGAAGCAAACTCTTCTGGGGAACCAGCCAGAGGTTCGGTGGGATTTTCACCGGCCATTTTCACATATCCGCCCAGAGGGATGAGCGAAATACGGTAATCGGTATCGCCGCGTTTGAAGCCGAACAACCGCGTGCCGAAACCAATGGAAAACACATGCACCCGCACGCCGATCAGCTTCGCAGCGATGAAATGCCCGAATTCATGCACAAAGACCAGAAAGCCAAGGACCAGAAGAAACGCAAAAAAGGTCGTCATAATGCCTGCTCTTGCTTATGTCACCATTTGGACCGGATGGTCCACGTCATTGGGATGGATTCATTTTTTCGAAAGTCAAACTTAATCAGATAATGAACAAAAATCAAGCCATATTCATGAAAAATATGCAGGTGGTGATCAATCGGATCATTTAACGCTGGCAGGGCTCCACTTCTTTGTTTTTCTTGATAATATTGGATGACGGGCTGATTGGCAACCTGGGAATCATCACCATGGATTGATCCAGTCGTTTGTTTTCATGTCATTCATCCAATCCATGTTGCATTGCACTGCGGACGAATCTATATTGCAGCATGAAAGGTATGAACCCCGCTTCCTCAAACGCAAAGGCCTGAATATGGCATTTCCCATTATCATCTATTTGTTAATTTTCCTTTCCGGCTTCGCCGCACTAGTGTATGAGGTCATCTGGACGCGACAACTCACGCTCATTTTTGGCGTCTCCATTTTAGCCATCAGCGCGGCGCTGGCCGCGTTCATGCTCGGACTGGCTGCTGGCAGTTACGCATGGGGACGGCGAACGCGCCGGCTCACCAACCCGATTCGGACTTATGCCCTGCTCGAGGCGATGATTGGCCTGTATGCCCTGGCCTTTCCCTGGCTGCACAAGCTGGGCCAATGGGCTTATACCCGGCTGCCGGTCGAACACCTTCCCGATGCTGCTTTGCTGGGCATTCGCTTCTTGCTCGCCATTGGCTTGCTGCTGCTTCCCACCATTCTCATGGGAGGCACGATGCCGGTGTTGGCGCAGGCGTTTCGCTCCCGATTTTCACAGCTCGGCCGCACCGCGTCTCTGCTTTACGGCCTGAATACCCTCGGCGCCACACTGGGTGCGGCGGCAGCCGGATTCCTGTTGCTGCCCTCGCTCGGCATGCTGAAAAGCAGCTTAATTGCCGCCGGTCTCAACTTTTTCATCGCAATGGTCGCCTTTCGCCTGGCTGAAATGGGTGTCGCGCCCGCGCCGGCTGAGTCCGTTCGCCAAACTGCAGCGACAACATCCCCGACCAAACCAGCCCATCGTGTGCGGTGGCTGACGACGGCGGTTGGGGTGGCCGGACTGGTCGGCCTGGGATATGAAATTGTATGGACGAAGATGCTGGTGCTGGTGCTCGGCAACAGCACGTGGGCCTTCAGTACCTCCCTTGCGGCCTACCTGATCAGCCTGGCCCTCGGCAGCTTGCTGATTGCGCCCATGGTTGATCGGCGGTTGATCCGGGAATCCATGGTCGGTGGCCTTCTGGTGGCCATGGCCGTATTCGGCGGGCTGTCACTGCTGGCCTTTCACTGGCTGATCAAAGGCGGACTATCGGGCATGGCGGGGTCGCTCACGGTATTGCTGATGCGCCATTTCGTGGTGGCCTGCGTGATCATGCTGCCGGCTGCACTGTGCTCGGGCATGATCTTCCCTGTGTCCGTGAAATTGGCGGTGGCGCATGCCGAGGAAACCGGCCACGGATTCGGCCGCATGCTGGCCGTCAACACCATTGGCGCGGTGTTAGGTGCCCTCATCGTGGCCACCGCCTCGCTCCACTGGCTCGGCATCCAAAACAGCCTGCTGGTGCTGGCTGCTCTGGCCACCATAGCCGCAATCCCCCTGCTGGCCACGCCCCGGGATGAGCCATCGCAATCCCACGCCGTGCCACTGGTTACCCTGGCCCTGAGCATCCTGTTTCTTGCGTTTTTATTTTTTCCGAAACCGCCGCTCACGCAGCCCCCCGCCGGTTATGAATTCACCTATTACCGCGAATCCAGCATCGGCACGCTGGCGGTCTATGAACATGCCGAGCAGGACCTGCGTGTATTCGACATCAACAACATCACCGAAGTGGCCACAGATCCCACGTCCATGCGCACATTTAAGTTGATGGCGCTGCTGCCCTATTTGCTGCACGAGCACCCCCACGATGCACTGGTGGTGACATTCGGCGCTGGCATCGTGACCGGCTATCTGAGTCAACTGGATCTGGCCAATCTGACGTGCGTGGAAATCAACCCGCACGCGGCGGATATCGGCCGGATTTTCGAGAAAGACAATTTTGGCGTTGTCAGTCGGACCGGCGTGCAACTGGTGATCGAAGATGGCCGCAACTTTTTGCAAACCCGGAAGCAGGCATACGATATCATCACCGCCGATGCCACGCATCCCACCGGCGCCGATAGCTGGCTTCTATACACGCGTGAATATTATCAGGCCTGCCGCGAGCATTTGCGGCCCGGCGGCGTGTTCTTGCAATGGCTGCCCATGCATGCCCTCTCGCCCGAGCACTACCAGGCCATCGTCGCTACCTGCAAGGCGGTTTTTCCGCATGTGAGCCTGTGGTTCGGCGGGATTCAGGACCGGCTGGGCCACACATTGCTCATTGCCGGAGACACGCCGATCCGTCTCGATGCGACGCAACTGCGCGATCGGCTGGCAGAACGGTTTATCCAGGAAAGCCTTGGCGAGGAAGGATTGACTGATCTGCCGTCGCTTTCCACCCTGCTCATCGCCGCGGATGCGCAGCTCGAACCGTTTGTGAAGGCGGCGAGCATCAATACCGATGACTTGCCGGTTACGGGGTTTCCCCGCGAGCTGCCCCGAGCCAGCTATGCGGGAGAGATTTTCTCCCTCCTGAGCCGGGTGCGCTCCGCACCGCCTATCACCACTGCCGATTCCCTGGAACTTAGCCAGACCCGTCGGCTAAACCGATGGGTTCGCATGCTGTGGCAGGCTGCCGGCAAGCTGCATGCGAAATTGCCGCGCTCAGCGGCGATGATCGTGAAACAACGGGCGGATGATGCAGCGCGCGCGTTGCCTTTGCCGCGGCTTTACCGGCAACTGCAGCAATTTCTGATTGACGAGTTGTATTATCTGGCGCAGACCACCATGGATTCCCTGGCGGCGGAAGACTTTCTGCGCGCCACGGTGATCCTGGCGCCGGCGTTTCCTGAGCCGTATATTGCATTGGCGTATCGTCTGAAAATGCGCCGGCAGTTTATGGAAGCCGAGCCGGTTTTGCGGATGGCGACCCGCAATGTCCCTTCCGCACGTACCTTTTTTGAGCTGGGCACCTTTTATCTGGAGCTGAACCGGCAGAAAGAAGCCCTGCTGGCCTATGAAAAAGCCCTGCAGCATAACAGCCGCGCGGCCATTGTGCATACCAACATGGGGCTCATCTACGCCCGGCAGCGGCGCTGGCGGGAGGCCGCCGATGCCTGGCGAAAGGCGGTGGAACTGAACCCCAACGACCAGATCGCCAAACGCAATTTGCAGCGACTGGAAAGTCTGTTCCCGGAACTGCGAAAAAAGCCGTGAGGGGCGCTGTTTCCAACCGCGCGCCTGTACGGCATCCCATTTCGCAGAGACTGCCGGGATAGCAGAGCCCAAAATCGCGTTCGGGCGACAAAACCATTTCGATTTGTCCTCCTTACCGGGTTGCCTGCATAGCCCTCATCCGCATTTAGCCCTCCTTCCCAAGTTAAACCTGGGAAGGAGGGCTAAATGGAGGCCTCAACAATTAAAAAAGCCGGAGCAAGCGACTCGCTTCCTCCGGCCAGCTTGATGACATTTAAGCCGAAAGCCCGGCCCTACTTGATACAATCGTTTTTTACAGTCATAAGCGAGGATGATTGTGATACATCCTAAGCAGGGATGCTTGTGTTACTTTACAAAATGGATATTTATGCTAGATCGCGCGAACACCTGTGCTCCCGTATCCGCTGTCATCCATGGCTTTAAACGATCCGGCAGGACGCTTCAAAAGGTGTGCCCCGGTGGGTTTTGCCGCCCGCCCGCTTATTCAATTAATGCAATCCTCTCCCCTGCCGCATCAATCGTATCCCATTTGCTTCAAAATTTCCAGATTCCGGCGCGCTTCTGTGAGTTTCGGATCGATCTGCAGCGCTTTTTCCCAGCAGGATTTGGCGGCCAGCGGCTGCCCAAGGCGCACTTTGGCCAGCCCTAAATTCACCCAGGCATCTGCATCGCGGGGATTTTTCTGCACAATGGCCTCAAATAACAACGCCGCCCGCTCGAACCGCTCCATCTGCAGAACCGCCATGGCCAAATTTTTCTGCGCGGCCGCATGATCGGGATGCAACTGCAGCACCTTTTCGTACATCTCCACGGCACGATCAAGACGCCCGGCGCGACTGTACACGATGCCCAGATTGTTGTATGCTTCGGCGAACAGCGGGTCCAGCCGGATGGCCTGCTGTAAGGCAGTTTCGGCTTCGGCCAGTCGCTGCATGCGCGCCAGCAAAACGCCGATGTTGTTGGTGATTTTGGCCGAGCGCGGCGCCAGCGCTTGTGCGTCGTGCAGCAATTGCAGCGCCTGCTCCATGTTGCCACTCATTTCAGTGGCCGTGGCCAAATTGAGTAAAATATCCACATTGGTTTGATCCTCAGCATGGGCCTGGCGAAACACCTCGGCGGCAAGCTGCGGCCGGTTTTGTTTGAGCAGGATCAGGCCTTTCAGATTCAGGCCATCGGCATGTTCAGGCGCATCGGCCAGCACCTGTTCCACCGCTTGCAATGCCTTTGCCAGCCGGCCGTGTTCATACAGCAGTTGCGCCCGGCGGAATTGATCCTGCCCTGTGGCCGCATTCGCCGGGGCCTGCAGCACCGTGCGCTGCTCTTTTTGAATTTGTTGCAGTAGATCCCGTGCACGGCCGTCGCCGGGATTAAGCCGTAAAGCGGCGGCCAGACCGGTTTCAGCGCGCGCAAGCAGTCCGGTCTGCCGCGCCTGAATGAGGCCGTGCAGCACACGCTGAAACGATTGCACATACGCAGCCAGCGAGTCGGTCAAAATGCCATGGTGGCGGTCCGGTTCCGCATGCACCTGATTGAGCACCCATTGCAGGTGATCTGCCTCGGTGCGACCACGCGGCGCCTGCCGGAAGGCGCGCACCGACGCGAATTCGATGCGCGGCCGCGCCAGAGTATTCACCGGGCCCCGGCCGGCATGGGCCAACAACGCCCGACGATCCGCCACCCAGGAAGACGCCAGAACCAGTGGATTCTCCAGAAAAAACGGCTGCAAATGCTCGCGTATCGCTGGCACCTGCATTCGCCGGCCGGCCATCTGCCAATCAAATGGATACGGCTGTTTGCGTCCCATCAAGATGAAATGCTGCTGCGGGAAAAACCACAAATCCACCACCGGGAAGACCTCGGCGAACGTCCGCAGCACCATCCGGAAAATCGATGGCGGCAGGTACAGGGGCACCCACTGACAGAAAATCCCCTGATCGGTGAGGCGATCGCGGCACCATTCATAGTAATCGCGCGTGTACACCCGCGCATTGCCGACATATTCGGGATTCAGCTTGGCATCGGAAATGATCAAATCATACCGCTGTGGCGTGGTTTTGAGAAAATGCAGGCCGTCACCCACTCGAACGCGCACGCGAGGGCTTTCCAGAATGCGATCGTTGGCTTCGGCGAAAAAAGTAGCCGCACGCAACATGCCCGGCACGATCTCGATGGCTTCCACGGTTTGCAAGGAGGCATGCCGCGCCATGGCCGCCAGGGTGATGCCGCTGCCCAGCCCGATGGTGATGGCCGATGTCGGCTGCGGATGCAGCAGCAGCGGCAGATGCGCCAGCAGCTTTTGTTTTTTATCGCTTTCATGTTCGGTCGCGCCGATGAAATGGCCATCCACGCTCACGAACCGATCGCCGGCCGCCGATTCGAACACATGCACCGTGGCCGTGTGATCTTCGGCGTAAAACAGCTCGCGGACCATGAGCCGGTGCTCCGGCGAAAACCGGGTCAACTGTGAGGACACCGGGAAAAGCCAGATCACCAGCATCCCCGTGGACGCCACGGCCCCCGGCACCGCCCAGCGTGTGGTGCGGTTAGCTGACGGATGACTCCAGATCAACAGCACAGTCACCGCCAGCGCCAGCCAGACCAGCAGCAGTAAACTTTGCTGCAAGCCCAGCCACGGAATAAGCACAAATCCGCTGGCCAGCGATCCCAGAATGGTGCCGAGGGTATTAATGCCATACACTGTGCCCACGCCGCGGCCCAGGCTGGCCAGCGTGCGGATGCTCAGCTTGCAAACCACCGGAAACAGGTAGCCGAACAGCACGCCGGGCAGAAACAGAACCAGAAACGCCGCACCGAATTTGATCGCCAGAAATAGAAGCCACGGAACCGCGGGCGAATGCAAACTGCGACGGAAAAGCTCAGAATAAAATCCCTGCCACAGCATCAGGATGGTGCCGAGAAGCGAAACGGCGATCAGCCACTCCACCACCGCAAACCGCTGCCAGGGATCGGCGAGGCGGTCGGTCTGCTGGCTGCCGATCCAGCCGCCTGTGGCCAGTCCCAGCAGGAACGTGGTCAAAACCGTACTGAACGCGTACGTAGAATTGCCCAGAAAAAACACCAGCGCCCGCACCCAGACCACTTCCGCCGCCAGAGCCACGAAGCCGGACAGCCCATAGGCCAAAAGCAGCACAAATAGCCGGCGATCGTTCAAGCGGTCGGCGGGGCCGCTCCGGAGCGGTCTCGGAGCGTCATCGGTGGTTTGGGCATCCGGTGAAACGCTGCGGGCCAGACGCAGCGCATACAGACCGATGGCCACATTCGTCGCCGCGGTGAGCAGGCCGGTCATCCAGAGGCCGAAATAAGCAATAAGCAAAAAGCCGGTTGTAAAGGCGCCCAGCACCGCACCAGCGGTGTTGACGGCATACAGCATGCCGACATCATGACCGACAGCCCTGGTTTCGCGGGTAAGGGATTTGCTCAGCGCAGGCAGCGTGCCGCCCATGAGAAACGCGGGCAGACCGAGTAGTAGGGCAGCGAAAGCAATCCGGATCACCGCCTGCAGCACGGCAAGGTCCTGGCTGGCCACCAGCAGTCGGACGATCAGCGGATCCAGCCAGTGGATGAGTGCCGGCACCAGCGTCCCGACGATACCAATACCGAGCTCAAGCAGGCCGTACAGGCGCAGTCCCGAACCGCCACGATCGAGGCGGCGCCCCCAGGCATAGGCGCCCAATCCCAGTCCTGCCATGAAGACCGCCAGCACCGAGCTGATGGCAAAGACCGTGCTACCAAACACCTGCGAGAGCAGCCGCATCCACAGAACTTCATACACCAGGCCGGTGGCCCCGGAGATGAAAAACAGAAGGTAAATGAGCCGTTGCATGACCATCCCAGAAGACTTACGGTGAATGGCTTTGAAATTATTCGACCACACCAATAATCTCGTGATGTCCATTGTCTGCTTTTTGTCGCCATTCCACCTTCACCGAATGGCGACAAATTGAGGATATTGTTTCATTGAGAGCCCGCATGGGCCGTTCAACGTCCCCTCCCGGGAGGGGAGCGAAAAAGCCGGATTCCAACAATCTTCCGTACATGCTGAACAGTTACAGGCGTTATCCCGTTTGCGAGGTCCTTCCAGCTTGCAAAAGACCGGCCGGCGGATGGCCGTTCTCTTCTGCACCAACAAAAAAGCAGGGCACGGAGGTCCATGCCCTGCTCGATGATGCGACCGTATGGAGATCAGAATTCGAACGCAACGGAAAAGCGGTGGGCCTGGGTCAGGCGGCCAAGATCGGAATAGGCATAATCGATGCGCAAGCTGTAATCTTTACCCGGATATTTCAGATACAGGCCACCGCCAAAGGTAAAGAAGCTCTGTTCCGGATTGGCTTCTTCGGCTTCCAGCTTTTCATTGGTAAACAGCCCCATGGCCGTGAGCAGCGAACGCCAGCCACCCCGCAAATACACCATATTTTTGAGGCTGTACTCTACGCCAAATGACGTCCACGGATTCACGTCACGCGGATCGGTATAATCCACATTGGCGGTGATTTTATTATCGCCGCTATTAAACACCTCCATGGACACGCCAATACGGAAAATCAGCGGCAGCGGCCATGCTTCCGTTTCCAGACGGGCTGGTGTGGCATCCGGGTTGGCGCCAAGTGTCGGATCGATATCCACACGTACGAGTTGCTCCCGCCCGGAAAGGGTCATGTTGGTACCGAAATTGGCGATGGACATACCGATGGTGAGACCGCGGAAATTGGTGCGGTACTGCGAACCAATATCCAGAGCAAACGCATTGGCCGATGCTGAGGATATATTTTCACGTATGTATTTCCCCTGTATTCCCACGGAGAACCGGTCGGTCAGCGCGCGGGCGTAGGCGAGGCCGATGGCGAAGTTGCTGGCCCCAAACATCACGCCCGTGCCATCGGGCTGTTGGGCTGTGGTCATTTCCATATCACCCATGGTCAGCGAATACACGCTCACGCCCAGGGTGCCGACATCGCCCAGTGGCAGCGCGGCTCCCACGAACACGTGATTGATATCCAGCACCCAGTCAGTGCGGGCAATGGCGACCTCCCGGTTCTGCATCCTCGCCAGGCCAGCTGGGTTCCAGTGCAGCGCAGTTACATCTGCGACCTGCGCCACGTAGGCCCCTGCCATGGCCTCAGCGCGGCTACCCACACCAATCTTTAAAAAGTTTGCTGCGGAGGTGCCCACATTGTCGAATTGGGCATAGCCTGCCGAGTAGCTGAACATGCCCAAAAGACATATGATTATTGCCAGTTTTTTCATCGTTTGAACCTCCAGAATTCGATCTACCCAATAGCCAGATTATTTAATCACCGCAAACTTCCCTAAAGTCTCTGCGCCGGAGGGCGTTTCGATGTGATAGATATACACCCCGAACGCAATCTCCTGATCGTTGTAGCTGCGCAGATTCCAGTTTTCGATAGAGGTGCCATCGTTGTGCTCGATCTTGCGGATCAATTCACCGGACAGGTTGTAGATCCGGATCGTGCACTCGGGCGGGAGCTTGCGGAATTGCAGCACCTTGGTGCTCAGCGAGGTTTCGAAGACCGAGGACACCACATAGGGATTGGGAACGACCTTCACATTGGCCAGGTCCTGTTTCAGCTTCTCAGTATCGATCTCTTCTTTGGTCGTGGTGAATTCGTACTGATCATCGTTATTGAAGACCTTGTTGGAAATGATGGTAAAGGTGTCTCCCGGATTGGCGGTCGAACCGTCGGTGAAATCGATCACGAAGCCGTAATCATCCGGCCAGGCGCCTTCCCAGCCGCCGGTGCCCTGATAGGGCGAGATGACGATGGCCACACGTTCGCCAAAATCGAAGACACCGTCACCGTCGCCATCACGTGAATCAAAAATCTCAGCGGTAACTTGTGTATTCGTGGTCAGGTCCCAGATTTCAAACGTGGCTTTCACCGGCGTGCCGTTATCCCAATCCGTGTAGATCAGGGTATCGCTGACAAACCGGAATTCGAAATCATGAAGCGTACCCGCGCCGCTGCGATTGGCAAATTGGGTGCGCCGCAGTTCAATGGTGCTGGCCCCGGCGGTCGATTTGACGCCGCGCCTGGTATCGATGGCTTTTACGCGCAAGCCGTCGATGCTCGGAATGCCATCAGTCGTCACATCGCTCGGTCCGGCAGCCGGTCCCTGCACGCTTTTGCCGGTTTTGGTGTTGGTCACGATCACCGTGGTCGGCGAGGTACTGGCGTCAAACGTCACCCGATAGGTATCACCCGTCACCAGGCCAGGATCGAGGATTTCCACTTCAACGGTGCCATCAGCCACGCCCTGGGTGTGCTGCACTTCGCCCACCTGCGGGTCTTTGTAACCGGCCACTTTCGGTCGTGGAATCACTGCCACGGTATTGTCTCCGGGCAGGTTCGGGTTGTTCCGGCGCGGATTCTCCAGCGGCCGGATGGTCAGCGGACCGGCCTCATCGCGGGAATCGTACGCCGTCACGGCATACCAGTACTCATATCCGTTGATGACGTTGCGATCCACAAAGGTGTGCTGCAGACCGGTATCATCGCCGAGATACAGCTCCGGAGCGAGCGGGTCCACACCGGTAATACCGTCTTCCAGATCAAATTGCGCCAGCGGCACGTAACCAATCACGGTGCCGTTCACGTCCGTAATCGGCGTGCCCCAGGTCACGCCGCGGTCATCGCTGCGGTAAATGCGGTAGCCCTGGAAGCGGTTGTTGCCGGTCAACCGGTCGGTGCTGAATTCCGACGGAAACGCATCCCAGTATAGGGTCACCTGGCCATCGCCGGCCACGGCACGCACATTCGGTTCTTTCGGCGGCTCGGGAGCCTTGTAATCGTTGTTATACAGCACCTGCGCCAGCGCGGCGTTGCTCAGCGCGTCCGCCTTGTTGGCGCCGAGGATATCGGCAATGGTGAATACCAAACTTTTGCCCGGCGGCATGGTGAACGGACCGGAGGCGAAGACAAACGTGATATCCGGACCATAGCTGTTTGGCGTCTGCGTCCAATCATCCGGATGCGGATCCACATTATCCGGCGGCTCGATACCTGCCGCCATCTGATCATTGTAGGCCTGCTCATCGCTCTGGGCGTCTTCGCTGTACAAAAAGAGGTACATTGTGGTCAGGCCCTTTTGCTGGCCGGTGGTCTCATCCACCGGGGTTTCCAGTACTTTAATGGCAATCCACGGCACGTTGCTGGCGATGAAGCCTTCGGACTTGTCGTCACCGTCCCACACCAGCACGGTGTTCCACAGTAGCGAGTCGTAATCGGCCGAGCCCTGCGGAATGAACAGCGCGAAATCGTCGGTCCATTCGAAGGTTCCCTGCTCGGGGGTGTCCGGGTCGCCGTGCATGCCCACGTACACATCGAACAGGGTATCTTTGCCGACGTTGGTGAAGATGTGTCGCCAGATGATGAAATCTTCATTGATCACATCGCTCCATTGCAGCGCCCAGGCATCCACGCGCACATCCAGCGGACCAACGCCGTTGTTGAATTCACCGATATTTCCATCTTTCGGATCATTATCGGTCATCACCACATAGGCTTCGCGGTCGGCCACGACCTTGCCGTTGAGCACGCCCGGGAAGCGCAATCCGCTGCCTTCGGGGTGGCTCAGGTCGAGTGGCCGCTCGATGCCGGCAAACGTCTGACCGGTGTACGGATCGGTGTACTTGCCTTCAGGATCCTTCTCGATGGGCCACAGCGAGGGCCAGGTATCGGGCCGATCGCTGAATGCGATACCGAAGAACGCACCGTCATCCTGCCAGCCCGCGTCGTAGCCGGGCAGCGGCTGAAATTCTTCTTCATGGTCGCGCACAGTCCCGCGAGCGCCCACGGCCACGGTGGGTTTCAGGGAGCCGTCCGGCATGCGCTTTTTCGCACCGATCATCGGTGCCAGGGTCCAGTAGTAGGTCAGCTTGGAACCAGCCGGCCACTGATGGTTGAGGCCCCAGCGGTCATAGCCCCAGGTACCGGCATTGTTGAACCGGACCACCAGGTTACCTACATCCAAAACACTACGCTTGCGGTCGGCAAATGCACCGGGCTTGCTCAAAGCGGCTCGGCCTTTTTGCGGAGCCACGTAGGTGTTGTAGTATTCCCATTTATCCATCGGGGCACTCGGCCTGGCGGGATATTTCCCCTGCCCCAGAAGTAGCTGTGGCAGGATCAGTCCCACCGTGAGTGTCAGGATTAGACATAATTTAGAGCAGCTTTTTGCCATTTTAACCCTCCGTTTCAAAAAGAACCGGCTCTATCTTGAGTTTGAAAACGCGGAATGAATCACCCTTGCAGCGGGTGGTTCAGCCTATCAGAATACGATCTGAATGCCTGCTTCTATATGCCGTGGAGGCCCGAACCAATGTGGTCGATCCATAAATTCTTCGGATCGGCCGGGGATCAGGTCAAAGGTCGGACTTCCGGTTGAGGAAAACACGCTAAACACGTTGCGCTTATTGAACAGGTTGGTGATATCCACAAAAATGCGCTCCCGCAATCCCATAAAGTTGAAGTCTTTGTTCAGGCGAACATCGATGGTGCCATTCCAGGGCAGGCGGGCGCTGTTGCGCTCATCCGTCAAACGGCCTCGGCCATCCGTGGGGGTATAAGGCAAGCCGCTACCGAAACGACCGTAAATATTGAGTCCCCAGTCGTTGGGTTTGCGAACGTCAATGATGAAATTGAGTGTGTGCGGCTGATCCCACGCCAGGGTGATGGTCTTCTTCGGCGGGACTTCCTGCAGCACCGAAGCATTGATGTATTCGTTGAAATGCGTGAACTCGCTTTGCGAGTTACCTTCGGCGCGCGAATAGGTGTAATTGATGCGGGCCGAAAAGTAATTGCTGAACCGTTTTTCGATGCTGATTTCAATGCCGCGGGCGTTCGCGTAATCTTCGTTCACGAACGTAAAGTAATCCTGCGGCTGCGCAAACGGGAAGTATTTCGTGGACACGTAATCGTAAATGTCCTTATAGAACAGAGTCACATCCATGGCGATGTCGTCAGACAGTAGGAGTTCCGTGCCGATTTCATACGCCGTGGTGCGCTCCGGTTTCAGGTTGGCGTTGCCCACGATGAAGTGCTCGGCAATGTCCGGAAACGGATACAGCGGGCTATCGCGATAAATCCCGCGGTAAAAGAAATTGTAGTCTGGATTCTGAGTAAACATACCATAAGCAAAATGCAATACCGCCCTATCCGTAATTGGATAACCGAATCCAAGACGTGGACTTAGGTGAATCTTCTTTTTCGCCTGCTCCACCCGGCCTGATTGGCGGGTCAGATCGTTGGTCGTGGCCACGTAGGGCGATTTCGGATCCAGGTAATCCCAGCGCAGTCCGATATTGATGACCATATCTTTGAATTCGATCTTATCCTGAATGTAGGCTGCCAACTGGATCGGTTTGAACCGATAAAGGGTGGTATCATTTGAGGTTTTGATGCCATTGATAATGTGGTTTCGCAGATCCAATTGCTTGAATTCAAAACCCGTTTTGATTTGATGGTACCTCGATATCTGAGAAGTAACATCAAAATTGAATGTAATGGTCTGTGAACGATAGTTTTGATCGTCGTTCTCTTCTGAATAGGCCGGTGCCCGCAGCGTATCGCCATTAATCACAACCGTGGCTCCGGTGGGATCGGGATAGGCGCCCAGAAATTCGTAGTTGGATTGCCCACCAAAAGCGGCAAATGGGAAATTGCTAAACGGGCCGGATCGCAATGGTTGCACGATCTGATCATGCGGTTTAAACCGGCCGAAACGATTCCAGATGGTAAAGACTGCACCGCGAAGGGTGTAAAACGTGCTCGGGCTCAGGGTATGGTTCCAGGTGAAGTTGGTCATCAAGTTATCCGCTTTCGTCCATCCTGCCCGATCGGGATTCGGTTTGAATGCCTGGCTGTAGTTTTTGTATTCCTGCCTGGTTCCGGTGAAGCCCAGAATCAGCTTCATGTTGGCGTTGGGCGTGATGGTGATCTTTCCGGTACCGCGCCAGCGCCGGTTGAAGGTATTGTTATTGTGGTAATGCTCTGCGCCGGCAACCTGCTTCTGCTTGCGAAGCGAGGCGATGTTGTCCGGCGTCGGCGTTTGCACAAAATTATTCTCATCCACGAAAATGTCGACGATCGAATCAGGGATGGTGAAATGCTCCACATCCTGACGCACCACGTGTTTGGTGATATTCAGGTAGGTGTTGGTGTAATTGCGGTCGCCGGAGAAAAAGAACCGCACCTTGTTGTTGGTGCCCGGCACGGGACCGCCAATGGACGCTTCCATACGGGTCGTACGCCAGTTGTTTTCCTTAATATCTCCCAGCTTGCCGATCATCAACTCGTCGGTGGCGAACCGCAGCTTGCCTTCCAGCTTGCTGCCGCCCTCTTTGGTCACGATGTTGACCACGCCCGACAGCGCCTCGCCGTATTCCGCGTTGAACGTGCCGGTGATCACCGACAGTTCCTGGATGCCGTCGCGCGTCACATCCGAGCCGATGCCGCCGTACAGAGCGTCTTCCACATAAAAACCGTCGATCATAAAACCGAGCTGGCCGCCGCGGCCGCCGCGCACGTGGATGCCGCCGCCCTCAGCCACCGACACCGTTCCGCCTTCGCTGCCGCCGGCCACCACAAATCCCGGCATCGCGATCATCACCGACTCGAACGAGTTCACAGCCGTATTATCGATTTCCTCGGCACCGACAAGGGACTGCGAGGCCGTCATGTCCTTCTGAATCAGCGGACGCTCCGCCACCACCGTCACCGCTTCCCCCAACTCCACGACCGTGCTCGAGAGCCGGAAGTTCACCTCGGTGGTCAAGTCCGCACTCACCCGTACTCCGGTTACCTTCTCCTTCTGGTATCCAATCATCGATGCGACAACGGAATAGGTTCCCGGCGGGACATTCAGGATATAGTATGCGCCGTTGTTATCCGTTGCCGCGCCCATGGTCGTCCCCTCGATGACGATATTCACGCCGGGCAGGGGCTCTCCGGTTTCCTTATCAACGACCGTACCGGAGATTTTGCCTGTGGTGCCGGCAAAGGCTCCGGTTACGACGAAAACAAGGAAACTAAAAAGGATAAGCACTTTTTTAAACATATATCCCTCCATTGATTTATGAATTGGGTAGGGTTTATGACAACTGGTCCTCAATGGATGCAACGGTTAAGGTGGCTTGCATGGAGGTGGCATCAAAAGACCGATCGGCATCCCGAATTGTGATCCAATGAGTTCTTCCTCCTCTCGTTTGGTGCGGACGCGCTAGCAAGACAACGACAGGCGGGCACAACGTTGAAGTGTGCAAATAGTGTGGGAGTCGACTTATCTTGCTAACAACGGAATTTCATTGCTGAAAGGATAGTAGCTGGTATTATGACAATTTTGCAACCTTCATGCCAATGGCATAAAGCACCGAAAATCCCGATTTACCGACCTACAACTTATTATTTTTTTAGAATGTTTGAGAAAATTAGGCTGTTTCACTGTTTCACGGCTATGCAACAAATTTCACGGACATCCTGCAACTTTTTGCACCTTATCCGGCCCGTTGAACCACGTTCACCGGCACGGAAGCCTGCACCTTCTGGCCACTCACCTTGTCACGCACCACAATCTGCAACCGGTATTTGCCCGGCTTCTGCTGGCTCAGATCGATGCCGATGTACTCAATGGGATTTCGATCCCGGCCCGAGCGGCTTTCCACCACCGAAAGCACCGGCTTTTTGCCGCCAAACAAACGGCGGATCAGTCCCTTTTTCTCCGCCAGATCGCGCAGGCTGTATTCCAGTTCATATTGCGTTTTACCACCGGCATCGGCTTGCAGATTGTAGATTTCGAAATACACATACAGCATCCGCGATTTATCGATGGTGAGCCCGGGCAGAGGCATCACTCGCAGCCCATGCTTGATGAAACGGCGCATGTGCTGCTGCTGCACCGAGTCGCGCCCGGCTATACCGTGAGGACGGACAATCTGCGGCGAAAGCTGCAGATCGCTCATGGCCAGGGCATCGTCCGGAAATAGCGGACAGGTAAATTCCGCCCGCAGGATGCCCAGCCGGTTCCCCGCCGGATTCTCAAATCTTATGGCCAGATGATATTTCCCGGGGGCGAGCCGAAAATTGAACTGGCTGATGAACGCACCGCGCTGCATGGCCACGGCGTTGCGCGCCAAAAGCCGCGTATTGATGGAATCCAGGGCCAGCCGGCGGAAGCTCGAGTCGAAGACCGCGATGCTGCCGATCAGCGGCGCCTGAAAAAGCTGGCCCCGTGGCTCGAATTGCAGCTGATTGTACGGGATGCCGTAATACAGCTCCACGCGCACCCGGCCGTCCGGCGCACGGAAACGGGCCAGACTATGCGCAATGGCCAGCGGCTTCTTTTTGTAATCGTGGCGGTACACCACTTTGGGGGCTTCAGTGCGGATCCGCTGCAGCTCATTCACGATGTCGGCCATTTCCTGCCGGGCCAGGTTCAAATTGCCGATGCGCAGGTTGCGCGGATCGGATCGCGCGCCATAGTCGCTCATATCCACCGACAGCGCCCGCCGCAGCTCGCTGGCAATACGTTCGTAACGCGGATCCAGGTGCGTGCGGCTGTCGTACAGGTTGATCAGATTTTCCATCTCGGCCGCCGGCTCGGTGCGCGCACCCAGCGCCTGACTCAAATCATCCACCAGCCGGTAATATGTGCCCCGGCTGACGAAATCGAACACCAGGCCGGGATAGATGCCGCTGTACGACCACGATTCATTGGGCTTGACATTCAGCTCGCCGATCGGCTGAACAAACCGCTCGGTGGGCTCGCCGTAGCGTAAATAAATTCGGCCGCGGTCGTCAAATCCAAGTTCGCTAGGGGCGCTGAACCACTGGCGAACGTATTTCAGCCGCTGGATGAACTCCTCGTAACGCTCGTTTTGATCCGTCGTCGGCGTGGGATCGCGGCGTTTCCAGTAGATGCGCGCCCATTCGCGTTTTTCATCGAGCGTGTTCAACCGGTCGAATGCCTTGCGATCCTGCTCGGACAGGATCAGCCGCATGGCTTTGAAATCCGCCTCGGTCAGTTCCTGAATGCTCTGCGGCCACACCGCCTCCGCCAGCGGCAATGTAAAGAAAAGGCAAAGCAGGAACAGGCGCGTCCAGCTCAACGGTTTAAGCATGATGTATGCAGCCGGAAGTTATTCGTGCCGCGATATCCGTACGGGCGGTAAACGCCACCTGCATTCTGACGGATTCACCGGCACATGGCCATTGTCACAAGTCGTTGTTTTTCGGGTTCGACAACAAAATTGTCAACCATATCTCAAAAAAGCAAATTTTTTCTGACGAAAGGTAGCACGCCTCTCCAGAGTCGTGAAACAATACATGCGGACAAAACCCCAAAAGCGACTCAGTGAGTCGCTCTACTACGCGTTTTACCCTTTACATTTTCAACAAAAATCTGTAAGATTAATCAAACAAACTCAACTGTGCATAACATCACAGTAAGCACCATCGATCCAGCAGAATACTCCCCTACCGTTCAGGAGACCGCCGATGCAATTCCGATATTCGATTAACCATCTGTTTTTCCTGATCGCCTTTTGCCTGGCGGGGTTCATCACTTCTACTTACGGCCAGGATTTTTTCGGCCTGGACAAAAAGCACCCGCTGGCGGTGGATAGAACTACCGCCGAGGTGCGCATCCTGGCGGAATTCAATCCAGGTGCATTTTCCGGCCGGTTCAAATGGACCCCGCGCTATCATTTCGTGGTCTGGAAAAAAGGGCGAGCCGCGTCGGAGGCCCTGTTCAAAGCGTATGTCAGCGACCGCGATTTTTACGCCGCGCTGGAACGCATTGGGGCGCGGCCGGGCAACAATTTAACCACCGCGGCCTGGGACGAACGCAACAATCCTGGCCATCCGGCGCCGGATACGCGCATCGAGGGCACGCCGGTGGATATCCGCGTATGGTGGAAGGGGCTGTCAAAGCCCATTCCGGTCGATAGCTTGCTGGTGGATCCCGGCGGCCAGGGCTTCGACTTCCGTTTCGGCGGCAATCTGGCGCTGATTCCGGAATGGAAATCGGGCTGCATCGTTTGTCTGTACAGTTGCCCGGGCAGCAAGGTCGGCAACCGCGCCTACACCATCCGCGATTACGCCCGCGGCACCACCCGTTTTGAAGTGCGTCCCCAATTCCGGCGCGGCAAAAAGCGCAAAGCGGTGATCTTCTTCCGGCTCCGGCCGGAGGATTCGAAAAACCAGCCGTAACCCAAAATCCGGGAGCCTGCCATGTCAACCAGCAACCGATTCGACGAGGCGCGCGCCGCATTTCAGGAGTGGCGCGAAGACGTATCGCAAAATTTCTATACAGGCAACCGCGCGTTTCAAAACATGCTGCGTTTTTTTATGGGGGATGAGCCGTTTGCCGAATTGCAGCCACAACTCGAGGCTTTCGGCGAAACCTGCGCCCGGGTCATCGATCCGGCGGCCGAGGAAAACGACCGCATCGGCAACCACCCACAACTGGTGCGCTGGAACGATCTGGGTGAGCGCATCGAGGAGATCCGCTTTCATCCGTCTTACCACGTGGCCGGCCGCGCCGCCATCGAATCCGGCATCCTGTCCTTGCAAGCTAAACCCGGCCATGCCCTGAAGCAGGCGGCACTGTTTTTTCTGCTGTCACACTGCGGTGAGATGGGGCACGCCTGTCCCATTGCCTGCACGTCGGGCCTGATCCGCGCGCTGCAGGCCAAAGCGCCGGACACGTTGCGCGACCGCTACCTGTCCGGGCTGCTATCGGCGGATTACGACCGCCGGCTGGTTGGCGCTCAGTTTATCACCGAAATTCAGGGCGGCTCGGATGTCGGCGCAAACGCCTGCACGGCGGTGCCGGTGGTTGGCGAGCCCGGGGTGTGGCGCATCAGCGGCGAAAAGTGGTTTTGCTCCGTGGCCAACGCCGACCTGTTTCTGATCAGCGCCCGGCCGCAAAACGCACCGGAGGGCACGCGCGGTCTCGGCGCTTTCATGGTGCCCCGCAAGCTGGATGATGGCTCGCTGAACGGCTTCAGCCTCCGCCGGCTCAAAGACAAATTCGGCACCCGCACCCTGGCCACCGGAGAAATCGATTTCGACGGCGCCATTGGCTATCAGATCGGCGCCATCGATGAGGGATTCAAAATCATCATCGAAATGGTGCTGAACGTATCGCGATGGTTCAATGCCATCGGCTCTTGCGGACTTATGCAACGCGGCTACCTGGAAGCACGCGCCTTCGCCAATCGGCGCAAGGCCTTTGGCGCGCCCATTATCCGCTATCCCCTGGTCCAGGAAGCTCTGGCTGAAATCAAAGCGTCACTGTATGCCGGCCTGGCCTCCACGCTGTATCTATCCAGGCTGATCGATCGTATGGATTTGCGGCAGGCCACGGATGCCGAAAAGGCTGTGCACCGTCTGCTGGTCAACATCAACAAATATAGCACATCCATTGCAGCTTCGCTGGCCCTGCGGCGCGCGCAGGAAATCCTCGGCGGCAACGGCGCCGTGGAAACCTTTTCGGTGATTCCGCGATTGTATCGCGATTCGGTGGTGTACGAAAGCTGGGAGGGCAGCCACAATGTGCTGTGTCTGCAGGTACTGCGCGATTGCCGCAAGTACGGCTTTCATGCGGCCTATTTCGATACCATGGCCGGGATGGTAGAGGCCGTCAACGCGCCAGCGCTGGCGCCGATAAAAGCCAGCCTGTCTGAGATGATCCACAATGCGGCCGACCGTTTCAGCCAATTACTGGACGCCAAAGAAGAACAGGCCCAGCTCTTCATTCGCCGCGAAATCGACGCCATGGCCCATCTGTTTCAAGCTTCGGTCCTCCTCTCTTTCGCCGATTGGGAGATTCAGCAGAAGCTCACCACGGATACCGCCATGATTTTGCAATTCTTTGTCCATCGTTATCTCGAATCGCAATATGATCCGGGAGCTGATCCGGAATATATTAGCCAGTTAAAAGGCCTGTGTTAATGGTCCCCTGGCCGAGATTCAATACTCTTGCAGACAATTCCTGGTATAGTAATTGCTAAATTTGTAACAACTATTCCCGCAAGCAGCTCGTAATGGTGCCGGCAAGTGCAGGAGATCAGGACTGGCATGTTGCATACTCTACATACCTAACCAGTGAATTGTTTGGAGGTTACCTATTTGAGAAAACGTCTGTCCTTATCCAGCAGGATGCTTTAATGCTTTTTTACAGGACCTGTGTGAATATATTCTTCGTTTCATTTTTGCAACATCGAGGTTGGTAAAATGCGACAGCCCCCACTGCACCGAAACACCTAATCCAGAAACCCTGTTCATTATAAACGTTTTTGAGAAACATGAATTCTCAAGATAGCCAATTTCATGAGACCATCCTCATCGTCGATGATGATTCCCATATACGGGAAGATCTGCATGAGATATTGGCCTACCATAAATACACGTGTGTGGAGGCCAGGGACGGGAAAGAAGCGCTACAAATCATCGCGAACCAGCACATCGATCTGGTTCTGCTGGATCTGAAGCTGCCCCGGATTGATGGCCTGGAGGTGCTGAAGCAGGGCAAGCAGAAAAAACCGGATTTGCCTTTTATCATGATCAGCGGACAGGACACCATCCAGGCGGCGGTTGAGGCCACCAAGGCCGGGGCCTTCGATTTCGTCGAAAAGCCTCTGGATGCCGACCGCATTCTGTTGCGCATACGCAACGCGCTTGAGAAACGCCATCTGCAACTGGAGCGCGATCAGCTATTGCAGGAAGCGCGGAATCGCTACCGCATGGTTGGCGACAGCACCAAAATGCAGGAGATTTACGCGCTCATCGACCGGGCGGCACGCGTGGATAGCAAAGTGCTGATCACCGGCGAAAGCGGCACCGGCAAGGAACTGGTGGCTCGCACCATTCACCTGAATAGCAAACGCGCCACGCATCCGTTCGTGCCGATAAACTGCTCCGCTATTCCCGATACGCTCATTGAAAGTGAGCTATTTGGCCATGTAAAGGGCAGATTCACCGGCGCAGTGCGCGACTTCCCGGGCAAGTTCATGATGGCGAACAAGGGCACGTTGTTCCTGGATGAAATCGGCGATATGGATATGGCCATGCAGGCCAAGCTGATGCGCGCCATGGATGATCAGGCCATCTTCCCTGTGGGTGGCACCGAACCGCACGACATCGACGTCCGGATCATTTGCGCCACGCACAAAGAGCTGCGATCTCTCATCGAAGAAGGACATTTCCGCGAGGATCTGTATTACCGCATCAACGTCATTCAAATTCACCTCCCCCCACTGCGCGAGCGGCCGGAAGACATCCAGCCGCTGGCGGAATTTTTCCTGCAGGAAATCTGTAACCGAGAAGGCTGGCCGACAAAGACATTTTCGCCAGCAGTGTGGCCGATTTTGCGCACCTACCACTGGCCCGGCAACGTGCGCGAGCTGCGCAACATCGTCGAGCGTGTGGCCGTGATTGCGCCGGACACGCAAATCGAGGCGCACCTGGTGACGGAGATCCTGGAAAACGTGCGCCCGACGCCGTTCGAACCGGAGCGCATCAAGACGTTGCGCGAGGCCCGGGAGGAGTTCGAGCGGGAGTACATCCGGCATGCGCTGATTGTAAACAATAAAAAAATCCTCGCCACCGCCCGGGCCATCGGCCTGCAACGTAGCCATTTATGGAAAAAGCTAAAGCAGCTCGGGATCAATCCCAAAAATTTATAAAGTTTTTGCGTATGAGCTTCAATCCCCCCCGGCAAGCTCTGCTTACTTTCTTTCTTTGGCTGGCGGAGTTCCTTATTCTGTCAGCACAAGTCCTAAGCAGAAAAATCCGCTAAAGCCCACATTTTCAGCGCTTTTACAGTTGCTTTTTGCATTTTATATATTAAATTGCTAATGCTAATCGCGCTGAATCCCTCTCGCAATCGAAAACACCACAAATCCATTCATGCCAAAACGCAAACGGAAGCCGAAAATCGCTGGCGGTTCGTCCGACGCCGATGGAGGCATCCTCATCGGTGAAAACGATCTCCTAGGACAACTGTCCGATAAACAGGGATCCATCCTGTATCTGGGTAAATACACCGCTGATGAAATCCGCCGCGCACTGGAAAAATCGGGCATTTTCCTGGAGCTGCGCAAAAAAGGCTTCTCCGATTTCATCATCGAGATTGTGCCCCTGGAAGATTTTCAGCAGGCCTTAAAGGTGTATCATCAAGCCGCCACGCCTGATAATCTGCTTTCCGAAGCCCGCCTGCGCGAGACGTATTTTTGCCCGGATCCAGACGTGGATGAACGCCTGGCGAAAAAGCGCTTCAAAATGCTCTGCATCGACTGGCTGATGATGCAGAATCCGTATCAGGATTTCACGCCGGACCGGCCGCCGCTTCCCGGCCAGGCGCATCCCGGGCTGGGCGTGGCTAAAAAGGTGCTCAAACTCCTCAAAGCCTTGTGCCGCCTGCATGGACTGGCCGGCATTCTAAATTTTCCCGAGTATTTCCACAATGCGTATTTTTACCGCAGCTATTTCCGTTTTTACAATCCGGCGAAAGAGGCGAATTTGTATGCTTTGGCCCGCGATCTGAGCCGCCTGACGATCGCCGAGATGTCCTGGGCCATTGAACTGGGCTGCGTCATAGACCTGAGCACGAATGGCCCGTTTGAGTGGACCTCCGATGTGCAAATTCTGCCACTCGATCCCGAAATCCGGTCCTTCTTTGAATCAAGCGCCTATCAGAAAGCCTTTCATCAATGCCTGAGCGAGCAAAAATTTCATCTGGATGATGCCAGATTCCTTGACAAGAAAAAAGCCGGTTTGAAGCTACTGAAAGGAGAGGAACATGAATGAACAATCTGTGTACCATCTTTTTCGAGATGTTTGTGAGAAAAATTCGGATAAGATTGCCTTTCGCTACAAAAAAGACGACCGCTGGATCGAGGTGACGTGGCGGGAGCATCAGGAGACCTGCAAAAGCATCTCGAAAAGCCTGATGGCTCTCGGCGTTCAAAAGGGGGATAAGGTCAATATTTTGAGCCAAACCCGGCTGGAATGGATTCAGTGCGATTTCGGCATTATTGGCGCCGGCGCCACCACGGTGGGCATTTATCCGACCCTGCTGCCCGATGAGGCTGCTTACATCATCAACCACAGCGACGGCGTATTGATTTTCGTGGAAAACGACGAGCAGTTGCAAAAAGTGCTCACCGAACGTGACAAGCTAAAACAATTGAAACACATCGTGATCTTTGATGGCAGCGGCAAGGCAGACAACGGGGTGATGAGCTGGCAGGAGTTCCTGCAAAAAGGCAGCGCCATTTCGGACGAGGAATTCGAGGAACGCGCCAACAACATCCAGCGCGACGATCTGGCGGCGATCGTGTACACTTCCGGCACCACCGGTGTGCCCAAAGGGGCGATGCTGACGCACGGCAATTTTGTGTTCACCTCGTGGTCGGCGGCCGAGTCTCTTTATCTAAAACCGGAATTCGAGACATTGCTGTTCCTGCCGCTGGCGCACGTGTTTGCGCGACTGATCGTGCATTTCTGCATGCGCAATGCGCTCACCATCAACATTGCAGAAAGCATCGAAAAAGTGGCGGACAATCTCAAAGAAACCCGGCCGCACTTCTTTGCCAGCGTACCGCGCATTTATGAAAAAGTGTACGAAAAAATCACCCAGGGCGTGGAAGATGCCGGCGGGCTGAAAGCCAGGCTATTCAACTGGGCGCTCGGGGTGGGCTATCAGGTGAGCGAATTGAAGCAGAAAAAGCAGTCCATTCCCGGCGGACTGGTGTTCAAATACAAACTGGCCACAAGGCTGGTATTTGGCAAAATCCAGGCGGCCCTGGGTGGGCGGATCGTCTGGACGGTTTCCGGCGCCGCGCCGCTGAATGTGGACGTGGCTAAATTCTTCCATGCCTGCGGTATCCTGATCCTCGAAGGCATCGGCATGACCGAAAACACCTCGTTCACCAATGTGAACCGTTACGACAACTACAAATTCGGCACTGTTGGCCCACCTGGCCCCGAGATCGAACAGAAAATCGCGCCAGACGGCGAGATTCTGTTTCGCGGCAAAAACGTGATGAAAGGCTATTACAAGAATCCCGAAGCCACCAAAGAGACCATCGACAAGGACGGCTGGCTGTACACCGGCGACGTGGGCGAAATCGATGAAGACGGTTTTCTGCGCATCACCGATCGCAAGAAGGACCTGATCATCACCGCCGGCGGCAAGAACATTGCGCCGCAACATGTGGAAAAAATCATCGCCTCGTCGCGCTACATCAGCCAGTGCATGGCCTACGGCGATCGCAAGAAATACCTGGTGGCGCTGATCACCCTGGATCAGGAGCAGGTGGAGGCCTGGGCGACCGAGCAGGGGGTCCAGTACAATTCTTGGGAAGAGCTGGCGCAGCATCCCAAAGTGCGCGAGCTCATCGCCCGCGAAATCGAAGAGCAAAACAAGCACCTGGCCTCGTTCGAAACCATCAAGAAATTCTTTATTGTGTCGAGGGACTTCTCCATTGAGGGCGGTGAATTGACCCCCACGCTGAAAGTAAAACGCAAGCTGGTAACTGAACGTTTCCGCAAGGAACTGGAAGCACTCTACGAGGCAGACTAAGAAAAGCGTCCTAAACGGCTGTGGAGGGAGATATGGAAGAAAAAAACATTTTTCAGCTATTCAAAAAGCTGTGCGATACGCATCCCGATCGCGTGGCTTACAAATTCAAAAAGGACGGGCAGTGGCATTCATTAACCTGGCAGGAGCATTTTGACGCGTGCAAGCGCATTTCCAAGAGCCTCATGGCTCTCGGCGTTCAAAAGGGGGATAAAGTCAACATTTTGAGCCAGACCCGGCTGGAATGGGTGCAGTGCGACTTCGCCGCTGAAAATATCGGCTCGGTTACGGTGGGCATTTACCCATCTAATCTTGCGGACGATTGTGCGTACATCATCAACCACAGCGAGGCGGTGCTGCTCATGGTGGAAAACCAGGAGCAACTGGAGAAAATCCTGTCGGTGCGGCAGCAATTGCAAAAGCTAAAACACATCGTCATTTACGATGCGCCGGCCAGTCTGCCGGAAGGTGTGCTCACTTGGGACGAGTTTCTTTCGCGCGGCGATGGGGTATCCGATGACGAATTTGCCCAGCGCACCGAAGCGGTGGAACGCGACGACCTCGCCTCGATCGTTTACACATCTGGCACCACCGGCGTGCCCAAAGGCGCCATGCTCACACATGGCAATTTCTTGTTTACCTCACAGTCGGTGTTAGAATGCCTGCACATCAAGGAACATTATGAAACCCTACTATTTTTGCCGCTGGCACACGTGTTCGCGCGCATCATCGTGTTCACGTCCATGCGGGCTGGTTTCACCCTGGCTTTTGCGGAAAGCCTCGAAAAAGTGGCCGAGAATTTGCGCGAGGTCCGGCCCCACTTTTTCGCCAGCGTGCCGCGCATTTATGAAAAAGTGTACGAGCGCATCACCTCGCAGGTCGCCGATGCCGGCGGCGTCAAGCAGAAGCTATTCAACTGGGCGCTTGAAGTTGGCACCCGGGTTAGCGAGCTCAAGGAAAAGCGGCAGCCGGTGCCGGCGGGCCTGGCCATGAAGTACAAACTGGCCGACAGGCTGGTGTTTCACAAAATCCGCGAAGCCCTTGGCGGCCGGGTGGTGTTCACCATTTCCGGCGCGGCGCCGCTCAACGTCACCATCGCGCGCTTTTTCCATGCCTGCGGTATTCTCATTCTGGAAGGCCTCGGTATGACCGAAAACACGTCGTTCACCAACGTGAACCGGTTCGATCACTACAAATTCGGCACGGTAGGGCCACCTGGGCCAGGAATCGAACAGAAAATCGCCGACGATGGTGAAATTCTGTTCCGCGGCCCCAACGTGATGAAAGGCTACTACAAAAACCCTGAAGCCACTCAGGAAACAATCGATAAAGATGGTTGGCTATACACTGGTGATATCGGCGAGATCGATGAGGACAACTTCCTGCGCGTCACCGACCGCAAAAAAGACCTGATCATCACCGCTGGCGGCAAAAACATCGCGCCGCAGCGGGTGGAGCGCATCATCCGTACGTCGAGGTATATTAGCCAGGTGGTGGCTTATGGCGATCAAAAGAAGTTTTTGGTGGCGTTGATCACATTGGATCAACCGCAGGTAGAAGCCTGGGCTACCAAAGAGGGCCTCGAGTACAGCTCGTGGGAGCAATTGACGCAACATCCGAAGGTGCGGGAGCTGATCGAGCAGGAGGTCGAGGAGCGCAACAAACAACTGGCCTCGTTCGAGACCATCAAAAAGTTCTATATCCTGCCCGAAGATTTCAGCATCGATTCCGGCGAGCTCACCCCGACGCTGAAGCTGAAACGCAAGGTCATCACCGAACGGTACAAAGACAAAATCGAGGCGCTCTATGCCGAAGCCGAAGCGGCGGCATAGACAGCCATTTTGAAACTTCCGCCCCTGTCAGATTGTTTTTCTGGCCGGGGCTTTTTTATAAATAAAAGGCACATTCCTAAAACATGATTTGAATCGGATTGGGCACATTCTGCTTGTGGCTTGCTGCTTGCCACGCCCAACCAATAAAAAAGCCGAACCCGGGATGAGTTCGGCTATGGAACGAGGTTCCCTTCCTGCTCAATGCTAACGGCTTAACACCACGGCCTCGAATTTTTTCTTCCGATATGCCTGAAAATGCCTGTCAGTCGTATAGACCTTTTTGATCTCTTTGACAAGAAAACCGGCCAGAATTAGAGCGCTGACCGAGGGCATCCCGAGTCCATGTGACAGTCGGGAGCTCTGCTCGATGATCTCCGGATCATCGATCCAGATAAGTTCGCAATTTTCCTTGATCGCCGCGTTGACGACGTTGACCGCTTCCTTGTCGATCATGGCTTTTAATCCGAGGCGTTCCAGCTCAAATAAAGTGAGACAGGAAACGTAAGCTTCTTCCTTTTTACGAAGAACCTGTTCCCAAACCTCCGCTGCTACTTCGTCACCCTGGAGCAGCTTAATAAAAAACCCCGAATCCAGTCCAATCATGCTTCACGCCTTCCTTTCTCTAATTCATTCAGCACATATGGATTCATCTTGGCCTTGCCTGCAAGCTGCAACACACGTTTGCCCAGATTCTTCTTTTGAGCTTCGGTCATGTAATATACGATCGCCTCCGCAAAAAGGGATGCCAGCGTTTTGTTCTCCTTTTTCGCGAACTCCTTGATCTCTTCCTCCAGCTCTTCAGATACATTTACCGTAACTCGCATTCAAACCTCCTATGTGTATTAAAAATAGTCACTATTCAAGCGTTTATTAGACAGAATGAACCAGAGTAGCCGAGGAAATGATTTCCTGCGCTTCTCGTATTTATATGGTTAGTTATCGTGATCCCCCTAGGGATTCATGGTCATCCGCGATCAAATGGATCATTTAGCCAAATCCTTCGTCTGAAAGATAATCCCGCTATTGAGCATCCCCATAGCTGGGGTATAGGCTGTACTATATTAAGCCGATATCATCCGTTACAGCTAAAAGTGGCCTCCACTCCACCACTTCGTCCCCCCTGTGCGTCAGAAGCAGTTTAACTTTGCCCCCGATATGCTGGCGTGGAATCATTCAGGGGGAACCAAACCATGTTCTGGATCACCATTTAGTTTCCGGAATTGTAATAGGATTAACCGGCCTTATCTATTAGCCTCCAGAACATCCCGTTCATTCTGCCTAAAAGGGCTGAATAGTCACAATTAATGCCCGTTAAGTTAATGATTATTCAGAGAAAAGTCAAGTTTCAATGGCAAAATCGGCAACGCGATATTGATTTTATTCAATTTTTCTTATAATTTTTCCTTCCAATATTCTGAGCTGAAATTTCAAAATGTATTGATCAAACTCAGATGCACCTTGCCCTGCAAGATGGTATCGCCTTCACCGAGGCCGTAATCGATGCCTATCAGCCCGATGCGCGTTTCCAGCCGCACGCCAAAACCGAAGCTCTGTTTGACGCTCTGAATGAGTCCTGCTTTTGGGTCGCGGCGCGAGAAATAGCCGAGATCGTAGAATAAAAACGCCCGGCTGCGCTGTCCCAGCAGGTAGCGGTATTCCACCGTGGCCCAGGCCACGCGCGAGCCGCGGAATTGCTCCTCGCGATAGCCGCGAAGCGTGGTGGCACCGCCAAACCGGAACTGATCGGTGATCGAAACGAAAGGCTCGCTGGTGGTGATGTGCCGCCAGTGCAGCCCCACATGCACCACCTGCCAGCGCCACAGGGACAAATTCCAGGATGCGTCCACCAGCAAGCGCTTCTGGCGAAAATCCCCCTGTCCCTGTTCCGCGTCATCCAGCCGCTTGGCGATGGTTTCAAGCAGGGTCGAGAACCGCGCGCCGCGTGTGGGGTTGACCGGTTCATCCAGCGAGGTGTATTCGATGCCGAAGCCGGCAGAGGTGGCCTGGCTTGGCGGGATGCCCAGCGCCAGTCCTACCGAATCCGGCAGCACGGCGCTGCGTGAAAGTTGCGTCACCAGCCGCATGCCTTCGAGGAACGGCCACTCGACCTTGAACTGCCAGCTACGCCGCACGTACGAGGTGTCCTGAATCAGTTGCTGGAAGCCACCTTCCAGATGAAAGGGCTTGCCGAACACCCATGGCTCGCGAAAAAACAGCGACAGATCCTGGGTTTTAGGGCCGCGTTTTTCCCAGCGCGCGCGGATCTCCCGGCCAGTGCCCAGCAGGTTGGCAAATTCGATATCGATCAACCCGGACAGGAAACCAGGCTGTGTTCCGGTGCCCGGATTGTATCCCAGCACGCCGTTGAAAAAATTGCTCCGTCCTTCCTGCACGGTAATTTCCAGAATACCGGTTTGCTGCGGCGTCACATACAGCCGGGGTTCGTTCATCACACGCAAAAATCGCAGCGACCACAGCCGCTGTGGAATCGCTTCGATGAGCGATTCGCGGTACACCATGCCGGGTTTGACGGGCAGCTCACGCAGAATGACTTCGCGGCGCGTGAGGCTGTTGCCGACAATGCGAATGCTATCGATGATCACCCGGCTGCCGGGCTCGATGCGATAGACCAACTCGTACGAGGCCCCGCGGCCATGGGCCGGCAAAACCAGAATGGAATCGAGCGTGGCGCGGGCAAAAGGATAGCCTGCCTCGCCGAATTGTTTGAGGAGCGCATCCACCTGAGAGTCAACGGCTGCAAAGTCCCGAATCCGCACCTGCGTCATTGGTATTTCGACATTGGCATCGCTGCGGAAACGCAGCACACCACCGCGCGCCCGGCGGCCTTCCTCGACCACCAGCCACAAATGCGGACGGGGGTGTTGCCGGATGTCCACCTTCGCAATGCGGGCGTTCCAGTATCCGTGCTTCAGGAGCCAGCCCAGCACGGCCGTCGTCACCGACTCAGGCGTAATACCTACGCGCCAGAGCAGCCGCTGCCGGCTTAACGCCTTTGTGATGCGCTCCGGTTTCACCTCACCAGCGGTGCGGATCACCACGGAATCCGCCCACGCCGGACGCGCGCTGTTTTCCGGTGGCGACTGCGCCTGCGCTGGCAAACCGAGCAGCAGCCCGATTAGCAAAATGGCCGCGATTTTGGTCAGTATTTTTTTCACCGGAATAGGCTCGATTCACTGTGTATTGTTTATTAAATCATCGACTTTATGCAAGGGAGACCCGCCAACAAGGGCGGGGATTACCCATTAATGGTAATCCGTGTAAATCCTCGTTATCCGTGTCATCCGTGTTCTATCGTTTGCATCCGCTTGTGATTATGCAGAAGCATCGGCTTTATGTCCAACCTCAGAAAAATGCCCGCATCTCCACCTTGGCCAGATGCAGAGTTTTGGGCCGGTCCGGTTCGTCACGGCCCTGATAACTCACTGAAGCGTTCAGGTTGCTGGACACGCGGTACTCGAACCGGAAATTCCAGCGCAGGGTGTTGCCCTGCCGGTTGCCCTGCGCCAGTTCATACGGGATCACCCTGCCGGCCGGCGATGCGGTCACATGCGTCCATTCCAGTTCAGCCCGTAGCCGACCTCTGCTGCGGAACGAGTAGGTGGTGCGCGGCTTGAACGAAAACTGCGTCACTTGCGTCGCAGGCGAAAAGGCCAGATCGCGGTCGCGGCCAAAGATGATCCGACCGGCGATTTCCCAACGCGACTGCGGCCGGTAGGAAAGGTCAGTTTCGACCTGCACTCCGCGGATGCGCCGATCCTGCCGTCCGGGAATATCGAACAATTTATCTTCCCGCGTCCTCGAGATTTCGAGTCGACCATTGAGCTTTTGGGTCAGCGCGACGTTAATCCGCAGCGCGTGTTGCAAGAAATCGCGCGTCTGCCCGCCTTCCAGAAACTGGTTGTTGAGGCTGCGCGCCGAAAGGACACGGTACCGCAGCGAGAAACTGCGCCGGTTCTGAAACACATACACATCCTGTCGCAAACTGATGTTGCCGAACAGCGTGTACTCGGGCCGTTGAAATTCGGACAGATTCAGGCGGTAAATCTCGCTCAGGGCTGGATTTTGCGTCTTTTCGTCAATCCGCAGCACGGTTTCCGACGACAGCGCTTTGAGCACCTTTTGCCACTTCGACAGGCGCTTTTTCCGGCGCAACGCATATTCCGGTCGCAGCCGCAATTGCAGCCGGCTTCGCAGCTCCACCACCGGCAAAAATTCATTGGTCGGGATCAGCCGCAAAATGTAATCGCCGAATGGGTCCTGAATGTACTCATTGAGGTCTGCATCGTAGCGATAGTTGCCCTCGCCTTCGCGTACTTTGAAAAACATCCGCTGCAGCCGGTTGACCTGCGTGCTGGAAATCTGATAGTCGGTGTCCAGTTGCATCGAGCGCTTCCAGGCGGTATAGCCAAGCCGCAGCTCGGCCAGGTCGGTGCGGCTATCGGCGTTTTGCGGATCGGCGTAATCACGGCGGCGGTGGATGAAACTGGCGCTTGCCACCAGATTGTGCCAGCGGCGCACGCCGAGTCTGGCCGAGAACGTGCGCGCCAGACTTTTGCGGCGCAACCGCTGTCCGAAGCGGTCGTCATCAATGCGCGGGCCGTATTGCACTTCTATCTCCAGGCGTTTCTGTCCGGCGAGTCCGAGGCCCGCCGACCAGTCCGTGAACCGGAAGCCGCTCTGCAACGAATCGGCCAGCGGCTCTCGCTTAGCCTCGCTTTCGAACCGGAACATGGGCCGCAAGAAGCCAATACGGCGCGAGACCTCGCCTTTTTGCCGCAACCAGTAGCCCGGCGCATCCGTCCCCGCGGTTTTTCGACGGATTTTCTCCAGCCGGTAATTCAGCTCCAGTAAATCCGGCCGCTGCCAGGTGGTGCCGATTTGCCAGCGCGCGGAGGACAGGTCGCGCGCCTGCAGGTCCAGCAAACCGATTTCGCCGAAAAATCGCATCTGCCTCCAGGGTTCGTAATTCACCTGCGCTTCAGTGACGGCCTCCCGGCCGATGGCGCGGTTCTGCCCGATGTCCCAGCGACGGCCGTATTCCACCACATTGATGCGGTCGATGTCGCGAAATGTGGCGTTGCGCAGCCGGTGGCGAATGCGGACATCACCGCGGCCGAGGTTGAGCGAACCAAGGCGCCAGCGCTCGGGATGGAAGCGAAGTTCCACCAGATAGGCCTGTCCCTGGTTGTCGTCATCGTGCAGCGGACTGTAAGTGTTGCGGTCGAAGCGGCTGAGGGCGAACTCGCTCACCAGTTGCACGCCTTCGGCCGGCTGGTATTCGAGCCGCAGATCGGCCAGCGAATGGCTCTGTGCCCGCGGCAGCAGCACCACCGGCTCGTAGCGGCCCTGTCCCGGTCCCACATAGGTGAAATTGCCAAATCCGGAAAACCGGTAACTGCCGCGGCCCTCGCCGACATCCGAAAACCGCACCTGATAATCGCCCGAATCCGGCCCGACATAAACAAAAATGGAATCCTGCTTGATGTAACGTCCACGGCCCGGCCCGACGTACGTAGCGCCATCCACGGTGGCGAGGCTGTCGCCGGCGTTTTCCAGCGCGCGCAGGAATTCAGCTTTCAGCGGCAGCGACAGCGGATTGTTTTTGTCGTCGCTCTCGCGCAGCAGCGTGGTGGTGATGCGCAGGCGATCCCCTGCGGCCGCCACGCTCGTCTCGGCGCCGAACAGATTGCGCTGAAATCGCTCGTCCGAATACTGGAAATCCACGGTGATGCGCGAATCAGCGGTGATCAGCCGGCGACGGGTGAAAGTGATCTGCCCGTTGGCGTACTCGATCACGTAATCGTTGTTCTCGCCGCGCACCATCAGCTCGCCGTCCACCCACACGCGCTCGGTGCCGGCCAACACAATGATGTCGATCTGGCCGCGATCGCCAGTGAGCTGATACGGCCCCTGTTTGCCTTCCACGCCCATGAATTGCTGCGTGCGGAATTTGCCCTTGCTCACCGCGCCGAACACGGCCACCCGGCTGTTGCCGCGCGCGAGCGTGGCCATGGCGCCCTGCAATTTGCGCTGATAGCGCGCAAATTCGGTGCCGCTGAATTGCAGCTCATAATCGCCGAGGGTTGCGCCGAACTGCCGCCCCTTGAGCCGGATGAACACCTTGTCGATTTCCTGCAACGTCTGGGTGTTGCCTTCGGGCTGAATGGGCAGATTTTGATCCGTGAGCGCGGCGATGACTTCGACATCGTCGGAAATTTTGCCGGAGATCTGCAACCGCAGGCCGGAATCGACCTTCAGTCCCTGGCCGGTGCCGATGGAAACGCCCCGCACCAGGCTGCCGCTTTTTCGGAGTTGCGCGCCGAACGCCTGCTCCTGACGATCGCGCCCCTGCGGCTGGATGCGCGTGGCCAGTTGCGCGCCGGAGGATGCCGCCTGACTGTCCTGCGGCGCGGCCTGAAGGCGCCGCCTCGCCACCCACTTAGGGATGGACACCGGCAGGACGCGATAGCACAGGCGCAGGGTATCGACGCCGTTTGGCCGGAACTGCAGCGTCACCGTTGCGGACGAATAATCCAGGCGGTAATCGCGATGGCGCCGGAGAGGGCGGCGGCCATACGTCAGGCTGTCGCTCAGGGCGATGATGAGGCTATCTGGCAGCAAAAAGACGGTTTGCGAAGAATCCGGCACCAGGACCGCCCGGCGCAAGGCCGGAGCCAGCGGCAGCGGCTCGGATGAAACGCGAACCTGGCTGTGGAGATCGACCGTCAACAGGAGCAAAACCATTGGCAAAAGCCAGGGGCTGGAGCGATGTTTTGACACGCAGCGGATCATGGGGTTTGGAGCTGGTAGCAGTACACATTCCTGTTGCGGCCGTCGAGGATGTAGAGAAGGTTGCGGCTGACGGCCAGACTGAATGGACCGGCGCTGGTCCTGTCGGTTTCGGTCGGCACCGGCGCCAGGTCCACCCGGTAGCGGCCATCGGCATTGAAAATAAACAGCCGGCTGCGGGCCCCATCCAGCGCAATGGTTAGGTTGCGCAGGGAAACCACCTGCACTGGCGAAGTCAGGGAATCGTGGCGGATGGGCTGCAAAAAATTGCCGTAATAATCAAACCGCATGATGCCCCGGAGCCCCGTATCGGCCACCAGCACGTCATCCCTGTCGTTGAGGCAAATGGCCACCGGCTCCTCGAGCCGGCCGTCGCCCCAGTCCCAATCGCCGAAACTCTGCTCGGGTTCGCCGTTAGCGTTGAACCGCAGGATGCGCTGGTTTTCGCCATCGATCACAAACAGCTCCCCAAAGCGGGAGAACGTCACCGCCACCGGCAGCCCGAATTGCAGCCGCTGATCCAGTCCGTCGTCGTTTTCATACACGCCCACGAAATTGAGCTTACGGTCGAAACGCTGGATGCGGTTGTTGTTGTAATCGGCCACGAACACATCCAGCGAGTTTTCCGCCCAGATATCCATTGGCTGATCGAACTGCTCGGTTTCCCATCCAAAGCCGCCGACCTCGCGCTGCAGCGCGCCCGTCGCATCAAACAGCAAAATGCGGTTCAGCCCCTGATCCAGCACATACACTTCACCCTGCTGGCTCACTGACAGTCGGACAAATTTGCTTTTGGGTTGATCTTGCGGCAGAGACAATTGGAGGGTTTGGGATAGACGCAGGGTCAGCGGCTGCGCCGGGGCGCTATGGACAACAAACAGGATCAGCGTGCACAGGCAGAAAAGACGGCAGGTCCTCATGATGGTCATGGTTTCGGATTTCCTGAATCGTTCGTCATTCGTTCAACCGTACCAACGTGCGATACCATCCCTCCTTTTGGGTTTCGTTCAGCAAGCCAGGTCGGCGGGCAGGGACCGCATCTAATCATTTTTAGCGGATAGAGGCCATCCCTGACGACCTATATTTCTTGACAATTTGATGCTACTAGCGCTTTATGTTTTTGCCTCGCTCGGCTAGCCATTGTTTTAAAGACTCCGGGGACTCCCCGGAGCGCCTGCCGGCCAGAATACCACCACGCTCAGGTCTTCATCGATGAAACGCTTTGCTAATGAATTTGGATGTCGACTCCAAAAGACCACAGATTTCACAGATTGGCACTGATTTTCGGGGAGCCACGGATACACACGGATTGACGCGGACGGACTCCCTAAAAGCTTGAAATGATGAATTCGCTATTCCAAAATCCTCAAAATTAAACCTCAGCGACACTGCGAGAGGTTTGCTTTTCTGCCTTATGAGTTTTTCACCATTCGCTGAATAGTTACAAGAAAAAGAAGCGATAAGGCCCTATTTTTCTGATGGTAGGCACTATTTGCTTATCCCTTTTAGAGAATCCTTCGAGTTAGTCCGAAATCAAGCTTTCGATTGTCATTCATGAGCAGTCGGCATCCAACATACATCGAATTGAAATATGGAGTTCCCACGTGAAAGAAGGTAGAGTCGAACAATTTCTATAAATCAAATTCAGCCCAAAAACGAAAAAGCCTGCATTTTCAATACGAAAATGGCAGGCTAATAGAGACCGGCAAACCGAAAATCATACCTCCATGATTTCCGCTTCTTTGTGTTTCATGATTTCATCGAGTTGCTTGATGTGCTGGTCGGTGATCTCCTGAATTTGGTCGAGCAGCCGGTGCGCCTCATCCTCGGAAATTTCGTGGTTTTTTTCCAGTTTTTTAATGTGGTCGTTGGCATCGCGGCGGATATTGCGCACGGCGACCCGTCCTTCTTCGGTGATCTTTCGGCAGATGCGAACGTACTCCTGGCGACGCTCCTCGTTGAGCGGCGGGATGGGCACGCGAATCACCTGGCCATCGTTGGACGGATTGAAGCCCAGATCGGCCTTCAAAATCGCTTTTTCGATTTCACCAATGAGGCTTTTGTCCCACGGCTGAATGACAATCAAGCGGGCTTCCGGCGTGGAAATGGTGGCGACCTGGTTCAGCGGCATGCTGCTGCCATACGCTTCCACCCGCACGGGGTCCAGCATGGCCGGCGACGCCTTTCCCGTACGAATCTTGGCCAGCTCTTCCCGCGTGGCCTCAACGGATTTCGCCATCCGTTTTTCTGCATCTTTGACGATTTCATGCTTCATGGGAAACCCCTGTGACTTTGGTTCCAATATTCTCGCCTAGGACGATCCGGCGTAAATTTCCGGGAACGGTTATATTGTACACGATAATAGGCAGGGAATTATCCATGCACAGGGTCGCCGCCGTGGCATCCATCACTTTCAGGCCCTGTCGCACGATATCCATGTAAGTCAGGGTTTCGTAACGTTTGGCGTTTTTGTTCAATGCGGGATCAGAGTCGTACACGCCATCCACTTTGGTGCCTTTGAGAATCACATCGGCTTCGATTTCGATGGCGCGCAGCGATGCTGCCGTGTCGGTGGTGAAATACGGGTTGCCCGTGCCGGCAGCGAAAATCACCACACGGCCCTTTTCCAGATGCCGGATGGCGCGGCGGCGAATAAACGGCTCGGCCACCTCTTCCATCTTGATGGCCGACTGCACGCGCGTGTACACGTTGTAACGCTCCAGATAATCCTGCAGCGCCAACGCGTTGATCACCGTGGCCAGCATGCCCATGTAATCGGCCTGCACCCGATCCATGCCACGGGCGCTGGCCGA
Source organism: Candidatus Zhuqueibacterota bacterium (assembly GCA_030950365.1). GTDB lineage: Bacteria > Zhuqueibacterota > Zhuqueibacteria > Zhuqueibacterales > Geothermadaptataceae > Hydrothermovivens. The sequence goes on along the minus strand of JAUZRQ010000038.1, from coordinate 78,182 downwards.
CAGGCCGCGAAAGATGTTCCCGCCACCGATCACCACGCCCACCTGCACGCCGAGATCCACCACCGATTTGATCTCGCGCGCCAGGCGATCCACCACCTTTGGATCAATGCCGAGGCCCTGTTCGCCCATAAGGGCTTCGCCACTCAACTTCAACAGAATTCGCTTATAGGCCGGTTTTTCCATGTAAATAGAAACCTTCCTACTCAGCGCCTAATTCAAACCGAACAAACCGGCGCACGCCAATGTTTTCACCGAGTTTGGCGATGGCGTCGGTGATGAGTTCTTTCACCGTTTTATCAGGATTTTTCACGAAATGCTGCTCCAGCAGCACGTTCTCCTGATAAAACTTCTCCAGCTTGCCCTCGACAATTTTTTCGATAATATGATCCGGCTTGTTCTGATTTCTCATCTGCTCCCGGAAAATGTCCTTTTCGCGCTCGATGACTTCTTGCGGCACATCTTCCCGCCGCACCGCGATCGGGTTGGTAGCCGCAATCTGCATGGCGATATCACGGGCGAGCTGCCTGAAATCGTCGGTTTTAGCCACGAAATCGGTTTCGCAATTTACTTCCACCAGCACGCCGAGACGGCTTCCCGGATGGATGTAGGCTTCGATCAGCCCTTCATTGGTCGCCCGGCCCTGTTTTTTCTGTGCCAGCGCCGCGCCTTTTTTGCGCAAATATTCAATGGCCTTTTCCACATCGCCATTGGTTTCGGCCAGGGCTTTTTTACAATCCATAATTCCGGCACCGGTTCTCTCGCGCAGTGCTTTCACATCGGCTGCTGAAATGCTCATGCGTCTATGCCTCCATACAACTTATTTTCGGGTTCGGGTTATTCCGTTACAGGGCTCTCTTCCTTTGCCTCAACGCCAGGGGCGCCGCCTTCTTTCTGAGCTTCGGCCGCGGCCGCCGTTTCCGTGGCTTCCGCGCCACCCTCGACCTGCGCCTGATCGGCCTCGGCCACGCCGCTTTTGGCTTCCAGTACTGCATCGGAAATCGCGCGCGCGATCAGCGCGATCGATTTGAAGGCGTCGTCATTGCAGGGGATCGGGAAATCGATGGGCGTTGGATCGGCATTGGTATCGACCATGCCAATGACCGGGATGCCCAGTCGGTTGGCCTCTGCAACGGCAATTTGTTCTTTTTTCGTATCCACCACAAATAGCGCACCGGGCAACCGATTCATATCCTGAATACCACCGAGCACTTTGGTCAGCTTGGCCAGTTCACGCTCGCGGCTCAAAATTTCCTTTTTGGTCAATTTTTCATAGGTGCCGTCGGTAGCCATTTTTTGCAGGTTTTTCATGCGCTTGATGCTTTTTTTTATGGTCGAGAAGTTGGTCAGGGTGCCGCCTAGCCAGCGCTCAGTGATGTAAAACTGCCCGCAACGCTCGGCTTCCACCTTGATGATGTCTTTAGCCTGATTCTTGGTGCCCACGAAAAGAATATTATCGCCGTCGCGCACGATGTCAATCACAGCTTTCTGAGCTTCTTTGAGCAACTCGAGGGTTTTCTTCAGGTCAATGATATGGATGCCGTTGCGTTCCATGAAGATGTATTTTTTCATCTTCGGATTCCAACGGCGGGTGAGGTGACCAAAATGGGCACCTGCAACGAGCAAATCGTTAATGGTGACGTTTTGCATTATTTGCTCCTTACTGCTTTTGGGTTTATCCGCCATCAGGCCGCTACCGCCGGCCAAATCCCGAATTTCCAGGACACCCGGGCCGACCCAGGCCTGATGTGTGTGATAATGATTTGGATTAACTGCAAAAAACCCATTCCAGCCATGCGGAATGGGTTTCGATACGATTGTCGAAATCGGTTAGCGCTTGGAAAATTGAAAGCGCTTGCGCGCCCCCGCAAGACCGTATTTCTTGCGCTCTTTCATCCTTGGATCGCGCGTCAAAAAGCCGTTTTTCTTGAGAATCGGCCGCAAGTCTTCATCGAACTTTAGCAGGGCACGGGCAATGCCCAATCGCATGGCGCCCGCCTGCCCGGTCAGACCGCCACCATCCACATTGGCGTAGATATCAAACTTGCCCATGGTTTCGGTGGCCTCGAGCGGCTGTTCGATGATCATCTTCAGTGTTTCGCGCTTAAAATAATCTAAAACAGGCTTTTTGTTAACAATAATATTTCCCGATCCGGGCACCAACCGTACCCGGGCGACCGATTCTTTTCGACGGCCAACGGCTGCGAAAACTGTCCCTTTCATCGACTCTCCTTCAACCGATTAGGTATTGATCTCAAGAGGTTCCGGCTTCTGCGCCTGATGCGGATGGTCCGGCCCGGCGTACACTTTCAACTTTTTCAGCAGCTTGCGCCCCAACCGATTATGCGGCAACATGCCCCGAACCGCATGCGTGATAATCCGGTCCGGATGCCGGCGCAGCATATCATCGTAGCGGATCAATTTGGCGCCACCCGGATAGCCGGTATGGCGGAAGTAAAACTTCTGCTGCGCCTTTTTACCGGTCACATGCACTTTCTCGGCGTTGATGACCACCACAAAATCGCCGACGTCCATGTGCGGCGTGAAATAGGGTTTATGTTTGCCGCGCAAAATCGTCGCGATGCTGCTAGCTAAGCGTCCGAGGGTTTTGCCTTCAGCGTCAACAACATACCATTTCTTTTCGATTTCGCTCTCTTTTGGAATGTACGTCTTCAACGCTTCATGCCTCCTTCCATAGGGTTCTGCAATTTTCAGACGCGAAAGTTAAGCATTTCTGTATAAATTGTCAAGTTTATTTTCAAAGGCCAATGAAAAAGCGACCGGCATCAAAAACCGGGGCAACGTATCAGTGCTTTAAGGCGAAATCATTCTCTATTCCGCTTTCATCCATATTTCCGCAGCCGGCCGAAAAAGCGATAGCCGATCAATTTGTAAACCAGCTTCGCGGCAAACATGTCCGGGTGCACCAGATCCTGCACCGGTGACAGTTCCACGACGTCGCAGGCCACGACATTTTTTTCACGCATGAGCTTGCGCAGGAATTCCAGAGTGTCATACCAGTAAAAACCTCCCGGCTCAGGAGTGCCCACTGCCGGCATCACCGCCGGGTCGAAGTAATCCAGATCCACGGTGAGGTACACGTTGTCGGACAGGTGATCCAGTACGCGATCCTGCCAACTACTGTCGCGCACCATGTCATAGGCGTAAAACAGCCGCGCCCCGGGGCGTAGGTCCCTGCCCTCGTCTTGCAGACCGCTGCGCAGCCCAATGCTGACGAAATCGCAGATTTCGTTCACGCGAGCCATCACGCAGGCATGATTGAGTTTCGAGCCTTCATACTCATCGCGCAAATCGCTGTGCGCATCCATGTGCAGCACCGTCAGATCGTGAAACGTCTGATGCGCGGCCCGCACCAGCGGCACGGTGATTGTGTGCTCACCGCCCAGCCCCACCAGAAATTTGCCAGTCTGCATGATGTCCGCCGCGACTTCCTCGATACGATCCAGCGCATTCTGGCCCTGCATTCCGTCCAGGTCCAGCGGCTCAGCCGTGGCAATGCCCACGCGGCATGGCTCAGCATCGAGCTCATCGTCATAATCCTCGAGGTGCCGCGATGCGGTGATGATGGCCTGCGGACCGTTTTGGGTGCCCTGCATGAAGGTGGTACTTTCCTCGAACGGAATCGGCAGGATGACCACCTGCGATTTTTGAAAGCCAGACAGCTCCTCGGGAAGATCGAGAAAGTTGTCCTTTTGCGAAAGGGTTTTTATCATCACATAACCAGGCTGATCGTTGAACGCCTTGCCAGAGCCGCCACTCGCCGCGCCACGGGGCACGGGGACGAGTGCGGCTTTTGAGCACGTTTAGGCACGGATAAAATACAGATGCTGATTTATGTTTGGATCAATCATTGGTTTTTATTTGCTTATACTGAGCGAAACCACGGCGATCGCAAAGGATGCAAAGAAAACACTTTGCGATCGCCGCGTATTCTGTGGTTTTGTATCCATCTTGTCATTCCGGTTCTTTCGTCAATCTGCAGCGCGGATTGGCGAAAAATACCGGAATCTCTTTCACAGGAACGCATCGGACATGAGATTCCGGCATTTCATCGGCTTCCTGCCGCTCGCCGCTGAAAGCCGAAATGACAAGCGTGGCTTCATGGCCGAAAGATTGCCGGATTTGTTAATTGATCGCAATCTCATGCAGCCTGCATCCGCGTTCAATCCGTGGCTTAAAACAATCCGTGCTAATCTGTGAAATCTGTGGTTTTATTTTCCCCGCCGCAAGCCTGCGCGTGACGATGTCTCCTGTGAGACGTGAAGGAAATGACATGTTTTGGCTCCGACGTGAGGAATTCATCAATCATAAGACTCGCGTCCCATTTCCTCTGCAAGCTTGGCGTCTCTGCGAGATCATTCTAAATTTCTCCATCACACATCCGGCGACACCCACAAAAAACCCTTGTTGATCACCGCATGCACCCTGCCGCGCAGGGTCCAGCCGAGAAACGGCGTGTTGCGCGATTTGGAGTAAAACCGGCTGGCCTCCACGGTCCATTCGTGCTTTGGATCAAACAGCGTGAGGTTGGCCACCTGCCCGACCGCCAGCTTCGGATGCGGCAGCCGCAGAATATTGCGCGGCGCCAGGGTGATTTTGTGCAGCGCCTCTTCCAGCCGCAGATGGCCCGGTTCCACCAGTTGCGTCATGATCAGCCCCAGTGCCGTTTCCAGGCCGATGATGCCGAACGGCGCCGCCTGAAACTCCACGTCTTTCTCTTCCGGCGAATGCGGCGCGTGGTCGGTGGCAATCACATCGATGGTGCCGTCCGCCAGCCCTTCGATGATGGCGTCTACATCGTTTTGCGTGCGCAATGGCGGATTCATTTTTAAATTGGCATCATACGAGGCCACGGCCTCATCGGTCAGGGTGAAATGGTGCGGCGTGACCTCACAGGTAACCGGCAGGCCCCGCTGCTTGGCCTGGCGCACCAGCTCCACCGAGCGCGCCGTGGAAATGTGCGCGATGTGCAGCCGCGCGCCGGTGATCTCCGTCAACAAAATATCGCGCGCCACGATGATGTCTTCCGCCACCCCTGGCATGCCGGGCAGTCCAAGCCGCGTGGATACGGCGCTTTCGTTCATGGCGCCGCCTTCGGTCATACTCGGCTCTTCGCAGTGCTCAATGATCGGCACGTCGAACATGCTGGCGTATTCCATGGCCCGGCGCGCCATTTCTGCTGTGGCGATAGCCACGCCGTCGTCCGAAAACGCCACCGCGCCGCCTTCGATGAGGTCGGCCATTTCGCTCAATTCTCGGCCCTTCCGACCTTTCGTGGCCGCGGCGATGGGATACACATCCACCGGTGTGCCTTTGGCCTCGGCAATCATGTATTCGATAATGCCACGGGTATCGGCCGCCGGCTCGGTGTTGGGCATGGGGCAGGCGCCGGTGAAGCCGCCGGCCGTGGCCGCCGCGCATCCGCTTTTGACCGTCTCCTCGTCCTCGCGGCCCGGCTCGCGGAAATGCACATGCATATCCAGCCAGCCCGGGGTCAGCAGCTTGCCGGTGCCGTCGATGGTTTCCGCGCCATCCACGCCATCAATGGCATGCTCCACCCGGACGATCGTACCGTTTTCGATCAACACATCGACCTGCCGCGGTCCGCCTTCAGCCGGGTCAAGATAATTGGCGTTTTTGATTAGCAGCCGTTCCGGTTTTTGATATTTGATGGTTTGCATCGGTTCTCCCTGTCTCCATCCACCGGCCGCCGCGCGACACCTGCCGCATCCGGGCCGGCACCGTCATGATATTATTCCAGCGTTTCGGTCACACCACTTTTCAGGTACAGCACAGCCATCCGCACGGCCACGCCGTTGGTGACCTGATTCAAAATCACGGAAAACTCGCTGTCGGCGAGATCGTTTTCGATCTCGATGCCGCGATTGATAGGCCCGGGGTGCATGATAATCAGGTCCTTTTGGGCGGCTTCCAATCGCGCGCGCGTGACGCCGAAATGCGCGGCGTATTCCCGCAGCGACGGGAACAGCCCGGTGCGCTGCCGCTCAAGCTGAATCCGCAGCACGTTCAGCGCATCGGCCCAGCGGATGGCATCGTCAATGTTATAAAAAATCTCCACGCCCCACTGATCGGCTTCCACCGGGATCAGAGTTTTCGGGCCGCAAATTGCCACTTCGGCGCCCATGGTTTGCAGCCCGTAGATGTTCGAGCGCGCCACCCGACTGTGCAAGATATCGCCGACGATGGCCACCTTCAGGCCCTCGAGTTTACCCACGCGCTCCTGCAGGGTCATCATGTCCAGCAGCGCCTGGGTGGGGTGCTCGTGCCGGCCGTCGCCGGCGTTGATCACCGCCGCGTCGATGCAGCGGGTAAGAAAGTGCGGCGCCCCGGCTGCGCTGTGCCGGATCACCACCATATCCATTTTCATGGCTTCGATGTTGCGGATCGTGTCACGCAGGGTTTCGCCCTTTTGAACGGACGAACCGCTGGCCGAAAAATTGACCGTATCGGCGGAAAGCCGCTTTTCTGCCAGTTCAAAGGAAATTCGGGTGCGTGTCGATGGTTCGAAGAAAAGATTGACAATGGTTTTGCCGCGCAGCGTCGGCACTTTCGGAATGGGACGGGAGAGGATTTCTTTGAAGGAAAAGGCCGTTTTTAAAATGAGCTCGATTTCTTCCCTCGGGACTCCCTCCAATCCGAGCAAATGCTTTTGCATTCGAATCTATCCCTCACGTTTTGCAGTAACCAGGAATACGCCATCCTCGCCATCGATTTCCTTCAGGCGCACGGCGACCTCTTCTCCCAGTGAGGTCGGCAGCACCTTGCCGATGTAATTGGCTTTGATGGGCAGTTCACGATGGCCGCGATCGACGATCACCGCCAGCTCGATGCGCGCCGGCCGGCCGTAATCCATCAGCGCATCCAGGGCGGCCCGGGCGGTGCGGCCGGTGTACAGCACGTCGTCCACCAGCACCACCACTTTGCCGTCGATGTCGAACGGCAGGTGGGTGGTTTTCAGTTTCAGCACCTCATGGCGCCGGCCCACATCGTCGCGGTACGGAGTCACATCCAACACGCCGGTGGGCACATCCATGCCCTCAATCTGCCGGATCAAGTCCGCCAGCCGTTGGGCAATAGGCACCCCGCGGGTGTGTAGCCCGATGAGCACCAGATTTTCCGCGCCGCGGTTGCGCTCGATGATTTCATGCGCCAGCCGCGCCAGGGTGCGTTCGAGCCCCCGGCCATCGATGACTTCAGCGATAATTTGCGGATCGTTCATACAGTTTTATTTCCTGTTGACACAAAAAAAGCTTTTGATCACGCGGATCCAAAGCTTTGTGGCAAACGGATTGTGAAAGGTCTGTTGTCTGGAATCAGCATGCAAATTACGCAAAACCCGATTGAGAATCAAGAAATTTATCGGTGGGAAGGGGTTTTCCATGAGCTCTGCTGTGACCACCGGCATGGCTCGAACCCCGCCCCCTGTGGCCATTGTAGTGATCCTCTATGGCATTGGCAACGGAGATAATTTTGAAGCACGAAGAAAAGCCATTTTGGGCGAAACAAATCAGTGCTAATCTGTGAAATCTGTGGTTTGCAAAAGCGCCTTTCACAGGCTCTCTATTTTGGCTCTTTTAACCCTGGCCAGGCGCGGAGCCCCTTCAGAGTGCCTATGATGGTCGGTTGAAAATGCTTTGCATTTCTATAGAATTTGTTTATCATTGAGGAAATCGTCCAACGGAGGAGGGAAAGATTCCATGTTTCGCACGCATCCGATGGCTGGTATTCTCACAGCCTTACTCATTTCCGCATTCACCTTTCCGGCTGCACTGGCGCAGACCGAATCCGAAGACATCGTTCCATTTGCCATCGAAATCCAGCTCCCAAAAGTCGCGCTGGACGGCATTCCCTTCACTCTCAACGCGCGCGCCGTGGATGACAAAGGCCGCGTTTTGACCCAATTCGCCGCTCCGGCCCGCCTGGAAGGTCTGTTGCTGGCACAGCCGCAGGATACCGTGTCTTTCACCGATGGGGTGTTGCGCGTGGAACGCGTGATGATCCGCGGCACCGGACACCGGTCTGTAGCTGTGGCCGCGGCGGGCAAAATCGGCACCGAACGTGTGCGCGTGATCCCCGGGGTGCTCAGCATCATTCCGCCCGTGGTGGCGATTCTTTTGGCCTTTCTGTTCCGCCAGGTCCTGCTTTCCCTGTTCATTGGCATCTGGCTGGGGGCTGTGTTCCTGTTCGACTTCAATCCAATCACTGGTTTTCTGCGCACCCTGGACACCTATTTCATCAACGCCCTCGCCGATCCGGATCATGCGGCGATCATCATTTTTTCCACCACCCTTGGCGGCATGGTGGGCATCATTTCGCGCGGCGGCGGTATGCTGGGCATCGTCGAGAGCATCCGCCGGTTCGCCAATCATCCCCGCGGCGGGCAAATCGCCACCTGGCTCATGGGCATTCTGATTTTCTTCGATGATTACGCCAATACCCTGCTGGTGGGCAACACCATGCGGCCCTTCACCGACCGTCTGAAAATCTCCCGCGAAAAACTCAGCTACATCGTTGATTCCACGGCCGCGCCGGTCGCCTCGGTGGCGCTCATTTCCACCTGGATCGGCTACCAGATTGGCCTCATCGACCAGGCGCTGGCAACGATTGAGCTGGAAAAAGATGCGTATTTCGAATTTTTGCAATCCATTCCATTTACATTCTATAGTCTGCTGGCCATTGTTTTCGTGTTTCTGGTCGGCTACTTGCTGCGCGATTTCGGCCCCATGCTGCGAGCTGAACAACGCGCCGCCGAGTCTGGCAAGGTGCTGCGCGACGGCGCCCAGCCGCTCATGGACACATCCGGTTTTGAAATCGACACTTCTGCCAATATCCCCCTGCGTTGGTACAACGGCCTACTGCCGATCATCGCGGTGATTCTGGTGACCATCTTCGGGCTGTATTTCAGTGGGCTGGAAACGCTCGGTGCGGCCGCCGCCGATGCCAGTCTGCGAGATATCATCGCCTCGGCCAACTCGTTTTCGGTGCTGCTGTGGGCCTCGTTCACCGGCGTGTTCGTGGCCATGGCGCTGGTGCTATCGCAGCGCATTTTGAAGCTCAGCGAGGCCATCGACGCGCTGCTGGCCGGATACAAATCCATGGTGCTGGCGGCCATCATTCTCAATCTGGCCTGGGCCATCGGCGCCATTTGCGACGATCTGCACACGGCCAATTATGTCATCGAAATCACGCGCGATTATTTGAGCGTGCACTTCATTCCGGCCATCGCTTTCACCGTGTCGGCGTTCATCGCGTTTTCCACCGGCACGAGCTGGGCCACCATGGCGATCTTCATTCCCATTGCCATCCCCATGGCCTACACCCTGCCGGTGCAGGAAGGCCTCGGCCCGGAGGTGGCCAACAGCATCGTGCTGGCGACCATCGGTGCGGTGCTGGCCGGCTCGGTGTTCGGCGATCACTGCTCGCCGATTTCCGACACCACCATCATGTCATCCATGGCATCGGCTGCCGATCACATCGACCACGTGCGCACGCAAATGCCATACGCGCTGGTGGTGGCGGTGGTGGCCATCGTATTCGGCTACATTCCGGCGGGCTACGGCGTGCATCCGGCCATTTCGCTAATAGCTTCGGTGGTTGTGCTGTGGTTGATTGTTCGCTTTATCGGCAGGCGTGTGGATGGCAGGTAAAAAAATGTGGCATAAGGGAGGATATCAATGGCCGCCAATCAACGAGCAGGGGAGCACGCGAGGTATGCGGCCTCGTAGCCCCGTTAGCCACGGCTGCAGATTGCTCAAACGGAGATGATTTCCTGCAGGGGCACCCAATTGGTCACCACTTTCACCGGATCGTAATCCGTGACAATCCGCGTTATCCGTGGTCGAATAATAAAGAGGCCCTGGGATTTTCTTGTTGAAACCAACAAAATCCCCTTTGCATGCCCGGTGCACTCAGCAAGATATCGTTTTTCTGTTCTGGCTGGCTGAATAGCAACCCTCGTCAATTATGAGGTCGTGCTGATTCCCGGATGCTGGATGCCCATGGCGAGATATTCATTTTTGTATTTCATATACCGTTCTGCCGCGGCCACCAGCGCGTCCTGCTCTTCGGGACGCAGCACCCGCTTCACCTCGGCCGGCACGCCTGCCGCCAGAGTTGATGGCGGGATTTTCTGCCCTTCTCGCACCAGGCTACCCGCTGCCACGATCGAAAACGGGCCAATCTCCGCGCCATCCAGAATCGTGGCACCCATGCCGATGAGGCAGTAATCTTTGATCACGCAGCCGTGGATGATGGCGCCATGGCCGACAGTCACGCCCTTCCCCACCACAAGCGGCCATTTGTTCAGCGTCACATGACACACCGTGCCATCCTGAATGTTGGTCATATCGCCGATGCGAATGTAGTTGACATCCCCACGCATGGTCACATTGAACCATACCGACACATTTTTGCCGAGATGCACATCGCCGATGATGACTGCATTGGGCGCCACAAACACCCCGGTGTCAAACTTCGGCTCCACACCATGATGCGCATGTATCATGAGATGCGTTTTCCTTATGTTATTGCTGGATACGTCTGATTACCCTGGTCACGATTCGGTTTTCCGTAATCAATTGGAAAAGGTAAAAAGCACCGTACGAGTCAACGTGAATTGCCGTTAGATTGCCGTCCGGACTCACGTCATTTGTTTTTCTGCGCTCTCCTGCACGGCCCTCACCACACTCCGGCTCACCACTTCGGCTGCGATGGTGCCCAGAAGCAGACTGTTCGCCTTCTCCTCACCGCACGACAGCGCAAACACGATATCGCCATCGACGATGGTGTGCACCGGCCGGATCGCTCGCGCCAGACCGTCATGGGCCATCTGCGCCAGTTTGGTGGCTTCCTCTTTGGTTAGCCTGGCGTTAGTCGCCACGATGGACAGGGTGGTGTTGCCGCTCCACGGATCGGCAAATTTCAATCCATATTGCCGCAAAAACTGACTGGTGTTGACGAATTCGCCAGCCTCGTTGCGGGCGCCGGCCAGGATTTTACCGCTGTCTGGATCGATCACATCGCCGAACGCATTGACCACCGTCAGCGCCGCCACCACCAGCCGCCCGTCGATGATTTCCGAGGCCTGTCCCAGACCGCCATCCGTGGCATTCTGCGGACCGAGCACCTTGCCTACGGTGGCTCCGGTACCGGCACCGACCCGCCCGAGCGAGGCATCGCGGTCGTTTGCCGCTTCAGCCGCCTGATAGCCCATGGCCCGGTCCGGGCGCACCTTCGCGTCGCCGCAGGCCAGGTCAAAAATCACCGCCGCCGGCACAACAGGGACTTTCGCCACGCCGGTATCAAAGCCGATGCCTTTTTCTTCCAGGTATTGCTGCACGCCGCCCGCCGCATCCAGACCGAAGGCGCTGCCGCCGGTGAGCAACACCGCGTGGATGTTCGGCACCAGCCGTACCGGATACAGCGCCTCGATTTCGCGCGTGCCCGGCGCCGAACCGCGCACGTCCACGCCGGCCACCGCGCCGCGTTCCGGAATCACCACGGTGCAGCCAGTGCGCGCCTGTAAATTTTGCGTATGCCCGACCCGGATGCCCGGTACATCGCACAGACCGTCCAGCGGCCCCGGTGTGAATTGAATCGCCATGACATGCCTCTCAGGTGTTGTTGCCGTTCTGGCGCACGCGGTGCATCTTTTTCATGAATGGAATTTTTCGCGATGGGATTTCAATGGTCAGTCCGCTGTCGCTGAAGAAAAACAGGTCGCCGATCATGAGACCGATCGAGCTGCGCAGGGGCCGCCAGTTTTCGCGGTAGGCTTCCGCGTCCACGCGCGTGCCGTCTTTATCTTTGGTCACCAGTCGCACGCGCTGCGGATATTCGCGGTTGATCATAAATGGGGAATGGGTGGTATAAATAATTTGATTTTTGATCGCCAGGTCTTCCATGACCCGGGTCAGGTCCTTCTGCCCGGCGGGATGCAGGTGGATGCCCGGCTCATCGATGAGGAACACGTATTCGTTCGCACGCGCTTCCACGGTCTGCGCAATGAAATTGATATAAAACGACAGGTACCAGCGGAAACCGAGGCTGCGCGATTCCGGCGTATCGAACACGGTGGTGCCATCGGAAATATCGATATACAGGATTTTGCCGTTGACGTTCAATTTCACCTCGATGGTCGGCTCCTGGCTCCACACCCGTCGAATTTGCTGCGTGATCAGCCGGCTGGCTTCTTCGCTGGCCCGACGACCGCGCGTCGAATCCTCGAAAATAATTTCGGGGTTCACGATGCCACCAATACGCAGCAAATTCCGCTCTGTTCTAAAATCATCGCTATTCGAGGTCAGGTCTTCCATGGAAGCGCGGTTTTTCAACAGCGGGATATCATCAAAAAACAGGATTTTCGGCAGCACCGAAAGGAACCGGGCCATGTCAGAAATCGGTACTTCCTTGTCACCCACGTACACTTCGTAGTCATCGAGATGCGGACCGCGCTTGGTGATGAGGATGCTGCTGGCATCCTTGAAGGCATCCGAGAATTTTAATAGATTTTGCCGGTTTTCCTTCGAAATTTCAGAAAACTCCAGGGTCACTTCCGGGCATTTGCCCTGATAGTAATAATCTGAATATTGACAGGTGAGGGTGTTATCGAATGGGGCGCCAGGCGAAAAGCTCAAAATGGATTTCAAAATATTGGTCTTACCGCTCTCATTGGCCCCGATCATGATGGTAATTTTGGGATCGACCGGCAACACCATTTCGAAAATGGATTTATAAGCTCGAATAAATGCGCGTGAGATTACCATGATTTTTCCTCAAATTGTTCCTCGACCTCAATCATGCAATCGGAAATGGCCATCTTTCGCTTTTTCCCATCAGCGAGATGCGTCGGTTTGGGTTCGTGAGTGGACTGGTATCGATGCTGCGAGAGGCTTTTGTGAAATCAAATATCGCAAATCCGCTGCAATTTTGCAAGGGTTCATTGCGAATCCTTTGCAGGAAATGTCACCCTCGAGGGATGCTTTAAAAATGTTAGCGGCTAATGGCAATCGGTGCGGAGATAGGGATGCAATCGGCCAAATAAAAATGCCCGGGTCCAATCGGCCCGGGCCTTGCTTACGAATCAATGCATGATTAACTTTGCACTTCTTCCGGCTTTTCAGCTTGCGGACTGGCTGCCTCGCCGTTGTTATCCTTCCTGGATTTTTTCTGAACGGGACGGCGCTCGATCTCCACGAACTCCAGACCATCACCTTTGCGCTTGACCTGGATGACGCTGCCGTCGCCGAACTTGCCTTTCAGGATTTCCTCGGCAATCGGATCCTCGATGTGTTTCTGAATGACCCGTTTCAGCGGCCGCGCGCCGTAAGTCTCGTCGTAGCCCAGATCAGCGATGTAGCTCTTAGCACCTTTGGTCAACTGAATCTCAATTTGACGATCGGACACTTTTTGCAACATATCATAAACCAAGATATCAATGATTTGTTCGATGTGCTCTTTGGCCAGGGGACGGAACACAACGATCTCATCTACGCGATTGATGAATTCCGGATTGAACAGCCGCTTCACCTCTTCCATGATTTTGTCGTGCATCTTCTGATAATCGATCTTGCCCGCTTCCGAGGCGAAGCCGAAACCACCAGATTTCTTGATGTCGCGCGCACCCACATTGGACGTCATGATGAGAATCGTATTTTTAAAATCAACCCGGCGACCGAGACCGTCGGTCAACTGGCCGTCATCCAGAATTTGCAAAAGGATATTGAATACATCCGGATGCGCTTTTTCAATTTCGTCGAACAGCACCACCGAATACGGATGCCGGCGCACCTTCTCGGTCAACTGGCCGCCTTCCTCATAGCCGACGTAGCCCGGAGGCGCGCCGGTCAGACGGGAGACCGAGAATTTTTCCATGTATTCCGACATGTCGAGCCGGATCAGCGCATCTTCGCGCTCGAACAGGTAGCGGGCCAGCTCTTTGGCCAGTTGCGTTTTGCCCACGCCTGTCGGGCCAAGGAAGATGAACGAACCGATCGGCCGGTTCGGATCTTTCAGCCCGGCACGCGTGCGCCGAATGGCCTTGGACAGCAAATGAATCACCTCGTCCTGTCCGACGATGCGCTTTTTCAGCTCTTCTTCCATATTCAGAATTTTTTCGCTCTCGGACTGCGCGACCTTGTTCACCGGAATGCCGGTCATCATGGCTACGACGTCGGCAATGTCTTCTTCCGTCACCGTTGCTACGATCTGCTCTTCCTGTTCGCGCCAGCGTCGCTTGGCTGCTTCCAGTTTTCGGTTCAGCCGCTTTTCTTGATCGCGCAACACGGCTGCACGCTCAAACTCCTGATTCTTGATCACCTGATCCTTCTCTTTGCGAACCCGCTTGATCTCTTCTTCCAGATCGGTGATTTCTTTCGGTACTACGATATTGGCCAGATGCACTCGTGCCCCGGCTTCATCCAACACATCAATGGCCTTGTCGGGCAGGTAACGATCGGTGATGTAGCGCTCAGAGAGCTTCACCGCCGCCTCGATGGCCTCATCGGTATAGCGAACGCGATGGTGCGCTTCGTAGCGATCTTTTAAACCATAGAGGATTTGCACCGCCTCCTCCGGAGACGGCGGATCGACCATGATCTTCTGGAATCGGCGCTCCAGCGCGCCATCTTTTTCGATGTACTGACGATACTCGTCCAGGGTCGTGGCGCCGATACACTGCAACTCACCGCGGGACAGCGCCGGCTTGAACATATTCGAAGCGTCCAGCGAGCCGCTGGCGCCCCCGGCTCCCACAATGGTGTGCAACTCATCGATGAACAAAATTACATCTTTGGCGCGATACAGCTCGTTCATAATCGCCTTCATGCGCTCTTCGAACTGGCCGCGGTATTTGGTGCCGGCCACGATCGCGCCAAGGTCCAGTGTAACCACGCGTTTGTTGAACAGCACCCGCGGCACCTTGCGTTCAACGATGCGTAGGGCCAGCCCTTCGGCAATCGCCGTTTTGCCCACGCCGGGCTCGCCGATGAGCACCGGATTGTTCTTTTTTCGACGACTCAAAATCTGCGCCACCCGCTCGATCTCTTTATCGCGCCCGATCACCGGATCCAGCTCACCCTTTCGGGCCAGCTCGGTGAGGTCGCGACCGAAATGATCCAGGGCCGGCGTCTTCGACCGCTGCTGCGCCGATTCTTTCGTCGATGGGGTTCCTCGCAATATATTTTCCAGCTCTTCACGAACGGCTTCATAGGTGATATCGAAATTCAACAATACCTGAGCAGCCACGCCATCTTTTTCTTTCACCAGCGCGAGCAGCAAATGCTCCGTGCCGATAATGTCCGACTTGTATTTCTCTGCTTCCACATAGGCCATCTTCAAAATCTTTTCGGCACGTTTGGTGAAAGGAATGTTGCCGATGGTCATGGTTTCGCCAGTCGTCTTTACCGTATCCTCCACCGCGCGCTTGATCTCATCCAGATCATTGCCAAGATTCCGCAGAATTTCGACAGCGATCCCTTCTCCTTCCCGTATCAGCCCGAGCAGCAGATGCTCCGTCCCGATGTAGTCGTGTCCGAGTCGCAGTGCCTCCTCCCGAGAAAATTGGATGACCATTTGAACCCGGCTGGAGAAATTATTTTTCATACGAATGGCTCCATAAAGTTTTGGTACAAACTGGCATAAACCCCAATATATCTAAAACAAAATTTAAAACAAAATTACTTAAAAGTAAAGGCTTCATTTTCGAATCAATGGATTTTTTTGCGGATCATTTCCGCACGCGCCACATCTCGCTGATGCGAATCCTCAAGGCTTTGGTCCAGCTTTTGCATATGCGCCGGCTGCGTGAAAATCATCAGCTCGTTCAGCAGTACCGGGGTCAGCCCGTCGATGAAGCCCAAATCGACGCCCAGCCGAACCATGGACAGATGATTCATCAGTTCCAGCGAGCTCATGATCCGCGCATGGCTCAGGATGCCGAGCGCCCGGAAAATCCGATCCTCCAGATCGACTCTCTGTTGGTTTAACAGCCTTTCCCGTGCTTCTTGTTCCATTTCGATAAATTTATTGGCCACGATCTCCAATCGATCGATAATGGCGGTTTCGGTACGGCCCAGGGTGAGCTGATTGGAAATCTGAAAGATGTTGCCGATGACCTCGGTGCCCTCGCCGTAAAAACCGCGCACGGCGATTTCGCTAGGCGCCAGTTCGCGGATAATCCGCTCCACCTCATCCAGAATGGAAAGCGCCGGCAGATGGATCAAAATCGATGCGCGCATGCCCGTACCCGTGTTGGTGGGGCAAGCGGTCAAATAGCCGAACTGCTCGCTGAAGGCATAGCTCAAATACTCGCTCAGCTCATCATCCACGCGGGAGATCACCCGCCACGCTTCTTTCAAGCCCAGCCCCGGCTGGATGCTCTGAATCCGCAAGTGATCTTCCTCGTTGACCATGATGCTGATGTTTTCGGCCGTATCGATGACCACCATGCCGGGATGTTTGGCTTCGGCGAAAATGGGACTGATGAGGCGGCGTTCGACGAGCACTTTGCGGCTGATGTCGTCGGTCTGCTGCAGATACAGATAAACCGCGCCGTCGAACACGCGCGATTGCTGGCAGGCTTTTTCGACCGCTTCCACTACCGCCTGCAGTTCCTCATCGCTGGCGGTGGATGGAAAAGGAATGCCGTAGAGGTTGCGGGCAAGCCGGATACGCGTAGACAGCAGGATATCGCCCTGCTCACCGCGGCCCTTAGCCCAGGAAGGCAACGTCTGTATCAACTGATCAATAATTTCTACCCCTCGTCGTTTCTCCGACCGAACTCGGGCCGTCTTCCGTACGACTTTCATGATGTCCGTTCTTCCTCTTCATCGTTCCGCAAGTTTTCTCTTTCTAAATTTCGTATCAAATCCCGATATTCTGCAGCCCTTTCATAATTTTCTTGTTCGATGGCGATTTTCAGTTCCCGTTTCAGGGCGTCAATATCGGGGATATTGCGGAAAACCCGCTGAGGACGCGGACGACTGCCGATGTGTTTGTTGCTTCCATGGATGCGCCGCAGAAGCACGCTTAATTCATCACGGAAGGTTTCATAACAATCGGGACAACCCAAAAGACCAATTTTTTCAAAATCGGTAAAGGTGATATGGCAAGTCGGGCACTGCAGGGTATCCATCTCGCTGTCCATCGCCTCTTCCTTTCCGCCAAGAATATTCGCAACCACCTTTTCGAAGAATTCCGGTAGATTCGCAAGCGAATGCAGACCGCCCTTTTCTTCGGCGCAGGTCGCGCACAGGTTCCATTGCTGTTTTTTGCCATTGAACACCTGGGTGATGCTCACCGTTACCGGGGCCTTCTGGCAAATTTGACATATCGACTTAGGGTTCATTTTCGGTTTCCTCGACAATCCGACCATCTCGCAAGGTCACGATGCGATCCGCCTGGCGAGCCAGTTCCAGATTATGCGTAACCACAATGATGGTTCTCCCCTCGTTACGGGACAGTTCGAACAGCAATTGATGTAAATCCTGGGCGGATTTCCGATCCAGGTTCCCGGACGGTTCGTCCGCCAGAATCAACTTCGGATCGTTCATCAGCGCGCGCGCCACCGCCACGCGCTGCTGCTCACCACCCGACAATTCCGAGGGACGATGGGCCTCTCTCTGTTCTACACCCACCATGCGCAAAAGATGCATCGCGCGCTGCCGGGCCTCTCGCATGGCCGCACCGTGGATCAGCGCTGGCATCATCACATTTTCCAGCGCGCTGAATTCCGGCAGCAGATGATGGAACTGAAACACAAATCCAATGGCCCGGTTGCGATAGGCCGCAAGCTCGCGATCGGAAAAGTCAAAGATCCGGTCCCCATCGATTTCCACGCTGCCTTTCGTCGGCCGATCCAACGCACCGATGATGTGCAGCAGCGTACTTTTGCCCACACCAGAGGGCCCGACTATCGCCACGATTTCGCCGCGGCGAATGATCAGATCAATATCCTTCAGGACGTCTAGATGTCCCTTGTTAGGCAAAGGATACGTCTTTGACAAACTTGTCGTAATGAGTATCGGTTGCATTTGAATTATGTTTATGCGTGTTCTCGATCAGTCCATTTGCAAAAATTGGCGATTTATCCAGCATCGGTTGTCATGCCCATGCACCGACTCATTCGTATCGAATGGCCTCGATGGGATCGAGCTTTGCGGCCTTGTAGGCAGGATAAAGCGTGGCAACAAAACTCAAAAAGATCGCTGCTGCCGAAATGAAAACAAAATCGATCCATTGCATTTTGATGGGCAGCGAATTGATGATATACACCTCGCCGGGCAGCGAAAAAAATTGGTATTTTAGTTGCGCCCAGCAAAAGCCATAGCCTAGAATCCAGCCAAGCACCGTGCCAATGATACCAGCAAACAGCCCCTCGTACACAAACACTTTGAGGATGCCGGTGGCATAAGCGCCCATGCTCTTAAGGATGCCGATGTCCTTGCGCTTTTCCATCACCACCATGATGAGCGTGCTCACAATGTTGAACGCGGCCACGGTGATGATCAGACTCAGGATGATGAACGCCGCCCACTTTTCGATTTGCATCCAGGCAAACAAGTTTTTATTCATGGCGAACCAGGTGATGGACGTGTACGGATATCCCAGCCGGTTGTTGATCCATTCCGCCACATCATTGGCGCGGTCCATGTCATCCAGCTTGATCTGCACGCCGGTGATCTTGCCCGGCGTTTCCAGCAATTTCTGACCCTCTTTGATGGAAATAAACGCGTAGCTATCGTCGTATTCGTACAGGCCGGTTTCAAAATATCCGGCCACCCGAAACGGACGGAATCGCGGTGCCCCGGCCAGTGGCCCGATATTGATGCCGGCGGCTGAAAGAATCCAGATGCGATCACCGACATTGGCCATGAGCCGCTCGGCCAGCCACCGGCCCAGCACGATCCCCGGATAGGCCCGGCCGCCGTCCTCTGGCTGAATCAAATCCAGATTCAGGCTACCGTAAATGATGTTGTTGATCAGGTCGGTCACTTCCGGTTCCCGCTCCGGGTCGATGGCCTTGATAATCACCCCTTCTTTGCGATCTTTGGACACAATCATCGCCTTATCGAAAATGTATGGCGCTGCGCCGATCACGTGCGGCAACGAATCCACCATGGCGATGATTTCCTCTGCCTTGGTCACATCCATACCACGATCATGGAAGGTGCGCACCTTGATGTGAGCATCGAAACCGATGATGCGCGAACGCACCTCTTCTTCGAAGCCATTGGCCACTGATAGGGTGATGATCAGCGCAGCCACGCCGATCATGACGCCCAGAGTGGAGATGTAGCTGATCAGACTGATGAACCCGGTTTTGCGCTTTGAACGCAAATAGCGCCGGGCGATGAACCATTCATATCCCATGAGACTCTCGTGATTCTGCGATTGCGTGAAGGGGTACGTCCTGTCGTTTGAGGTTTGATGCAGGACCGGTTATCCGTCCATTCCAATGCATGTCGGCGTGGTGCCGGCCGCTTCAAATCCACGATACTGAAAGCGGCTCGGCCATGTCTATCAGGATTCACTTTCTTGGCTTATTTCACCTTCCAGCTCTTTTAAAATACGCTCGCGTTCGCGGGAGCGATCCTTCCAGCTCAGTGAATTCCACCACTTGCGGATCTCGCGCGGCTTCTTGTTGACCAGCCGGGCGTAGTCGTTCAGCAGACGAACGGTTCTCTGATTCATGGCGTTCCTCCTTTCTTTGCTATATCGGTTTCAGGCAATGGTTCACAGTTTGTATTGTTCCGGCCGCATCTGCGGGAAAAAGATCACGTCGCGGATCGATGGCTGATCAGTGAACAACATCACCAGCCGGTCGATGCCGACGCCGAGGCCGGTGGTTGGCGGCATGCCGTATTCCAGCGCGCGTAGGAAATCCTCATCCAGCGGCTGGGCCTCGTCATCGCCGCGGGCGCGCAGCTCCAGTTGCGCCAGGAACCGCTGCCGCTGGTCGATGGGATCGTTGAGCTCGGTGAAGGCATTGCCCATCTCACGGCCGGCGATGAACGGCTCAAACCGCTCCACCAGTCCTGGCTTATCACGGTGCTTTTTGGCCAGCGGCGATAGCGAAATCGGATAATCGATGATAAACGTAGGCTGGATTAAGGTCGGTTCCACTTTTTCGCTGAAAATTTCATCGATGAGCTTGCCCTCGCCCCACGATTCATCCCACTCGATATGCAGTTTGCCGGCGATGGCGCGCAGCTCGTCCAGGTTCTTGCCGAACAGATCGAAGCCGGTTTCTTTTTCGATCGCCTCGAACAGCGGCACACGCGGCCAAGGCGGCGTGAGATCGATTTTCTGCCCCTGATAGATGATCTCATATCCGCCGTACAGATCCTCGGCGATCTTGCAAAACATTTGCTCAACCAGGTCCATCATGTAATAGTAATCTTCATAGGCCACGTACAGCTCCATCATGGTAAACTCGGGATTGTGGAACCGGTCCATGCCCTCGTTGCGGAAATCCTTGGCGAACTCGTACACGGCATCGAAACCACCGACGATGAGCCGCTTCAGATACAGCTCGTTGGCGATGCGCAGATACAGGGTCATGTCGAGGGTATTGTGATGCGTGGTGAACGGACGCGCCGTGGCGCCGCCGTACAGCGGCTGCAGAATGGGCGTCTCCACCTCGAGAAAACCGCGCTGGTTCAGAAATTCTCGCATACTGCTGATGATTCTGGTGCGTTTGACAAATACGTCGCGCACATGCGGATTGACGATCAGATCGAGATAACGCTGTCGGTAGCGCATCTCTTTATCGGAAAACGCATCGTACACAATGCGCTTATCGCCTTCGATTTTTTCCTTCACCACCGGGATCGGCCGTAGGGTTTTGGCCAGCAGGGTGTATTGCATCACCTGAACGGTGATTTCGCCTGTACGCGTTTTGACCACCCTACCCACCAAACCGATGATATCGCCGATATCCGAAAGCTTAAAGATTTCATAGCTTTGCTCGCCCACTTCATCCAGGCGGACATAGATTTGAATGCGGCCGGAGCTGTCTTCCACATGCGCGAACGAGGCCTTGCCCATGCGGCGGATGGCCATCAGCCGGCCGGCAATGGCCACTTCTTTGTTCTCGAAGATGTCAAAGTTGGATTTGATCTCGGCCGCTTTGTGGGTGCGATGAAACACGTGCGGATAAGGATTGACGCCCATATCCTGCAGCCGGCGCAGCTTTTCGCGCCGTGCCTGCATCACGCTGTTCAGTTCTTCCTCGGTTTGCGGAAACGGTGTCTGCTGTTCTTCTGTCATACCAATTACTCTTATTTTATTTTCCGGGTCATATTGTGTCCATCACTGCAGTTGAGTCGAAAAAACGGCACAGTTGAGACCTCGTATCAAACGCAAAAGGTCATTATAGGGATTCATCCCCATCTTACCGTAGACATTTCGCTGCGCTCTCGGCGGTATTGAAACGCTTTATCCTTAAAAAATTCGTAACTGTTCAGCCTGTGCCGCTATTGGTCATTCCGGCTTTCAGCGGCGACCAGAAGGGAGCCGATGAAATGCCGGAATCTCATACCCGGTTCGTTCCCCGGGAAAGGATTATCCCTCCTTTCCAAGTTTTACTTGGGAAGGAGGGGAATGCCAACCTAAGTCTCGAAATTGCCGATGCGACCGAATAGTTACCTCTGTGCTCTCTTAAAGAATTGATAATATATAAAAAAAGCCCATTCGATGCAGCAAAAAGTTTTGAAATATCTGCGTTTCTGTTCCGTTTTCTTGAGGTTGGCCTGGACCCGGTGCACACCTGGAGCCCGAGCTACAAGCCTCGACCGGCGGCTTCAAGCTCCGAAAAAAGGAATCGCACCATACGCTTGCCAATTGTCCCGCCCGGCGCCGCTCCGGTCATCGGGCGTCCCGAGATCCGGACGCATCTTCATTCACGAACACCCGTGGCACGCGCTTGCCGATCATGCAAGTGATTTCATACGGGATGGTATCCAGCGCGCGGCAAAATTCAGTCATGTCGATCTGCGCGTCGCCCTGCTGGCCGAGGAGCACCACCTCATCGCCGGGGGCGGCTTTGGCATCCGGCCCCAGGTCCAGCATGATCATGTCCATGCACACGCGGCCCACCACCGGTACCCGTCGTCCACGCACCAGCGCGTGCATGCGGTTGGACAGCGACCGGCGGTAACCATCGGCGTAGCCCACCGGCACCGTGGCCACCGTCGTGGCGCGATCGGCCTCCCATGTCCGGCCATAGCTCACCGGCGTACCCGGCTCCACCGTTTTCACCTGCAGGATACGTGATGTCCAGCGCAGCACTGGCTCCAATTTGACGCTATGGCTCACCTCATCGGAAGGATAATAGCCGTACATCATCACGCCGGGCCGCACCAGGTTAAACCAGGTTTCGGGCAGGTCCAGAATGGCAGCGCTGTTGGCGGCGTGCCAATATTGAAACGGCACATGCAATCGCCGCGCCGCGTCGATCACCGCCTGAAAGCGCAGCAATTGTTCGCGTGCGAAGGATTTGTCGGCTTCGTCCGCAGTGGAGAAATGCGTCATGAGTCCAACGAATTGCACGTTTGGACATTCACGCAGTCGTTGAAACACGTCTGGCGCCTGCTCCCAGGGGAACCCCACCCGGCCCATGCCGGTGTCGAATTTCACATGCACGGGCACCGGTCGTCTGGCGCGCGCGGCGGCATCCCGCAGCCAGCGCAGTTGCTCATCGTTGCTGACCGTCAGCTCCAGGTGGTGCTCGAGGAATTCCGGTATTTGCTCCGCAAAATATCCCGCAAACACATGAATCGGTGCTTCGATGCCCGCGGCACGCAACTCGGCGCCCTCGGCTGGATATGCCACCGCCAGCCGGGTGGCTCCGGCACGCAGCAGGGTTCGCGCGCAGGGCACCGCGCCATGGCCATAGGCATCGGCTTTCACCACGGCCATTACTTCGGACGGCTGCACGCGTTGCACAATGCGGCGCATATTGCGGAACAGCGCAGCCAGATCGATTTCGGCTATCGTCGGATGCATCGGCTTCGAAAACACCTGGTTCTGTTGATCTACTTTGATGCTTAACCTAATGCCTGTCGGCCGGAAATGCAACCCCTTTCCGATGGGCGCGACGGAACGCATGAATTTCGAGTTGAGTTCGGGATGAAATACCGGGCACGTTGAAGATGGCTGCTTTTTGGGAAAGTACTCGGGCTTGCCCAGGCAATAAAAAAACCTTGCCACACAACACGCCCGGCAAGGTTTTGCTTTTGAGGTGGTAAAATCGGCCGAGGTTTATTCCACCGCAGACTCCTGCTTTTTCGCCTTGTCGCTGCGGACGCCCATCAGGTACGCCTGAATGAACGCGTCGATCTCGCCGTCCATCACCGCTTGCACGTTGCTGGTCTCGATGCCGGTGCGGTGATCCTTGACCATATTGTAGGGATGAAACACATAACTGCGAATCTGGCTGCCCCAGGCGATATCCTTTTTCGACTTCTCAATTTCATTGAGTTTCGCCTGTTCCTCTTCCAGCTTTTTCTGGTACAGCTTGGCGCGCAGCATTTTCATGGCCATTTCCCGGTTGCGGTGCTGCGAACGCTCGTTCTGGCACTGCACCACGATGCCCGTCGGCAGATGGGTAATGCGAACCGCCGAGCTGGTCTTGTTCACATGCTGTCCGCCAGCCCCACTGGCCCGATAGGTATCGATGCGAAGATCCTTCTCGTCAATTTCAATCTCGAAGTCCTCCTCGACTTCGGGATAAACAAACACCGAGGCAAACGAGGTGTGCCGCCGCGAATTGGCATCAAATGGAGAAATACGCACCAGCCGGTGCACGCCAGCCTCGGCCTTGAGATAGCCATAGGCATACGGCCCGATCACGTTGATGCTCACATCCTTGAGGCCCGCCTCTTCGCCCGGTTGCAGGTTCATGATCTCCGCCTTGAAGCCGTGGCGTTCGATCCAGCGCATGTACATGCGGAACAGCATTTGCGCCCAATCCTGGCTTTCCGTGCCGCCGGCGCCCGGGTGGATGGTCAAAATGGCATTTTTCGGATCATCAGGCCCGCTCAGCATGTTGCGGAACTCGAGGTCCTCCACCGCCTTCGACAGCTCTTTCAACTCCTGCTGGCATTCTTTGACGATATCAGAGTCTTCGCCGTCCTCCTCGGCCATTTCGACCAGCACCTCGAGGTCCTCGGCCTTTTGCATCACATTTTCAAAGGCTTGCACCCACTCCTTGCGCGCGGCGATTTCGCGCATCACCTTCTGCGCCTCGGCCTGATCGTTCCAGAACGCGGGATCGGCGGTTTTCTCTTCTAATTGCGCTATCTCGGCTTTCTTTTTATCGATGTCAAAGACACCCTCGTAAGTTTTCGATCCGGGGTTTGAGCTGTTTCATTTTATCTTTAATCTCGTCCAACATCGCATGTTCCTCGCATTTGATAAATATTCAGCGTATCCTGATGAATTGTTTTGGCATTCTTCAGCTTTTGCCGGAAATCAAATCGCAAAAAACGCACACAAGGCCGTCGGGCTCGCCAAGGAGATGATCTTCGTCTTTCTTGTTCTGCTCAGGAAATCGCCACTCTTAAAAAATACGGACCTGGAATTCCCATCGCTTGGTATGAACCATTCCCCACACACGAATATCCGTGGATGCCCTCTTGCAGCAAGCATGCAAACCCGCCGGCTACTGTCTTTTTCGTCACTCCCTTGCAGCGGCCCCGGCCCAAAAGCGGCGGGAACCGAATAGATAAATATATCATTTTTCCCGCTAATAAGCAATATTGCCGTACGGAATCCCCAAAAAAGAACGTATTTCGGAAAAAATCCTTGATTTTTCAAATATTGCCTTCTATTTTTATTTCGTTTAAAAAGATGACGCGCTTCAGCATTCCTTCTGCCAGAAGGGGAAGCAATAGGCACAGTGGAACAAGCTGTGCCGTCTGGCTTTCCGGCAATCCTTTCAAGAATTCGTGAAGCCAAATTCCATCAGGATTAGATATCCATTCATGCACTGGTTTGGCTATAAAAGTCAGGATGTATTTTTTTCTCTGGTGTTTCCGAATCGGTATGGCCACATAAGCACACATGTGCTGCCCGCTGATCCTGCAACCACCAAAATCCGAACCCAAACAGAAAAACAAACGAGTATTTCTGGGAAAACCTTATTCAGGGGGAAACGGATTTTTCCGGACTCGTTTCTTTCACATTTCACAAACCTCTCACTCTTTTCACTTAATTTTAAGGAGGAAGGCCATGCGGAAATGGTTAATGGCTCTCAGTACTGGGTTGGTGGCAGCACTGCTGGTCTCGCAGGCAGTGGTTGCACAGTCCGAGTACACGACAGGGCCCGGTGTCAAAGTGTCCTGGACACTGAATCCGAGAGAGGCACCGCATACCGATTATTTCACCCGCGGACCTGCGTTTGGCGCTCGTAGCATTCAGGTGGGCATGGATTTTGACCGCGACGGCCATCGTGAATTCCTGTTTACGACCGACGAGACTCTGGCCCCGGGTGGCCCGGATCCGGGCGTTCTGGATGTGTATCTGTTCGAAGTCAGCGGCAACGACAGCTACACGCATGTATGGCATTACAGCATGCCGCAAGGCACCAACTCGTTGCCAGCCCTGGCCTGGGGCGATATTGACAATGATGGACTGTATGAAATTTATTTCGGCGTCCCGACGATCAATGATCCGAATAAACTGTTTATTTTCGAACAGAATCAAGACTATACCTTTCCGGATCAACCAACGTTAACCTGGGACTTTGGCAAAGATGCAAGTGCCGACTTCCGGCCGGCGGCCTTCCAACTGGATGACGTGGATGACGACGGCCAGATCGAATTGATCACCCTGTCGCGAACGGGCGGCAACCGTGAACTGGTGGTTGCCTCACTGGCCACCGATCAACTCGATGAATTTGCCACGTTTGTATCTGAATTTGAAGCGGGTAATACTGTATTGGGTGGTGGTGGCACCTATGATGTTGAGGTCGTCGATTTCGACGGTGATGGCAAAAAGGAAATCTGGGCCAACACCTGGGATCTCTGGTCCATGGCCATTTTCGAGGCCGATAGTGCCGATTCCTACTCCCTGCAAGTGGAGCTGGATCAGATCGACCCCACCCGCGATCCCGGCTCGTTCAACAGCCACGACATGTATTTCGTGGACATGGACAATGACGGCAAGCTGGAAGGCTGGTTCCCGATGACCAACGGCGTGTTGTATTTCATTGACGACATCGATGATGTTTCGCAGCTCACCGCCGATGATGTAATTTGGGTCGGCCAGTATGCGCCAGGCGGCCGCTCCCGTGGTGCCAGTGTGGGCGATTTCGATAATGATGGCCGCTGGGATATTATAGCCACGCACGGCCGTCATGAAAAAGTTTCCTGGATCGAATATCAGGGGCTGGGTTCGCCGGCCGATTCGTCCAGCTACACCTGGACGCTGCTGTTCAATTCCGAAGGTGCCGCTCAGGACCGCTGGTATCCGCCGCGCATCGCCCCGGTGGATATGGACGGCGATGGCTGGAAAGAAGTGTTCCTGACCAACATCTGGGCCTCCGATCCATCGCAGCCGATAATCGTGGTGCTGGAATACGATCCGAGCACGGCGCCGAAACTGGCCTCGCAGTGGGAATTCCGGAATGCCATTCATCACAAAGATGTGGATTCGCTATTTGCCACATCGCACAGCGGCAACAGCCGGACCATTATCGGTGGTTTTGACCTCGATCAGGACGGCAAAGCCGAATTGATCGCTACCGATTATCCGGGACACACCGTGCGCGTGTTCGAATACAATGCCGATGCGGATGTGTTCGAACAGGTGTGGATGGCTCCTCCGGACACTTCGGGTTTGAACCGTCGTTCCTCCAACCCGCGTACTGTGGGTGTGGCCGATTTCGACGGTGATGACAAATGGGAAATCGTCTTCCCGCTGGCCAGCGAACCCTCTGGCTGGTATGTGTATGAATGGGACGGAGTGCCAGGAAGCGACAATTACGGCGATACGTATTCTTCCATTATCCAGACCGAGATCGATACCTGCTGCGCGGCTGACTTCAAAGCCTTTCGCGCCGATCATGAGCGGACTACCATTATTGACATCGATGGTGATGGCAAGCAAGAGATGATTATTGCCATTCGCCGGAACACCGGTGGCGGCAAACGCGGTACCCTGATCACCTCGGTGGATGGGGATATCGAACACAACGCCGGTGGCGGTGGTTTTGAAACCTGGAATGTCGAATTCTTCGTGGATCGTGGTGGCTACGGCGGCGGTTCCCCTTACCATGCATTACCTGCTGATCTCGATGGCGACGGCACCTGGGAGATCGTGAATCATACCTGGAATTACTTTAATTTTTACAACATCGATGTGCTCGGGGCCGATCAATATGCCGTGGCCGATCCGACCTCGCCAACACGAAATTACGGCGCTACCCGTCCGTTGGATCATGTATCCCTGTTTGGCGGCGACGCCGGCGACGTGGATGGCGATGGGGATGACGAAGCTTTCTTCCCCAACTTCTACACCGGCGACCTCTGGGTTATCGATTACAAAGCCGGCGATGACGTACTGTCCATCGACAGCACGCATGTCGTGAACATCTTCCCGGGCGCGGGTCAGTTCTATGCCAGCGTCTTTGATGTGGATCAGAACGGTCGCCCAAATATTTTCGTTGGTTCCACCTATCCGCGTACCATCGTCAGCGTGGAGCTGGTTGGCACCAATCCGCGCGATCCGATGGACTACCAGGCGCAGGTGATTTACACCGGTGAGCCGGATGTGCTGCGCGATATCGTGGTGCGGGATTCGGCCGGCGTGGTGACCACCACCTACAAGCACACGGGCGCTTTTGCCTCCAAGGTGCAGGCGCACTGGAACCGCAACCCCATCGATTTCGATGGCGACGGCAAATACGAAATCATTGCCAGCTTCCAGGGCAATCAGGACAGCATCACGACCACCACATACAAGTGGAACGAGCAGACCAGCAGTTGGGATACCACGGTCACCAAGATCGCCAATCCCAAGAGCTGGTTTGCCATGCGGTTCGAATTCACCGGTTCTCCCACCGGCATTTACGAGCCGAGAGACATCACCTTTGTGACCCCGGAGGATTACATTCTGGAACAGAATTATCCGAACCCGTTCAACCCCTCCACCACCATCGAGTACGCGCTGCCGATCGACAAGCGCGTTACGGTGCGCATTTACAACCTGATGGGGCAGGTGGTGAAAACGCTGGTGGATAACGAGTTCCAGAAAGCCGGACGTCACCGGGTGATCTGGGATGGCACCAATCAGGCCGGGGTAAGGGTCGCCAGCGGCACATACATTTATTCGCTGGAATTTGGCAAGTATAAGAAAACCAAGCGGATGATGCTGCTGAAGTAATCCGCTCTGGTTTTCGATTCGGATTTCAGGGCCAGCCGCCCCATGTGGCTGGCCTTTTTTGTTGTTTGTTTGTGGAGCGCAGACCGGAGGTAGGCTACAATGGTGGTATTTTTAAACCCCGCAAAAGGCACAAAGAGAAGAGGATGTGGGAATGGCTGCATGGCGCCTTATTAGCTTGTGGCAATTCGGGGTGAACCTGCCAGTCCGACCTTACCGACCGGAGTTGAGATAATTTTTTGAAAAAATCAATTAACAGTGATTTTTTACTTTCTTTTTGTTGCCAAATCGTTATATTATCGCAACTTCATTGAAGTTATACGGTGCTATTCAGTTCAATCCGAAAACGCATCAACCGTCATCGCGAACAGCCATTGTACGGCAGAGGCACAGCGTTTTCCTTGCCAAGCCCACCGGGAAATGCCCCCGCCGGCCATGCGGCTTCGTCATGACGGATGCGGTTTGAATCGTTGTCTGAAATGAACAGTCTAGACGGTGTTACCCGCGCTGCCAGGAGGTGGTACAACCGCTGGAATTCTCACGTGGACCAAATCAGAGTGCTGGCTTGCGCACGTAAGGAGCGCGTGCATATGCAGGACATTCTATACGTCCAGACCCGGACTTTTCAAATGGCAAACCCCTAACGCGATTGGAGGTCAGCAGGAATGGCTTTACGGTACAAATTACTCATGGCATTTCTGGCCTTTGCTGTCAATGCCGCCCCGGTATTGGCCGGAGTCACCGGCAAAATTGCCGGCCGGGTGACAGACAAACAGACGGGAGAGCCGCTCCCGGGCGTCAACGTGTTCATCGTCGGCACCAGCATGGGAAGCGCCACCGACGCCAATGGCGAGTATGTCATCCTCAACGTCCCCCCCGGCACTTACACCCTGCGGGCATCGTTCATCGGCTATTCTACCGTGGAAGTACAGAACCTGCGCGTGAGCATCGATCGCACCACGCGGCAGGATTTTGCGCTGGCACCAGAGGTGATTGCCGGCGAGGAGGTCGTGGTCGTTGCTGAGCGGCCTATGGTGCAAAAGGACCTTACCGCATCGCAAAAAATCACCACTTCGGAAGAGATCGAGGCGCTGCCGGTGCTCACCTTTACTGGTGTGATGACCACCCAGGCCGGTGTCAACACCGGACCGAGCGGCGAAATCCACATCCGTGGTGGCCGCTCCAATGAGGTCGCCTATTACATCGACGGCATCGCCGTGTCCAATCCGTTTTTCACCAATGGGCTGGCCATCAACGTGAGCAACAAGGCCCTGGAAGAGCTGCGCGTGGTGAGCGGCGCCTTCAACGCGGAGTACGGCAATGCCATGAGTGGCATCGTCAATATTCAGATTAAAGAAGGCGGCGAAAAATTCAGCGGTAGCCTGTCCGCCTACACTGGCGATTACATCTCCAACGACACCGACATTTTTATGAATATTGACGATGTCGATCCGTTTGCTCACTACGTGCTCGAAGGTACCCTGAACGGTCCGGTGCCGCTGTTCGGCAAATCCGATCGCCTGACCTTCAACCTGAGCGCGCGCTACCAGGACAACGAGGGCTATCTCTACGGCCGCCGCGAACACCTGCCAGGCGATTCGGCCAATTTCCGTACATCACAATGGTACATCGAACTCAACGGCGACAATGCCTTTGTGCCGATGAACTGGCGCAAAGACCTCAATTTGTTGGGCAAATTCACCTTGCGACTCACCAGCACTATAAAGCTGTCCACCCAGCTTTTGCATGACCGGACGCGCTGGAAAAGCTATGTGCACACTTATAAATACAATCCCGATGGCACTTACAACTACCGCGACAACAACTCCAACTATTCGATCAAACTGAACCACGCCTTTTCGAATAGCTTTTACGAGGCCAATCTCTATTACTCTACCACTGATTTCAAGCGGTTTGTGTATGAAGACCCCAAGGATCCGCGCTATGTACCGACCACGCGCGTTGTAGGATCGCCCACCTCGGCCACGTTCCGATTCGGTGGCACACAGATGGGACACACCTACCGGAAATCAAAGACCCTTGGCGGCAAGCTGGATTATACCATTCAGATAAACAAACGTCATGAAGTAAAAACAGGGGTTAGCTTCCGGAAAGACAACTTACGCGAGCGCAACTTCACGATTTTGTACGACAACCAGCAGTACAAGCAACCGACCGTGCTGCCGGAAAACCAATCGCCGAGCCACACCTTCTATAACAAAGATGCAACCTTCTTTAGCGCCTATATTCAGGATAAAATCGAATACAACAATTTCATCGTCAATGCCGGTGTTCGGTACGATTATTTCAATCCGAACGCCGAATATTTCGTGAACTTTCTGAATCCCGAGGGCGAAACGGCCAAAGCGCCGGCCAAGCACCGGGTATCGCCGCGGCTGGGCGTGGCCTTTCCGATCACCGACCGGGGCATCCTGCATTTCTCCTATGGCCACTTCTACCAGATGCCGACGCTGCGGCGGCTGTATCAGTCGCAATTGTTTGGCGCCGGACAGAGTCCCACCGTGGGATACGCCAATCTGAAACCCGAAAAGACGGTCAGCTACGAATTCGGATTGCAGCAGCAGCTCACCGATGTGCTGGCTCTGGAAGTCAACGTATTTTTTAAAGACATCCGCGATCTGCTGGCCCTGCAGACGATCAAATACGAATCTGAAAAATTCGGGCCGTCACAATACAGCGTGTACTTGAACAAAGATTATGGCCAGGTGCGCGGTTTCACCCTGAACCTGACCAAACGCTATGATCCGCAGACCCACCTCTCCGCCTGGATCGACTACACGTTCCAGATCGCCGAGGGCAACGATGTGCGCGCCGGCGCGTTCTTCTTCAATGCGCTGGCCGGCTACGAGGAGGAGAAGATCATCGTGCCGCTGAGCTGGGATCAGCGGCATGTGCTGAACGCCACCATTACCTTTAGCGTGCCGCGCAACTGGGGCGTGAGCATGATCGGCCGCCTTGCCAGCGGCTGGCCCTACACGCCCGACATCCCCAATGTCAATTACATCCCCAAAACCAATAGCGCGCGCAAGCCGTGGCAAAAATCGGTAGATCTGCGCATATACAAGAATTTCGCCCTGGGCCGCAGCACTTTGGTGCTATTTGCCCAGATTTTCAACCTCTTCGATACGCGCAACGAGCGTTTTGTGTTCAATGATACTGGCCGATCTGGCTATACCTTTTTGTATCGTAGCCAGCAAGAAACCGCCGAATTCAAACGGCGTTACGGCGAACCTGGCATCCACACCTGGCAAGAATACATGACCCGGCCGCACTATTACACTGCACCGCGTTCGGTGCAGCTCGGGCTTTCGTTTGAATTCTAATTTGCAGATGGAAGAAAAAGGATCAACATGAAACTTGAAGTAAGAGGTTGTTCTATGAGCTGGCAGGGTACTCTCAAATTGATCACAAAGCTCTCCATGACGACCGCCCTGGTGTTTGCGCTGATCACCCCGGGGCTCGCCCAGAAAATCAAACGAGGCTCGCTGCAATGGTACCTGAATGGGCCGCGCAAGCAGTGGAGCCAGAAGGACTACGAGGATTATTACCGGTGGCGTGAGCAAATCGCCAATCTGCTGCTTAAATCAGCACAGGAACGCGATCCGCAGATTTTGCGCCGGCAGAAGGCCATCATGAACGGCAACAAGATCACCACCGAAATCTGGAACTATGGCTCGATTTCCAGCCCGGGCAACGTGGTGACCGACATCGTCTGGGAAGGGCTGGGCTATGGCTACGAGTTTGCGCCGTTCATTTGCGCCGAAGTGCCGGTGACGCCGCGCAGCCACATCGATGCGTATATCAAAACCGATGAAAACGGCAATCCGATTGTAACCGCTGAAGGGGACACCGTATGGGCCGCGCGCGTAATCAGCGACGGGCTGATTTCGCTGGGCGGCGAGGTCTCGCCCGACGGCAAGGAATTCTGGGGCTGGGAGCCGCTGGCCTACAGCGATGAAGGCGTGCCGTATGCCGATCCCGAGAGCGACCGCATTCCGACCTCCAACGACATCGACCGCGACGGCGACGGCAAACCCGATAGCTGGCCGGAGGGCTGGTACAACCCCAACCTGAAACAGTACGTCTGGCCAGGCGCGTTGCGGCAGGGCGCCACCAACGCCGATATGGAAGCCTTTTTCGTAATGGACGACCGCCGTAATCGCGAATTCGAATACTATCCATTCATCAACGATTCTACCCGCCGCGGACTCGGCCTCGAAGTAGAGTGCCGCTACTACCAGTGGGCCAATCCGCTGGCCGAAGACATCATCTTTCTGATCTACAAAGTGACCAACAAGAGCGACAAGGAACTGAACGAAGTGATCTTCGGCATGTGGGGCGATCCGCACATCGGCGGGCCGCGCAATTGGCCGGACGATCTGTCGTTCTTTGATCGCGATTTGAACATGGTGTATGCATGGGACGAAGACGGCCGCAGCGACGTGGCCGGACGCCCGCCGGGCTATTTCGGCTTCAAATTCCTCGAAAGTCCCGGCAACCCGCTGGATGGCATCGATAACGACGGCGACGGCATGGTGGACGAAAGCCGTTCCAACGGTATCGATGACGACGGCGACTGGGACCCGGAAAAAGACGACGTGGGTGTGGATGGCGTGCCCAACACCGGTGATGAAGGCGAAAACGACGGCGTGCCCACCGCAGGCGATCCGTTCGACATCCGCAAGCCAGGTGAACCGAATTTTGAATGGACCGACCTCGATGAAGCGGACATGATCGGCTTGACCAGCTTCGCGGCCCCCCCCTTCACCGGACAGAACCGCATCGCCAATGACGATTACATCTACCGTAACTTTCTGGTACCAGGGGTGTTCGATTCGGCCAATTCCACCCAGGCCGGCGATTACATCTTTCTCTATGGCTCTGGCACCATCACCCTGCCGCCAAAGGCCGCTCGCCGGTTTTCCGTGTCGCTTATCCTTGGTCAAGATCTTGATGATTTGATCTTAAATGCCACCACAGCACAGCAAATTTACGAAATCAATTATCAGTTTGCCAAGCCACCGGAGAAGCCGAATGTAGTGGCCGTGCCCGGCGACCGCAAGGTGACCCTGTACTGGGATGATGTGGCCGAGCATTCCATCGATCCGATCTCCGGCAAAAACGATTTCGAAGGCTATGTGATTTACCGCAGCACCGATCCGCAGTTTCTGGATCGGCAGATCATTACCGACGCCAACGGCACCCGGTTCCTGTTTGAGCCGCTGAAAACCACCACTGGCGCGGCGGCCCGGTTCGATTTGATTAATGAATATCAGGGATTGAGCGAAGTGGTGTTTCCGGGGCGCGGCGTGGCCTACAACCTTGGCAACAATACCGGCCTGCGGCACTCGTTCGTGGATTCCAACAACGTGATCAATGGCCAGACCTACTATTACGCCGTCGTGGCCTATGATCACGGAGATGTGGACCTGAAGATTCCGCCCTCGGAAACCTCCAAAACCATCACCGTGAACCCGGAGACCAACGAGATCATACTGGATGTGAATACCGTACGCGTGATTCCGCGCGCCCCGGCTGCAGGCTATGTGCCTGCGCACTTGTTGGATGCCGGCGAGGCCAGCGGCGTGGTGCACGAAGCGGGCGTGGCCACCGGAGAATTTCGCGTGAATATCATCGATCCGCGCAAGGTGGAAGACAATAACACCTTCCGCATCACTTTTACGGAAAATCCGTTGCGGTACTCCATCGAGGATACCAAACCGGTCGAGGTCGATTTCGTGGCCAAGCTCGACCAGTTTGTGAAATTACCGCATAAAAACATCAATTCCGAAACCTTCAAATTGCAGGATAAAGACGGCGGCAGGACCTATACCGCCGGCGTCGATTACGAGCTGCTGGCCGAAACCGGACAGGTGCGCGCGCTGCCCAACGGAGCCCTGCAGGACGAACAGACCTACCGCGTCACCTATACCTATTTTCCGGTCAAAGACAGCCAGCGCTTCAATTTCGAAGAAGGCAACCCGATTTTCGATGGCATGGAGTTCTATGCCAAAAATTATCCGCTGGATTTGGATACCTCGCGAACCAAATGGAGCCCGACCAGCAAGAGCACCCTGGTGGGCGTCGTCAAGCCGTTCAACAATCTCGACCGGTACAAATTCCCGGCGGATTATGAGATTCGCTTCTCGTCGCAGTTGGTGGACAGCAGCGCGCGCCCCGGCTACGGCTTCATCAAGACCAACTTCCAGGTCTGGGATGTGACCAAAGGTCGGGTGCCGAAGCGCCAGCGCATTGTCGTGCTGGAAAATCGCGCCACCAAGGACAGCCTGTGGACCCCTGGCGAGCGCGTGATCATTCTGCAGGGCGATGAAGGCCTGAGAGGAACCTGGGAGTTTACCTTCCTGTATCCGGCCTCGGGCGATACCATCCTGCCGCAGGATGGCGACGTGTTCTACATCGCCACAACCCGGCCGTTCACACCCGAAGACGTGTACACATTCACCACGGTGGCGTCGAAGATCGACACGCAAAAGGCGCAAAACGAGCTGGATCGCATTGCCGTGGTGCCGAATCCCTACGTGGTCACCAACATCATCGAGCCACTTGACCTGCAGAACCCACGGGACCGCGGCCAGCGCCGGCTGTATTTCAACCATCTGCCGCGTGAATGCACCATCCGCATCTACACCGTGTCCGGCGAGCTGGTGGATGTCATCGAGCACCGCTCCAGCATCGACGACGGCAAGGCGTTCTGGGATTTGACTACCAAAGACAATTTCCCGATCGCGTACGGCGTGTATATCTACCACGTGGAAGCGCCCGGCATCGGCGAAAAGATCGGCCGGTTTGCCGTCATTAAATAATCGAAAATTGCGAACCGTAGCAAGGTAATTGGAGGTTTTGATCGTTATGAAACGCTGGTTCTTCACGATATGCTTGATGGCCATTTCGGCGCCGCTGTTGCAGGCCCAGATCGACAACACTCAGACTATCACCAAAACCGGCACCACCGCGGCGCAGTTCCTCAAAATCGGAACCGACGCGCGGGCCACGGCCATGGGAGGCGCCTTCACGGCCATCACCGGGGACCTGGCCTCGATGCACTGGAACCCCGCCGGGCTGAGCTACATCACCGGCATCGAAGCCACTTTTCTGCACAGTCCCTGGCTGGCCGAGATGGATTTCAATTACTTTGCCTTCGCTTTCGAAATTCCCGGCATGGGCGTGATGGGCGCCAGCATCACCTCGCTGACCTCGCCGGACGATCTGGTGCGCACCGTCCAGCAGCCAGAAGGCACGGGCGAGCTGTTCAGCGCCAGTGATCTGGCGATTTCCCTGTCGTTTGCGCGTCAGCTCACCGACCATTTCGCCATCGGCGGCAGTGTGCGCTATGTGCGGCAAAACATCTGGCATTCCAGCGCCAACGGCATTGCGGCAGATATCGGCGCTCTGTTTATCACGCCGTTCCGCGGCATCCGGCTGGGCGCCAGCATCATCAACTACGGCAGCAACATGCGCATGGACGGCCGCGACTTGCGCTTCAGCTACGACCCGGATCCGGACAATCAGGGCAATGTGGAATTTGTCAACGCGCTGCTGGAAACCGAATCGTTCCCGATGCCGCTGGTGTTCCGGGTGGGCATTTCAGGCGAGCTCTACAAAACCGAAAGCGTGCGGCTGAGCTTCGGTCTGGATGCCCTGCATCCCAACGACAACAGCGAGAGCATCAACGGCGGCGCGGAGCTGGCCTTTAACGAAACGTTTTTCTTGCGAGCAGGATATACTACGCTGTTCCGCGCAGACACGGAAGAAGGCCTAACCGTTGGTGGCGGTATCCATTACCGCCTGTGGGGCAGCAGCACGCTGCTGAAACTGGATTACTCCTACGCCAGCTTTGGCCTGCTCAACAGCGTGCAGCGGTTCTCGCTTGGCATTAAATTTTGATGGGAAACATTCCCCCTTTGCCTGCATACTACTCGTTGGTAGAATATACAGCGGTCATTGCCACTCTCAACTCGCAAAAAGTTCGGCTATTTTTGACGCTGGCAGGGCATCTATTCCTGCCAGCGTTTTTTTTGAAACTTTGCGAGACATACCATCAACTCTCCCTGTTTAAAAAGACGGTCTCCTCCCATTCAAATACCCAGCATCACATGCATTTGGCAGCCAATTTTTTCCTTTATTGCCATCAATGGCTGTCTTTATTATGTAAACGTCTTCCAAGCATACAAATTGGATGACGGGCGAGTGTTTTTAAGGCAAAAGTAGGGCAGCGATTCCCATCCTCTCATGCCTGTCCCCGTGTTTGCTTCCGAAAAATAGCTTTTGTCAATTGATCATTCACATCGTTTGCATTACAAACATTATCCCCAACATGACTACTCGACCTAAGCAAGTGAACGCAGCCAGTGGTTGCCCTTTAGAACCAAAACAATGGGGCCGTTATCAATCTGTTAATCATCGTCGTCTTAATTTTGACGCAAATGGCAGGACAAGGGGGGGAATAGGCCTTTATCGAGCTGGTCAGGACAAATAGCCATGCGACAGAGCCAACTGAATAGGCCTGGTATATTTAACCATAAAGCGCATCGATGAAAAAATTTATTCGAAGATCACACAATCCGTTTTAATCCCCGTGAATTCTGCACATGCGTTCAAGATTATGGGCAAAGGTAGTATAATCCCCCTAATTCTTTCAAAAATCCAGTCAAAACAGCCGGTCGATGCGCTTTTTTTGAATGGCCGCCACAGCCATCATGGCGCAGCCGCGCACGCCGTCGATCAGCCGCGCAAATCGGGAATCCCTGGTAAAGCCTTTTTTGTATCGGTAGTAAATTTGCTGGATGATCACAGCCAGCTTGAACAGCCCGTAGGCGTAATAGAACACCACATCATCCACATTGCGGCCGCTCTTCTGCGCATAGCGCTGGACCAACTCGGTACGGGTAAGATTGCCAGGCAGGAGCGTCGGGCTGAGCTGCAGCTTTTGCAGCTCGGGCGGATCATCGGGATCGAGCCAGTAGCCGAGACTGGTTCCCAGATCCATGAGCGGATCACCGAGGGTGGCCATTTCCCAGTCCAGCACGGCCAGCACCTGGCTCCAATCCTGCGGATGCAAAATCAGGTTGTCGTATTTAAAATCGTTGTGGATCAGCGACGCGCCGCTTTCCCCTCGGATATGCTCAACGAGCCAACGTGCCACCTGCTCCATTTCCGGGATGTCGTCGGTTTTAGCTTTCTGGTAACGTTCCGTCCAGCCCTCGATTTGGCGGCGTACATAGCCCTGCGGGCGGCCAAGATCATCCAGGCCAGCGGCCCGGTAATCCACGGCATGCAGCTCCACAAACGTCTCCACGAAGCTGTCGGCGATGCGT
This sequence comes from Candidatus Zhuqueibacterota bacterium, assembly GCA_030950365.1. Classification (GTDB taxonomy): domain Bacteria; phylum Zhuqueibacterota; class Zhuqueibacteria; order Zhuqueibacterales; family Geothermadaptataceae; genus Hydrothermovivens. The sequence continues at coordinate 40,407 of JAUZRQ010000038.1, read as the reverse complement.
GCCATGAGTTCGGGCGCTGGCGCCTGCTCCGCCGGCCAGTGCGGCCTCAAAATCACACCCTGAACGCGCTCCATCACATAAAACGGCGCGCCGAGGATGGCCGGATCGTCGCAATATAGCAACGGCTTTGGTACTTTGGGGTACACCCGGATCAGGTGCGTGAGAATGCGGTACTCCCGCGACATATCGTGCGCGGTTTTGATGTTAGCGCCGAACGGAGGCCGCCGCAGCACCAGCTCGCGCTTCCCGATGCGCAACAGATAGGTTAGATTGGAAAAGCCTTTCGGAAACTGCTGTACTTCAAGCTCGCCAGTGAGCCCGGGCAATTGCGCTTGCAGGTATTCCGCAAGGCGCTGCGCGTCCAGTTCCTCTCCCGGCCGCACCGGCGCCGGCTGATCCAGCCATTCGGACATCCTGGAATTCCTCTTGAATGATAGTGATAAACCACACTCTCTGCCAGCTTCATCTGACCATAAGGCCAGCGCTATATTTTTGCCCCGTATTGCCGCAAAATCATCTTTGCGACGCGAGTTTTGTGCACTTCGTCCGGGCCATCGTAAATGCGTGCCGCGCGCTCATGCCGGAACCAGAACGCCAGCGGGGTGTCATCGGTCATGCCGAGTCCGCCATGCACCTGCAGCGCACAATCGAGCGTTTTCTGCAGCACGTTGGCCACATAAAATTTGATCAGCGAGATATCCACACGGGCGGCATAATCGCCTTCGCGATCGATTCGGTCTGCCGTGCGCAGCACCAGCATACGCGCCGCGTCGATTTCAGCGCGGCACTCGGCCACCCAGTTCTGCACCGTCTGCCGGGAGGCCAGCGGTTTGCCCGGCGCCAGCACGCGCCGGGCGGCATAGTCACACATCAGTTCAAACGCCCGCTCACAGATGCCGATCCAGCGCATGCAATGATGGATGCGTCCCGGCCCCAGCCGCTCCTGCGCTATGGCAAATCCCGCCCCTTCCGTGCCAAGCAAATTTTCCCGCGGCACCCGGCAATTCTCGAAGTGAATTTCGCCATGACTGAAATACCCCCTGCCGGCATGGCCCATGACCGGAATGTTGCGGACTAAATTGAACCCGGGCGCGTCCGTGGGCACAATAAGCATGCTGGCGCGCTGATACGGACTTTCGGCATTCGGATGGGTGACCGCCATCACAATGGCAAACGCCGCGCCGTCGGCGGAAGACGCAAACCACTTGTGCCCGTTAATGACATACGCATCGCCGTCCAACTCCGCGGTGGTGCTCATCATGACGGGATTGGAACCGGCATGTTCGGGCTCGGTCATGGCGAAACAACTGCGGATTTCGCCGCGAATCAGCGGTTTAAGAAAGCGTTCGTGCTGCTCCGGTGTACCGTGTTTGATGAGAATTTCCATATTGCCGATATCCGGCGCCTGGCAGTTGAGCACGTAATGACCGAAAGGACTGCGCCCCAGTATCTCACTAATGTGCGCAAACTCGGTCAGCGAAAATCCGGGACCGCCCCAATCAGGCGACAGATGCGGTGTCCACAAACCAAGCTCGCGCGCCTTCTGCCGCTTTTCATTAAGCACGGTCTCCATATCATCGAACCGGTTTTCTCGCTGCTCCAGCGGATAAATCTCCTGCTTCATGAATATGCGGACTTTTTCCAGCCACTCCTGTAGCCGATCACTGATCTCCATGAATTGCATGTCTCATCCACCTGTCATTCGATTCATACATAAGTTAGCAATCGTTGATCCTGCAAATGCGGTACGGCATTGAACGAGCGCAGAGACAAGCTTTCGGATTGCGCCCGGAATTTCGTCAAACTCGTATTTTGTACGAACCAGCTCAGCTCCAGAGCCTTTTCATTGGCCAGGTCCAGCGCCAGCCCTACGGCCACGCCGATCGGGCCACCAGAAGTGATGACGAGCACGCTCTCGCCTTCTCGGATCTCACTTGCGATCCCCAGGACGGCTTGGTTCACCCGGTTACGGAACGCAGCCCAGGTTTCGAATCCGGCCTCGGCCTCATTTAGCTCGTCTCGCACCCACATATAAGAAATGCGCTTGTAAACGCGCGCGAACTGTTGCATTTTCTCCCGTGGCAGCGGGCCTTTGCCCTGCATATACGCCTGCAATTCCGCTGCCTCGGGTTCCAGTTTCGGCAAAAAATATTTGACGATATCCCACGCGCGGCTTTCATTGAGCCCCGGAAGCACCTCCGGCTGTGGAAATGACTGGCCGGCCTGATTATAGGTCTTACCCAGTATATCCGTGGTTTGCTGATGCCGTTTCAGGCTGCCTTGATAGACGCGATCAAATCCTTGGCCAAATTTCAGCCAGTAGTCAGCCAGCGCCCGGGCCTGCTCTATCCCTAATTCTGAGAGCTGATCGTAATCTTCTTTAAAATACGATGCCTGTGCATGCCGCACGAAAATGAGTTTTCCCATGAACAGTCCAGTTTTTATGGTTGGCCACGGATGAATTGTGGTCTTGATTTAAGCTAATATTTTATTAATTTCAGTCAAGTTGAACGACACGAATCAATTCGCCGACTCCAAATCCCTAAAAAAAAGCCTGCTCAGGTAGATGTCCTGGCAGGCTTCGAATATCCAAGCGGCAAACAACTTCCGCACTGATGCAGCGCTGAGATGCAATTCCGAACAGCGGCTTACGGATACTGAGGCAGTTCCTGTTGCTTTTTCTGATCCTTTTGTTGTTTGCGCCTGGCTTCGCCTTCAAGAATTCTGCGCAAACGCTCCAATTCACGTTCGGCTTTTCGCCGTTCTTCCTTGATTCGCTCAAGTTCCTCTTCCGCCGCCTCAGTTTCCCGTTGTTCACGAATAATTTTTTCAAACAACTCCCGGCGGGTTTCGGCTTTGCGCATTAGAATATCACGCTCGGTGATCGTGTACACATTGGTGGGTAGCAGGGTGAGCCGGGTACCTAGATTAATTCGCCAATCCGGATAATTTGGCATGTCCGGTATAGGATTCACTCCAGGCAACTGATAATTGGTTTCGTCTTTGCTGCCCGCCACCCGGATATCGAAAGCCATATCCAGCGACAGCCAGCGGTATGGCTTATAGCGCACTTTCGGGGAAATGTAGGCCCAATTTTCGCGGCTGAATGCCGTCTCCGGCGGCTTTTGCAGAAACACGATGCCGTACATTTCGAAAGAAAAATCGAATTTGTCGGTCGGCAGCACGATGCCCAGACCGTAGCTCAGTTGCTGCGTTGGCTGAAGAACGCGCACCGTATCCACAAGTGGACTAATATCGGTCAGTTGCTCGCCGACATCGTTGAAGTTCCAATATCCCAGATTCAAATGCAGGTTCATGGCATCTTCCGGATATAACGGATCCCGGGCATAGCTCACGCGCGTGTTAAATCCAAAACTCACCTTGCCTGCGGAGTAGGGTTCAAACACGATATTATGCTTTTTGGCGCTGGGGAAGCGCACACCGATATCAAATCCGTATTTCACCGCGCCTCCGCGTCGTCCCAGCGAACCAATTTTCAGCGTGGCAAAGATGTCGTCGATCATGTTGTAGCCTTTGCCACCTTTGTGGTTGTCCTGATAGATGATCGGAGCTAATTCAAGCTCGAAATGTTCGCTGATGCCGTAGTTGAACGTCAAACTGCCCTGCACATCCCAGAACGTCACCGCGCTGGTCACGCTCTGAGCCAGGTTGATTTTGCCCACTTTACCAAACACACGCGAATGCGCATACATGATCAGATAGCCAGGATCGAGATTCCAGGCAGACCGAACATGACGCAATCCTCGACCACCGTTCGGTTGTGCCAGGCCCAAATCCGGCTGGACCAGCACCGCTGCGCTGAGAGCACATCCCAAAATATAAAGCGTTAATCGTCTCATTGTAATGCCTCCAAAACTAATTGAGCCCTCCATGTCTCAATAATGAACTTCCGTGTTTGGATTAGTTTGGAGGGCGTTGCAAAATACATGCCCTGTTTCATGCTCCATTGCTGATTTTCAAGCCAAATTGCCTATTGCGGTAAACGTGATTTTCAAGGATGATATTTATCAGGAAGTGGTGCCAGGAGTACAACTCATCCCTGTTGCAACTGACGTCCTTTGCGTTATAATCGATTGGCGAAACCTCACTGCAGCACAAACGATTTCCACGGCGATTCGCTGCCTGAATTGGATGCCGGGCCAATGATATCCACTCGCCATTTGTAGGACACACCCACCGATAACGAATCTACCGCCGCCGTGCCGTCCTGATTAAACTTGACCTGTTCAGATTGGGAGTAAGAAGATTTCACCCGTGTAACCCATATCCTTCTATCGGTATCGGCCTCGATAAGCTTGAGTACGTAGTATTCTGCCGGAATGGCCCCTACATGCCAGAAGAAGGTCGGCCGCGGCTCGTTGGTGTTGGACAAAAGCGACGCCTTTTCGATCAGCAGGTAGCTCAACGTATCCGAAGGCAAACTCTCGGCGCGATCGTCATCCAGAGCTGTGATGAAGTAATAATACCGCGTTCCCAGCTCAATCCCTGAGCTGTCGATGTAGGTGGTGCGTTCACCCATCAGATCTACCAGCATCGTGAAGTCCGTCCTGACGTCTTCACTCCGATAGATACGATAGCCGGCCGGTTTGGCGCCTGCTGCAGGCTCCCAGTCCAGTTGGATGAAATCACCAAACTCCACGGCGTCGATGCCAATTTCCACAAGAGCCGTGTCCGGCGGTGAAGGCAGCAGTTTAGGTGCAGGTAAGCGCTCCACCGTATCCATGGGTGAGCTGTTGCACGCCAGATTGAAAAAGAGCACGAAAGTCGTAGCAAGAATGGCAAAAGCCACCGACGCGCGGTCGATCACAGCTCGATCAACGCGCTCAGTCGGTGCACATTGCCAACCTCGTATCCCACAAAGGCGTAATCGAGGTTTACTCTCCATATATGCATACCCGTCCCTGCTGTTAATTTACCATCACTTGAGCCGATTCGCAGAAAAAAGGCTCGCGAATTAATTTCAAACCCGACATGATTGCTCTGATCGTACCGACTTTTGGTTTGCCAGGAAAAGGTCACGCTACCGTGGATGAATGCCAGCGGCTGCTCGTAGGCAAATCCCCAACGATATTTGGGCGAAATTTCGTCTCGCTGGCGCGTGCTCCAGGTCAGCACGGTGGTGGTGATATCTTTCACCACAAAGCCAAAGGCCAGCTTGCCGAGCGCATCCTCGTTGAACATGTCCGCTATGCCCAGGCGAATCATCGCACCGACATCGATGCCAAAGCCGCTGGCCGATTTATCGTACAGCTTCTGCTGGATGAATTTCAAATTGACGCCGATGGGAATTTCCACCGGAAACGCCAGGGTGTTGTATCCCCAGTCCATTTCAAATGAAGTCAATTTAGCAAAAGAAAAATAGAACGCATTTTCCACATCCGCGAAATAGCCCAATGGCTGCCCGTCCGGGCGGAGTTCGGGGTTGCGCAGCCGCTGGCCTAGATTGTCTCCGGACAGCTCGGGATAAATGGGAATTTGATCCGAAGCCAGGCGCACCCAGTTGACGGCAAAACCGGCACCGCCCGGCAAACTCATGCCAGCGCCAAGATGGTTAAAGCTGGCCAACGGGTCTGCCAGAGACCCGAATTGCGAAGCATACATGAAGGCCAGTTGCGGCCGCTGCAAATAGCCAAGCCCGGCCGGGTTCCAATGGAACGCCGACACATCCCGGCTCAGGGCAATATAGGCACCGCCCATGCCCAATCCTCGAGCGCCAACGCCGATTTCAAGAAACGAGGCGGCATATTTGCCGGCCTGCGCATCCTGCCGTCCGGCCAGAATACTCACGGCCAGTACGACAATGCTGGTGGTCCAACCGTTCTTCCGCATTCCCTGAGGTCACTCCCTATTGCGATGATGCGTCTGCTATTTCAATCTGGCGATGCGCCCCACGTGTTCGGCCACGCCGTTCTGGAATACGACTTTCAGCTTGAAATAATACAGCCCGTTGGCGACGCGCTCACCGAATGCGTCGCGAGCATCCCAGGTGATCTCGTGATAATTCGGCCCCAGTGGATTCGGATCTTCGACGATCTCATCCACGGTGATGGTACGGATGAGATGCCCTGACGTGGTGTAAATTTTGAGTTCCAGATCGCGGGCGTGATCGCTCAGCTCGAACGCAAAGGTGGTCGCATTTTCAAACGGATTGGGATAATTGCCGAGAAAAATCAACTTTTGTGCTTCGGCGACTTTAAACAGCGCCTCGAACGGCTCGCTTTCATTGCCGGCGGCATCTTTGATTTGCGCCCGCAGCACATGTTCGCCTGGCGTAAGCGGCGGACGGAATATGAACGCCGTCCCATTCATTGACGCTGCACTATCCGCGAAGGTGAAGCTGGAATACGACAGAGGGGCATCATCGATCCAGACACGTACGCTGGCGGCCGACCGGTCAATGCCGTTCATATCTGTAGCAATGAGATGGAATACCGGCTCGGCCGGCACATAACCGCCCAGACTGAGAAGCTGGCCCTGCACGGTCAGTTCCAGTTTCGGCGGGGTCTGATCATGAATCACAAACAGGCCATACAGCCCCGGTGCGCTCACCCGGGCGATCATGGATTCGCCGCTGCGCTCGGCATCCACCCGGATCCATTTGCCGCTCAACGAATCGAACCGGCAAAGCTGCGCTTCACTGGCGCCTTGCGGCTGGTTTCCGGGGAAGACCATTTGTTGCACCGAATCGACCGGAAACAACAGATGAACGCCAGCAAGCGGATCGGTCTGCGCTGTATCCTGCAGGCTCACTGCATACGCGATGGGTTTGCCGTTGGCCTGTAGCGGCTGAAAATCCGGCTGATGGTTGATGCGCAGGCTATCGAGGCGATCGATACGCAGGAAGCGATTTTCAGACACCGCTCCGGCCGGCACGAAAAACCGCAAAAATGGATCATAGTGAATCGTGTCGGTGCGCGTGTCATTCAGGGTCGTACCATTCTGCACGGTGACCGGGAACAAATTGCCAATAAACGTTTTAACAGCCTGATTATTTTGCTCGTCGGATTCGGCGATGCGGTTCTCCGGATCGGCGGTGATGCGTATCCGCCATTGCCCGGTTTTGGGCGACAGAGCGGCCCGAGCCATCGCGCGATCTTTCTGCGCCACGGCCACCGTGTCATCGGCCAGCAAGCGCCAGCTTTGCGTGTAATCATCAAACAGCTCAAACCGAACCACGGCACGATCCACATCCGCATCACCGATGTTGAATACATAAGCGCTCACGGCCAGAGAATTGGCCGCTTCCAGCTCGACGTACTTCGCCTGCACCTTCAAATCCGGGCCAAACCGCAGACGCTCATCCAGCCAGGCCGAGATGTACTGGTGACCCTGCTCATCCTCCAGCTCCAACCGAAAGCGAACCACCTCACCGTTCCGCAGCGGCGGATAGCCGCGCTGTGTGCGATAAACGCCCTGATCGGCATCGTAAACCAGCGGCAGCGTCGCGTTTGTCGGCAATTGCGTGAGGATCCGCTTTTTGCTCAACGGATTGGCGTGCACCACGTGTGCGAAGAAAAAGATCGAGTCCACACCTGCACTTGCAGTCGGCACGTTGGTATAAATCGAATCCACCAAGATGAAATTCAAATTCATTTCCCTTGCGGTGGATGCATGGTTCTGGCCATCCGAGCTTTTGGCGTACACACGCAGCCAGAGTTTCTGCCCATGGATACTATCCGGAACGCTGAGGCTGGTGGTAAACCGGCCATTCTGAACCGTAATTGGAACACTAGCTTCGACCACCCGATCTTTATTGACAAGCTGGGCCATGCCCTCGCCCTGCTGGAATTCGGTCGTGCCCGAAATGGACAGGTTGTCGCCTTTGCGCACAAATGGCCCTGGCGCATTGAGCGTGATTTTGGGGGCAGGCAACAGCAAACGAGTGGCAGGATCGCCCAGTAGATTGTACTGATTCAGAATGCTAAAGCCCAGGGCATTCAAATGCTTGGCGATGTAATTGATTTTGGCCGCCGCCAGGTATTCGCCGAGCGTCAGCGCATTGCCGTATTTGTTCATCAAATCGAAGAGTTCGCGCACGATATTGAAGTCTTCGTATGTCCAGCCCAGCCCGGACGAAGCCCAGATGGCGTGTGCCCCTCGATCGGGTTGCAGTAAAAATTCCTCGGCCAGGGTTTTGCGCCAGGAATTATCAAACGCGCCGGTGAAACAGGTCATGCTGGTGATGATCGGATACCGGCCTTTGTTGCTCAGCCGTTCCACATCTTCGAGGCGCATCAGGGAATTGTCTGCCCAGATGGCTCCGCCGCCATGGCCCATGAAGTTGATCAGAAACATTCCGTCGTTGAAATATTCAATCAGATCGGAGGTGCCGCCAAAAAATGGATCGTCGCTGAGCCGGGGATCGCGCCAGGTGTACAGGCGGTGAATATCCATGCGGGCAGGCAATACGTTTCGTAATAAAAATTCACTCTGTTGCCGAAAAATAAAACCATTACCGCCAATCAAAAGCATCCGGTTGAGCCACTCGTCCCGATCCGGCATGGTTTCATATTCAATGATCTTGCTTACCAGCGCCTGCAGGTCTTCTTCGGTGTTCACCGGCAGCCGGCCCAGATAAATATCCGGTAGCTCATCAGGATCGGTCATCAGCGAATACCAATGTTCGCTGACCGCCGCACCGTACTTCGCCACCTGTCGGGCGTACACAGGGATGAGGTTGGTGCCTTGCTTGTGGATATCCCGCTGATCGAATGAGCCGTCACCGACCAGCACCACGTATTTGGGCGCCACCGGCCAGTTGAAATAGGCATAGCGGAGGAAATCCCGAATACCACTAGGCCAGGGCAAGCCATAGCTAAACTGGTTGAATACGTGCGATACGGGCACCACAAAAACCCGATGCCCCTGCGATTCCCGGTGGGCCACGAGCTGTTGCAGCGCCTCGGATTCATACAGCGAATCCGCCACAATGGCGATATAATCTCCCGGCTCGGCTGGATGGCGTAGCTCCATCGGTTCATGCGGTTCGATGCGCAGCGGTTTCAGCTTGGCCGATTCCTGCACCGCCACGTAGCGCACGTCTGGCGAATACACTTCATCCTGAAAATGGGCCACAAATGTGGTATCTTCTTCCTCGATGATGGTTTCGATATCCGCCCCGATGATTTTGCTGACGCCCAGTTTGTAAATGCTGATCTGTTCCTGCGTAAACCCGGAAATCTCGAAATCGAACAAACCCATCCGCTCGTTTTCCGGAATGGTAAACTCGATGTAGCCTTTGTATGCTTTCAGAAGCCTTGGATAGGTGATTTCGATCCAGTTGATAAAAAATTGATCGATAACATCCGCCGGGGCGCGGTTCACCACCGTCACGGAATTGCGCACCGGGTTCAATACATTGGCGTTGATGCGATCGTTTGGGCCGGTTTTCAGCAAATACGGTGTCTGGCCGAACCACTGGCCATTCAATACCAGGCGGCGGTTCAAGAAGGCTTCCACGACATGCGGCAGCGAGTCGGAAAACGTCTGCCCGTGCAGCATGATGCGGAGCTCCACCGGCATATCGGACTGTGTATCCGGATGCGGCAAATCCAAAACCAGCTCGCGCTTTTCGCTGGAAAACACGCCGGTCCAGAACCAGTGGTCGCGCGGTGCTTGACTCTGGTACTGGCTTAACCGGTTGTAGGCATAATCCCGCTCAAAATGAATTTTCGATGGAAAACTGTAAACCCGGCGGTAATTGCGAGGATCGGTTACCAGAACCAGACCTTCTTCCTCCATTAGCCGCTGGCCTGGCTGCTGGTCCCACTCGAGCCAGTAAACGTTTTCGGTGGAATATACATCTAGATAGACATCGGGAGCGCTGGCCGTGCGCGGAGCCCGGCTGTACTGGCCATAAAATTCAATGTAATCACCCGGGCCGAATCGGCCATCGTTGTGGTCTTCCACATAAATCGGCACATCGGCATTGCGGCAGAACAACCGTAGCGACCATGAACTGAGTTCGTCCGGCAATTCAATGCCGGCTTCCAGCAGGTCTTCGTATCGGATTTGGTAGATGCCATCTCGATCGACGATGATTTTGACCTGTGCTGTGTTGATGGAGCTGGCGGTCTTACTCAGCAAACCTACACGGGAAACCGGCCTGCGAGGCAACTCCTTTTTCACGGCACGGTACAGGGCTTCATCCTCAAAAGCCATGGCCGTGGATGCACTGCCAGTGGCATCCGCGGTAAAGGTCACTTCCACAGTGATGCTGCTGATGTATTCGGCTGTTCCTTCAGCGATATGGCGCAAGGGATACACATACAGAGCCTGTACCTGTTCACCACGAAACTGGCCGATACGTTTGATTGCCAGCATTGGCTGCATAGCCGCCAGGCGGGTAATGGTTTTCGGGAGATTGATTTTTCGCGTATGCAGCTCGAGTGCCTCAACGGATTTTACCCGTTGGTTCGCGAAAAAAGGACGAATCCATACCAGGGTTCGGCTGGAATCCGGCTGGGTGAACCATTGCAGTTCGCCGGAATCCGAAATATCCCCTGTCTGCAGCGCCCGTGGCACAGACGCTTCGAACTGAATTTTCAGAACAATTCGATTCGCAGATGAATGGATAATGGAAACAGGAGAACCGGCGAGGACGGAATCGCTTGAAAGTAAAATAGATAAAATCAACCACCCCAGGCGGCGCGTCGTCAATAATACCTTACAGGAAATCCTCATACTTCCACGTTGCTTCCTTCCTGATGCGATGTCCAAACTCTCCACAATGTGAAACAAATTGATTGTCGACGTGCGACGTGCCAATAAGGGATTCTAAAATAGACCAAATGCGAAAAGAAAACAACAGGAAACTGAAAGTTGTCAAAATTTTAAATTATTCATAGAGTTGCAAAAGAATCGCCATTATTCTGGCATTCATCAAAAACCGGCGAAATAAATCTCTCGCAAAGGCGCCGGGACCGCAGAGGTCATTTTTCAGGCTTTTCAGAAAGCCCCAGCATGTGGTTGTTCTCACAAACTGAAAATCCTACCGCTTTTTTAATGCCGGGAACAGACCCTCCGCGTCAATTCATGGCTTCAAAAAATCACCGCCAATCTCCATCATCCATGGTTGATTGAATGGTTAAAAATCATTTGACGGGTGCGAATGACATCCCCGCACCCGCCACGGATGAATCATGGCTTTATCGCTTCGGCCAGGTTGTGTCCTGCGTCACCGAAACCATAAGCGGCATACCAAACGAAATCGTGAAATCGGTGAACGGCAGACCGGTGATGTAACTACCGTACGCCTGAGCCGTTGCGGTCCATTTGGACACCAGGTCCACCGGCCCGATGGCATTCGCCAGCTCCGAGGCCAGAGTCAGGGTGTCGGTATCCATCAGCACCATCATGCCGTTGTTGTTCTTGCCCGAAGCCGTGGTGATCAGCACATACTGGTGGCCGGTCGGCACCTCACCCAGCAGCAAAAGCGTGTCTTGCGCCGTGACACTGATCATGTACACTTCGTTGACTTCCACCGCAAAATCGGTGAACGCCAAGCCCGGAATGTACGATCCCCATGCCTGGGCCGACTCGGTCCACTTGGATACCAGATCCACCGTCGGCCCGATGCGGGTTACAAAATCCGACGCCATATTGATACCTGGGTCGCGGAGACAGAGGGCGACAAAGTTGTTGGTTTTGCCTGGAGGCGAAATCAGCTCGTATTCGAACTCACCCACGCGCGTACTCGGCGGTCCCGGGCTGCCATTGACATACGCCCGGACCACATAGAAATGGTTCACGTTGGGATCGCCCAGCACATTGGCATCAGTATATGTGGTGTCGGTCGTGCTGGCCAGCCGCGCCGTATCCGGTGAGAACATGGGATTGTAGCCGCGGTACACCACGTAACTGTCGGCAAACGCCACGGCATTCCACTTCAACTGCACGCCGTTTCCGGCTTGCATGATGGTCAAATTATTGATCGTAGTATCAAACGCCGTGATACAGCCGGCGGCATTGCCGATGTCGATGCGCGTAAACCACACATCGTTGGAATCCTGATTGGCAGTGATGACCATCAATTCTGTGGTATCGTGCACTGCGTGCCCCGGCAGAGACAGGTTGAGAAAATCATCCGTGCCATGATCAATGACCGTCACCGGGCTCTCTGATTCCAGATACCATTCTTCGCCTAACTGACAGCGCTTATACTGGATCACTTTGCCAATGGATGCCGTTTCCCGAGTGCCGAACACATACAGGCTATCATGTTGGTCATCGATCACAATGCCGGGGCGTGTCCAGCCATCACCATCGACCACGGCGTAACTGCGCCAGCGGCCAATGGAGGGACACGGCACCGGAGTCCCGATGGAGAGCTGTCGAAACCAGACATTGCTGGAGTCAACATTGTCCGCAATCAACATTAATTCGGTAGAATCGTACACCGCCATAGCGGGTACGGCCACGTTCAGAAAATCGTCCAATCCATTATCAATGACAGCCACGCGCGTCGCTGTTTCAAGGGTGTTCTCTTCGCCAATTTTGCAGCGTTTATACTCCACAACCTTGCCGATGGATGCGGTTTCACGTGTGCCGAACACGTACAGACTGTCATGGCTTTCGTCGATGACGATCGCCGGCCGGGTCCAGTCGTTGCCATCGATCAGGATATACTTCTGCCAGGTGCTATCCGGCATGCGCTTGTACAGCGAATTTTCTGGCGACCCAGCCCCGCCGCCGGTGGTTTTCACCACCATATACACATTATTATTGCTATCCACAGCCAGGTTGATGTGATCGTCGGAGCGTTCGACGCCAAACATGGTCACATTATTGCTCTCATCGACCCAAACCGTATCGGGATCGCCATCCCGGTGCAGAAAAAAACCAAATTTGGAATTCGTGTTGGCGTTTTCGGCCAGGGCCAGCGCCACCCAGTTAACGCCCTTATTGTCGGTAAACGGAACAGCATCGGTAATTCCATAAGACGAGTACAAGGTATCCTTGATCACGATCGTCGAACTCCATGTCGCTCCCTGATCGGAACTGCGTACAGCTACCAGTTGCGTATCCGAAGCCATAAACGACCAGTAATCGCCATTTTTAGCGATGGTAAAACTGGCAGGATTATCGGCCACGGTTCTCACAACCGGAACGGCCACTTCGCCGATCTTCGTCCAATTTTCAGCAATGACATTATAGCTCATGGTCCACAAGGAACTGCTGCCGGACTTCCCGGAAAAGAAGACATATAACTTATTGTTGGCATTATCAATATGCAGATCCGGGTTATCTTTCGAAGATACGGTGAATTCGTAAACCGATATCCATGTGATGCCACCCGCAAAACGCCAGAGGTTCCATTGATTGGTGGTCGCTTTTTTGGCGATCATCCACCATTTCGAATCATGGTAAAACACCTTATGCTGGTTGGGCTTCTCAAGCCCTTTGCGGGTATTTTCGATACTGGTATCACAAACGGTCACGGCTTTGCCCATAATGTACAGGGTGTTTTCGGGTACCGTACTGCCGCCACCGGTAGTTTTGGTAATCATATACACGTTATTGTTTTCATCCACCGTCATTGCCAGGTGATCATCAGCACCTTCCCCATTGATCGGCGTGAGATTGCTACTTTCATCAATCCAGTCCGTGTCTGCGGCGCCGTCCCGATGCAACAGGAAATAGAACTGCGAGCTGGCGCCCGCATTTTCAGCCACCCCGAGAGCGATGCTAGTAACGCCGCCAGTATCGGTAAACGCCACCGCATCGGTCAACCCGGAAGTGGAATTAAGCGCATTGAGAATGGTTATGCGACTGCTCCAGGTCGCGCCCTCATCCGTACTTTTGACCCCGATGACCTGGCCACTGGTCACCATAAACGCCCAGAGATCGCCGTTCAGAGCGCGCACAAAACTGGCCGGATTGTCCGCCACCGACAGCACCTCAGGCACGGTGTGATTACTGATCTCGGTCCAGTTGCCGGTATTCGGATCGTATTGCAACTTATACAGTCGGCTAGTGGACTTGCTGGAAAAGAAAATGAATACGCGATTATTGACCGCATCCAGATGCGCATCCGGTCGATCTTTGCTGGAGACCGGAAACTCAAAAACCGGCGTCCAGATCCACAACGAATCATGCCGCCAAAGATTCCATTTGTTGGTACTGGTCCTAATGGTTAGCATCCACCAGGTGGAATCATGAAAAAACAGTTTGTTCTGATTAGGCTTATCCAGGCCTTTTTTGGTATCGCTGATAACGGTATCGCAATCCCCGTTCGCGGCTAAGATGGAGTACCGATATCCATCGCCGGCTCCGGCATAAAGGAGAGGTAAGGTGGGAACCAGACTGGATGATTTGCGTGAGTCCGTCGGTTGAAAATTCGTCACATATAGCAAAAAGCCCCATGCGCCTACACCCAAAAGTAGCCATCTGGAAATACGATGCCGATCCATTGTTGTCTTGCCTCCAAATTAAACCCCATGCTTCCTTGCTGGACGCTTCCCTGCGGTTTGTATAAAATTATAAGAGAAAAAACGCATGATGCGTAAAGGTGCAGCCAAAATAAATGAAAAAATTTTAATCTATCGGACAGGCCAGACCGTGTCGGCCGTAACCGACACCATAAGCGGCTGACCCGGATAAATGGGAAAATCTGTAAAACTCAACCCTGGAATATAGCTGCCATAGGCTTGCGCCGTTGCAGTCCATTTGGACACCAGATCTACCGAACCAATGGCTTGAGCCAGCTCGGACGCCATACGAATGGTATCCGCATCCATCAACAGCATAATCCCGTTGTTATTTTTGCCAATCGTGGTGGTGATTAAAGAGTACTGGTGTCCGATGGGGACATCCCCGAGCAAAACCAAAGTATCCTCCTGCGTCACGCTGATCATGTACACTTCATTCACGTCCACCGGAAAATCGGTAAAGGACAGTCCTGGAATGTAGGACCCCCATGCCTGGGCGCTCTCAGTCCATTTGGATACCAGGTCCACCGACGGCCCGATGCGAGTCACAAAATCCGATGCCCACTGAATCGCCGTGTCCTGCAGACACAGGGCGATGAAATTGTTTGTTTTTCCCGGCGGTGAAATCAGCCGGTATTCGAATTCGCCCACGCGTTTGCTCAGCGGTCCGGGGGTGCCGGCAAAAAACGCCCGCACCTGATAAAAATGATTTTCGTCTGGATTGCCGAGCGCGTTACTGTCCGTAAAGCTGGCCTGAGTCACCATCGCCAGCAGCGAGGTGTCTGCTGAAAACATGGGGTGCAAGCCGCGATAAATGCCGTAGCTATCGGCCTCGGCAATCGCCGTCCAGGTCAGCACCACATGGTTGCCGTTCCGGGTGATGGTCAGATTGCGAATCGTGCTGTCGATCGGCTGCGGATGGAACGGACACGGCGCCGCATTGCCAATGGGCAGGATCGCGAACCAGACATTGCCCTGGGTGCTGTTATCGGCGATCACCAACAGTTCGGTGCTATCGTAGGCCGCATGCACCGGTACCGACAGGTTGACCATGTAATCGCCGCCATTCTGGAGGAACGTCACGCGAAGACTGTCATTGACCAGCGTAGATTCTTCGCCGATTTTGCAGCGTTTGTATTCCGCCCGATCGCCCTGCAGCGAGCCCATCACATACAGCGAATCGTGAGTGGCATCCACGATAACGGCCGGCCGCGTCCAGGTTGCCATCTGGTTCAGCGGCAGCGCCTGCCAAGTGCTGTCCGGATGTCGGATGTAAAGGCTGTTGTTGGGGCCGCTGCCGTGGTTTTTGGTCACGATGTACACATTGTCATGCGCATCCACGGCCATGGCGATGTGATCATCCGCCTGCTCCTGATCCAGCGGCGCCAGCTCATTGCTCTCATTCACCCAAACGGTCTCCGGATCCGCTTCCCGGTGCCAGTAAAAATGGAACCGCGCGGCCACATCGGTATCTTCGCCGACCGCCACGCCGATTAACGGAACACCGGCGGTATCGCGGAAACACAGCGCATCGGTCAAACCGTAGCCAGCGGTGAGACTGCTGTCGATGATAACCGTGCTCCAGCTCAGGCCATCATCTATGCTGTGCGCAGCCACAACCTGATTGTTATTCGCCATGAAGGCCCAAAGGTCGCCATTCCTAGCTTTTAGAAACGATGCCGGATCACCACTGACGGTGTGTACCACCGGCACAGACCGCCAAAACAACACATCCCAGGTATCCGTTGAACTGTTGTAATGAAATTTCCACAGATCGCTATCCGACGTCCCGGAAAAAAAGATGTACAAAACGCTATCAGGAACATCGATGTGGACGTCTGGGCGCGCCTTGCTCGATACGTTAAATGTATAAACCGGATCCCAGGTGCGGCCTCCCATATGACGCCACAGCGTCCAATCACCATTCGCGGCACGCAGCGCCAGGGTCCACCAGCGATCGGCAAAATAGAACACTTTGCTTTGATTGGGTTTTTCGAGACCGTCTTTAGTGTCATCGATGCTGGTATCACACTGTGCATGGGTTGCAAGAACAACCGCCCGATGGGCAGGCCCTTTGCCGGCATACGCCACCGACGCGCGATGGAATCCGATCTCTGAACGCCACTGCATGAACAGGACGAACCAAAATCCACAAGCCAGAAAAAAAGCGAACGTTTTTTTCGCCATAATCCCTTTCAGATTGATTGGCAACCGGTCGTTCGTCCTGAAGTGAGCTGTGGCGAGTCTTTCGCCCCCATCGATATCCTGGGTCCTTCCCCCTACTGATCTGAATGCATTTGATTTCCGGAATCAGCGGAAAGTTTGCATGGAGAAATTAGCACAAAATTCATGAGTTTGCGGAAAGTATTTTTATATTCTATCTATCCGACCGTAGGTAAAACAACGTCGTCTCTTAAAAATAAGCCAGGATGGCCATTCACCAGTGCGGCCGGAATGTTGCTTCTATCTGTGTTTGTTCGGTTGCGTAATGACAGAGGAATGAGGGGATGTACTTCCTAGTAGGAGAAAACGGCCTAAATATTTCCCATCCTCTTTTCCGTGTTCAGCTTGGGGAATGAGGCGAAAAAGGTCCATTGTTGCTGAATAACTGTTCAACCAGGCCGGCATTTCGACACTAACTTTGACAATCCAAAGTTTGGTACTGGAACGCCTCCGAAAAACCACTCATCCCCCTTTTATGAAAACCGATCCAGCCCAAACTAATAAGGCGCCGCTTCGTTTGAAACGGCGCCTTTTAATGTCGCATTCCGTAATGAATCTGGCAGGCTACTTCACCATCACCATTTTGCGGGTGGCGACATAGCTGCCGGCCACCAGTTCGTAGATATATACGCCTGCCGACACCGTGCGGCCAAAATCATCCCGGCCATCCCAGTAGATCGATTTAAAGCCAGGCTCCAGTTCGGCATCCACCAGGGTGCGGATTTTCTGCCCAAGCAAGTTGTAAATATTCAGCCGCACCTTTGCTTTCTCTGGCAACTGATATTTGATCAGCGTTCCTGGATTAAACGGGTTCGGAAAATTCTGCGCCAGGCCGTATGTATCCGGGATCACCGCCTCATCCAGGGTCAGGCCAAAGTTTGGCAACGCGGAAATTGGCCCATGCATGGTGCGTTCGCCATTGATGTTCACGTCTTCCAGTTTATAGTAATATGTGACGCCATTACGAACACTGCTATCGAGATATTGGTAGTCGGCTGCACCGCCATTCTGGCTCTGGCTCTTGATCAAGTCCTTCGTAATCCGAGTGAAATCGCCGCTACGACGAGTGGATCGATACAGATAAAAACCCAAGTTATCGGTTTCGGATTCGGTGCGCCAGACAATGAGCACCACGCCATCCCCGGCCTTCGCTTCAAACACTGACAGCTCGACGGGAAGACTGACATCCCCGCAATTTGTAACAGTGCCAGCAATCTCACACACTGCCGTGCCTGTTTCAGTACCAGTGGGACCGCCAGTATCCGTAAAATCGACAATCAAGGTATCTCCCGCATTCCAGGTGGTGAACAGACTCAATTGCACCGTCCATGTACCGGAGGTTTCGTCATAGCTGGTGGTGCCACTGGCATCCACATCGGCTCGCTTGACGGTTTGACTGGGATTGTTCTTGAGATAGGCGATGTACGAAAAGTCCGCGTCCGCCGGAAAGTTGCCACCACTATCTCGGACCACGCCATAAACCACGCCGGCATCCCCGGCAAAAGCGGAAACGCCCCATGCACCCCCTAGAACAATCCCTGCAATGAATTGTATCCATCCTTTTTTCATAGATTTCTCCTTACTAAACGATGATGCAGCCCTGAGTTTACTTCCTAAGACGAATTGGACCCCTGACAGGATTAACATACTTTTTATTTCGGCAGCCGTGCGGCAAATTTAAAAGAATTTAAGCCCTGAATCAATAAAACCCTCGCATATGTCGAAATTTTCACCAAGGTTCCGCTGCCTTAATGAGTCTCGTTTCGTGTATTAATTACGGCTAGTCTATCCATTTGCGGAACTTTTTTTAGGGCTTTTGTCCATGGATCGGTTGCGGTTGCAGCATTTCCGCAGGACGCCACGGCCACACTACCGGCGCCTTCACAGAAACCATGACCGGCCACCCGGGCCGAATACGGAAATCGGTGAATGGCAATCCCGGGAGATACGAGCGCCAGCTCTGGGACCGTGCATTCCAGATCGACACCAGCTCTACCTCCGACCCGATATCCCGCGCCAGATCCGACGCCCATTGCAATTCGCTTTTATCAAACGGAATCCAGATCAGGTTATTGTTCTTATTTTCGCCCGTTTGCAACCGAAATTGCAGGTGCTCCGGAACGCGACCATAAAGAACGACCGTCGTGTCACGCCATGCCTGCAGGCGATAGACCTGCCCCGCTTGCAATTCAAAATCACCCGTCGAATCGTCCCGGGCAAGTACCTGCCAGCGCTGACCCGCCACTTCCCAGCGCGCTATCGCATCGATCGCCGGGACCGCCGCCAGCCATTGCGCTGCCGTGCGGATTTCGGAATGCTCGAACCACCACGGCAGCAACTGAGAGCCCCCGCTGGCCCGCGCTTTAGTCCGGAACGCCGCGCGAGCGACGGCCGGCGAACCACGCGACCGGTTGCCGAATTCATCTACCGCCACGACCCACAGAAACTGCGGTGATGAAAATGGCCCGAGCTGTCTTAGATTATCGAGCTGAAAGATGGGCCACCGGGACTCAGCGATCCGTTTAGCTCCCTGATAGGAAACGAGGTACGGCTCCTCCGCCGCGTAAATTTCGAAATGGCTGTACTTCTCCGGGAATCCCTGTTCATCCCGCTCGCGAAAGCGCCAGGTGAGCTGCCGGCCCTGACCGGTGATCTGGATGTCCGTCACCGCCGCGGGTGGCCGGGTGCCCCCCAGGGCGGCAAACGCATCGACTTTGCCGTATCCCCAGCGCGGATTGGGTGTGGGACCGGTCGCTGGATCAGCAAGCGCGGCGGCCGCCAGCAGCGTCATGATCTCTTCTGGCGTATAGGCTGGATTCTGCTGAAACAGTAGCGCCACGATGCCAGCCACCTGCGGCGCGCTCATGCTTGTGCCCACCATCAGGGCGTGCGCCCGGTCAGCGGCCATCCAGAGGGATTTGCGCAGCCCGGAATCCTGCGACAATGCGGAAATCACCCCGAAACCCGCAGCGCAGATATCGGGTTTCTGCCGGGATAGCAGGCCGGCGGCCGCATCCTCGCGGGTGCCAAAAGCGCTGTAATACGCCAGCTCGCCAGGACGCGCGTCCGGCAGCACGTAAGTATTACCATCCGTCGACGGGAAGCCGCTCCGGGTGCTGAACGCACCGACCGTAATAATGCGCTTCGCGGTTCCTGGCAGGGTGACCAGCTCATCGTTTTCGCCGCCACGGGTGAAATAGGCCTTTTGCCCCGCCGCACCCAGTTGCGATGCTGCCATCCACAAATCGAAATGGCCGCTTTCATTCACTTCGCTTGCGGTGATGCGAATCTGCCATGGGCCGGAGGCCGGCGGCGTATCCGGGAGGATATCGTACACATCAATGCTGCAGCGGTTGTCGCCGTTGATGGGATTCGGGCCGGCATCGGCGTTGAAAATGGCCACAAAGCCGCCACTTCCCGACTGCGTGGCCACGCCGCGATACCGGGCGTGCGCCCCGCTGCCGTCCGGCCGAACCACGGCCACCTCCAACCGGTCCCGTCCCTGATACCACATCTCGATGCGCAAAACGTCGTTGCTGCGGCCCGGTTGCGGCTGGTATTCCGGTACATCGAATTCAATGATGGCCGTATCGCCAACCGCCACGGTTCCTTCAGCGTGCACAAACTGCGGCCACGCCGGATGCGCCGCATCGTTGCCGGCGGATTTTACCACGATCCGGCCCGGCCCACTCAATGCATCGATGGCACGTTCCAGAAGCGCGCTGCCGTCATGCGCACCAAAATGCGAACCCAGGCTCAGGTTGATCACCGCGGGCATGTTCAGCCGGTCCGCGCGATCGAATATGTAGTGAATGGCATCGAGAATATGATCTTCATAAATGGCTTCCGGGACTTTCACGACCACCAGGCTGGCCTCCGGCGCGACCCCGGCATAGGTGCCTGGTGGAAACCGTTCCGGTTCCGCGGTCTGAGAGCCGTCCCCGGCCGCAATCCCGGCCACATGCGTCCCATGGCCATGGATATCGCGCGAACGCACCGGCGGACTGCCCCGACCGTGTATCTGCTGCGTCAGCATGTCCCGGGTGTATTCCACACCGTAATTGTACGGCTGGGGCGACTTTTCTGCGTTGGTGGGTTGCAGACTCTGGTCCCATAGATACAAAATGCGCGATTCGCCGGTGCGGTCGTCAATGAAATCGCCATGCCGCCAGTCGATACCCGTATCCACAATGCCGATGATCACGCCGCGGCCCCGGTAAGGCACCAGGCCGGGCGGCCGGCTTTTCTGCGCCTGCCAGATGCGGTCAATGCGGGCGGCGTGGCGAGCGGAATCGTTTTCAAGGAACAGGCGCTGTGCCGGCATCACCATTTCCACATACCCGGACCGCAGCAGGTCCGGTAAATCGGCAAGCCGAATGGCGGCCGTGGCGATTTCGCCTGCAGTGGCCCGAATAGATACTGGAAGTTCATGTTCGAGCCGCTGCGGCGGAATCCGGCTCTTCAACAACAAATGTAACACTGGCGGTGTTTGGGCGCTGGATTCAAGGTGAATAAGGTTGGGATAGCTGCGAATAGCAGTGCTATCCTGCAGAAATAAAGCCAAAGGCGAAACGATGATTGCGCCGGTTTTGGGCAGAGAAGCCTGCGCGTGGATGGATGGTATGCGTAACAGAACGAGATGGGCGACGGAGCAGACAATCATGCTCCATTCCCACAGTGTGGCCTTCAGGCGAGACAACCGAACTCACTCCCTGAATAGTTGAACTTCCCTGTAACAGATATTCCAGTTCGGCCGATCCTGGCGGTTCGTCCTGAAAGCACAAAGGAACTAATTTAAAGCAGGCAAATCGACTTCAAATATGGTTCCTTTTCCCTCCTCGGAAATGATTTTGAAATGTCCTTTTTGAGCTTCAATGATTTTTTTGCTGATGAACAGGCCCAGGCTTGCGCCAGGGCTGATGGCGGTGCTGCCGTAATACCACTCGAACAGATGCTCCAGCTCATCCGAAGGCACAATGGGGCCGCGGTTTTCAAACAGCACGATGACGCGACCGCTGTCAGCATCATGCTGCGTCCGGATGCGCGGCACCGCATCCTCGCCGGCAAACTCCACAGCGATTTTCAGCAAAATCTGCAAGGCCGACTGCATGAGCATCGGATCGCCGACCACAAAAGGCAGGTCCTCATGGAAATGCAAGTTGGCAATCAGCCGCGAACCCACCTCCTGCTCATATTGCTCGATGGCGTCCAGCATCAGATCGTTAATTTTGAGCGACACGAACAGCGGTTTGGACTGCTGGGTGAGCGCCACCAGATTGTGCGCGAGGTAAGAGATACGATACACCTGCGATATGATGCTGTTGAGAGCATTATGCAACCGCGAATTGCCGATCAGGCCGTTGAGGTCTTGCAAAATGCGCTCGACATGGCGGCAAATTTCATCCAGTGGCGAGGCCAGTTCCTGCGCCACGCTGACGCTCAAAACGCTGAGTGTGGCAAAGTGCTCCTGCCGCTCTTTTTCGAACTGCAGCCGATACCGATCGGTGATATCCACGAAACTGAGCATCCACAGCGGGGTGCCATTGGCAAATGGGAACGGTGAAATTTGAAAATGAAACGCAAAATAATCGTGCTTCTGATACTTGAAGATGATCTCACCGCTCTGCTTTTCATTCGAAGCTATGGCACCGGAAATGCGATCTTCCAGTGCGTCTTTGAAATTGCCCGGTAAAAGCCGAAATAGCGGTTGATTCAGTGCTTCATGACGGCCCACTCCGCTGAGCTTCTCCAGGGCGGCATTCCAGTACCGCACCGTATATCTGGCATCGATAACGCAAAGGGCCTCTTGCATTTGATCCAGCAGCACCCCGACCTGCGAGGCCGAAGGCTCGCTCAAGGCGGCAAAAACCGCAGTGCTGGTGTGATGGTTGCTGGACTTCCGGGCGCTAGACAGCCCGGAAGTGGGGGCGGGAAACGCATGCATTGGATTCAGTTTGTCCATAATCTGCCGTTGCTGCTGTGCCTGTTGTTATGTTTAATAATACGTCCGAAACCGCGGGTTTGCAAAAAGCCAAATCGGTTGTTGATCAAATTTCATCAAACCACACCTGCCAGTGAGCAGCCGATTCAGGCCTTGCAATGTTAAACAAATTCGATGCCAGCGAAAAGCCGCTAGCACCAGGTCGATCAATCGCTTGTTTTCTCGGAAAATACGCTGATAGGAAATGACACAATAAATGCGGACCGCCTGTTTCAATGTAAAACAGAATCGGGGCGGAGAGACAGCGGGCCTTATTGCATGGTGTTGATCTTCAGCGCTTCCTGCAGCATGCTTTCGAGCTGCGCAAGCGGCACATTGCGGATGAGCTCGCCATTGAAAGCGACGCTGATTCTGCCGGTCTCTTCGGAAACGATAACAACGAACGCATCGGATTCTTCAGACATGCCCAGGCCGGCGCGGTGACGCGTACCGAGGCCCGAGTCGTTTTTCAGTTCGCTGCTCAGGGGCAAAATGCACTTGGCCGCTTTGATGACTTCGCCCTGAATGATGACCGCACCATCGTGCAGCGGCGAACGCGGATTAAAAATGGAAATCAGCAGCGGCGCCGAAACCTCGGCCTCGATGCGAATGCCGGTTTCGATGATGGCTTTCAGGCCGGTGTTGCGCGTGATCACAATCAGTCCGCCGTAGCGTTTGCTGGACAACGTATCCACCGCCTGCAGCAACTGGTCCACCACTTTCGATTCGGATACGCGCACGAGATAACGCACAAGCCGGCTCTGGCCCAGGTTGGTCAGCATACGCCGCAGCTCCGGCTGAAAGATGATCACAAACAGAATGAGCCACACCGTTTTCAAATTCTGAAACAGCCAGGTGATGGCCTGCATATTAAAAAGCTGCGCAAGGATAGAAACGATCAAAATCACCACCAGACCGGCGGCCATCTGGGCGGCACGCGATCCCCGCAAAAAGAAATAGAGCTTATAGAAAATGAAAGAAAGTAAAAGAATATCGAGAAGGTCGAATAGTGTGAATTCTATAAACAGAATCTTGAACAGTTTAAGGTTCGGTATCATGCCTTTGGTTCCTGATCATGAAAATCCAGATTGCCGAATATCAGGTCGGCGATCTGCACTACGCGCAGCATTTCCTTCACATCATGCACGCGCACGATTTCCGCACCATACGCCGCGCAGGCGGCTACCGCTGCTGCCGTGCCTTCGAGCCGGTCTTCTGGCTTCAAATTCAGCACCCGGCCAATAAACGATTTGCGCGACGGCCCGATCAGGATGGGACATCCCAGGCTACGAAACTCCGGCAGCCGCTGCAAAATCTCGTAATTGTCCCACAACCGCTTGCCAAAGCCGATTCCCGGATCGATAATGATCCGATCAGGGCGGATGCCGGTGGCCTCGGCATACCGGATGCGCTCCTCAAAAAACAGAATCAGTTCATCCATGAGGTTGTCGTAAGTGGGATTTTTCTGCATGTCGCGCGGCTGGCCTTTCATGTGCATCAGAATCACCGGCACCTGATAATGCGCTACCACTTCGGCCATGTTCGGATCCATGCGCAAGGCGCTGACATCGTTGACCATGGTGGCGCCGGCCTGGATGGCCGCCTCGGCGACCGCGGCCTTGTAGGTATCCACCGAAATCGGAATTTGCAGATCGCTGGCCAGCCCCTCGATGACCGGCACCACCCGCGCCATCTCATCCGCCTCGGACACCGGATCGGCACCGGGCCGGGTGGATTCGCCGCCCACATCCAGCATGTCCGCACCTTCGGCTTGCAGCGCCAGCCCACGCTCGATGGCCGCATCCACATCCGCATAACGGCCGCCATCAAAAAAGGAGTCTGGAGTAGTGTTCAAAATGCCCATCACACGCGTGGGGCCACCGAAATTTAAGATGTATTGTTCGTGAATCATTTCAAATTGCATGCGAGCCTGGCGAATCAAAAATTGACGCAATTCTTCGATGAAGATTTCCTCATCGCTGAGCGCATAGCTCTGCAGCCGCGACCAGTCGCGGAAGGCGGGCTCGCTGCCAAACAGATAAAAGCTCTTTTCATCGCGGATCCAGCAGGGAAAGCCGCGCAGCGAAAACACCGACAGTAGCCCCTTGCCGATTTCACCCTGCTTGACGATCACCTTGATCACAAACGGATGCTGATCGTAAAGGCGCTCGAAATTGTCCAGTTTAGTCGATGCACGCACCCCCAGCTCTTTGGCCATCATCTGATGCGTGATCAAATGCAGTTTACGAATGGAATAGCGAGTCATGCGCCGCTCCACTTGTTACTGGCTTTTGCTGCGGACCGCCGGATCCAGCACCCGGCCAGTGCTGTCCACTTTGCCCAGCGCCACCATGAGTTCAAACAAATGCCGCCGCGCTTCCTCCGCATACACATCGTTTTCGCCGGTTTTCAGGCGAATCCGCTGCCGCAAATATTCAATCGCTTCCTCCAGCCGGCCGTGTTTCTCGGCGATTTTGGCCAGATACAGCCGACTATCGCGATGATTGCCCAGTTGGATGGCACGCTCGAAGAACCGCCGTGCCGTGGAATCGTCGCCGGAGTGATAGTAGTAAATCCCCAAATTGTAAAACGCCACCGGATTGCGCGGTTGCAGCTCAAGAATTTTCTGATAGATCGTGAATATCTTTTGTGTCAGTCCGCGCGACACATAAATCTGCCCCAGCGCATTCAAAATATCTGGATGATTGGGATTGATGCTCAGGGCCGATTCCAGCAGCTTTTGGGCATCCACAGTGCGATAGAGCTGCATGTACACCGCGGCCAGTTCCAGCAGTGCCTGCACATCGCCAGGGTTGCACTGCAGCGATTTCCTATAGATATCCACCTCATTGAAAAAGCCCAGCGGCCGGTAACGCGTAAAATGCAACCGCGCCAGCTGATTTAGAACTTTGGAATGGCAGTGCGCATGCCGGTATGCACGTAAAATGTACATGGCCGCCTCATTGAATTTCTCGCGCCACAGGAAGCCTTCTCCGGCCAACCGCGCCAGCTCCACATCGGTGGTATCACGGTCACTGAGATCAGCGAGCGTTTCGGATAAATCCTGCAGCCGCACTTCACGTTTCCGAACCTCCATCGGCACCAGCGCCGTGTCAGCAAGTTCCACTTTGGCAAACAGCGTCACGATGTCGCGATTGTCCGGATACTTTTGGAACAGCGGCTTCAACAGGCGTGCGGCTTCAGCCCGGTCGCGCAGCAAGAAACGGAGATAGGCATCGTAAAATTCGGGCGGCAACGGCCGCACCGGCGGCGGCTGCCATTCGCGGCCGGTCATCGCGCGAACCAGCCATTGGGCCGCCTGCCCCGCGCCACCGGCCGACCGGTCGCGCTCCAGCGTAAACGCTGTTTCGGCCACCGGTTTATTCCGGCCGCGTTCAAACAGACGCAACCGCACGTCAATGGCATCGCCACGCCTGCTCAGCTCCCCGATGCTGTAATAATCATAGCGAATGGCCCTGGCCAGCCGCTGCCAGTATTCGGGATACACCACAGAATCGAGGTTGGCCGGCTCAAACGGCCATTCCAGCGGCGCGATAACAAACGCGCTATCTAAAGCCAAAGCCGCCAGCCGCGATGCATGATAGGCCAGCAAGACGCCGTCCGGGGGCAGCGTGCGTTCGGGCGAAACCGAGATGAACGGCAGAATGGCCACGAGCCGGGCTTGACGGGATAGATGATTTGTTTTAGCGATATAACCGATGCCGGCGACGGTGAACAGCGTCAAAGTGAGAAGAGTGAGGAGGTAATTTCGGCGTTTCAAAAACCCGGCGTAGCGATGCAGGTTCCAGAGGACCAACATCGCCACGCTCCAAATAAAAATAGGAATCAGGTAATCATAGTTCAATGCCATCTGTCAACAGTCGAGCATTCGGTGAACGTCCGGATGAAGTGATGCATCCTGCTTTTGGATCGGTGTGGTCAGTCTTTGTCGGCTGGATTGTCTTTTTCGGCGTCGACCTCGGCGCTGGCTTTGGTCTCACCCTCGCCGCTGGTCTTTTTCCGGCGCGCCCTGCGGCGTGGCTTGCCATTAGAGCTATCGCCCGTGGAAGCTGATTCCCGGATCAGCTCGTCGAGTTCGCTGCCGTCTAAGGTTTCGCGCTCCAGCAATGCTTGTGCCACCCGGTGCAGCGCATCGATGTGCTCGGTCAGAATCGCCCGCGCCCGGTCGGCCGCGCTGGTGACGATGCGCTTGATTTCATCGTCGATAAGCTGCGCGGTTTTTTCGCTGTATTCACGTGGCCGCGCAATTTCACGGCCCAGGAAAATCTCTTCATCTTTTTTGCCGAAGGTCAACGGCCCAAGGCGCTCGCTCATGCCCCACTCGCATACCATTTTACGAGCCAGCTCGGTGGCGCGCTCCAGATCGTTGCCGGCGCCGGTGGTTACTTCGTTTAGCACCAGTCTTTCGGCCTCACGGCCGCCCATCAGGTGCACCAGCAGGTACTCGCAATACGCCTTGGAGTAATTATGCCGTTCGTCGATGGGCAGGGTGGTGGTCACGCCCAGGGCTCGTCCGCGCGGAATGATGGTCACTTTATGGATCGGATCGGCGGCCGGGGTGAATTTTGCCACCAGCGCGTGGCCGGCCTCATGGTAGGCCGTCACCTTCTTTTCTTCGTCACTGATAATCATGCTCTTGCGGGCCGTGCCCATCATCACCTTGTCTTTGGCCTCTTCGAAGTCACTCATTTCCACGACTTTTTTATTTTTGCGGGCCGCCAACAGCGCCGCTTCGTTGACCATCGCAGCAAGATCGGCGCCGGAAAAGCCCGGCGTTGCTTTGGCCAGAATTTCCAGATCCACATCTTTCGACAGCGCGATATTCCGCGTGTGCACTTTGAGAATACCCTCGCGGCCGCGCACATCCGGACGGTCCACCACGATCTGCCGGTCGAACCGACCCGGCCGCAGCAGCGCCGAATCCAGCACGTCCGGCCGGTTGGTCGCTGCGATCAGGATCACGCCGTCGTTGGAATCGAAGCCATCCATTTCCACCAGCAGCTGGTTTAGCGTCTGTTCGCGCTCATCGTGGCCGCCGCCCAGGCCGGCGCCGCGGTGCCGGCCGACCGCATCCACCTCATCGATAAAGATGATGCATGGCGCATTTTTCTTGCCCTGCTCGAACAGATCGCGCACGCGGCTGGCGCCCACGCCTACGAACATCTCCACGAAATCAGCGCCCGACATGCTAAAAAACGGCACACCGGCCTCGCCGGCCACCGCCTTGGCCAGCAAGGTTTTGCCCGTTCCCGGCGGACCGAGCAACAGCGCTCCTTTGGGGATGCGTCCGCCCAGCTTTTGAAATTTCTCGGGTTCTTTCAAAAACTCAATAATTTCCTGCAGCTCTTCTTTGGCTTCATCGGCGCCGGCCACGTCATCGAACGTAATACGCGGATGATTTTCGGTGATCAGTTTGGCGCGCGACTTGCCGAAGTTGAAAATACCGCGCGCGCCGCCGCCCTGCATGCGCCGCAAAAACACCAGCCACAGTACCGCCAGCAAAACCCATGGCAGTAGATTCAACAAATAGCCGCCCCAATCCAGCGATTTCTCTTTGAATTGATTCAGCCGTACGTCGTAATCCCGGAGCCAGGTCATCGCGGTCTCGAACGACGGTTCTTCCGGCAGCATCACCTTGATGTATTCATATTGCCGGCCATTGAACGGCAGCGGCTCGGTGAGGCGGCCGATAAATTCTTTGCCAATGATGTCGGCTTCTTCGATTTTCTTCGCCTCCAGCAACTCGGTGAACTTGGAAAAGGTGATTTCCCGTGCCCGAGTGCTCTGGCGATTGAAATGCATCAAAATCCAGATCGAAAATATAAAAATTCCCAGCCACAGGGCCAGCGTCCGCGTCGCCCGTGACCACTGGAAATTGTCATCGCGCTTGTTCGGGTTTTGATTGGGCTTGTTTAGCTGATTCCTGGGGTTGCTCTTTTGATTGCTCATATCGATTAACACACCATTAGTTTGAATTGCAGATTGTCCTACTTACGGCCAAGACCTAATCGTCCGTCGAGGTCATTACATAAATCTCCGGCAAATTCCGCAGCAACTGCGCGTAATCCAGCCCATACCCCACGACAAATTTATTCGGAATTTTAAATCCGATATATTCGCATTCGTAATCCACCACCGCCGCGCCTTCTTTGACCAACAACGACACAAACTTCAAACTTTTCGGGCGCGACTCCGACAGCCACTTGCGCAAGAAATTCACCGACAGGCCGGAATCGATGATGTCTTCCACCACCAGCACATCCCGCCCTTCGATGTGGCAATCCAGCTCTTTCAATATCCGCACCTGCCCGGAGGATTTCATGGAATTGCCATAGCTCGATATTTTCAAAAAGTCCACCTCGCAATCGATGGTCAACTGCCGCACCAGATCGGCAAAAAACAAAAAACTCCCGTTGAGCACACACACAAACACCGGGATGGTTCCACTGTAATCTTCGCTGATCTGTTTGGCCAGCTCACGGACGCGTTGCTGGATGCTTTCACTGGAAATCAGTACATTTTCACGGTTGGCTGTAATTTGCTGAATCTTTGAAATCACGAATCGGCTTCCTCGAACTGCAAGTGGAGAACTCGGTTTGTTGTTTCGGTAACTTTAAATTTCTCGTCAATTCGATGGCCGACAATCCAGACGATGCCGCGCTTACATTCCAACACAGGTGTTTCCGGGCGAACATGCAGCGGCACATGACGATCCGCCAGCAAATCATACACCTTCTTTTTTTGTCCCTGGAGACCAAGTGGTTGGAAGCGATCGCCCGGCCGTACATTCCGTAAAATCAGCGGGCTATCAATTTGATCGGCATCCACAAACTGGTTTTGATTATCGGCTAAATTTTTAACATTTTGCGGCTTCACCGCCTCTTCGCTGACGCGCAGCGTGAGCACGCCCGGGATTCTGACACTCTGTCCGATACGCACCTCCTGATGAAAGGTGATGTGGCTCTGATCCCAAATCACCAAACCATCGTGATCCACCAGAAGTTCCCATGGCTCGCGAACGGCAAGCCGTTTTCCCACCTCACTGATGGCCAGTTCGCTTTCGAGCCGGGCAAGCAGTTGAAAATCCGGGCGAATGAAACGGTGACTTAACCTCTCTAAAGCATTTCTTAAAATATATTTACGAATTATAGTAAAATAGCGCCAAAATGCTTCAATATCAAGTACAATTTTCCGCGGTCGCTGCCGAATCACCAGCCGTTCCAGCGCCCTTTCCGCCTCAGCCTGAATGAAGGCTTCTGCCTCCTGATGAATGAGCGCCGTTTGGTATAAAAGGGTCTCGATTTCCGGATTCAAATGCTGCTTCAAATATGGCAACACCTGCCACCGGATCTGGTTTCGGCGAAAGCTGGTGTCGAAATTGCTCTCGTCGGTTCGGAAGGAAATACCACGCTGCTCGAGAAATTGCAAAATGTCGGCCCGGTGCAAATTCAGCAGCGGCCGCACCCTGCGGCCGAGGCGGTACGGCATACCTGCCAGGCCGCGCAGTCCGCTACCCCGGGCCAGGTTGGCCAGCACCGTCTCGGCCTGATCGCTGGCCGTATGGCCCAGCGCAATATCGTGACACTTATGCTCATCGGCCATGGCCTCCAGTGCCTCGTACCTCGCCTGCCGCGCCGCCGTCTCCAGGCTCATTTTGCTGTTATCGGCCAGCGCGCGGACATCCACACGGCAATACACGAAAGGCAATTCGTGTTGTTGCGCCAGCTCGCGGCAAAACGCCAGATCAGCATCGGCCTCTGCCCGCAACTGGTGATGAACATGCGCAACGACCGGCTGCACGGCGAGCCGATCCCGTAGCTCCAGCAGCACATGCAACAGCGCCACGGAGTCCGGCCCGCCGGACACCGCAACCAGCACACGGCCGGGATGCATGCGGCACTGTCCGACAGCGGTCTCATAAACCTGTTGAATCATATTCTTCATAATAGAAAAGATTCTCTTCCCCGTATCGTATTGTGAAAATCAGCGTCCTGTCCACCGGATGTTCGTATTCGATAGACCAGGCAGGCTTACCGCGAGGTGGGTTATACAACGTCGATGGTCATTCTTAAAGCGATGTTTATAAGCTGTAATGTGCGTTTTCCTCAGGCGCTCGAACGCTATTCTCTTATATATGAGAATAGATGCTGGATATAGCGATCCCGAACAGCATAAGCAATTCTCTCCCTGATTGATCAGGCAGTCAAAATTAAGAAAATTTCTTTGCATTCGCAATTTGAATTTGACAGGTCGATTGCCTGGCCATTGGCTTTTCGATGAAAGCTAATAATAATATGATTTCGCAGAGCCCACAGAGTTCATAGAACGGTATCCTATATAATCTTCGATAAGACAATTTAATCGATGCCTATTCTTTAATCAAAATCAATCCTCTCCTTAAAGCCGCTATTGCGATCAGCCTTCAGGCGGCCACAGGTTTTTCAGGCGAATCACCACGAATCCGTTTCTTCCACGATATTTGTATTCGGTTATTGTGTACACGGAATAGTGGTAATGTCAACCGACCTCAATGACCGGGCTACTGTTTTTTGAAATATATCGTCAAAGACGATATCAAATCAGGTTCATTCTTATCCCGAATTCAGCATTTTGAAGGAACACCAAAACACCTGTTTCTTCGTGCCTTTTGTGGCTTTGTGATGAAAAACTTTCATTCCTGCCCGGTCATCCGCCTCTTCCGACTGTTTATCGAATCCTGCCGCAGCTTAGCGACCCCCGGTTCCGATCTTCGCCTGCCTTGTTTATCTTGCATCCGACGTAGCACAACACTGAATAGTGAATTGAGGAAACCATGCCAGCCATCTCCATATTGATCCGCAAATGGACCATTCTGGTGTACATACCACTATGTTCCTTTGGCTGGGCACTGTGGTTGCCGGAGCTGCTGCTGTCCCAGGAATCCCTGGCTCTTATTTACGGCCAGGTGTGCGATGCCCACGGCCATCCCATGGCCTATGCCAATGTGCATCTGCTGCAATCGTTCGACGGCGACGTGTGCGATTCCACCGGCCTGTACCGGTTTCGCACGCGCAAATTCGGACAGCAGCGGTTGCGCGCCAGCATGATGGGCTACGAGTCCGCAGAAAAAGCCGTGGTCATCCGACCGGGCGACACGCTGCGGGTGGATTTCATCCTGCACGAAACCCTCATCCTGCTGAAAGAGGCGGTGGTGACCGCCAGCGCCTTTTCCACCGGCGACGAGAAGGGCGTCACTCTGCGCAGCCTCGACGTGGTGACCACCCCCGGCACCGCTGCCGACATTTTTCTGGCCATCAAAACCTTTCCCGGCGTCGCCATGCTGGATGAAGGCTCCGGCCTGTTCGTTCGCGGCGGCAACGTTAACGAAACGGTCACCATTCTCGATCAGGCAACGGTGGTGCATCCGTACAAATACGAATCGCCCACGGGCGGTATTTTCGGCACCATTTCTCCGTTTCTGGTCAAGGGCACCTTCTTTTCATCCGGCGGATTTTCCGCCAAATACGGCAATGCGCTATCGGGGATTCTCGACATGCAGAGCCAGGACATGCCTCCGCAGGAGGAGTATGTGCTGGGGCTCGGGCTGGCTGCTGCTTCCCTCGGACTGAACACGCGGCTGGCCGATGGCAGGCTGGGCTTGCGTTTTTCGGGCAACCGCAGTTTCACCGACGCCATGTTTCGCCTCAACGGTCGCATCGACGAATTTGCTGTCACGCCGCGCAGCACCGACGGCCATCTGAGTCTGATCTACCGCTACTCGCCCACCGGCTCGCTGAAATTTTTCAACTTTGCCAGCACCGATCGCATTGGCGTGCATGTGAACGAGCCATCGTTCGATGGCGTGTACCACGGCAATGAAACTAACCGGCTGCACAACCTGCAATGGAAGGACATTTTCCGCGGCTGGTTGCTCAAAACCAGTCTGTCGCGGAACCGGTTTACGGCTCGCCGCCGGCTCGGTGCGCTCGATCTCACCGAAGGCGACATCACCGATAAAATCCGCCTGGATGCGGAAAAAGCTTTTGGCCCGCGGCTGCAAATCGCCTGGGGAATGGAGTATGAGTGGACCACGAACACGTTTTCCGGCCAAATTCCGGTGTTCTCGCGCGTGCTGGATCCGCAAGCGGAGGTCTGGCGAATCCATGAACGCGTGCGCGCCGGCCGCCAGGGCCTGTATGCCGAGGCAAATCTTCAGTTGAGCCGCCGGTGGTTTGCCGGCTTCGGGCTGCGCAGCGACTGGCACTCACTGTCGCGACAGCGGGTGGTCGATCCGCGGCTCTCGCTGCGCTTCCAGCTTTCGCGAACCACCAACCTGCGGCTGTCCTGGGGCATGTACCACCAGTTTCCGCAGCCATACCAGTACAACACCACTTCGGGCAACCCGGGGCTGCGCGCGCAGGAAGCCCGGCATCTGGTACTCACGTTCGAGCATCAGAAAAAGCACTGGCATATCCGCGCCGAGGCGTATGCCAAGCCCTACCGCCACCTGGTGCTGCCGTCGCTCGAGCGCAATTTCATTAGTACCGGAGATGGCGATACCCGCGGCATGGATGTGTTCGTGAAGTACGGCGCCTATTTGCTCACCCGCTTCAACGGCTGGATTTCCTACAGCTTCCTGAAATCACGGCGGCTGCAGGCGCGGCAGCTCGCCGACCGGTATGTGTACGAGCGCGGACCGTCGCCGTTCGACATCACGCATAATCTGACCGTGGTGGCCAAGACCCAGCTTTACCAGCACTGGTCGTTCGGCCTCACGTACCGGTATGCCACCGGCCGGCCGGTCACTCCGGTGCTCGGCGCCGTCCGCCAGCAGCCGTTCGATTTTTATCTGCCCATCGAGGGGCCGGTTGGCAGCGAGCGGCTGCCCGCGTTCCAGCGGCTGGACGCCAGCCTGAGCCTGTACTATCCCTTCGGCAACGGAAGCGCGGCGGTTTTCTATCTGGCGGTTTCCAATCTCCTCAACCGCGTGAACGTGCTCGACTGGGACTACAGCGTGGACTATTCCGAACGCCGCCCGCGAGAAACCAACTACCGCCGGTTCGTGTATTTTGGCGTCAGCGTGATGCTGCTGGGCAAGACGCGGTGATCCAGCTAAGCTTCCGCCAGGGATATCGCGCCGCTCCTGCTTTTCTCCGGGAGCTTTGTGGTTCAAAAAATTTCAACCGATCCTACACGGTCTCTGACCGTGTATCCGAGGACCACATCCATCGCCTCCAAAACAGCGTCAGAGACGCTGTTAGATCGATCAGCCTCGTAGCACAAGCTTCCAGCTTGTGGATTTTTGCATTAGCTACGGATTAACGCGGATAAAACCCAGATTGCCAGGCAATTATTTTTTGTATTCTCCTGCGCTTTGGGGTGATCAATACTTTTCTGATCTAATTCAGGGAAAGATTATCAACCACAAAGGTCGCGAAGGAAGAAAGAAAACGGCTTTTCTTCGTGAGCTTCGTGCTCTTCGTGGTTCAACCCAAATGCGGAAAAAGCGGCAGCTCGTCGTTTCACAAGCTCCCAGCTTGTGAAACTGCGCACTTTTACCATGAACACGTCACCACAGATTTGCACCGATCAACGCCATTGCATTATCAAATAACCTTCGCTTTTCTTCGTGTCCTTCGCGTTCTTCGTGGTTCCATCAAAACAGAGGTATCAAATACGATACATTATTATCCGCAATCATCAATCTCCTGGAACCCCAAACAACGAGGTGCCTCATCATGAACCGTATTCTTACCCCATGCTCGCTGTTGGCTTGCCTGTTTCTCTTCATCCCGGCCCTGTCCGTATCGGCCCAAAGCGTGCAGGAAGCCCGCACCGGCCTCCTGCAGGCCAGGCAACAACTCAATCAGGCCGTGGCGCAATGGGATATCGAACAAATGCATGAAGCCCGCGGCATGTTCGAACGACTGCTGTCCATCAAACCCTTGCAGAAATGGACGCACTACTATCTCGGCTACGCCGACTATCGCATGTCGCTCTTTTACCAGCCTAAAGACCGCCAGCGTGCGCGGCAGCTCCTCGATCGCGCCATCGAGCATCTCAAACAGGCCATCCGGCTGGACAACCGCTTTGCCGAAGCCTATGCCCTGCTGAGTTCCTGCCTCGGACAAAAAATTCAGTATGAACCGGCCTCGGCCATGTTTCTCGGACCGCAGTCGGCGAAAAACATGCAGGCGGCGCTGGCGCTGGAGCCGCAAAATCCTCGCGTCGTGCTGCTGAACGCCCTCCGGCTGTTTTTCACGCCACCCATGTTTGGCGGAAGCACGGACAAGGGCCTGGCGGGGTTTCGCCGGGCCACGGAGCTGTTTGCGCGGTTCAACGCGGCGGACTCCCTGGCGCCAGACTGGGGACATGAAGAGGCATTTGCCTGGCTCGGACTGGCCTATCAGCAAAACAGCGACTCCGCGCGCGCCAGGCAGGCGTTCGATAAGGCACTGGCCATCACGCCGGACTATCGCTGGGTGAAAGAAATTTTGCTCCCCAATCTGACCAAAAACTTGCAGCAAAAGCATCAAACTAAAAAGAAGAATTGAAAAATTTCCTTATGGATTGGTGTGCTATTTTTTATATTGGAACCTGGCGCCTGGATGGCGAGATGGCGATGGGGCCCCTGGTTCCGAAATTGCGCCCTGCATATCAATCCAATAACCCGGAGATAGTTCAAACCAACTGGCGAGGTGACTATGCTACTGCGGTATATTTATGATGATAAATTGGCCCATGCGTCCTATCTGGTGGGCTGTCAGGCCACCGGCGAAGCGATCGTGATCGATCCGGGCCGGGACATCGATCAATATCTCGAGCTGGCCGCCAGAGAAAATCTGGTCATCACGGCGGTGACCGAGACGCATATCCACGCGGATTTCGTGTCCGGCGCGCGCGAACTGGCCGAACGCGTCGGCGCGCGGCTGTATGTGTCGGACGAAGGCGGCTCGGAATGGAAATACGAATATCTCGAGCCGTACGATCACGTGCTACTCAAAGACGGCGACACCTGGCGCGTCGGCAACATCGAGTTCAAAGCGCTGCACACCCCCGGCCACACGCCCGAGCACATGTCGTTTCTGCTCACCGATACGGCCGCGGCCAGCGAGCCCATGGGCATCTTTACCGGTGACTTCCTGTTCGTCGGCGATGTCGGCCGCCCCGACCTGCTGGAAGAAGCCGCCGGCATCAAAGGCACCAAAGAAATCGGAGCGCGGCAACTGTTCCAGTCGCTGCAAAAAATCCGCGAGCTGCCGGACTACCTGCAGGTCTGGCCGGCGCACGGCGCGGGCAGCGCCTGCGGAAAATCCCTTGGCGCCGTTCCCACCTCCACGCTCGGTTACGAAAAGCGGTTCAACTGGGCCTTTGATATCGACAGCGAAGAGGCGTTCGTGAAGGCCGTGCTCGCAGGTCAGCCCGATCCGCCGAAATATTTTGCGGTGATGAAGCGGGTGAATAAGGAGGGGCCGAAGGTGCTCGGCGGATTGCCGCAGGTGCCGCGGCTGGACGCCCGCGTCCTGGCGAAGCTGGTGCAGGAACGCGCCTGGATCGTCGATACCCGCTCGCAGGCCGAATACGCCCTCGGCCACATCCTTGGCACGGTGGGCATCCCGCTCAATCGCTCGTTCAACACCTATGCCGGTTGGGTGCTGCCGTACGATCAGCCCATTTACCTGATTGTGGATGAGGACCGGCTCGAAGAAGCGGTGACGGCGCTCATCCGCGTCGGACTGGATAACATCCGCGGCTATTTCCCGACGGACACGCTGAAGACCTATCCGATGGTCGTACGCCAGCCGCTGCACAAAATCGATCTGAAGACGGTACACGAAGTGAAGCACGCCATCGAAGCGCGCGAGCTACTGGTGCTGGATGTTCGGGCGGATCACGAATACCGCGCCGGGCACATACCGGGCTCGGTGAACGTGCCGCTGACGCGGCTGCTGGAAGACATGGACCGGGTGCCACGGGACCGGCAGATCGTAGTGAACTGCCAGAGCGGCGGCCGCAGCTTTGTGGCCACGACCCTGCTGCAAAGCCGCGGCTACGAGAACGTCACCAACCTGGAAGGCGGCTTCATGGCCTGGATGCTGGCGCGCCTGCCCATCTCCCGCGACGGCGCCGACACCACGCTGCACACTATTGGCAACGCATCGGCTTCCCAAAAAGAGAATCAGCCTGCATGATTGGATGGATGTGGCATGGTGACGGATGATTCGAATGAACGTGGATAGTACCTGGAAAAGAGGCGGTCTCTGACCGCCTTTTGTTTTTTAAGCCACAGACGATTTTACGCACTGGAATGGACGGAAGCCGAATTGGTAATCTGCTCGCCTACACAAAATGTTTAGCCACGAATCTGCATGAAAGCTTGCATAACGGACTTTTTGCACGCTGACGTAGTACCCCGATTGAAAAGCATCTCACAATCCAATCCGCGCTTATCCGCGTTAATCCGTGGCCTACGTGTTTCCTGCCTATCCGTGACACACAATTGAAAAGCGGTTGTTGAACGGTCCATTTCGTAGCCTGGAGATTGACTAAAAAAGACCAGGCTTATGCATATTAACCAGAATTCGAGCAACTGTTGAGACCATCATCCGTCATTGCGAGCCCGCCTTCGGCGGGCGAGACAATCCCCTTGCTTCTTCCTCGGAGATCGCCATCCGCCAGCAGTCGGACAGGCGCGTCCGCCGAAAGCGGACGCTCGCGATGACGAAGTCGGGTTCCTTTGGTGATGATGACTGAAAAGTTTCGAATTCTACAATGCAATTGCTTTGCAATCAAACCGTTAGCCTTGTCCTGGAGAAAGGTAAGGCAATCCGTCATCGTGCGAACGACGTGAGCGTGGCGGTCCTCTTACTTGAAAAGGGAAGATTGCGTCGTCTCCGCCGGCTGGTGGATCCTCGCCATGACGAATTGCCCCGAAAAAGCTGCGTTACGTGAATAAGCGAAAAAAAGATTACCATTCAGCGACAAAACACCGCAAAAATGGCTTGACATCTTTCCAGCAATTCTTATTTTAGTTATCAAAATGCCATCTAGCTCCCTTCCGATTTTCCGAAGACTTTTCTTTTTCAAGCCCCCTGACTTATATGGGGAATGGCATTGGCTTCCTTCAAACTTGCCATTGGATACGTTTATCAAGGAATTCCATGACAATTCCGGATAGACCGTCTGCGAGGTAAGCACCCGTTTTTGACTCCAATTCGTGCTGTGCTATGGACAGCCCATCGCCCGAGTCGGTAACAAACAGATTACGCCGACGCGCTTCGCGCTCGGCTTAACAAGCGCTGGAAAAGCCACTCCCTGCGGGAGTGACGCTCACGTCCACGCACAATCTAAAGGAAAACCTCATGAAATTTCCAAAGAAAAATCATCTGTCTGTTTTCATCGTGTTTGGAATAATGGCAGCCAATGCCATCGCTCAACCCATAAGCCGGATCGGCATTCGCTCGGTGGATGGGGTTGCAGAATTTTACGACCGGGGTAGCGGTGAAACGTTCGTGGTGCGCGGTGCTAATTTTTTGGACCTCGCAGAAAGGCAAGACCGGCTTTTTTCGCCTCGGTTCTACGATTCCGGCAAGGTCACATCGGCTTTGCAGCAAATGCGTGAGCAGGGGTATAATACGGTTCGTGTTTTTGTGGATAACTGCGGTAGCGACTGCATCGGAGACCCCGCGGGCGGCCTTTCTGCAGCATTTTTAGACAATATTGCGGATTTCCTTCAACTCGCGAAAGCGCACAAAATTTATGTAATCTTGACCTCCAATGATTTACCAAAACGTGGTGGCTACGTGCCGCAGGTGGAAGCGCAATGCTGCACCACCTTTGACGGCTATATGAACGCGCAATATCTCTCCCCCGTCGGCTTCGCTGTTTACAAAAACTATTGGACGGAAATCGTGGAAGGGTTGATCGAGCGCGATGCTCCATTAGACATCATTTTGGCTTATGCATTGCGGAATGAGCAATTTTTTTTCGGCGATAAACCTCCCCTGTCCCTGAATTCCGGCATGGTAACAACCGCCAACGGCAAAACGTACGATATGAGCCTTCCGGAACAAAAACGGAAAATGGTTTTAGAAGGATTGGACTTCTGGATTGCTGAAATCAGTCAGTCCATCCGGAATCTCGATCCCGAAGCCCTGTTCACCATCGGATTTTTTGCACCAGATACGCCTCATGCCTGGCGCAAAGATGGCCGTTTGGTGGATATTACCAATGTTTTATCAAACCCTGCCATAGACTTTCTGGATCTCCATTTGTATCCGGGACCGGGTGGCCTCACCATGGCGCAATATGTCGAAAATTTCGGTATCTCGGGATTTGAAGCAAAACCGCTTGTTCTGGGAGAATTCGGAGGATTCAAATTTGTGTTCCGGACTCCGCAAGCAGCCGCACGAGGGGTGCAAGACTGGCAAATCGCATCTTGTGATTACGGTTTTGATGGTTGGTTGCATTGGCACTGGCAAGGGACAGATGATGCTGAGGTGTGGACGGGTACGGAGGCCGGCGGAGCTATCAACAAAGTTCTTTCTGTTACAGGTCGCCCGGACCCCTGCATGGCCGGCTCCTTCGACTTTTTTGAAGATAACCTGGCATTGCATAAACCGGTCACCGCATCCTCCTCATTGCCAGACCAACCCGCTGAACATGCAGTAGATGGCTGGATGAACACCAACTGGGGAGCGGGCGCTCACCCTCCCCAATGGATCGAGATTGATCTTGAATCCCCCGTGAACATTGCCATCCTACGACTGGCGGTGGAACAATTTCCAGCAGGCAACACCCGACATCGAATTTGGGGTAAGACCAATTCTGGTGATCCGTACAACCTTTTGCATGAATTCTCAGGTTTCACCCAGAGCGGCGATATTTTACAACAGACCGCCGGGCCCTCATGGTCGAATGTACGTTTCATTAAAGTAGAAACCGTTGAAAGCCCTTCATGGGTTTCATGGAGTGAGATCGAAATTTTAAGTAGTTTACCAACAAGCATCGAGTTGCCCGAAGTGAAACCTGCCATCGATGGCTTTGGCTTATCTCAGAATTACCCCAATCCGTTTAACCCGAACACAACGATTATGTTTTGGTTAGAAAGACGTTCCCATGTCACGCTTGCAATATACGATTTGTTGGGGCGTTCTGTCATAAAACTGGTGGATAGCGTACTGAATCCTGGCTCGCATAATGTGGTCTGGAATGGAAAAAATGCGAAAGGAAGGCAAGTGAAAAGCGGCGTGTATTTTTACAAAGTTACGATCGGTGGCCTATCAGAAACAAAGAAACTTTTGTTAGTACGTTAAATGAAGGTATCCGTCCGCCGGAGTGCATCTTTCATTTTCCAGGCTCTTTTCGTAGATTAGCAGCAAATTGACGAAAGGAGTGTTGCCATGTCACGACAAGCACCGGCCCAAAGCAAGCCTGCCGGGCGGATTACCGCAGCCACCATGTGGCCCCTGGTCAAAAGGTATCTGAGCAGCGGACTTTCACAAAAAGCGTTCTGCCGAGAAACCCATCTATCCTATGCCGTTTTCCGGTACTGGCTGCAAAAATACCGAATAACCCACGCGGTCTCGTCACAAACCGAAAAGCCTGCGCAATCTGCCGCTGGTCCCGGGCCTAAAAAACGACCTCTTTGCCGGCTCCCATGAAGGCGCGCGCCGGGCGGCCATGCTGTACAGTCTGTTGACCACAGCCAAATTACACGGCATCGAACCGTTCGCCTGGCTCAGGGACGTGCTG